>NZ_JAUORH010000009.1 GCF_030547425.1 Tenacibaculum sp. 1_MG-2023 | reverse complement strand
GTTATGTTGAGGAAACGCCAGCGCGTCACGCTGATGACTCCGTTATGTTGAGGAAACGCCAGCGCGTCACGCTGATGACTCCGTTATGTTGAGGAAACGCCAGCGCGTCACGCTGATGACTCCGTTATGTTGAGGAAACGTCAGCGAGCTTCGCTGATGGTTTCGTTGTGTTGAGGAAACGCCAGCGAACTTCGCTGATGGTTCCGTTGTGTTGAGGAAACGTCAGCGAGCTTCGCTGATGGCTCCGTTGTGTTGAGGAAACGCCAACGAACTTCGCTGATGGTGACTATACCACGTTTTTATTAATAAAACGTTGATGTTGAATTCACGGATATAGTATTTTTGTAAAAAAGAATGTAACGAATGATTTGGCTTTCTGAAAAAATAGAGTTTCCTCCGTATGAGTTGGCTACTGATGATGGTTTACTGGCTTTGGGCGGTGATTTATCGGTTGAGCGATTGGTGTATGCCTACCAACATGGAATTTTTCCATGGTTTAATGAAGGGGAGCCGATTGTTTGGTATTCTCCATGGGAGCGTATGGTGTTGTTTCCTGAAGAGGTAAAGATTTCCAAGTCGATGAAACAGGTATTGCGAAAAGGTGGTTTTACGATAACGGAAAACAAAGCTTTTGATGAGGTGATTTTTAACTGCCGACATATCAATCGTTTTGATCAATTAGGTACTTGGATTACCGATGAAATGGAAGATGCATATATAAACTTACACGACAAAGGCTATGCAAAATCTATTGAGGTATGGATGGACGGTAAATTAGTTGCAGGTTTGTACGGAGTAGATTTAGGAAACGGGGTATTTTGTGGCGAAAGCATGTTTAGCAAAGTAAGTAATATGAGCAAAGTTGCGTTTATCTATTTAGCACAAAAGGGAGGCTACAAACTCATCGATTGCCAAGTATACAACGATCATCTGGCAAGTTTAGGTGCGAGAGAAATTCCTAGAGAGGAGTTTTTGAGGTGGTTGTGAACGGTCTCGGCTATGAGTAGTTGCGTGGTTTAGCACGAATTTTCCAAAGTAGGCGAGTAGAAGTAATTAATTATAGTCATTGTTGTAACCAGTTTTTTTACATATAAAATTGTGAAACTACACCATCAACTAAATCGTCAAAAGTTATAATTTCAATATCTCTATAATCATCAATTATTTCTTTCCAAACATCACTTGAAAAGTCCCATCTTCTACCAACTACTAAATATCTTTTCGGATATCTAATATTGATATTATATTTTTCTTTAATCCATTTTCGATTATTAGGGTCTTCAAAATATTCTTTGTAAACTCTTGTTTGCGAAATGTATGCGTTAATTTCTGCTGAAAAAGTTTCTCTATTTGATTTTCCAACTACTGTTTTAGATTTAATATCAGGCAACTTAAACTCAACAATATCTGCATATCCATTTGGCTTTACAATTAGAAAATCTGGTTGAATATCATTTTTTTCCTCTGATTGCCATTTTAGTAAAAGTTGAGGATGGATTTCTTTTGAAAGAAATCCCATAGTAAGTATGAATTTGTTTTCAGGTTGTTCTAAAAACTTTGTCAGTTTTGGTTCAGTCGTTTTGGAATTGCCTATCAATTCAATAAATCTATTGATTTGAGGAAGTTTATTGAATTTATAATCGTCTTTTGGTGGTAATGGATATTTAAAATGTGCATCGTGTTCAACCAATGATGCTAATTCAGTTAGCGAAACTTTTATTTCGTGTGTTTTTTCAGTTTCATTGAAAATTTCCATTGGTAGAAAATCAAGCCATTTTATGTGACGAGTTTTTAAACCATTTTCATCAGCATCAAAAAATCTTGCGTTAACAATTCGAGTGAACTGCTTTTCAGGAACGTGAAAACCTGGACTGTTAATTCCCATAATTGAATCTTGAGCCATCCAATTCCATTTTAATTCAATTAACTTGTCCATTCCTTTATTTGTTGGATAAACTAAATCTTCTGAATAAGGTGGAATTGGCATTGTAAAAGGAATTGCAGTACTCTCAAATTTAAATCCTATAATATCTTCAAGTAGATTTGTTTTTGAATCTGCGAAATCATAGTGAGTAACTTTCACACCTCTTGATTCGGGAAGTTTGTTTGTTTTTTCTGGTCCAAAATATTCAATTGCCAAATGTGTTCTCCCAATATAAATTACTATCTGTTCGTGTTGTAATAATAAAGCAGGAAATGTTTTTATTAATTCAGTTTCTTTTTCAAGATATTTATATAATGGAAGCCAATAGTTTTCATTTATCCCATTCATAATTGAGAGAACTAAATTAGTCTCTTCTTTCGGTAGCTTTTTATTTGTATGAGGATGTTCCATCAAATTGGTTACAACTTGTTTATATAAGTACTTTTAGTGTTTTATACGAATAATCTGGAGGTATAATAGCACTTTTTTCCAAATATAAAAAAATAAAAAGAGTACTTAGAGTTTAATTCAATAAGCTTAGTTAAATAAGCGTCTTTAAAACAGACGCTTATTTAGTATTATAGGTTTTAAACCCCACTAACAGGACCAGTAAGTGGAGTTTGAGCAGGTTTGGCTATTCCGTAAACCACTACGACCCCAGAGCCACCACCCCAAGTAGAATAGGCAGGGTCAGGTTTTGCTTCCATTACCGTTTGAGGTAGGTTCCAGTTATTGGCACACCAAAGGTTTCCTGCTTGGTTAACAACTACATCAGTCAGCATTTGTATACTACCCGAGTGAATGGTGTGAATCACCTCTCCTGTAGTAGCGTTAAAAATTTCTAACAGGAGGGATTATCATCTAGTATTTTAAATTAAACTCAAAGATCAATTTTTGTGTCTAGATTTATATAAGATTGTTTTATCGTTTAAAAGTCTTCAACTTTAATTTCAATTTTTTTATTGGTATTGTAGTCTTTTCCGTAAAGAATAACCGATTTTATTTCAGTACTTAAACCAGTTCCATTAATATTTAAGAACATTCTGTCTAGGTATATTTTTGTTGTATTATGGTTTACAAAAATTTTGTAACGATTGTTTTTTTTCTCTAAATTAAAAACAAGTTTTGAAGAAGCAGCTAGCCTAAATTTAAAAGAATTATCATCTGCATTAAGCAATACCATACCATAAGCAAGCCTTTTTTGTGTTGGAGTTAGAGGCTTAACTTCAGCATTTTTGGTATATAGTATTCTGTATTCTTTAATAGGCTTTTTGGTGTTTAACTTAGAGTTTTTAAGATTAACATCGTATACATATGTGTTAAAATTATTGCTGTGTTGTATGTAAAAAAGGCTATTAGAGTTTTTAGGAGGAACAGGGTAATTCTCTTGTCCGTATGTTATAAAATGAATGTTTAAAAAAAGAAGGAAAAAATATTTTTTAGGCACAGTTAGTTTTTTTTGAGAATAAAATAATAGTTTAATTGGCTAGTTTTAGTCCTACTATTCCAAATACAATTAATGATGCAGAAATAAGACGCCAAATGTTGGCTGAGTCTCCTAAAAATATAATACCAACAAGTAAAGTACCTACAGCGCCTATACCTGTCCAAACAGCATAAGCTGTTCCCATAGGAATTGTTTTTTGAGCTAACCATAAAAAATATCCACTGGTAGCCATACAAATAATAGAAATACAAATGCCTAAGAATTTATATTGAACGTTTTGAGAAAGCTTTAAGCCTAAGGGCCATCCTATTTCAAAAATACCAGCTATAATTAAATAAATCCAGTTCATAAAATACATTATTATTTAAAGATAAAGGTACATATTGTTATTTAGAGTTATAAATTCTAAAATAAAAAAAACTCACAATACTTAAGTGTTGTGAGTTTTTAAATAGAAAAAAGTTTGTTGTTATTTTAAGACTGTAAACTCTATACTAGAGTCAGTAAATACTGAGTGTGTTTGTGTTTTAAAATCTTTTTCGTCTGCTTTGTAAATATTGTCTACATAGGTTTGCGGATTCAAATCGATTAAAGGAAACCAAGTACTTTGTACTTGTATTTGCACTTTATGTCCTTTTTTAAATGTATGGAAAACATCTTGTAGTTTAATATTTACGGCTGTTTTTTGATTTGGTGTAAAAGGTTCTGGATTTGAAAAACTATTTCTAAAACGTCCACGCATTACCTCGCTACGTACCATTAAATGATAGTTGCTTAGTTTTAAATGTGGTTGCATTTCTTTGTTATCATTTTTTAAATCAGCAGGATGCACATCAACAACCTTCACAATCCAATCAGCTGCAGAACCTGTAGTAGCTACTTGTAGCTTTGCTAAAATATCACCTGCAAGTGTAAAGTCTTCGGTTAATACTTCTGTTTCATAAACGAGTACATCAGGTCTACGTGCAGCAAAACGCTGATCGTCTGTCATATATTTACGGGGAGTAAACACCGTTTTAATATCTTCTGAATAAGGCACAGGTCGCTTAATATCACTAATAAAACTAACCTTGTTGTTTCCTTTTTGAGTTGCTGTTAGTTCTTGGTTTTCTGAAAGGAAAAATGTTTGTTTTTGAGCATTTTTTGGCGGCCATACATCGTATGATTTCCACGTTTTTTTACCTGTATCAAAAACATAAGCTTCTGGTAATCCTGAGTTTTTAGAACCATCACCTTTTAAGAAGTGGTTAAAGAATTTTGTTTCTACTTCTTTTTGGAATTTTAAAGAGATAGAGTCTCCAAAGTAGTAATTACCCACTTTGTTAGCCACTTTATTTCTAGACCATCCACCATGGTCCCAAGGTCCAAAAACAATAGTATTATAGTTGTCTGGTTGGTTTTTTTCAATGTTTTTATAAGTTTCTAATGGACCGTACAAATCTTCAGCATCAAATTCACCTCCAACAATCATTGTTGCTACGGTAGAAGGAACTTTATCTAAATGTTGAATAATTCCTTTGCTTTGCCATACCGAGTCGTAATTAGGATGCTCTACAATTTCCTTCCAAAAGAAGTCATCAATACGCTCTTTATTATCAGCTATTTTGGTGTCTAACTTATCGTATTGAAAATATTTGTTTAAGTTTTTAAGAGGTCCTTTATCTAAGAAAAACTGATATTGGTCTTGAGTTTTCATATCAGGGAATGAATACCAAGCTGAATCAGTTGGTTGATCTTTGTAAGTTCCGAATAAAGAAATGGCTTTAAAGTAGCTTAGTAAAAAAGCTCCGTTATGATGAAAATCATCAAAAAAGAAATCTCCAATACAAGCTTGTGGTGAAGCAGCTTTTAAGGCTGGATGCGCATCAATAGCAGAAACAGTAGCGTAATGCCCAGGATATGAAATTCCCCATGTACCTACCTTACCATTATTATTTGCTACATTGTTCACTAGCCAATCGATAGTGTCATAGGTATCGGTAGTTTCATCGGTTTGTTTTGCTGTTTTATTCGGAATATAAGCACGCATATTGTCATACACTCCTTCACTCATCCAACGTCCGCGAACATCTTGATATACTATGATGTTTCCTTCTTTCATTAAAACTGGGTTTGGACCAATTTTTCTTCTAAATTTATCTTCTCCATAAGGTTGGCAACTATACGGAGTACGTTGTAGTAAAATAGGATAGGTTTTACTAGTGTCTTTTGGTGAATAGATAGTGGCGTGTAGTTTTACACCATCTCTCATTGTAATTTTTACCTCTTTTTTTGTGTAATGGTCTTTAACGTAGGTGTTTTCTGTCTTTTCAGCTTTCTTTGCTGTTGTTTTTTTAGTACAACTAGCAAACGAAACTGCTAGTATAAAGAATAGAAGTAAGTTTTTTTTCATTTGGTTTTTGTTGATGTGTGATAAAAGTATAAAAAATAACAGCAATCTAATAGATTGCTGTTATGTAAGAAAAATTAGTTGTTTGGATTTAGAATAGTGTCTATTCTATCTGCTGCATCTTGTAAATGGTAACGGGTTATTGTGTTACGAGCTGAAGGAATATTACGTTTAATATCTTTTTGTAAACGTTTTAGCTCTCCTCTTACCACAGGTTTAATATCTGATTGATTAATAGTAACCGCTGTTTGTTTAAAATAACCACGATCACTTCTTGGTGCTTTTTGGTCTTTTGCTTTGTTTAGTAAAAAGTCCAATCTGTCTAAATGTGCACGTTGTAAGTTTCTACGATACGGATCTATAGTTTTATTAGCATATACTTCGCTCCAAATACCTTTACGTAAATCACCCATCATTTCAATAAGAGAATACGCTTTAGTTCCGTTTAAAGTTTCATTCTCAATCATACGTGTTAGTCTTCCAGTTTTTAAAACTCTGTTTAACGTTCGCACTTGTAAACTTCTTATACGCTCAATAATTCCAGAGTGTTGTGTTTTACTGATGATATTTTCGTCAATTAACCAAGTAGGAGTTTTAAACAATTCGTTATTTACAAATTGTAGAGCTCTTTTTTGATGCTCTTTAGGTACGTGTACATAAACAGCCCCATCTTGATCGGAAGTTTTAAAGTATTCATATACACCACCAATATTAGAACTTACGTGTCCCATATATCTGTTAAACTGACCAACTACTTGTCCGTACATAGTTTTCAGTTCTTCGTAGGTTTCACCATCTTCAGTAGTCCACTCTTCTAAACGAGGTAAAATACGTTGTAAGTTTTTAATACCATAAGTACTAGCTTTCATAGCATCATCACCTAAATCTTCTGTTTGTGAGCTAGGGTCAATGATATTACGAACTTGTTGGTGTCCGAATCTATACACAGGGTTTCCTGCTTTTTCTTTAATCCACTGATTTAAGATTGTTTTTTCATCTTTAGCTGATTTATCTAAGATTGGTCTGTATCCCCAGTTGATAGCATATTTATCGTAAGGTCCAATATTAGGCATTAAAGCAACTCCTTTGTCTTCTGGTTGTGCTACATAGTTAAAACGAGCATAATCCATGATTGAAGGAGCTGTTCCGTTCTTTTTAGTGAATTCAGCAGAACGTAAAGAATCTACAGGATATGCAACAGAACTTCCCATGTTATGAGGCAGTCCTAAAGTATGTCCAACTTCGTGAGAAGAAACAAAACGGATTAAGCGCCCCATAACTTCATCTTTAAATTGATTTCCTCTTGCATCTGGATTGATTGCAGCTGTTTGTACAAAAAACCAGTTGTGTAATAAAGTCATTACATTATGATACCAGTTAATATCTGATTCTAAAATTTCTCCTGAACGAGGATCACTAACGTGAGGGCCATTTGCATTTGGGATTGGAGATGCTAAATAACGAACTACAGAGTAACGTACATCTTCAGGGCTCCAATCAGGATCTTCTTCTTTAGTAGGAGCATCTTTAGCAATGATGGCATTTTTAAATCCAGCAGCTTCAAAAGCAACTTGCCAATCTTCAATACCTTGTTTGATGTACTTACGCCATTTTTTTGGTGTGGCTCTATCAATGTAGTATACGATTTGCTTTTTAGGCTCTACTAATTCACCTCTTTTAAACTTTTCAAGATCTTCGTCTTTTACTTCTAAACGCCATCTGTCTAAATAGGTAACCGATTTACTTTTTTGAACATCTAAACCATAATCTGTTTGAGAACTCGTAAACCATCCTACACGTTCGTCAAAATAACGTCTTTTCATAGGTGTTTTAGGAAGTAAAATCATAGAGTTACTCAATTCCATAGTTACAGAACCTACACTTGAATTTGATGGAGGATTCCCAGCAATGTAAGTTTTTACATTTCTAACTTCTATGTTTTGAGGATAACTGCTAATTCTGTCAATATAAGATCTTGTTTTATCCATTTTAGAAATCTTATAACGCTTTCTGCTTCTTTGTGGAAAAGTAATTGCTTTTACATCACCTTCAAAAAGAGGACTAGCGTCAATTACAGTAGCTGTAGAGTCTTTACTAAATGCTTTGATTGGAAAAGCATATAAGATAGGTTCAAAATTAGAGTTTACAACCGCTTCGTGTACTGGTAAAATGGTGTCTGCTACAACATTGTGAGAAACTACTTTTAGTAAAATTTGTTTCTTGTTTTTTACCCAACGTAACACTTGTGTATTTTGTTTTCCTCCACCAAAACCAATTCCGCTAGCAGTTTTGGCAATTCTAGTCACCATTAGCATTTCACGATTGAGAAGAGAATCTGGAATCTCAAATAAATAGTTAGCATCTTTTGAATGAACTTTAAACAAACCTTCGTCTGTTTTGTGTTTTTTGGTAACTACCTTTTCATAAGGTTGTATACCACCCTTTTTAGGTTTGTCTTTTTTAGCGGGAGTCTCTTTTTTTGTGTTTTTTTTCTTCTTTCGTTGCGCTTCTGCATCCAAAGAAACTCCTAAAGCAAGAAATACCACTAAAATAGTTGAAAGTATTTTTTTAGTCATTGTAAAAATTAATTGAATAAATAAGTGCGGAATTTAGCAAAACTACTACCAGAATTATCTTAATTAATTGTTAAAGAGGTGTTTTAAGGTGTAGTTTTTTCTTTATTTATGGCTAGTTTTCAGTTTTTTACTGCATTGTAGTGTAAATAAAACCCCGTACCTTTGCAACGGCATGAGAATTAGACGAGTTTCAGATTGGTTACCGACTACAAATAAGGAGGTGAAGTTAAGAGGGTGGGATGAATTAGACGTAATCCTGTTTAGTGGAGATGCATACGTAGATCATCCATCATTTGGTCCTGCAGTAATTGGACGTATTTTAGAAAGTTATGGCTTGCGTGTGGCAATTGTTCCGCAACCAAGCGTACATGATAATTTGCAGGATTTTGAGAAGTTAGGAACTCCTAGGTTATTTTTTGCGATTACAGGCGGATGTATGGATCCGATGGTAAGTAATTACACGGCTAGTAAACGCCGTCGTGATAAAGATGCTTATACTCCTAATGGAGATAAAGGGTTTAGACCTGATTATGCAACTTCGGTATATTCTAAAATTTTAAAGGAAAAGTTTCCAGATGTTCCCGTGTTAATTGGTGGAATTGAAGCTTCATTACGTCGTGTTACACATTACGATTATTGGTCTGATAAATTATTACCAACGATTTTAGAAACTTCTAAAGCCGATATGTTGGTATATGGGATGGGAGAGCAGCCACTAAGAGAAATTGTGGAGTTGTTGCAAAAAGGCGTGCCATTTTCGAGCTTAAAAACGATTAAGCAAACAGCTGTTTTATTAGATGGAGCAGAAAAAACTCCGAAAAATAAAAACTGGGATGATATAGAAATTAATTCGCATGAAAATTGTTTGAAAGATAAGAAGGCGTATGCTTCCAATTTTAAAGTAATAGAGCAGGAGTCGAATAAATTATACGCACGTCGTATTTTTCAAAAAGTTGGAGATAAAAAACTGATGATTAATCCGCCGTTTCCAACAATGACGGAGGAAGAAATTGATGCTTCATTCGATTTACCTTTTACACGATTACCACACCCTAAGTATAACAAACGTGGACCTATTCCTGCGTTTGAAATGATTAAGTTTTCTATTAATATTCACCGTGGATGTTTTGGAGGTTGTAGTTTTTGTACTATTTCAGCGCACCAAGGAAAATTTATAGCGAGTAGAAGTCAAGAGTCTGTTTTAAAAGAAGTAGACCAAGTTGCTCAGATGGATGACTTTAAAGGATACTTATCTGATATTGGTGGGCCTTCTGCAAATATGTACAAAATGAAAGGTAAAGTACAGTCGATTTGCGACAAGTGTGTTGCTCCGTCGTGTATTTCGCCTGTAATTTGTAGTAATTTAGATACTTCGCATAAACCGTTAACAAAATTGTACCAAGCTGTTGATGCACATCCGAAGGTGAAAAAATCATTTATTGGTAGTGGTATTCGACACGATATGTTAGTGCCTGAGTTTAATAAAAATGCAGATCCTAAAGAGTTAGATGCCTACACAGAAGAGGTGATGACAAAACACGTTTCTGGTCGATTAAAAGTTGCACCAGAACACACTTCTGATCCTGTACTAAAGTTAATGCGTAAGCCTTCGTTTAAGTATTTTCATTTATTTAAAGATAGGTTCGATCGTATTAATATTAAAAAGAAATTAAAGCTTCAATTAATACCGTATTTTATATCTAGTCACCCTGCTTGTGAGGCGGAAGATATGGCAAATTTAGCGGCTGAGACCAAAGATATGGGTTTCCAGTTAGAGCAAGTACAAGGGTTTACACCAACACCGATGACGGTTGCTACGGTAATTTATTACAGTGGATATCATCCGTATACTTTAAAAGAGGTGAAAACTCCGAAAACAAAAAAGGAGAAGGAAGATCAGCACAAATTTTTCTTTTGGTATAAAAAGGAAAATAAAAAATGGATAAAGGATACGTTGACTAAGGTTGGACGTACTGATTTACTGAAAAAATTATTACCTGAGGATGCTTCGTGGCGTAAAAACAAAGCAGGAAAAGCTAAAAATACATTTGATGATACTGTGACGTATAAATCATCAAAACCTTCTAGAAGAAAGAACAAAGGTTTTAAAAAGAAGAGACGATAAAAATAAAAATCCGCTGTTAGGCGGATTTTTATTTATGCTTCGTTTTCTAAACGATTTCGTTTCATTTCAAAAGCTTCGGTAGCTTGCTTTATGATTTTTAAGGTATCAGAAGCTCTTACCATTACATTTTCGAGTTCTTTGTCTAAGTCTTTTGACTGAATATCGAATAGTTGAACCTCAACCACACCAATTTTTTCAATTAAACTTTTTTGCGTGTTTTTAATGTCTTCCATTTTAACTAAAACCGCATTCATTGTATCGAGTCTTTTCTGTTCTTGATCTGTCATAAGTTTCTTTTTTAGTTGCATTTAAGATATGAAAAAATCAAGAGTTAAGCAAATTAAGTAGTTTTTAGGATGTTGGTATTTAGTGTTTTTGTGAGGCTTCTAAATAAAAAAAGCAGGAGTTTTATTCCTGCTTTCTTATACTATTCTGTAAGTTCTAATACGTTGTTTTTAGTACGGAGTCTTATTTCACTTAGTTTTTCATCAACTAACAATTTTCCGTCTTTAAAAACTTCTCGTAATTCGCCTTTTTGTTCTTCTTTCCAACTTACTTGATCGTGTAATTTGTATTCTCCATTTTCTAGCGTTATTTTTAATAATCCTTTAGCAGATTTTTTAGTTCCGTCATCGGTAATTGGATCTTTAAAAATTTCTCTTCCTTCTCCATCTACTTCTCCGTAAGTAGCTTTCATGGCAAATCCAAAGGTATCTCTGGTGTTGTATTGATAAGTAAAAGAACCAATTCCTAAGACTACGTTGGTAGAGGCAAATCCTTTTTGTTTTAAACGTTCACAAATTTGTGTGGCTCTTTCAAGGGTAATGCTATCGCCATAGATAGCTCCAATATGACTATCTAATTCTTTATATCCTTTTGTATTGGTTGTTCCTCCAAAAACTTCCCAAAGCAGCTGTATAACTCCTTTTTGTTCTTCTACTGTTTTACCATTTGGATTTCCGCAAATAATATCAACAGGATCTCCACTGTCTGGTCTAATCACCACTTTACCATCTCTAGCTAAGACTTCTTCTTTTAGGTTTGGTAAATATTCGGTAAGCACTTTCCATAAATCCCACGTATCAGAAACAATAGAAACGATACCGTTTGGATATACCTCAGTAATTAATCTCTTAAAAGTCTCTTCTTCACCGCTGTTAGTTCCCATACACATTACAGAGTGTTCAGTTGCCGCAACAGAACCGCCAATCAATTCGTTGTCAGAATCAGCATTGTAATACTTTTCTAAAAAATCTACAGCAGGAACTGTATCTGTACCAGTAAAACTTAATAAGTGACCAGCAGCACTCATTTCAGCAGCCTCTAAACCAGCCATTCCTCTCATAGAAAAGTCGTGTCCTTGCCAATCTACTATTTCAGGAACAGATGAGGTTTCTTGTGCGTATTTGTCTAATATTTTTCTGTACTGTTTTGCAATGGTTGCAGAATTACATGGTAACCAAACCGTGGTAGATAATAAGGTTTCAAAGTAATTGGTTAACCAAAAGAATTCTGGCAATGTATTATACATGGTAAACATTGGTACTCTGATTGGAACCTCAACACCTTCAGGCAATGCTTTAAAAGTCATAGGAATGTATCCTAAATCGTGTAATGCAGCAATGTGTTCTATACCTACAGAGTTTTCACCTAAATAATTATTGATTCTTCTGCTATATTGTTTGCAAATTTCTTCTTTTGGTTTGTTAAAGAAGTTGGTTTGAAATTCTTCAATAATATATTTTTTAATGAAGTATTGTAGTCCGAAAAAAACTACCTTTTCAACTCCTTGAATTCTACTTTTTCTTGGTGTCCAGTTTGAATATACTAAGGTAGTATTGTTAGGGTATTGTCTTCTGTGGTCTACTTTGTAACCGTCTGTATATAATAATGGATTCATAGTATGTTATTTTGTTTGTGTCAAATTTACGCAAATTAAAATTAACTAACAATTAAATCTTTTGAAATTTTAGTTTATTTCCTCTAAATATTGATTAAAACGAGAAGATATTTCTTTTATATATTGTTTCCCTTCAACATTCTCAATCATAAAGTCAGGAAGGCTTCCAATTCCATACAATCCTGAGTTAATTCCTGTTGTTATAGATGCTACAGAGTCAACATCACCTCCAAGAAAAATAGATTTCTTAAGAGCATCAAAAGCACTTGCACTATTTTTTAAGATATATAGAACACTGCCTGTGGTATATTTTGAATCTGATGGCATACCGTTAATCCCATTTAAAAAATATGGTTTTCTTATCGGTTGATGTCCGCACAATGTTTCGTAATCCCCCTTAGTTAATATCTCATTTGATTTTATCTTATTAACGGAGGTAAGGTAATTTTTATATTCATCATTTAGATTTACTTTTTCTATACAGTATTTTATGAGGTTTTCTTTATTTCCTTTTTTTACAAGTAAGTACTCAGTAGCTCTAGCAATACATTGACTACTAAGTATGGCATTTATATTAGGATGTGTTGCGTTAGCATTAATCTTTGCATATTTATTAATGAGATTCGAAGGAATGAAGCCTAATGGGACTGATCTCATGGCTGGAGCATTTCCAGGAGTTGACCTATTTCTTTGAAAGTTTTTAATTTCTTCAATTGTCATTTCTCCAGAGAAAAACCATCTCATTGACCCATGGCCATTTCTGCCGTGGCCTTTTTCATGTTTCCCTTTGTTGTATTCATCTTCCCATTTTTCTACTAATAAACTCTCATTAAACTCTTCTTTTGAATAGAGAGCTTTTATAAGTCCAATAGTCATTTCTGTATCATCTGTGTATTGCCAATCGTAATAATTTTCTGTAAAAGCACTTAACTTATCAGTTGAGACCTTAATTAAGTGGTGTACGTTGATGAACTTGGTAAAATCTACATTTTTTTGAATCCAATTTTTATCTTGAAACTCTAAACCGGCACCAAAAGCGTCTCCTATAGCTATACCCAGTAAAACATTGTATAAATTCACAATTTTATGTTTAATTATATCCAAAATTTTGTAGTCAAATGCTTATGAATTTTTGTTTAATAAATCTCTAACTTCCATTAAGGCATACCCTAATAAATTGTGCCCTTTCCATAACTCTGGATTAGTAACATTAGGGTTGTCAGCAGCCATTCCAATTCCCCATATAGAATCAACAGGGCTTGCTTCTACTATAATTCTATCTTTTGTATTTAATAAAAATTCTTTTGAGTCTTTATTTTGAGAAAATTTAGCATGATTGGCTTTTACGACGATTTCGAATTTGTGTTGATCCCATGCTTCTGGAGAAAAGTTCTTAACCTTCCTCCCTAGTTTTTTTACTTGATGAGGTGTACTAACAGAAAGGATTTCTTGTAAAGTTTCTTCATCATTAAACACTTTCGCTTTACTAGCCATCATATAATGCTCAGCAGTAGGGTAGGTAATACCATCGATTTCAAAAGAAGCTTTCCACCACTGGCTGAAACAGCTTTTACCGACGCTTCCATCCTTGTTGGGTTGATGCCCCCAAAAAAATAAGAAACTTAAGTTTTCATTATTGTTGTAACGTGCTATTATTGTTTTATTATTATATTTCACAGTATTATTATTTAGATGAGTTTATAGAGAATTTTAATTTCTCCCTTTTTCATTTGGATACAAATTTTTTACTTGGTCACTTTGCCAAAACTCTTTGTTGTCGATATCCATGATTGTTAAACACCCTGTAAATGCAGCTCCAGTATCAATGTTCCATAAGTTTAAGGCGTTTATAGGTATTGATGAACTATAGCGTATAGTTGGAGTGTGACCAATGTATATTTCTGAGTAGTGTGTAAACCTTTCAGGATATAGTTCAGATTTTTTAGATAAGTTTTTATCAGTAGCTAATGCTGTTTCCCATAAGGTTCTATCAAAATGACAATTTAATTTGAAAGTCTCTTTTTCAACTCCATGCATAGAGGTAAAACCAGCATGGATAAACAAACGTTTTTTATTATCAATATAATAGAGTTTCATTTGTTGAAAAAAAGCTAGGTGTTTTTGTTTCTGTTCTTCTGAATAAGATTCGTAGCTTTTTTTGGTTTCTTCACCACCATGTGCTAACCAAATAGCTTCACCTTCACCAGTTCTCAACCAATCTTCACACCACAAATCATGATTTCCTTTAATGAAAATACATTCATGTTTTTTGTTTAACTCTATTAAAAAATCAATGACTTTTGCAGACTCACTCCAGCCGTCCACATAATCACCAAGAAAAATTAAGGTATCTTCTATAGTGATTTTGGCTTTTTTAAAAACTTGGGGTAAGGCTTTTAATCCACCATGAATATCGCCAATAACAAATGTTTTCATACTATTATAAATCTTCAAATTCAATAAATTCAGCTGGGACAAGGTTGGTTAACCAAACTCCATTTTCAGATAAAAAGAACTCATATTTTTTTTTATGCATAGCACCTGACTGAACAGTCAAAATTTTAGGTTTACCTCTTCTACTACCAACTTTTTTTGCAGTTTCTAAATCGGAACTTAGATGAACGTGTTGTCTACTCATTTTTTGTAATCCGTTTTTTTTTATTGAAGGAATAAATTTGGCGACAGTTCCATGATATAAAAAGGGAGGAGGAGTCTTTGTTTCAGTTACTATGGTTACATTTTTTAAAGAGTGTCCTTGATTGGCTCTTATTTTTGTTTTGTCATTCGTTAAATGAAAACCGTTGTTTATCGTTTGTTTTTACAACAAAATCCAATTCTTCTTTAGTAAATGAAACTCCGTTGTTGCTTGATTTGTTCAAAAGTTCTTCTACAGAAGCCCACCCACTGATATCTAATTTTAGCCCAATTTTTTCAGGTTGATGCCTTAATATCAAGCTTAAAAACTTACTTATTCTTTTTGTGTTTTTCTCATTCATTTTTTTACGTTTTTATCGGTTAATTTTCATAACGATATTTTTTTGCGAATTGTTGACTTAAGAGAATAATATCATCTTTTCTCTCCAATGAATCTACCCATTCTTGAGGTATATTATCTATTCCGTAGTACATACCAGCAATAGCTCCAACTACAGTAGCTGTAGTATCAGTATCATCACCTAAATTTACAGCTTTTAAAACTGCCTCACCATAATTAGTAGTGCTGAGTAAACACCAAAGTGAAGCTTCTAATGTATGTAGAACATAGCCACTGGAATTTATATCCTCTTCTTTTAAGCTAGATATATCTTGCTTTAAAATTCTAGAGAAATGATTTTGCTCGTAAGAAGAAATATTTCTTTCTGAAAAAAAGACAGTAATTTCCTTTTGCATCTTTTTATATGAATCTATAATTGAAAATCCATTTAAAATATATTCAGCTAATTTTAAATAAATTAAACAAGCTATTGCCGACCTTATATGAGGATGTGTTAGTGATGATACATGCCAAATGATATTAAATTGGTCCTTTACTTTTTTACCCTTTATGTAAAAAAGTAAAGGAATAATTCTCATTAATGAACCATTACCATTGGTATATTCATCATCAGAATATTTTAAAATTTCTAGTTCTTTATAGTCCTTTTCATTTATGATTTTTGAAAGTTGTTCAATAGCTTTTCGTGTTTGGATTCCGATATCAAAAACATTACCGTGTGGAGTCCATATCTCAGCATTCATCCATTGGATAAATTTATATGAAATATCCACTAAATTGTATTCTTGACATAAACTCTCAGCTAAACAAAAAGTAAGAGAACTGTCATCAGACCAAGTTCCTTTTGGTTGATGATGTGTTCCAAACTCTCTCATAGTTGTTACAGGGTTTTGTTTTAACTCCTGCCTATTTTTAAACTCTACTGGTACCCCTAGGGCGTCAGCTACTGCCAATCCAATAAATGTTGTTTTTCATAACAATTTTTGTCTAGTCTTTATAGTAATTTTTCCAATTCAATTTGTATACAGTTCTTATTCTCAATAGTTTTAAAACTATCTGTAGTGAAAATTTTAGTAAAATATTTTTCAAGCTCTTCGAAACCTTTACTAAATATTCCATGACTTACGGCTAAATATAAATTCCCTGCATTTTTAGCTTTTAGTTCTTTAGCTAGTCCTAAAAAGGTTCCGCCACCATCACAAATATCATCTACAATCAAACAATCTTTACCTTGTAGGTTATCAGTATATACTTTAAAACCTGTTAGTTGACCGGTTTTTACATTTCGGCTTTTAGAGCATTCAACTACTTCATAGTTTTGAAGATGTGCAGCAACTTTATATATCTTTTTTAAAGCACCTCCGTCGGGAGAAATTAGAAGTAAGTTGTCTGATAATTGTTGAGTAATGCGTTCTATGAATGTGTGGTTATCTATAATTCTACAGCTATTCAATAGGGCAGGAGTTACCTCAGAATGTGGATCGAAAACAGTTACTGACTCAAAGTTTTGTGCATTTATAACATCTGCATATACTTTTACCGATAAAGGTTCACCTGATACCATTAATCTATCTTGACGAGCTGCTGGAAAATAAGGAAGAACAACATGTAACTTTGCAATTCCCATGTTTTTGAGCGCATTGGTAGCTAATAATAGCGTACCCATATCATTAAAAGACTGAATACGATGTGTAATGGTTACTTCTGACACATTTTCAAGTTCAGAAATGATTTTAATATGTGGTTCCCCTCCTGAAAAAGTAAAGAAACTATAGTCTATATTGTTTTCTGTTCCGTAAGGAGTAAAGCTTTTATCTAAGTTTAAAATCATATTGCGTAATTTTTACACAAATATAGTGTGGTTTTTTCAAATAAAAAATGTTTTAGTGTTTTTTTTACGCAAACTTAATTTCGAAGTGAAACCCTTCTTTTTCTAATTCTTTATACTTTTTAGCATTGAACTTAAAAAGTTTTGCAGGTCTACCACTAGATGGTTGGTGTATTTTGTCTGTTTCGGTAAGTATTCCAAAGCTCATGATTTTTTTTCTGAAATTGCGTCGGTCAATTTTTTGATAAAGAATAGTTTGATAAAGATTTTCTAAATCAGAAAAAGGGAATTCTTTTTTTAGTAGTTCAAAACCAATAGGTTGGTAGTTTATTTTGTTTTGAAGTCTTTGTAAAGCTGTGGTTAAAATAAGATTGTGGTCAAACGCTAATTTGGGTAATTCATGGATAGGAAACCATTGTACTTCGGCAGCATCTGTACTTGCACTGATTTTGAAATGATTTGGACTTACCAAGCCAAAATAGGTAACAGAAATAACTCTGTTTCTCGGGTCTCTTTTGGGAGTTCCGAATGTGTACAATTGTTCAAGATAATCAATAGTAACTCCTGTTTCTTCTAATAATTCTCTTTCAACTGCATGTTCCAGTGATTCATTTTCTAAAACCAATCCACCAGGCAATGCCCAGGTTCCTTTAAAAGGTTCAATCCCTCTTTTTATTAATAAGACAGAAAGTTCTTTTTGTTGGTAGCCAAAAACAACAGCATCTACAGCAACTTTTATATTTTGTGACATCTTCATTTAGTGTTGAATTTACACAAAGTTACAAAAGTTTTAAAAATTATAGATTCTTATTTTAAAGAAGGTACTTTTTTGATTGTCTTTTTTGTAATGTAGATTGTACAAATTGAATAATAAAACTTACTTACAAACTTTACAATCTTCTTTGTCTTGAATTTCACCTACTAATTTTCCTTCTTCGTTAAGTGAAAATCCACAACAATCCATAAATCCTTGTGCAATTAGTTTACGAGCGCGTTGAATTTGAGATTTTGTAGTAGGTAGGTTCTGTTTTAAAGTATCTGCGACTTCTTGTTGTTTTAAACCTTTAATATTTGATAAAAATAATGGATCTCTATATTTTTTTGGTAAACCTTGTATAATTGCATGAAGACAATCTTTCTCAGTATGTTCGTGCTCGCTTGTGTCTGTTTGTGCTTCTAAACTTTTGAATTCAATAGTTTGGTTAGTGGTTTTGAAGTAATCCATCATCGTATTCCGAGCAATGGTAAAAATCCAAGATTTTAACCTAGTAATATCATTCAAAGTATGGAGCTTAGTGTGAATTTTTATAAATGTTTCTTGTACGATGTCATCGGTTACATTGGTGTCTTTCACTTTACTTAAAATAAAGTACTTTACATCATCTGCATATTTTTTCCAAACTTGTTGCGTTGTCATCCTATAAATTTACGAAAAATGCCACGTTGAATAAAAACAAACATTTATTTTTATTTAGCGTGACAAAATATTAAAGAGTTGATTTAATTAACAGTTACAGTTGTTGCATGTACAGTTGTTACAAGTACAGTTTGAACAGTCATTTGTTTTACACCCTTCGCAAGTACAAGTGCATTGATTGTTATTTTTCATGATATTATATGTTTTGTGTTTGTGTAGTAGACTAGAAAAAGCGTAAAAAGATGCATTTATTGTTAAAAATATTTTTGAAGTTCTTTTCTAACAGGAATAGGTTTAGTTGCAGATATATTAGAGCCACCTGTATTTCCTTTAGGAACCCAAAATAAGGTAAATAAGACTGAAGCGATAATTCTAAAAAGTTGCCCAATAACTTCTTTAAGACTATGTGTTTTTATTCCGTGGACTAACATCCAGTAATGAGATAAAGTGTGTCTGTAAACATGTTTTTGTCCTAAAATATGAGTATTCTCTAAATGATAAAAAGACACCTTAAAGTGTTTGCTTTTAAGTGCCTTTTTAGCTAAAATTAATTGTTTGTAAAATTGTTGTTTTCGTTGTAGTTGTGTCATGATTTATTGATTTTGTAAATCAGACTACAACGAATAGAAAAAGATGCGTTTTTAATTCACTTTTTCACCATTAATATAGGTTGCTAAAACTTTTGTATTAGGAATTTCTTTTCCGTCGATTTTCATGATGTCTTTGTCTAAAATGA
Organism: Tenacibaculum sp. 1_MG-2023; assembly: GCF_030547425.1. Classification (GTDB taxonomy): domain Bacteria; phylum Bacteroidota; class Bacteroidia; order Flavobacteriales; family Flavobacteriaceae; genus Polaribacter. Next base: position 115,306 of record NZ_JAUORH010000009.1, on the reverse strand, counting down.
TAAAATCAGCTACCTTACCAACTTCTATACTTCCTTTTTCGTTTTCTTCAAAATTTGCATAAGCATTCCAAATAGTCATTCCTTTTAAGGCATTTTTTCTTGATAATGCATTGCTCATTTGATAACCTTTTTCGGGATAACCTTTTAAATCTTTTCTGATGGTTGCTGCATAAAATGTATATAATGGACTTACATGTTCAATAGGAAAATCGGTACCTAAAGCTACTTTTCCATATTCTTTTAATAAGTCATTATAAGCATAAGCACCTTTAATTCTATCTGATCCTACACGGTCTTCAGCCCAGTACATATCAGAAGTGGCATGTGTTGGTTGTATAGATGGAAGTATATTTTTGAATAGATTAAAATCTTTTACATCTACTATTTGAGCGTGCTCAATACGCCAACGTCTGTCGATTTTGTCTTTTAATACTTCGTTATAGGTTTTTAACATCACATAATTGGCAGAGTCACCAATTGCATGTGTATTCATTTGATAGTCGGAAGCTGCAATTCTCTTAGCTACTTTCTGTAAGTTCTCATAAGAGTTTACCAAAGTTCCAAAACGCCCTTTTTTGTCAGAGTATTCATTTTTAAGAGTTGCACCACGTGATCCTAGAGCACCATCAGCATATACTTTTACAGAACGAACATTTAATCTATCAGTTTTTATAACACCTTTGTTTAGGTAATAGTCAAGGTTTTCTTGATTATTAGAAATCATTACGTACACACGCATTTTTAAATCACCTGATTGTTGTAAGCTGTCAATCAATTCAATTACCTGTTTATCTAACCCAGCATCATCAACCGTGGTAAGTCCTAAATTGAAACAGATTTTTTCAGCATCTTTTAAGGCTTGAATTTGTGCTTGTTTTGAAGGTTTTGGAATATTGATAAAATTCATTGCATTATCAATAAGTACTCCTGTTAACTTTCCATCTTTTTTTATAAACTCTCCTCCGTCTATTTTAGAATCGATAGTAATTCCAGCTAAATCAATAGTAGCTTGATTGACTAACATTGCATGACCATCAATTCTACGAATAGCAACAGGTGTATTTGGAAATATACTATCCAATTTTTCTTTGGTAGGAAATTCTTTTACTTCCCAATCATTTTGATCCCAACCGCGACCTGTAATGTAAGTAGTATTCTTTTCTTTTTGAAAATTGATTATGCGTTGTAGTACTTCATCATAACTTTTAGTACCAACTAAGTCTACTTTTTGTTGTTGTAACCCTAAGCCATAAAAATGACAATGTGCATCGATAAAGCCTGGGTAAATCGGTTTGTTTTTAGCATTAATAATGTTTAATGCTGTATATTTTTCTTGTATTTCTTTATTGTTTCCTATGGCTATAAATTTTCCATCTTTAATAGCGAAACTTTCAGCAGTATCAAAATTAGAGTTTACTGTATAGGTATTGGAATTAATAACAATAGTATCTATTTTTTCTTTTTGTTTACAAGAAAATAGCAGACTAAAAGCGAGTAGAGTAAGTAGTGTTTTTTTCATCAGTATATGTAAATCAAATAGGCAATGTATAACAGTAAAAACTGAAGAGGAACTCTAATAATGGCTATTTTTTTAGAACCAATGGCAGGTTTTTCTCTAAAAACATCCCAAATATGAATAGGTAAAAAAATCAACATTAATACAAACATAGCTAAAGCTGCTTGTTTGGTAGTTTGATTAACTAATAACCCAATACCAATTGCCAATTCTAATAAACCAGCTATATAGTTTACAACTAATTTGGGAAGAAAATTAGGGATGAATCGATTGAAAATTTTAGGCTTTACAAAGTGCATAATTCCTGCAAAGGCAAAAAATATTCCGAAAATAATCCTAAGCACTAATATTAATGTATTCATTAACTGAGTTTATTACTGGGTTAATATATAAGCATGAAGAGTCTTCTTTTTTATTCTGTTCAGCCTTTTTAGATAAATAGTTATTAAAAATATTATATAGGACAATTATAACAAAGGTGATAATTAAATTAAAAATAGCTTTTTTAAAAGTGAGTTTCTTTTTTCTATAACTTTCTTTGTGTTTTCTTTTAGTATCAAAGTATTCTTTGTTTAATCTACTACTCACCCTTATACGATTTTTAAGGTTTTAATGTTTCTTTGTTGTATAAGTATTTATCCATTAAATACACAATACTAGCCATAGAGGCACTACCTAATTCTAATTCGCGTTTATTTACTTTATCAAATGTGTCTGTTGCCGCATGATGATAATCGAAATAACGTTGTGAGTCTGGTCGGTACCCCACTAAGGTAACATGGTCATCTTTTAAAGGTCCGATGTCTGCACCGCCACCTCCAGCAGTAATATCATGTAACCCGTATGGTGCTAAGAGTTTTTTCCAGCTTTGTACAAGTTGTAAGTTTCTTTCATTGGCATCGATAGAAAAACCTCTAGGTGTGTGTCCACCTGCATCAGACTCTAAAGCTCCAATATGTAGTTCCTTATTTTCCTTAGCTAAACGAGCATATTCAGTTGCGCCACGTAAACCGTTTTCTTCGTTCATGAAAAATACGATACGGATGGTGTTTTTTGGTTGAATATTATTCTTTTTTAATAGATATGCAACTTCTAAAGACTGTACAATTCCTGTTCCATCATCATGTGCTCCTTCTCCTAAATCCCAAGAATCTAAATGTCCACCAATTACCATAATTTTATCAGGAAATTCACTTCCTTTTATTTCACCAACAACATTATGTGAAGGGGCATCAGGTAAACTCTCACAACTTTGTTTAAAATAAAACTGTAGGTTAGGTTTTCCTTTTAAATGTTTACTTAAATTCTCTGCAGCACGAGAACTAATTGCAGCAGCAGGAATGTATTCTTCTTGCGGAATATCACCGTACCCCATAGAGCCTGTGTGTGGATAATCATCGATTCCATTGGTCATAGAACGAACAATAACTCCTTTAGCTCCAAATTTTCCAACAGCAGCGGCACCTGCAAAGCGTTGCGCTACACAACCGCCATAGGCACGAAATGTATTGATTAAGGTATTATCGAAAGCACCGTTAAAGAAAACAATTTTACCATTGGCATTGTCTCCTAATTTTTTAGCTTCTTCAATGTTTTTAACTTCGATAACTTCTGCAGTAATTCCGTTAGAAGGTGTTGGAATTGAGCCTCCTAAAGCACAAATAGGAACGTTTATTTTTTCTCCGTTAAACTCATAATTAGCAACTTCTTTTTCTCCTCGAACCCAATGAGGTACCATAACAGGTTGTAGCCAAACAGAGTCTAAACCAACTTCTTTCATGAGTTTTTCTCCCCAAATAACTGATTTAGCTGCTCCTTCTGATCCAGATAAACGACTTCCGATGTTTTGTGTTAAATCACGTAACCATTCGTACGATTTACCTTCGGTAAGTGCTGTGCTAAATAGTTTTTTTATTTGTGTAGAGTCTTGTTGATAGTTTGCTTCAGTATAGTTTTTCGAAGTAGTTGTCGTCTGTTTTTGTTCTGTTTTACAGGCAAATAAAGCAATGCTTGTAAGTAGTAAAAAAGTTATTTTTTTCATTTAGGGTGTTAATTTTAATACCCTAAATGTAAGTTTTATATTTTAATTTTTAGAATAAGGTGTCAAACTTCCAAGTTAAACCTCCCATTGCTTGAAATCCTTGTACATTAAAGTTGTTAAGTCGTTGGTAACTGTTGTTTAAAACATTATTTAAGTTTAAGAACACAGAGAAAGAATCATCAAAATGATAGCCTCCGTTAAAGTTTACATCAAAATAACTTTTTAAGTCTATTGAGGTAAAGGTGTTAGCAGGTAAAGTACCGTAAACTCTTCCTTTACGATTCCCTACAAAATATAAATTAGCACCTGCAAACCATTTGTTGGTTTTATAAGTTCCGAAGACTTCACCTTTTATCTCAGGAGTATTCCAAGCTTCTGTTTCATTGGTTAAGGTAAATTTATTGAACTGAGCATTGGCTCCAACAGTAAGGTTTTTAATACCATCAAAGGCAACTTCACCAAAGAAGGTCATCAGTTTAATATCGTCATATAGAACTTTAAAAGAGTTCCCATATTCATATCCGTAAAAAGTAAATCCGTTAGCTCCAGCAATATTAGAACCATCAGATTTTGATTGATTTAATACAAAAAATGGATTATTTTCAATATCAGCATAACTTACTTTCACATTATAACTAAACTGATGGTTTAGTTTACCTCTAATTCCTCCAAAAGCATCAAACTTTTTATTAGTTTGTCTCATGTCAAGAGTAGGAGACAAATAAGGGTTGTCATCTGTAAAAGATTGATACATATTTGTGGTTAAATCACCAGAAGCACCAACAAATACATTTGCAAGTTCTTTTACTATAGGATAAGAAATCTTTACATCAGGGTAGATGAAAAAGTTATTTTCGCTATTTTCTGTGTCCATTGAAAAGTAGCTTTTTGCTCCTAATTGAATCGCTAAATCTTGTACATTGAATTTGTAAGTTGGGTGTACTCCTAATGTAATAAACTTGTAATCTATAGGCGTAATAGCATCATCACCATAAGCGTATGAACCACCTAAGTAGTTTAGGGTGGTATTTATATACAAATCGTTTAATTGACGATGAAAATTATTTAAAGGAAGTCGAAATTCTGCATTACCGTCAACTAAAAATTCCGCACTTTCAAATGAGTCAGAGAAAAAAGCGATTGCCCCGTTAGCTTCATCTAAAAAAGAATCATCTGGTTTTATTTGTCCAAATATTTTTACATGGTTGTAACTTTGAGCTTCTTCAATAGCACTTAACGTAGCTTCTGTAAACGTTATATTTGTAGGTAAACCATACCAGTTATATTTATCTTTCTCAGCACTTATACCTGCTGACCACTGAAAATAACGTTCTTGTTGGGTGTAGTTTAAGTTTAGGTCAATATTATAAAAAGTACTGCTTAATTCAGTATTTGCTACGGGGTCAGATGATAATAGGAACTTTAAATGTGCGGTTAATTCACTATTATAGCTTTCACTACGCCTTACGTACGCTTCTAAAAAAGGGGAAAGAACATTTCCAAAACCAACCGATACATAGTTAGGGTATAACTTTTCTCTTTTACCTAAGTCAACTTTTTTCATTGTTCCGCTTTTAGGAATAAAGGTAGATGCAACAGGAGCTGAAAATATTTGGTATTCTAAAGCTTTTTTCTGAGTTTCTTTTGTGTGTTCAATTACTGGTTTTTGTTTTATTTTAAAGGCATCAGTAATTTTAGGAACATATGAAGTTACAACATTTACAACTTCGGTTTTTATAATTGTGTCTTTAGCTTTGTTAGTTGCATTTTTCTCTTGTGCATTTGTATATGCTACTATAAATAAAACAAGTAAACTTAAGTGCTTTTTCATCGATCTAGTCATTTAACTTTCGTTTGTTATTAACAAATTTTAGTTTTGGGTAGTTACTGATTCGTTTGTTTTTGCTTCTTTATTCTTAATAGTACGAAGCTCGTTTTTAGCTTCTTCAATAACATCTTTATACTGTGTAAAGTTTTTGATGATATTTTCTAAGATATATGTTGCTTGATACGCATCTTTTAAGGCATAATAATTTTTTGCCATAATTATATAACTTTTAACTCCCCAGTATTTGTATGACGAGTAGTTAGCAATTAAATCTTGTACAGCTTTAGTAGAAGCTTCGTATTCTTTATTCTCATGTAAAAAGAAAGCATTGTAATATAAACATTCAGCTTTCAGTTCACCGGTAGCTTTTTTACTAGCTTCATTAAAGTATTCTTCAGCAGTTAAAAAATCATTGTTTTTAAATGAAGAACGAGCTAAAATGATTTTAGCATCTTCAGCAATGTTGGTGTCTACCTTTCCTATAACTAACACTTTTTCAGCATAGGCAATAGCATTACTATAATCATCTTTTTTATAGTACCCTTTCATTAAATTACTTTGAGCAAAAATGATGTTTTGAGGATAGTTAGCTTCTTTTTCTAACTGTTGAAGTACTAAAATACCGTTACTCCAATCTTCTTTTTGTAAATAAATATTAGCTAACTTGGTTAAAGATTCTTCTGTAAAATCACTCTTAGTTTGTTTGTTTACATAGGTGTAGTGAGGAATAGCTTTATCAAATAACTTTATGTTGTTATACGCTTGTGCTAAGTAAAAATGAGTTTTTAAAGCATTAATTCCGTTAGGGAATTGCTGTAAATATTTATTAAAACTTTCAATAGCTTTATTATTGTTGTTCTCTAGGAACTTATTTTCAGCAGATTGATAGGTTGCATTATCTAATTCTGCATTGGTAACATTGGCAAAAGGTATGTTTTGAACCCAAGCCGCATATTCATCTACTTTACCAATATCGATATATACGTTTTTAACGTTACTTACTGCTTGTTTTGCTTCGTTTGAATTTGGGTATTTCGCAACAACATCTTTATACTTTTCAATAGCTTTTCTATTGTTGTTATTACTATAGTATAATAATCCTTGGCGTAACAACACATTTGGAACGTAATTGCTTTTTGGGTGATTGGCTAGTAAACGTTCATAAGCTTTTTGTGTTTTTGAAGCATTGTTCATAGTTGTATGAGTAGTTGCCAATTGGAATAAAGCGTCGTCTTTTAATTGAGAACCATCGTAGTCACTAATTAATGTTTGAAGGTTTTGGATTTTTACATCATTTTTACCTAAAAAACCATTACTCATAGCTGTTTGATATTGTGCATAATCAGATCCTACACCACCTTCTTGAATTACCTTATTATATGCCTTAATAGCATTTGTGTAGCTTTTTGAAGCATAAAAAGAATCTCCTAGGCGATTGGAAGCATCATCATTTAAATCGTTGTCATCCAAATTTTGTTCTAAAAATTGCTGAAAGTATTTTGCGGCATTAGGATAATTTTTTAGTTTGAAGTTTGTGTATCCAATTTGATAATTAAGCATCTTAGCTTCTTTAATTTTTTTATCAGTAACCGATAAGAAATGTTTAAGAGCGTTTTGATAATTTCCTAAAGAATATTCGGTTTCAGCCAACCAGTAAGCAGCTTTATTGCTCACAGTAGTGTTTTCTGACTGAGTTGCATTTACAAAGTATGGTTTGGCTTCTGTTATTTTATTTTCGTTGTATAATTGAATACCTCTGTATAAAGAAACTTCATTGATAATGCTTTTGCTTTCTGGAGTTTCTGAAGTATTTAAAAAGTCTAAAGCACCTTGATAATCTCGTTGATGCAAGTATGAGGTCACTAACAAATTACTAATTTCAGCAGTGTTTGGAGATGTTGGGTATTTAGCTAAAAAGCCCTTTAAAACATCAGGAACACTTTCATACGGGTTTCCTTCTTCGTAACTTAATTTCGCATAATTTAAAGAAGAACTTTGTGTAATTTGAGCATCAAAATCCATCTCACTTGCATTTTTAAATGCGTTTAAAGCTTCCGTTTTTTTATCTAATTCTAAATAACACTCTCCTAAATGATAGTAAGCATTTTGTGCTACTTTGTTATTACCACCAATAATTTTATTAAAATTACTAACAGCAGTTTCATAATCTTTTTGTTGGTAGTAAGCATAACCTAAATAATAGTAATCGGTATTTGTCCATCGACCATTTTTTCCTTTGTAGGCTTTTAAATAGGGGATTGCTTTTTCATATTTTTTAAGATTGAAATAACTTTCACCTACGATTTTAGAAATTTCTGAAACCTCTTTTTGGTCTTTCGTAGATTTTAATAATTGCTCTCCAATTTGAATTGATTTATCGAATCGTCCAGCTTTAAAACTAATGTCGAGAATATAGTAATTTGCCTTTGCTTGGTAGGTAGCGTCGTTTGCTAACTGACTTAAATTGTCTTCTGCTTCACCAAAGTTTTCTTCTTTATAGGCTATGTATCCATAGTAATAACGAGCATCATTACCATAAATAGGGTTTCCTAACAAAGTTTGAAAACGAGACTTAGCATCTTTTAAGTAGTTAGAAACTAAAAGAGCATACCCCATTTTATAATTGAGTTCGTTTTTTTCTTCTTGACTCAGTAGTTTTTCATTTACTTTTTGATACCATTTCAGGGCATGAGCAGCTTTTCTGTTAGCAAAATAATAATTACCAACATTTAAAAAAGCCTTCTCTTTTTTATTATTGTACGGGTAATTTTCAACAAATTGATTAACTCTGTAGTCAGCATCATCTTGTTGTAATTTTATTGCACACATAGCATCATAATAGTCAGCATCCGCTTTTAAATTATGATGCTTTTTAGAATTTATAGAAACTTCACGAAAAAGTTCTTGTGAAGCAGCATATGCTTTGTTGTTGTACAAACGAATTGCTTTATGGAAATCGGCATTTGCATCAGTATTTATAGCCGATTCTTGTGCTATTACAGCTGTTGTAATGGTTAAAAAAAGAAATAAGTAGTAGCTTTTTTTGAAACAGTTAAATCTCATATTTTTTAGTTATCTAGAAACTATAACGTTAGTTTTTTATTTTTGTTGGGAGACTTTTTATCAAAAGTAAGAAATGTTACAGAATTACGTTATAAAATTTTAGATTTGTAAAAAACTATACTCCATGGAAAATCCTGTTTTACACCTAGAAAACGCAGATATTTATCAACAAGACAACTTAGTGTTGTCAAAAGTAAATTTTACTTTAAATAAAGGTGATTTTTATTATTTAATTGGTAAAACTGGAAGTGGGAAAAGTAGCTTGTTAAAAACCTTGTATGGTGATTTACGTTTGCAACGTGGCTTAGGAAGTATCGTTGATTTTGATTTAAAGAAAATGAAAGAAAAAGATATTCCTTTTTTAAGAAGAAAATTAGGGATTGTTTTTCAGGACTTTAAATTATTAAATGATAGAAATGTTTTCTCTAACTTAGAGTTTGTGTTGAAAGCTACAGGTTGGAAAGATAAAGCTGAAATGAAAGATAAAATTCACGAGGTTTTAGATAAAGTAGGGATGAAAGAGAAGTACTATAAAAAAACTTTTGAATTGTCAGGAGGAGAGCAACAACGTGTGGCAATTGCTCGAGCTTTATTAAATGATCCTGAGTTAATTTTAGCGGATGAACCTACTGGGAACTTAGATCCGAAAACTTCATTAGAAGTGATGGAGTTACTAAATGAAATTCACCAAAGTGGCAAAACAATATTAATGGCTACCCACGATTATCAATTAATTGTTAAGTTTAAACAAAAAGTAGTTAAATGTGAGGGAGGAGAACTGTTTGAAGTAGTACCACAAACCGTATAGTATATAAAAAACAAACCCACTCCAAGGATGAAGTGGGAAAATTGCTATGAAAAACTATGAAAAGAAACACTACTAATGCTTCTCTTATTATAAAGACGTTCAGATTAGCAGAATCTTACACAGTTATTAGAATTTTAACAAAAATTTATAAAAAAAATCCTGAGTAACAAAACTACTCAGGACTTTAAATATTCTACTGTGTTAACTTCTTAGAAAGTTAAAGCAGTGTTGTTGTTTTTAACAGCTTCAGCTGAAGAAGTTAAAGCAGCCTTTTCTTCTTCGCTTAAGTTAATTTCAACGATTTTTTCAATTCCGTTTTTACCTAATACTACTGGTACACCGATACATAAATCAGATAAACCATATTCTCCTTCTAATAAAGCAGAACAAGGGAATATTTTCTTTTGGTCACAAGCAATTGCTTGTACTAATCCAGAAACCGCAGCACCTGGAGCATACCAAGCAGAAGTACCTAATAAACCTGTTAAGGTAGCACCACCAACTTTAGTATCTTGTTTTACTTGCTCTAATCTTTCTTCTGATAAGAATTCAGATACAGGAACAGAGTTACGAGTAGCTAAACGAGTTAACGGCACCATTCCTTTGTCAGAGTGACCTCCGATAACCATTCCGTCAACATCAGAAATAGGAGCTTCTAAAGCTTCAGCTAAACGATACTTGAAACGAGCAGAATCTAATGCACCACCCATACCAATGATTCTATTTTTAGGTAACCCAGTTGCTTTGTGCACTAAATATGTCATCGTATCCATTGGGTTAGATACTACAATGATAATTGTGTTAGGAGATTGCTCAACTAAGCTAGCAGCTACAGATTTTACAATACCAGCATTGATTCCTAATAACTCATCGCGAGACATTCCTGGTTTACGAGCAATACCTGAAGTAATTACACAAATATCTGATCCAGCAGTTTTGCTATAATCTCCTGTTGTTCCTGTAATTTTAGTATCAAAACCATTTAAAGAAGCAGTTTGCATTAAGTCCATTGCTTTACCTTCAGCAAAACCTTCTTTAATATCAACTAAAACAACTTCAGAAGCGAAATTCTTAATAGCAATGTACTCAGCACAACTAGCACCTACAGCACCTGCTCCTACAACCGTTACTTTCATTTTATATATGTTTTTTGTAATTAATTATGTTTATAAGTGCGGAATCCGCACAAGATGCACAAAAATAGCGATTTGGCTATGGATATAAAAGAAAAACCCGTTGATATTTCAACGGGTTTTATATTGTTAGTTATAGCTAAATATTTTTAAGTCTTTTCCTTTAGAAAAATAAATCTTTTTAGCAGGTTTGTCAATTTTGTATTTTGGTTTATCTACACCAAACTCATATGTTTGAACAGTATCACCAGAGTCTTTGTTAACTTGCACTAAAACTTTTTTTCCTTCTTTGTTTGCGTAGAAGAAAGCATTATTTTTAGTAGCTTTAAAAGCATTGTGTCTTGTATCATCCCATATGTCATTGGCAAAAGATGTCATTAACTTTCCTTGACTGTGTTGACTATAACCTTTATAGAATCTAGATTCACCTGTACCTTGTTTCATTATATTTTGTTGCCCTACGAAATGTTCTGACGTATGTAGTCCAACTCCAGTTGACATGTTGTACATACCAGCTAATTGCATGGCTGATCCTGTTACCCCTAGGGTAAAAGCGCCGAAGTTTTTTAAATGACGCAATCCTTCACCAGGTTGCTTGAAGAATTCTTTTTTGATGACGTTACCTTTAAGATCAGTCATTACGAACTCCCAATTACCATTTATAAAGTATCCATTGTCTCGAGCCTCTAAAAGATTAATGTCTTTTTTATTATGAAATTCAATTTTTTTCACCTGATCTTTTCCTAATCCTTTATCAGGATTTAATATGTATAATTTTTTACGTTTTAGTATAATTAAATTTTGGTTTTTATTATCAAAGGTAAGTTTATCCTCTTTTGGATCCACAGCTATTCTGTATACTTTTTTCTCTTGTCCTTTTTTAAAATATAAAATTCTAAAAGGAGTTACAAGAATGATTCCATTATTGTATTCAAAGGTAGTATATTCCTCATCGTCTTCAACTTCAAAATCAATACCAGAAATCAGTTTTTGAGGCTTTTTCCAAACTTTTTTCCCTATATTGTCAACTAAATGTTTTTTGTTTTTATAGTAAACCATATAACCTTCATCAGTTTTTTCAACACCTTTTACTTTTTTTCTTTTAAATTCTTTTTTCCACGCTTCTTTACCTGTATGATAATCATACAATTTGGCTCCGTCTTCATGGATAAGGAATAGTTTTCCATCTTCAAATTGATAGTTCACGAAGCCTTCATCTAATTTGATAGATTTTTTCCAAACTTCTTTACCTGAGTTTACATCAAACGCTATAAGTTCTTTACCGATTACTTTTTTACCTATCAAAGATAGTCCCATGGTAAATCCAGCTTTAATAGCACCTCCAACCAAAGAACTGCTTTTGTTTTCAACAGCAATTAAAGATTTGTTATCTTCTGTAAAAAATAATTTACCAGCGTCATATTTTTCTGATAATATAACTTTACCATCAGATTTGTTAATTAAAAAAACAGTTTTACCAGCTGTAAAAGCAATTTTATCCCCGTTTTGGATAAAGTTATAAGCACCTGCACCTCCTAATAATAAGCTTCCTAACTTCTTATTAGTTTTTATAGAGCTTTCCCAAATAATGTTATCATTTTCAATACTAGTTAAAAATAGTTTAGCTTCAGTTTTATCAGTTTTTGCAAAAAATAAAATAGCATTTTTACCAAAAACAAACTTGTCATCAAAAATTCCTTTGTATCCATTGGTCTTTTCGTCTAAAATTTTATGACCCGTTTTGATGTTGAAAATTGTTTGATTAAATTTTCCGAATGGAGATAATGCTACTTCAGTAAAAGAAGAGCCTCCATCTTGACCAAGAGCATTAAGACTTTTAATAAATCCGCTTTCTTTGAACTCCCATATTTTTTGACCTGTTTCACCATTAACTCCATATACGGCACCGTCTGTTGTAATCACGGGAATCCCTGTTAGGTTGTGTAGGTAAACGTCACTAATTTTACTATCAAGAGTAAGTGTGTGATCAGGAACCTTTTGAGCGGAAACTAATAAAGAGGTTAATAGAAATAATAAGAATAATTTTGTTTTCATAACACTTAAAAATTAAGAGGTTAAAATTTTGTTAAATTGAAAATTAGCTGCGAATATAGAGATTAAAAAAATCCTATTTAGTTAAATAGGATTTTTTATTATACATTTTATAAAGTGAGTTTTTATCTAAAGCTAAAAGCAATACCTGCATTAACAGAGTTGTACTCTTGTAAGGTGTAACTTCCGAAGATTTTAAAGAAACCTAAACTTAAACGAGCACCTAATGTGGTATTAAAACTACCAGAGCTAGAGCTTAATGATAGTGGGTTTGTTCCAAGGTTTTCTCTTTCTGTACCTAAAGGTGTAGAATAATTAGCGTAAAAACTATCTCCTCTCATATCTAAGCTTGTGTTACCTCCGTTATATCCAACACCTCCATAAATGTTGATAACAGGGAAGTTTAAAGAGGCTATAGCTTGAACGGTATATGAATTTAATCTAAATTCTGTAACTGCATTTCTAGCTTCGATGTCTCCATCTACGTCACCAATAGTGTAATCTACATTCATATTGGTGTAGGCGGCTAATAAAGAAACATGTAAAGGAGTTTTATCCATTGGTCCAAACCAATCAGTAATTTCTTTTTTAACACCAATACCAAATAATCCACCTTTTACATCATCTGAACCTACTTTAGGAGAGTATCTAAGCATCGCTTCAAATTTAAAAGGGAGTCCTAATCCAACTTGGACAGAAGGAGCAGGTATAGCATTAGCAGGTAGGTCATCTTTTACTCCACCAGGCATAGTGAAATTAGCAGTACCTATTTCGTTCCCTTGATCATCACGTAAAGTGTATTCAAGTTCAGCTGTAGTAACATTATCACTACTTGAACCTAGTACAGTAGGAGTATCAAAGGTGTTGTTTATTACTTTTGTATTTTGTGATAAACCTAACTTAGATATATTAAATATTTCGTCTTTAGAAGGAGCGAAAGAAGCATTGGCACCAATAGTGATATCAAAGCCAAATTTTTTATGAACTTTAGCAGTATGATACCAGCCATTGTTCATACTATAAATAAAACCTTTCATAGCAGGGTCTAAATAAGCATTTGTTAATTTGCTAGCGTCTTCTTTTGCTAATAAAATAGTTTCTAATTCTTGAGCTTTAACACTAAAGCTTATGATTAAAGTTAGTAAAGGTAATAGAGTTTTTTTCATAATTATGAAGGTGTTTGTTTTAAGCGGTAAAAATATAAAATAAAAAAAAGCTCAATAATTTTATTGAGCTTTTTTGTCGTTAAGAAATTGTTTTATGCATCAATATTCGCATATTTTGCATTCTTTTCTATAAAATCTCTACGTGGAGGAACTTCATCACCCATTAACATAGAGAATATTCTATCAGCTTCAGTTAAGTTATCAATAGTAACTTGTCGTAATGTTCTAAATTCAGGGTTCATAGTAGTATCCCATAATTGTTCTGCGTTCATCTCCCCAAGACCCTTATAACGTTGTATGGCTACAGAACCTCCTAATTTTTGAGCTATTAAATCACGTTGATTGTCATCCCATGCATACTCACGTTTTTGTCCTTTTTTAACTAAATATAAAGGAGGGGTTGCAATGTAAATATAGCCTTGTTCAACCATTTCACGCATGTAACGGAAGAAGAAAGTTAAAATTAAAGTTGCAATGTGAGAGCCATCTACATCGGCATCACACATAATTACAACTTTATGATATCTTAATTTCGATAAATTTAAAGCTCTAGGGTCTTCTTCTGTACCAATAGTAACCCCTAATGCGGTAAACATGTTTTTGATTTCTTCATTTTCAAAAACTTTGTGTTGCATTGCTTTTTCAACGTTTAAGATTTTACCTCTTAAAGGAAGAATAGCTTGGAAGTTACGATCACGACCTTGTTTTGCAGTACCACCTGCCGAGTCTCCCTCAACTAAGAAAATTTCACAAAGAGCTGGGTCAGTTTCAGAACAGTCTGATAATTTACCAGGTAAACCACCAATACTCATTACTGTTTTACGCTGTACCATTTCACGAGCCTTGCGTGCCGCGTGACGTGCTTGTGCTGCTAAAATTACTTTTTGAACAATAGTTTTAGCATCATTTGGATTTTCTTCTAAGTAATCTGTTAGCATTTCAGATACTGCTTGTGATACAGCAGCACTTACTTCACGGTTACCTAATTTTGTTTTTGTTTGACCTTCAAATTGAGGTTCTGCTACTTTTACAGATACAATTGCTGTAAGTCCTTCACGGAAATCATCACCAGCAATTTCAAACTTTACATTTTTTAGTAAACCAGATTCGTCAGCATACTTTTTTAATGTATGGGTTAATCCACGACGGAAACCTGATAAGTGGGTACCACCTTCATGTGTGTTAATGTTGTTTACATATGAGTGTAAATTCTCTGCATACGAATCGTTATACACCATAGCAACTTCTACAGGGATTCCATTTTTCTCTCCTTCCATAGAAATTACATCTTGGATAATTTGTGTTCTTGTTCCGTCTAGGAACCTTACAAATTCCGATAATCCTTCTTCAGAATGAAATACTTCAACAATATCATTTCCTTCATCATCTTTATTACGCTTGTCTGTTAACGTGATAGTAATCCCTTTATTAAGGTACGCTAATTCACGCATACGAGTAGCTAAGGTGTCGTAATTGAATTCGGTAGTTTGCTGAAAGATTGACCTATCTGGTAAAAAGGTAACGATGGTTCCAGTAAAATCAGTTTCTCCAATAGTTTTTACAGGGTACAAAGTTTTACCTCGTTCGTATTCTTGTTGCCAAATTTTACCTTCTTTATGTACAGTTGCTGTTAAATGGTCAGAAAGTGCGTTAACACAAGAAACTCCAACACCATGTAGTCCACCAGAAACTTTATAAGAATCTTTGTCAAACTTACCACCAGCTCCAATCTTAGTCATTACTACTTCTAGAGCAGAAACTCCTTCTTTTTTATGGATACCTACTGGAATACCACGACCATTATCTCTTGTTGTAATTGAATTATCTTCATTTATAGTAACATCAATGGTGTCACAATGACCAGCTAAAGCTTCATCAATAGAGTTGTCTACTACCTCATATACTAAATGGTGTAAACCACGTACTCCAACATCACCAATATACATGGAAGGACGCATACGTACATGCTCCATTCCTTCTAACGCCTGAATACTATCGGCAGAATAATTATGTTTTTTTTCTTCGCTCATTATAAAGAGAATTAAATTAAAGTCTTTATCATAAAAAAATCGCTCGAAAGCGATTATAGTTACCTCACAAATTTACAACTTTAAAAGCTTAAATTAAAGTTTTTAAGCGGTTTTTATGGTGTTTTATTAACAATTGCTTTAAAAATAAAAAACCGCTTAAAAGAGCTAAAAACACTTTTAAATTAATTTTTATAGCTTTTGGGTAGTTTTTGTGAATCTTCTTTTTTTTAAGATTGCTTATATGGCTTAAAAATTTTTGTATAAATAAATAATTTGAGTATTTGTTGTTTAAGTGTTAAATAAATGTATATAAAATGCTGTTTAATGTGTTTTGTGTTATTTTTTAATAAATATTTAACGCTTTTTGTGGTTTTTGTAGTGCTTTTTGTTATTATTGATGTCAATATTAATAAATTAAATTTTTTTAAAAATGAAAACCCCCCGAATTTTATTTGGAGCTTTATTAGCTTCGATGTTGTTTATTGGTTGTAACAATTCTGAAGAATTAGTTACTGGTTCTGATAATTTAGTAGAACAGCAAACTTCTGATTTAGTAAATAAGAAGGAAGCTGCTTTTCAATTCATTGATTTAATGAAAAATCAAAGTTTTAAAGAAAAAGCTGTGGAGCTATTGATTAATCAGCAACCTAGCGTTGCGATGTCTAAAATTTTAGAGCAAACTTCTGAATTTGTAGATGGTGAAGAAGCATACAAATCATTAGCTTCTAAAACAACAACGTTAGAAAATAGAGCCTCTAAAGAAGCTGCTCCTGACAAAATAGAGATTTTAGAGGTTTGGATGCATAATGGAAAAAGAATAGATAATCTTTCTGATGTGTTGTTTTCTTTTGCTCCTGAAGGAGATGAGAAAACATGGAAAAGAGTTGAGGCTTATACAATAGATAAAGAAGTTGTTTATCTTGACCCTAAAGAAGCACCAAGTCAAACAGTAATAATTATTGAAACCGATGGTTTTGAGACTTTGAAGAAAGAAGTTGCTTATATGAATAAGTATCTTCAAGAAGGAGGAGTTCAAAATGAGAGGTTTTTAAATTCTTCATTTGATTTAAACGCTAAACCTGCTAGAAATACAGGTTTAGAAACTACGAGATTAGATAAGATTAGATTAAATGATGATGAAGAGCCTTGGGTAAGTGGAGCTGCTGAGGTGTACGCTATAACATCAGGGATTAAAGATAGTACAAATAATCCTGAAATTAAGATAATACCTATGTATTATTTAGATCATGATGATACTGATTATTACCCGAATCAAATATTATTGTTTTGGGATGATTATCAATATCAAGCAGCAAATATTCAGTTATTTGAAAAAGATGACAATACAAATTATAAAGACTTAGTTTCTGCTATTGTAAATGGAGTTTTTCAAATTATAGGAACAGTTTCTACGCAACCTTGGGTTAATGTTTTGGGACAGGTTGCTGGAGCAATAATTCAAGCGATGCCTGATAGCTGGTATGCTAATAATGATGATTATGTAGATTCTTTTTATACAATTGAAAAAAATAAGAGTTACAATAATTATTATGGTGCTAGAAGAAATGCTAAGATAAATTTATCTCCTTTTTATGTAGCTCCAAATTAAAAAATAAATTTAAAGGAATAACAAAAACCTCGCTTATTGGCGAGGTTTTTTACAACTAAAATTTGAAAATAAACTAAGAATTACTCTTAGTAAGCGTCTTCATGTACAGTCTTAATAGCTCTACCTGAAGGTTCGTTTTGGTTTTGAAAACTTTTATCCCATGCTAGTGCTGTAGGACTACTACAGGCAATTGAAGGAACAGAAGGAACTGTTAAAGCAGCAGTTTCACTTGGGAAGTGTTCTTCAAATATTGAACGATAATAATATTCTTCTTTGGTTCTTGGTGTTTGCGTAGGAAAACGATGTGGAGCATTTGCCATCATTTCGTTAGTAATAGCAGCTTCTACAACTTCTTTTAAGGTATCAATCCAGTTGTAGCCAACTCCGTCAGAAAATTGTTCTTTTTGTCTCCAAGCTACTTCTTTTGGTAAATAGCTCTCAAAAGCTTTACGTAATACCCATTTCTCCATACGTTCACCATTAATCATTTTGTCTTCTGGGTTAATACGCATTGCTACATCCATAAACTCTTTGTCTAAAAACGGAACACGTCCCTCAATTCCCCAGGCCATTAAGCTTTTGTTAGCACGTAAACAGTCGTATTGGTATAATTTATCTAATTTTCGTACAGTTTCTTTGTGAAATTCTTCTGCGTTAGGGGCTTTATGGAAGTATAAATATCCTCCAAAAAGTTCATCAGCACCTTCGCCAGATAAGACCATTTTTATTCCCATCGATTTAATAACACGTGCCATTAAATACATTGGAGTAGAGGCACGAACTGTTGTAATATCGTAAGTTTCCAAGTTGTAAATAACATCTTTTATTGCGTCTAAGCCTTCTTGAATAGTAAAGGTTATTTCATGATGAATAGTATCAATATACTCCGATACTTTTTTAGCTGCAGCTAAATCAGGTGAGCCTTCTAAACCAATAGAAAATGAATGTAATTGTGGATACCAAGCAGCATCTTTATCACCAGATTCTACACGTTTAGCAGCATATTTTTTTGCAATAGCAGAGGTAATGGAAGAATCCAATCCACCAGAAAGTAATACTCCATAAGGTACATCACTCATTAGTTGCCTATGAACAGCGGCTTCTAAAGCATCACGAACTTCATCTATGGAGGTCTTATTGTCTTTCACAGCTTCGTATTCCATCCAATCACGAGAATACCATTTTTGCAAACCATCTTCACGCGTATAATAGTGTCCTGGAGGAAAAATTTCAATTTTGTTACAATAACCTTCTAAAGCTTTTAACTCAGAGGCTACATAAAAAGTACCGTGTTTGTCCCATCCTATGTATAAAGGAATAACTCCCATATGATCACGAGCTATTAAATATTCATCGGTAATAGAGTCATAAACCGCAAAACCAAAAATCCCGTTTAAATCATCTAAAAACTCAACTCCCTTTTCTTTGTATAAAGCTAAAATAACCTCACAATCAGATTTTGTTAAGAATTTATGTTGCTCTTTGAGTTGCTTTCTTATTTTTTTATGATTGTATATTTCTCCATTAGCAGCTAATACAAACCTACGGTCATGGCTAAATAGAGGTTGTTGTCCAGAGGCAGGGTCAACAATTGCTAGTCGCTCATGTGCCATAATTGTTTTTTCATCGCTATAAATTCCACTCCAGTCTGGACCTCTATGGCGAACTTTCTTAGCCATTTCTAATAGTTGAGGTCTTAATTTATCTGAAGGTTGTTTTAAATCAAACGCACATACAATTCCACACATAATTTTGTTTTTTATTGTTTATTACAATGCAAATAACCTAATTATGTTTTTATTTTTAAACAATTATGTTGTTATTGATTACGTATTGTAACTTTTTAATCTGAAAGATAATGTTTTAGAAACTTTAATTTGAGTTTAAAGATATTCTTGTAATACTTATAAAGTTGGGTTTCATGCGGAAAGGAGGTGTTGGAATTTTAACAGTAAAATTGATGTTTCTTTCCTGAGACTAAAATATATTTGCTGTGGTTTTTCTTTTGAAGAAAAGAAAATTAAAAGGGAATTAGGTGAAAATCCTAAACTGTACCCGCAACTGTAAGCTTAGGCCATTAATTATGGGCACTTGTTATTTCTTACACCACTGTTTTTACGGGAAGGTAGTAGCAAGATGTTAGTCAGGAGACCTGCCAAAATTTAATTCATTGCTTTTCTTTCGGGTTAAAAGAAGAAGCAGTAAAGAACATTTGAAATATAATGTTTGTATTTTTTTGTTTTCAGAAACTTTAAATTTAATTATAATAATGATACGTAATTATAGTATTGTATTGGTATGTTTAATATCAGTTTTTTTTTCATGTTCAAGTGATTCAACGAAACATGAACCAACTCCAATTTATGATAATTCTTTTATACTAAGTTATGAGGGGGACAAAACAGTGGTAGGGTACTTAGATGAAATTCAGATTTTTACCCCAAATGTATATGAGTCTCTAAATAAAAATTCAATATCTTTTACAAACTTTGAAAATAGTTTATTCATAGTGTCTCAAGACGGACCTAATTTTGTTACAAAATTAAACTTAAAAGATCTTGCAGAAGAAGCAGTGGTGACTACATCTAAGGTAAGTAGTCCTTCTTATTTAACTATGTACTCAGAAACAGAAGGTGTAATAGTATCAACTGGTGGAAGAGGGAGACGAAAAACGTATGATTTGTCATTTTTTAACTTAACAGAAGGAGTAAAAGATAAAGTTGATGGAATTTCATCAAAAGTATTGTTTTCAAAGTCAGGGGTGTTAGTAGATGGAGATAATATGTTAATAGCGGATGATAAAGAACTGAAAATATTAAACATTAAAGATAAATCATTAAAAGTGGTGTTAACTTTTGAAGATGTAATCTCAGGTATTTTAAAAGGTAAGGATAATAAAATTTGGATAGGGACAGAGAAAAGAGTTGGTGAAGCTAAATTTATAAGCTTAACAGCTAGTTACACTGTTGATGAAACGATTACGTTATCAGGAGTTAATTTGTATAAGAATAGTATGCTTTCAATAAGCGAATTAAGTAGTTACGTTTATTGGTCAGAAGTATCTACAGGAATAATTTATCGTTTTAATACAGTAACAAAAGAAGTAGAAGAGTTTATTAACCCAACTACAGAAGGAATAATGCTTACAACTGTTATAAGAGAACACCCTACTACAGGAAAAGTATATGTTTTAGGAGCAGAAGATTTTTTTGATACAGATAAAAGTATACTCACTATATATAATGAAGATAAATCTGTTTTTAAAACTGTAAAAGGAATAGGTAACTCGCCAATAGATATTTTCTTCTCTAAAGAAGATTTTTCTGTAAATTAAATATTGTTTATTTATTTTTTAATGCGAAAAAGTTTGTAAAATCAAAATCACTTTATACATTTGTAGCATAATGATAAAACAACAATTAAATAACTGGTGGTGGAAAACTCGTAACTTACGTTAGTGAGACCATCTTGTTATATCTATAATACAACGAAAAGGCTTATCTCATGATAAGCCTTTTTTGTTTTTACATATTAAATGAAATGAAAAAAATTACCTTTAAAACAATAGCAAAAAAACAATTGGCAGATATGATAACACCAGTTAGCTTGTATTTAAGAACAAGAGACAAGTATGCGAATAGTTTGCTGTTAGAAAGTTCAGATTATCATAGTAAAGAAAATAGTTATTCGTTTTTGTGTATAGAACCTTTAATAACCATCAAAGCAGAAAATGATGAGTTGTTATTGTCGTATCGAAAAGAAGAACTAGAAAGAGAGCCTATTCAAAGAAATTTTTATGAAAAGTTTGATGCGTATAGCAATGTTATTTCGATAAATTGTTCAGAGGAAATAAAATCATTTAATGGATTGTACGGTTATACAACTTTTGATGCGGTTCAGTATTTTGAAACAATTCAGTTAAAATCAAATAAAGCACCTTCCGAAATTCCAGTATTACAATATAGTTTTTTCCGATTTATCGTAGCAATTAATCATTTTAAAAATGAAATGATTTTGATAGAAAATATACCAGAAGGAGAAGAGTCTCGATTATCAGAAATAGAAAACTTAGTAAACTCTCAATCTTTTGCTAAATATGACTTCGCTTTTGAAGGAGAAGAAACATCTAATATTACAGATGAAGAGTTTAAAGAAAATGTTACCAAAGCAAAAGAACATTGTAAGAGAGGAGATGTTTTTCAGTTGGTCTTATCACGCCAATTTCAACAACAATTTAAAGGGGACGAATTTAATGTGTACAGAGCATTACGCTCTATAAATCCTTCTCCTTATTTATTTTATTTTGATTATGGAAGTTTTAAGTTAATGGGATCTTCGCCAGAAGCACAAATTAAGATAAATGAAAGTCAGGCTATTATTAATCCAATTGCAGGAACCTTTAGAAGAACAGGTGATGATGAAAAAGATAGAGAGTTGGCGAAAGAGTTAGCAAATGACCCGAAAGAAAATGCAGAACATGTAATGTTGGTTGATTTAGCAAGAAATGATTTAAGTAAGCACGCAACCAATGTAACGGTAGAAACCTACAAAGAAGTGCAATATTTTAGTCATGTAATTCACTTGGTATCTACAGTAACAGGAAAGATTACAGGAAATCCGATAGAAATTGTGGGAGATACGTTTCCAGCAGGAACTTTAAGTGGAGCACCAAAATACAAAGCCATGGAATTGATAGATACATACGAAAATCAAACCCGTGGATTTTATGGAGGATGTGTTGGTTTTATAGGTTTAAATGGAAATGTAAACCAAGCCATAGCAATTCGTTCTTTTGTAAGTAAAAATAATACCTTGTTTTATCAAGCAGGAGCGGGAATCGTTATCAACTCAAAAGAAGAAAACGAATTACAAGAAGTAAATAACAAATTGGCAGCATTAAAAAAAGCATTAGTGTTAGCAGAAGAAATATAAAATTAGAATTGAGATGTTAGTATTTAGGTGTAGGATATACATGCTTTATCAATACTTAAATCTCAATACTCAATACTATAAATATGAAGATACTAATATTAGATAATTACGACTCGTTTACCTATAACTTGGTGCATTATGTAGAAGATATTACAGGTACTTTACCAGATGTATATCGCAACGATGAAATTTCAGTAGATGAAATTAAAAAATACGATGCTATTATCCTGTCACCAGGACCAGGTATTCCTGATGAAGCAGGTGTTTTGAAAGAAACTATAAAAACCTATGCAGGCAAAATTCCGATATTTGGAGTATGCTTAGGGTTGCAAGCTATTACTGAGGTTTTTGGAGGTGAAATAGAAAACCTGAATGATGTATTTCACGGAGTAGCTACTGAAATGAAAGTGACACAAAATAATACGGTCACTTTCAAAAATATTCCGGAAACTTTTGAAGCTGCACGCTATCACTCTTGGATTGCTTCACGCAACAACTTTCCAGAGGAATTAGAAATAACAGCAATTGATGAAGATGGTAGCATTATGGCATTACGTCATAAAGAATTTGCAATTGAAGCGGTACAGTTTCATCCAGAAAGTATTTTAACTCCAGACGGAAAAAAAATGATTCAGAATTTTATAGAAAGTGTAAATAAATAACGTCATTTCGAACGAAGTGAGAAATCTGTTAGAAGAAAATCGCCTCATTCTATAGAAAACATAAAAGATATGAAAAAAATACTAAACACCCTATTTGAACAAAAACGATTGACCAAGGAACAATCGAAAGAAGTTTTGATAAATATTGCACAAGAAAAATACAATGCTTCACAAATAGCCGCATTCATTACTGTGTTTTTAATGCGTCCAGTTTCGGTAGATGAATTATCAGGATTTAGAGAAGCTTTATTGGAACTCGCCATAAAAGTAGATTTATCTGATTTTAATACCATCGATTTATGTGGAACAGGAGGTGACGGAAAAAACACATTTAATATTTCAACATTAACCTCATTTATTGTGGCAGGAACAGGACATAAAGTTGCAAAACACGGTAATTACGGAGTGTCTTCTGCATCGGGTTCTTCTAATATGCTAGAGTTTTTAGGATATAACTTTACAAATGATGAAACCACGTTGAAACGTCAGTTAGAAGCGGCAAACATTTGTTTTTTACACGCACCACTATTTCATCCAGCAATGAAAGTTGTAGCACCTATTAGAAAAGAATTAGGAGTAAAAACATTTTTTAACATGTTAGGGCCATTGGTAAACCCAAGTCGTCCACAAAATCAATTAGTGGGCGTATTTAATCTAGAAGTAGCTAGAGTGTACAATTATATGTTGCAACAATCTAATGTAAATTATGGAGTGGTACATGCACTTGATGGATACGATGAAATTTCGTTAACAGGAGATTTTAAATTGTTTACCAAAGAAGCAGAGCAACAAGTTTCTCCATCTGACTTAGGACAACAACAAATTGCTCCATCGGCTATTTTTGGAGGGAATACTGTTAAAGAAGCTGCGGACATATTTGTGAACATAATTAACGGAAAAGGAACAGAAGCACAGAATAACGTGGTATTAACCAACGCGGCATTTGCCTTAAAAACGTTTAATAAAAACAAGAGTTTTGAAACCGCATTTGAAGAAGCAAAAGATTCGTTATTAGGGTTAAAAGCAAAACAATCGTTAGAGAAATTAGTAAATTAAAATAAAAAACCATCATTCCGAATGGACACTGAGCGTAGTCGAAGTGGTAGTGAAGGAGTCTTTCTGTAAAGAAAATAATTTAGATTACTTCACTTTGTTCGCAATAACAAAAAGAATATAAGATGACTATTTTAGATAAAATAATAGCCTTTAAAAAACAGGAAGTAGCAAAAATAAAAGCTGAAGTTGCTGTTAAAAAATTGGTAGAAAGCCCGAATTTTAAAAGGCAGCCAATTTCTTTGAAAAAATCATTGTTGGAGCCTTATTCAACAGGAATTATAGCAGAGTATAAACGTCAATCGCCTTCTAAAGGAATTATAAATGATAAAGCAACCGTAGCTGAGGTAACAAATGGATATTTAGACGCCAATGTAGCAGCACAATCAATCTTAACCGATACTTCTTTTTTTGGAGGGACCATGGCAGACTTGATGGAAGCACGAGTAATTAATCAACAAAAGCCTATTTTGAGAAAAGATTTTATTGTTGATGGATTTCAAATAGTAGAAGCTAAAGCAATTGGGGCTGATGTGGTGTTGTTAATAGCTACTTGTTTGACAGCTGAACAATTGAAGAATTACGGACAATTAGCAACCGATTTAGGCTTAGAAGTTTTGTATGAAATCCATACGCAGGAAGATTTAGATAAAATCGGAGAGTTGGATAATAAAATCATAGGAATTAACAATCGAAATTTAAAAACGTTTGAAGTTGATTTAGAACACTCCATAAGTTTAGCAAGTCAAATACCCGATACGGTTGTAAAAGTTTCTGAAAGTGGAATCTCAGACCCAAGGATTATAACAGGGTTAAAAGAACATGGTTTTCATGGTTTTTTAATAGGAGAAAACTTTATGAAAACAGAAAACCCAGGTCAAGCATGTCAAGAGTTTATCGATCAAATCAGATAATATGAAACTAAAAGTTTGTGGAATGAAGTTTATAGAAAATATTCAGCAAGTAGCTGAATTACAACCTGATTATTTAGGGTTTATTTTCTATGAAAAATCATCAAGAAATTTTGAAGGCATCATTCCGAAACTACCCAAAGGAATCAAAAAAGTAGGTGTTTTTGTAAATGAGTATTTGGAGATTGTAGTTTCTTTAATTGAAGAATATCAGCTGGATGCGGTTCAGTTGCATGGAGATGAATCAGTAGCATATATAAAGGAGTTAAAACAGTATTTATCAAAAGTAGAAGTTATCAAAGTATTTGGAATTAAATACGAGTTCAATTTTGAGGTTTTAGAACCTTATGAAGAGGTGGTAGATTATTTTTTGTTTGACACTAAGGGAAAAGAGCGAGGAGGAAACGGAGTAACATTTAATTGGCAAATTTTACAAAACTATAACTCAACCAAACCTTACTTTTTAAGCGGAGGTATTGGTTTAGAGGAAGTTGATGAATTGCAGTCTTTTTTTAAAAGAGAAGCCTCTAAGTATTGCTTTGCCATTGATGTAAATAGCAAGTTTGAAACCAAGCCAGGAATAAAATCAGTAAAAGAATTAAAGAAGTTTAAAAAAAGTATTAGTCAAAAATAGTTAAGTGTCATTTCGAACGAAGTGAGAAATCTCTTTTTATGGCTAAATAATAAACGACAAGAAAATGAAATTTCAACCAGACAATAACGGATATTACGGACAATTTGGAGGAGCATTTATACCAGAATTGTTATATCCAAACGTAAAAGAATTAGAAGATAATTATATAAAAATTATAGAATCTGAAGAGTTTCAAGCAGAGTATAAAGATTTGTTACAACACTATGTTGGACGTCCAAGTCCACTATATTTAGCAAAACGATTATCAGAAAAGTATGGAGCAACAATTTATTTAAAACGCGAAGATTTAAATCATACAGGTGCGCATAAGGTAAATAATACGATTGGTCAAATTTTAATAGCAAAACATTTAGGAAAGACTAAAATTCTTGCAGAAACAGGTGCAGGGCAGCACGGTGTTGCTACCGCAACGGTTTGTGCTTTAATGGGATTAGAGTGTGTTGTTTTTATGGGAGAAATTGATATCCAACGTCAAGCGCCGAATGTAGCCCGTATGAAAATGTTAGGAGCTAAAGTAGTACCAGCAACTAGTGGAAGTAAAACGCTAAAAGATGCTACAAATGAAGCAATTCGTTATTGGATTCAACATCCAGACACCTATTATTTAATTGGTTCTGTAGTAGGACCGCATCCATATCCAGATATGGTAGCTCGTTTACAGGCAGTGATTTCAGAAGAAATGAAAATACAGTTAAAAGAGCAAACAGGGAAAGAAAATCCTGATACTATTATAGCCTGTGTAGGTGGTGGAAGTAATGCAGCTGGAGCTTTTTATCATTATTTGGAAGATGAAGAAGTGGAGTTGATAGCTGTAGAAGCAGCAGGACTTGGAGTTAACTCAGGTGAAAGTGCAGCTACTTCACAATTAGGAGAAGTAGGTGTGATTCACGGAAGTAAAACAATTTTAATGCAAGATGAATATGGACAAATTGTAGAACCCTATTCAATTTCTGCAGGATTGGATTATCCAGGAGTGGGACCGTTACATGCTTATTTGCATGAAACAAAACGAGCAACATTTATGAATGCTACGGATAAAGAAGCATTAGAAGCTGCTTACGAACTAACAAAAATAGAAGGAATTATTCCTGCCTTAGAAAGTGCGCACGCTTTAGCGGTATTGCCTAAAATGAATTTACGCAAAGATCAAGTGGTTGTGGTGAATTTATCAGGTAGAGGTGATAAAGATTTAGAAACGTATATAAAACATTTAAGCTAATAGTTAAAAGAATGTCTCATCGAGTGAGTTTGTGAGGAACGAACAAATTTGTATCGAGATGTAATAAGTTCTCGATACGATTTTCTCCCAAAGTCGAAAATCACTCGAACTGACAAAACAATAGAAAATGAACTCAATTCAACATATATTCAATAAAAAGGAAAACAATTTATTATCAATTTTTTTTACCGCAGGTTTTCCAAAATTAGAAGATACTACAAAAGTTATTGCTGAGTTAAGTAATAGCGGAGTAGATTTTATAGAAGTAGGTTTGCCATATTCTGACCCACTTGCAGATGGACCAACTATTCAGCATAGTAGCGATGTAGCGTTGAGAAACGGTATGAATCTCGATGTGGTTTTTGAACAGTTGTCTTCTTTAAAAGAAACGAATAAAACGCCATTAGTATTAATGGGATACTTGAATCAGATTATTAAATATGGAGAAGATAAATTCTGTCAAAAAGTAAAGGATTGTGGTATTGATACGGTAATTATTCCAGACTTACCAATGGTTGAGTACGAAAATCACTATCAGCAGTTATTTGAAAAATACGGAATTACAAACGTGTTTTTAATCACACCACATACTTCAGATGAACGCATCCGTAAAATAGATTCTTTATCTGATGCTTTTATTTATGTAGTTGCTTCGGCTTCTATTACAGGAGCAAAAGGAGAGGTTTCATCAGCACAAATAAATTATTTTAAAAGAATTCAAGCTATGAACTTGCAAAGTAAGTTGATTGTAGGTTTTGGTATTTCAGATAACAAAACATTTACAACTGCTTGCGAGTATATGAATGGAGCAATTATTGGCTCAGCGTTTATTAAAGAATTAGAAAAAAAAGGAATTAAAGAGATTGGTAATTTTGTAAGAACTGTTAAGAACTGTTAATATATTCCTAATTTTATTATAGTTTTAGTCGTAAAGAGCTAATTTGGTCATTTAAAATCAAATAACATGACTAAAAAGATATTCTTAGGGGTGGCTTTAATAGCAAGTAATTTTTTATTTGCTCAGCAGACGTTAGTTCGTAAGCCAGTGATAAGCCCTGATGCTTCTCAAATGGCATTTAGTTATTATGGCGATATTTGGCTATATAACTTTAACAATCAGCAAACAAAAAGGTTAACAATTCACAAAGGTTACGAAAGTAACCCTGTTTGGAATGAAACAGGAACTGAAATTGCATTTTCATCAAATAGAAAGGGAAATGATAATGTATTTGTAACTTCTATAAAAGGAGGAGTTCCAAAACAGTTAACATACTACCCAACAGCCAATGTTCCTACAGATTGGACAAAAGAAGGAGATATCGTTTTTACGACTGGTCGCGTGTTAAGAGGTCCAGAGTGGGATAAACAAATGTATGTAGTTAATGAAAAGGGAGAAACACCTCGTCGATTATTAACTGCTTATGGTGAAATGGCTTCAGTATCTCCTAACGGAAAATTAATCGCTTTTACCAAAGGAGCATGTCGTATTGCTCGTGAAGATTATTCTGGTTCTGCGCAACGTGATATTTGGGTTTATAATACTGAAACAAATGAATATCATCAAATAACGAGGAGTAACAAGAATGATCACTCTCCTGTTTGGGATACCGCGGGGAATTTATACTACATCGGAGCAAAAAGTGGACGCTATAATATTTATAAACAAGCAATTTCTGCAAATGGAACAGCCAATGGTACAGCTACTCAATTAACGAGACAAACAAAAGACGGTGTACAAACATTTTCAGTAAGTAACAATGGAACGATTGTTTATACTAGTGGGGCAGATATTTTCAAGTTAGAAAATGGAAAA
The DNA here is from genome assembly GCF_030547425.1 of Tenacibaculum sp. 1_MG-2023. GTDB lineage: Bacteria > Bacteroidota > Bacteroidia > Flavobacteriales > Flavobacteriaceae > Polaribacter. The sequence continues at coordinate 86,815 of NZ_JAUORH010000009.1, read as the reverse complement.
ACTCAAAAAATTAACTTAGATATTGTTTCAGATAATCGTTTTGAAGAAGAAGAAACTAAAACAGTTTCGGGAAATATTAGCAATTATGCAGTTTCACCTAACGGAAAAAACGTAGCACTAGAAATTAATGGAGAAATCTTTGTAAAGGAGAATAATAAAGAAAAGAAGCACTCAAACAATGTAAGTAAGCATCCATATAGAGATATAAATCCACAGTGGTTAGATGATAAAACAGTTGTTTTTTCTTCTGATAGAGATGGAGTTTATCAATTGTATAGTGCCGTTTCTACAGATACTTTAGTGGGGTTACACCGTAGTTTAAAAACAAAAGTTTCTAAACTAACAAATAGTAAAGAAGATATTGAGTATTCTTTAGTTTCTCCTGATGGAAAGAAGATAGCTTATCAGGTAGGAAGAGGGATTTTAATGATTGCTGATATTAAAAAAGGAAAGATAACAAATGCTAAAGAGTACTCCAATTCTTGGGCAGCTGCTGAAGGAGTTTCATGGAGTCCAGACAGTAAATACATCGCCTATTCTCAAGAAGACTTAAATTTTGATAGCGAAATTTTTATTCAATCTATAGAAAAACCTTCTACTAAAATGAATGTATCGATGCATCCTAGAAGTGACCGTAATCCAGTTTGGAGTGCTGACGGAAAAAAGTTAGTATTTTTATCAAATAGAAGCGGAATCAATTACGATGTTTGGATGGTTTGGTTGGAAAAATCAGATTGGGAAAAGTCAAAACTAGATCACGAAGAAGGAGCTTATTATCCTGAGAAGAAAGAAGAATCTTCTAAAGAGAAAGACGCAAAAAAAGGAAAGAAAAAGAAGAAAAAAGTAGTTGTAAAAATAGATGAAGATAAAATTTACGACCGTTTAGTACAGGTTACTTCTTTACAAGATGATGAGTATAGTCCTGTGTTTAGTGCAGATAGTGATTTCATTTATTTTTCAGCAACCAACCCTGCTACAGAAAAAAGAAGTACGTATAAAGTTAAATGGGATGGTAGTAAGCCAAAATTAGTGAAAGGAGTTGCTAATGCACGAAACTTTACTGAAAACAAAGGGAAAATTTATTTCACTTCTAGAGGAAAATTAGTTGAGTTAAATACAAAATCTGATAAAGTAACAAGATTGCCTCACAGTGCAACTTATACTACTAATAAATCAGAGGAGTATAAGCAAGTTTTTGAAGAAGGTATACGAGCATTAACTGCAGGTTTTTACGATCCAGAATTTCATGGGTATAATTGGAATGCTTTAGTAAAGAGGTACAAGCCTTGGGTATTGTCAGCAACCACACACGAAGATTATACCTATATGTTTAATTTGTTGTTAGGACAGTTGAATGCGAGTCATATGGGATACCGTGGAAGTGCGCCAAGAAATACAAGTGATAAAGTTGGCGTATTAGGGTTAGAAGTAGAAAACACTAAAAAAGGTGTAAAGGTTTCTTATGTGTTACCAAATTCAGTAGCAGATAAATCAACGAGTAAGTTAAAAGTTGGTGATATTATCACGGAAGTTAATGGACAAGAAATTAAAAAGAATACGAATTTTTACAGCTTACTAAAGAATACACAATCAAAAGAGATTTTACTGAGTTTAAATAACGGTAAAGATGTAGTATTACGCCCAGAAAGGTCGCTAAGAAGTTTACAATATGAGGAATGGGTAAATTCTAGAAAAAAGTTAGTAAATGAATATTCTAACGGTCAATTAGGGTATATTCATATTCAAGGAATGAACATGCCAAGTTTTGAGCGTTTCGAACGTGAATTAAAAGCTAGCGGATATGGTAAAAAAGGAATTGTAATAGATGTGCGTTACAATGGTGGAGGATGGACTACCGACCGATTAATGGCAGTGTTAAATGTAGATCAACATGCATATACTGTTCCAAGAGGAGCAGCAAAGAGTTTGAAAAATCATCAAAAGTTTGCAGATAACTACCCGTTTAATGAGCGAGCTATTTTATCGGTAAACACAAAACCAGTGGTAGCATTATGTAATGAGAATAGTTATTCAAATGCTGAAATTTTTTCACATGCATTCAAAAGTTTAGAGTTAGGTAAATTAGTTGGTCAGCCAACTTTTGGAGCTGTTGTTTCTACAGGAGGTAAGCGATTAGCTAACGGAATGATTCGTATGCCCTTTAGAGCATGGTTTGTAAAGAAAACAGGAGAAAACATGGAGAACGAAGCACCTGCAGTACCAGATTACTTAGTGAAAAATGCACCAGGGTGGAAAGATAGAGGAGAAGATGCTCAGTTAAAAAAAGCAGTGGAGGTATTGTTACAAGATATTAAGTAATAAGAACTAAAAATAAGATCAAGCGTAGAGTTTAAACTCTGCGCTTTTTTTATTCCTATTTTTGCAAAATGATGCAGATTACAGAACAAGAATTGTTAGAAAAATTAAAGGTAAATTTTGGATACGATAGTTTTCGTTTAGAGCAACAAGCTATTATCGAAAATATTTTAGCAAAAAAAGATACGTTGGTTATTATGCCAACAGGAGGAGGAAAGTCTATTTGTTACCAATTACCAGCATTATTTTTTGAAGGAGTTACATTGGTAATTTCTCCATTAATTGCTTTGATGAAAGATCAAGTAGATAGCTTAAAAGCAAATGGGATTTCTGCTACTTTTTTTAACAGTAGTCAATCAACTGAAGAACAGCAACAAGTATTTGATGCAATAGCTTCAAAAAGTATAAAACTATTATATGTTGCTCCTGAAAGTTTATCATTGCTTCAAAATGTATTGAACCAATCTTATATAAGTTGCATAGCGGTTGATGAGGCGCACTGTATTTCTGCATGGGGACATGATTTTCGTCCTTCCTATAAACAATTAGCATTTCTTAAAAAATCGTTACCAGAAACTCCAATAGTAGCATTAACAGCTACAGCAGATAAAGCAACCCAGCAAGATATTTTAGAACAATTATCTGTTCCAAATGCAGCACAATTTATAAGTTCTTTTAATAGAGAGAATATCGCATTAGAGGTGCGTCCTGCGAATGATAGAGTACAACAAATTATTAAGTTTATTCAAAGAAGGCCTAATGAAGCGGGGATTATTTATTGTTTGAGTAGAAAAGCTACTGAGCAATTAGCAAAAAAGCTACAACAAAATAATGTTGATGCTAAAGCTTACCATGCTGGATTACCTTTTGAGGAAAGAGCAAAAACACAAGAAGCATTTATAAAAGACGATTGTGAGGTAGTTTGTGCTACGATTGCTTTTGGAATGGGAATCGATAAATCGAATGTTCGTTGGGTAATTCATTACAATATGCCCAAAAATATCGAAGGCTATTATCAAGAGATTGGACGTTCTGGACGAGATGGTTTGCCAGCGAATGCCTTATTATTTCATAGCTATGCAGATGTTATTCAGTTACGTCAGTTTATAGAAAATACAGGAAATAAAGAAGTACAGGAGGCAAAACTAGAGCGGATGAAGCAATTTACTGAAGCCACTGTTTGCCGAAGAAAAATACTTTTGAGTTATTTTGGAGAATTGATAGAAGAAAATTGTGGGAACTGTGATGTGTGCAAGAATCCTCCCCAATTTTTTGATGGAACAGTTATTGCCCAAAAAGGATTGTCAGCTATTTATAGATTGCAAGGAAAAGAAGGAATGGGTATGGTGATTGATGTACTAAGAGGTGCAAAAAATGCGGCTGTGTTAGATAAGAATTACGATAAGCTAAAAACTTATGGTGTAGGGAATGATATTTCTTGGAGAGATTGGCAGCATTATTTAATTCAGTTAACCAATCAGGGGTATTGTCAAATTGCTTTTCATTTAAATAATAGTTTGCAACTTACTGAGTTCTCAAATAAAGTGCTTTTTGAAGGAGAAAAAGTACAATTAACAACACCAGTGGAGTTTACAAAAGAAGTAAAAACGGTAACAAAAGAGAAAAAGAAAAAAGCAGTTAAGGATACATTGTTTGAGCGTTTGAGAAAACTGCGTTATCGCATTGCTCAAGAAGAAGATATTGCAGCCTATTTGGTTTTTAATGATGCTACACTTAAAGAAATAGAAAACGAAAGACCACAATCTGACGAAGAATTTCTAGCAATAAGTGGAGTGGGACAGCGAAAGTTAGAAGTGTATGGAGCTGAGTTTATGGAAGAAATCAAAACTTTTTTAAACGAAAAGAAGAAAACTAAAAAAGATACCACTTTAGAAACGTTTAAGTTATATAAAGAAGGGTTTACAGTTGAAGAAATAGCAGAGAATCGTGGATTAAAACCTACTACTATTTTTTCTCATTTATCTAAGTTATATCTAGACGGAAAAGATGTGAGTTTGGATGAGTTTATAGAGGCAGATACATTAGCTTTGGTGGCAAATGCGAAAAAAGTATTGAAAAATGAAACAGCTTTAAAACCTTATTTTGAGTTTTTAGGAGAGAAAGTCCCATATGAAAAAATACGAGTAGGATTGACCATTTTACAAAGGAAAGGTTAGTGCATTATGAATGAGAATTGTTTTCCTGTCGATGCTAATCCAGACGTTATTTTAAACTGTTTTCATATGTTGTTAAGTTAGTTTTTTTACCTTTAGTTTATAAATAGACTTAAACATTTAAATGCCTATGTTTTTTTTAAACAAGAAAATCTTTGAATAACTTTTTTAGTAATTGTAGCTGTTGCAGAACTTATTTTTTTGAATAAAATAATTATTTATGATTTTGTAAAAAAAGCAGAACCAGAGAATAAGTCATTAAAAATTAAGTTTTTGTCAGTTTTACAATTGTTAAACATTTACTTTTGTTATATAAAGGCTTTTTTATTAGAAGTTTTAAATTATAAAATAAATTGATTTCAATTACCTATTAAGGAATTCTTTATATAACAAAAAATCTTTTAAATGTTATTGTTCAGATTCTATCGTTTCATAATGGGGAGCAATTGCTGTTATCCATCCCTCAATACCAGTAGCATTAGAAGAAATAAAATCGCCAGAACTTTGCTTAAATCGACTTATACCATTAAGTAGCGTTACACCAATAATTTCACTATTGAAAATAGTTAAGCAATAAGTGTCGATGCTTCCAGAAAGTGGAATGAAACTTTCATTTTTGTTAGATAAGTTTAGTTTAACTATGGGGGCTGTTACAGTATAACGTAAGTAGTATAATTTATTACCATCGATAGCTATATCAGGAATGCTAAGTGAAGCATTTTGTGTTACTATTTCTTCAACAAATTTTCCATTTTTATCAATCTTATTAATAATATTCGTTTCATAAACTGAATAATATATGTAATCTCCATCAACAGCAATACCTTCTGTTCTTATGTTTGGAATTTCAGAAATTATTGCACCCGTATGTGGATCGATTTGATATATTGATTCTTCTTCGCCAATACCACCAACCCACAAAAACTTACCATCGAATGCTATGGCATGCGGAGATTCTAAATTTTTAGGTAACTCCAGTTCTTTTTCCAATACTCCACTTGTTTCGTTGTAAAGGTATATTCCTGGCTCTTGGTACCTTCTGTGTTTTAGTAACCATAATTTTTTATCAATGGTATCAGTATCATTTACTACCTGATTATTGCTTGAGAATTTAATATAAGGCTCATTACAAGAGGATATTAAAAATAAAAAAATGATTGACTTTACTAGTACTTTTATTGCTTTCATAATCATTAATAAATTATATTTTAATGGCTTTATGAACTTCATTACTACCATTAGATAGCATAATTTCAAAAAAATAAACACCACTACTAAGGTTAAATAAATCGATGGTTGCTTTACCGTTAACTAAACGGTCTGTTCTACTCATTAAAAAGGCTCCAGAACTATCATAAATTTTATATGAAACGGATTCTAGATATTCAATACTAGATAAATTAATGGTGTTTTTAAAAGGATTAGGATACAGTAACCATTTTTTGTTTTCTTGAAAGTTATCATTTTGATTAGGAATACATCCTAGAGAAATATCAAACTCAGATTTTAAAATATCACCTACTTTTAAATTAACAAAACTGTCGTTTAAGGTATGGTTAAAAAAGGTTTCATCAATAATAGCATCATTTGCACCCAAAAAGTTTTGAAGTAATGTAGCAAATGTTTGTCTGTAGTCATACTGAACCGTTGTAAGTTGAAAATTATTAGCGCTAGTAGCTTCAGACAAATCTGGATTGGTTCCAGATACACCTCCTTTAACAGGTTTACCAAAAATAAACATAGGTGCTATTTCACCATGGTCTGTACCTAAATTTCCGTTTTCTGCAGCTTTTCTACCAAACTCAGAAAAGGTAAGTCCTACCACATCATCTGCTAAATTTTGACTATTTAAATCATTCATAAAAGCTTCCATAGCACCAGATAATTCTGAAAGTAAATTGTAATGCGAACCAATAACTTCTCCACCTCCTTGAACTTGCGAATCGTGTGTATCAAAACCATGAATATGCACCATGTATATTTTGGTTTTTAAATCGCCACTTATTAATCGAGCTACTGTTTTTAATTGATTAGATAAGTCATTATCTGGATACGTTGAAGCATTTGTACCTTTACCAAAAGCAGTAGAAATAGCTTCAGAATACGTGTCTGTAGACGAATCGATACCTGTTAAAAATCGTAATTGGTCTCCATAATCTGAATCTGGATAATTTAAAGGTGCCTCACCTAATAACCCATTAACAATAGAATAAAAGTTATTTGGATCTTGCCTTGAAAGGTTTAAAGATAAATTATGAGCTTCTTGAGAATGGAAGCCTAGCGATCTATTAACCGCACCAATCTCTATGGCAATAGGGAAGTTTTGTGTAACTAAACTTGAATAATAACGTTCCATAAAGCGTCCTATCCAACCTGTGCTAGACCCGTTTAAAACACTATTTCCATCGTTTCCTGTTAAATATAAATCATTAGATCTAAAATGACTTTTGTTTTGTGACGGATATCCTACAGATTGCATGATTCGTACCCAACCTCTATCGTATAAGCTTTTAATACCTGTAAGTGCTGGATGTAAACCTATTTGCTGGTTGTTTATAAGTGTTCTGTCTAACGTAATGTATTGATTACTTCCTGTAACCGGAACTTTTATTTTAGGTCTTAGGTTACTGTAAATGTCATACTGATTTAGCGGTACAATGGTGTTTAAACCATCATTTCCTCCAGATAAATTTACGAGCACTAGTTTTCTATTAGAAATATCTGGGCAATCTATATACGGCATAAATGTTTTTAATGCAGCCTGCAGTTGAAATGGTGTTAAACTAATTGCTGAAGCTGTTGCCGAAAGTTTTATAAAGTTTCTTCTTTTCATAATTACATTAATTGAAATTCAGCTGCATTAATCATGGCAGTAACTAAAGCATCAATACGAGTTTTTACAGTAAAATTGTCGTTATCATTTAAATATCTATTCCATATACCAGTCCAATAATAATCTGGAAAGCCATCTTCTACCAAAAACTGTTTAAAATAGTTTACTCTATCAGTATCAATAGCTTCTGGGTACAATAAATTGGCCATTTCAGATATTAATACATTAGGATCTTGAGCGCCTGTGATGTTATTTCTTACAAATAATACCGTATCTATTGTTGCAGAAATTTCACCCGAACCAATAGTATTTACTCCTTGAATTAAACTTTCAATAAGACTATATCTTCCTATAATTGTATTGGACGAAAACCAATATCTATCAAAATCGGGTTCTTGAAAATATGCATGGTAACCAGCTACATCAAAAGGACTGAAAAGATCCATACCTGATGTAACAAAATAGTTATCATGTATAAACCTTTTGAAAAAAATATGATAATATTCTAAAGGATTACTAGTAGGATCTGGAATGGATGCATTAAATAATGAACATATTTCAGATACTAATTGTAGTGGGCTTTTAATAATGCTTCCTATTGTTTCATCTGTAGCAATACTATCGTCAGCATCGTAAAAATGTTGACTAGAAAGCAGGGTTCTTACCACAGGAACTATTTCAAAATCATTTGCAATTAACAAGTCTGCTAATGGGGTAATAATATCTGTTTCAACTTCATCATCCCATTTACTTTTTACAAAATAACGATATAGCTTTCTACAGTAAGCTTTTGCGGTTTCTTGTTGGGCAAAAACCATTTCAACAAAATCATCTAATTCCTCAAATATTTCAGTAGTAGTTTCTCTACCAGTAATGGTTTGATTGTTAAAAGCGTTACTAAATGTTTTATTATCGGAATTATGTTGTTCAAAGTTTACATAACCCATCGGAATTCCTGTATCAGGATCAATAATACTTCTGTTTTCTTCTATTTTAAATCCAGAAAACACTTTTGCAGCTTCTTGTATATCTTCTTCTGTATAGTTAGTGTAATTGCCCGGGCCAATTTGCTCTCCTCTTAAAATAGTAAAAAGTTCTAAGTATTCTCTAGCATAATTTTCATTAGGGTTGTATTTATTATTCCTATGATTATCTAAATAGTACAGCATAGAACTATCTAAGGTGATTTTTTTTGCTAAGGTTTTTATATTTCCTAAAGCATAAAAATCTAGTAATCGCAAATAATCATAAAAATAGGTAGCAGCACCAGAACCACCATCTTTTGAAACGGTAAAACAGGTGTGAAAGAAAAATGACAATTTGTGTTTTAAGCTAACTTGATTTATGGCATTGTACCACCACCATCCTGCAACTATGGCACGTTTTCTAGTTTGTCCCTCAAAATCTTTAGGCAATGTAGGTGAAGAAGTCCAAAATTCATCTGGACTACCTTCAGGAAGAGGATCATAAGGTTCTTGAAGTGTGTGTGGAGAATCAATAGTTAGACTATCAATAGCTTCAGTTGCAGTCATACCTGTAAATACATCTAATTGATCTTTAGTGTAATTAAAGGTAGCACGCCTAAGTAGATGCTTAGCTTTTCTTAAATCTAAGTTACCACTAAGGGGATTAAGTGATGCCATAAATTAATTTTTAGTTTAGTTAGTGGAGATATAACAAAAAATGATTTTAATTATTGTTTGTTATATATTGTTTTTTTTACCTAAAAAACACTCATGATTTACTTTATTTTTAAACGCTTATTTTTTTCAAATTCTTTAATGTCTTTAGAATAAGTTCTCATTTCTAACAGTAGTTTTTTGGATGTTAAAAAGTTATACAAAACTAGATTTTTAATATTTTAAATCAGAGGGTTTAAGATTGATGACAAAGATAATTTTTTAAATGAAGTATTTGTAAGTATTGTAGGTAGTAATTTACTTGTTGTTGAAACAAAAAAAGCAGTTAAAAGGTATTACCTTTTAACTGCTTTTTTAGGACGGATGTCCCGTCCTGAAATATCGTTACACAAAAATTCAAGTGTAATGAAAACAACTTATGTAAAACGTACTCAGAAAGACTATTCCTTGTCTTTCAAACTTCAAGTAGTTCAAGAGGTTGAGCAAGGTTTGCTCACGCGTACCCAAGCTCTATCTAAATATGGTATTCAATCAGGAGCTACTATCAGAACTTGGTTAAAAAAATATGGTAACTTTGATTGGCAGAATCAAACTCCACTTTCTATGTCAAAGACTCCCGAACAAAAGATTTTAGAATTAGAAGAAAAGATCAAACTCTTAGAGAAACAGAAAGCACGTGCAGAACATTTGGCTGAACGTGCTGATAAGGATGTTATTCTGTTTGATATGATGATTGACTTAGCGGAAAAAGAATTTAATATCCCTATCAGAAAAAACTCCAACCCCAAGTAATTGATATGTTTAAAATACATTATAGAGAGAGTATCTCATCTACTTGCGAGTTACTTGGGGTTAGCAGGCAAGTATATTATCGAGCCATACGATCAAAACAAAAACGACAATCTATTGCTAAACAAGTAACAGAGTTAGTTCAGCGTGTTCGGATGGATCAACCGCGTATTGGCACAAGAAAATTGTATCATATCTTAAAAGAACCATTACAGAAGTTGAGTGTTGGAAGAGATCGTTTGTTTTCTATTTTAAAAGCCAATCATATGTTGATAAAGCCTAAACGAAGTTATCATATAACTACCAACTCTCATCATCGTTTTAGAAAACATAAAAACTTGATAGAGGGTCTAAATATAGAAAGACCAGAACAAGTTTGGGTAGCAGACATCACTTATGTAGGTAACAGAAGTAATCCAATGTATTTATCTCTTATTACAGATGCTTATTCTAAGATGGTAGTTGGATATTATGTATCAAATACTTTAGCTGTAGAGAGTTCTATAAAAGCATTAAAACAAGCTACTAGAAACAGGAGATATCCGAAAGAAGCCTTGATACATCATTTTGACAGAGGATTGCAATATTGTAGTAATCAGTATCAAAAGATCCTTGACAGGAATAAGGTTCGATGTAGTATGACAGAATCGTATGATCCATATCAAAATGCAGTGGCTGAGAGAATCAATGGAATTTTAAAACAAGAATTTTTAATCAATACGGATACAATTAGTATTAAAATGATGAAAACTATAGTAAAACAAAGTGTTGATGTTTATAATACCAAAAGACCACATTTATCATGTCAAATGCTAACTCCAATACAAATGCATAAACAAAATAAAATCAGAATAAAAACCTATAAAAACAAAAACACAGATAAGACAGCTGTCTTATCTGTGTTTTAACTATTTTTAATCCTAATAAAAACTGTAACGGTTTTTTAGGACGGGTCAGAATGAGAGTTGTAATGTGTTAGTTGAAAGTTTAACTTCTTACAAATTTACCTATTGATTCTAAAAGTTGTGGGTTGTCTTCTAGTGCTATTTTAGCTACTGCATAAAATTCACTCATCCAATCGTCTATTTCACTGAAGGCTTTGTCTTTTGCTTTTGTTGCATCTTGACTTTCTCCTTTTTCTTGTAAATAGGTTGCTCTTGCTAGTTCTAAGTTGGTTATTTGTTGGGTGGTGTTATTTATTTCTTCTATAGTTATCTTTAATCGTAAGAGTTTTGTTTGAATGTCTGTGTCGTTGGTTACAACTGTGTAAAACTTTTTAACTACTTCTAACCATTTAATATATGCGGTTGGTAAGCTACCTGTTAAGGCTAGTTTGCTTAGCGTGGTTGGGTCTTTTCTAAAAATTACTTTCGCTTTTTTCCTGAAAAGCATCTCTACTTTTCCAAATTTGTAAGCAAGCTTCTTGGTAAAAGTCTTCAAAATCTTGTTGTGAATCTGTATATGCCCTGCATAACTTAATGATAAGACCCGCATGTGGTAATATAGATGTTATATAAAAATCGTTACTCAAAGTTGTTCTTATTAATTAGTATTCGTTTAATTAAAAGTATTACAAAATAAATTAAAAAAGTTCAGTATTTTATTTTCAGTAATTATTGAAAGTTTGATAATTAGTATTATATTTGTAACATGAATTTAGATGAAGCAAAATTAAAATACATTCATACTTGGGGAAGTTTAGCTACAAGTTGGGGAATTAATAAAACAATGGCGCAAGTACACGCTTTATTATTAGTATCAACCGAACCGATGTCTGCAGATGCTATTATGGAAACTCTAAAAATTTCTAGAGGAAACGTAAACATGAATGTAAGAGCATTGATAGATTGGGGAATTGTAAATAAAGAGTTTGTAATAGGAGAGCGTAAAGAGTTTTTTGTTGCTGATAAAGATATTTGGGAATTATTTAAACAAGTTACCAAAGAGCGTAAGAAAAGAGAAATTGAACCTGTTTTAAATGTTTTAAATGAGTTACAAAATAATGTAAATGATAATTCTGAAGAAGCAATGGAGTTTAAAAAAGTAATGAAAGATTTATCTACCGTAACAAATACAGTTAATACTATTCTTGATAAAACAATTAAGGCTGATGAGCACTGGTTATTATCAAGTTTTACAAAAATGATAAAAAAGTAAAAAAATTTAAAATAAAATTTTCAAATATTTCTGAAACTATGAAAATAAATATCTCAATAATGACCTGGATTAATAGAGTTTTAATGATTCCATTTTTAGTGCTCTTAATTTTATCAATTTTAAAAAATGATTTCCTCTCTTTAGCGGCTATTTTAGCCTTTATGATAGGATTCTTTCATGTGTTCTCATTCTTACTCACTTTATTTTATTCAGGTACTATTAGCAAGTTTGAACGGAAATTAATGTTGATTTATGGTACGTCAGTTGTGCTTTTTTTTAGTGCTTGTTTTTTTGTTGGTGAATATAATATCGGCAAAAACCACATTATTTATTACATATTATGTGCTATACCAGTAATTTTATCAATTTATTGGACTTATATTTTAGAAATGATAAAAAAAGAAATATGAGTCAATTCACATATATGATATACCTATTATTATCAAGTACAATTGTTCTTTGGGTAGGAGAGGCTTGTTATAAAAATGGGCAAGTATATATTCTAAATTATTTTCCTGATAGAATCAATTTTGGAAACGGTATAAATAATCTTTTAAGAATAGTTTATTATTTGTTAAACATTGGTTTAATCGTTTGGAGTTTAAATACAATGAATCATATAAATAGTTTAGAAGAAGTAATACTAGAAATAACAAAGAGGTTGAGTTATATGATTCTTATAATTGCCTCACTCCATTTTATCAATATTTATACAGTTTATTTAATTCACAAACACTTTAAAAATCAATAACTATGAACAATTCATTAGAATTAATCGCCTACATTATTTATTTACCAATAGCAATTGGATTAACAACGTTTGTATCATATCACCTTTTTAAAAATAGTAAAATATTTATGTTAGATATTTTTCATCAAAAGGTAGAAATTGCAATGGCTACAAATAAGCTTTTTAAAATTGGTTTTTATTTATTAAATGTTGGTTTTGCACTACGTATTTTAGAAATATATAGTTTATCTAGTTATAAAGATTTGGTAGAAACTTTAAGTGCAAAAATAGGAGGGTTCTCCATTTATTTAGGAGTTGTAATGATATTTTTTATTCTCTTTTTTTTAAAAGGAAGAAAAGCAAGTAAACAAGCTACTTTACAAATAGAAAATAAATAGTAATTAAAATCGATTCTTTTAACATAAAAAAGTCAGCTCAAATACTTGAGCTAACTTTTTTTAAAAATTTAAATCAGTAAATTAAAGTGCAGCAACAATATCAGAAGGCTCTGCTCTTAATTTATAATCTTCAGTAATAAAGCTGTAAGTTATTTTTTTATCGGTTTCAATAATATAGGTTGCAGCAATAGGCAACTCATTAGCTTTATTTCCTTGGCTTTCTAATAGGTCTATTCCGAATTTTTTATATAAATCAGCTAGCTCTTCTGGTAACTTGTAGGTTAAACCTAAAGATCTTGCCAGTCCGTTGTCTTTACTAGTTAAAATTTCGAAATCTAACTCGTTTTTTTCTTTAACCGAAAGCGTATTATCGGGTGTTTCAGAAGTAACAGCAACTAGTGTAGCATTTTTCTCTTTAATTTGCGGTACTACATTTTGTAATGCTTTTAAAGCAAGATTACAATAAGGGCACCAACCACCCCTATAAAAAGTAACTACCACTTTTCCTTTTTCAAGAAGCGCGTTAAGAGAAGTTAATTCTCCTTTTGCATTAGGTAAAGAAAAATCAGGAAAAATATCACCTTTTTTTGTTGCGTTTTTTATAATATCAGTTTTTTCTAGTTTATCAATACCAGCTAGCATTATATCTTTTGCTTCTTTAGGTATGTTTTTGGCACTGTTATCAGCGTGCTCTTTTAATTGATTTCTAAGGGTCATATTATCTTATTTTTTCAATTCGTCTATTTTTATCTAAAACATTACAAATTATAGGAAAAAAAGCCTAAAAAAAACCTCCACAAAAGTGAAGGTTTTAAATATTTATCTGCAAACATTGTTTGCTTACATGTTTCGTCTGTATTGACCACCTACTTCAAACAATGAAGCAGTAATTTGACCCAACGAACAAACTTTAGTAGCATCCATTAATTTTTCAAAAAGATTTTGATTGTTAATAGCTGCCGATTGCATTTCAGATAAAAGTTGTTCTATTTTATCTTCATGCGCTTTGTTTAAGTTTTCTTTCGTTTTGATTTGGAATTGTTTTTCCTCTTCTGTTGCACGAATCACCTCTTGTGGAGTAACCGTTGGAGAACCTTTAGAACTTAAGAAGGTGTTTACTCCAATAATTGGGAATTCACCTGTATGTTTTAAGGTCTCGTAGTATAAACTCTCTTCTTGAATCTTAGAACGTTGGTACATCGTTTCCATTGCTCCTAATACTCCACCACGTTCTGTAATTCTATCGAACTCAGTTAATACTGCTTCCTCAACTAAGTCAGTCAATTCTTCAATAATGAAAGAACCTTGAATTGGATTTTCATTTTTAGCTAATCCTAATTCTTTATTGATGATTAATTGAATTGCCATGGCACGACGTACCGATTCTTCTGTAGGTGTTGTAATCGCCTCATCATACGCATTTGTGTGTAACGAGTTACAGTTATCGTAAATCGCATATAACGCTTGTAGTGTTGTACGGATATCATTAAAATCAATTTCTTGCGCGTGTAATGAACGTCCAGAAGTTTGAATATGATATTTTAACATTTGCGCTCTTGGGTTCGCACCGTATTTGTGTTTTAAAGCTTTCGCCCAAATTTTACGAGCTACACGACCAATTACTGCATATTCAGGATCAATACCATTAGAGAAGAAGAACGATAAGTTTGGTCCAAACTTATTAATGTCCATTCCTCTAGATAAGTAGTATTCTACGTAAGTGAATCCATTCGCTAAGGTCAAGGCTAATTGTGTAATTGGGTTTGCTCCAGCTTCTGCAATATGATATCCTGAGATAGATACTGAGTAGAAATTACGGACATTTTTCTCAATAAAATATTCTTGTACATCACCCATTAAACGTAAGGCAAACTCGGTAGAGAAAATACACGTGTTTTGTGCTTGATCTTCTTTTAAAATATCTGCTTGAACTGTACCACGTACTTGTGCTAAAGTATTTGCTTTAATTTCAGCGTATACATCCGCAGGTAAAATTTGATCACCTGTAACACCTAAAAGTAGTAACCCTAATCCGTCATTACCTTCTGGTAAATCACCATTATATTTAGGACGTTCTATACCTTTATTGTCATATAATTCTTTAAGCTTTGCTTCAACCTTTTTCTCTAATTTATGCTCTTTGATGTATTTTTCACAATTCTGATCAATCGCAGCATTCATAAAGAACCCTAATAACATCGGAGCAGGACCGTTGATGGTCATAGAAACCGAAGTCATGGCGTGACTTAAATCAAAACCAGAGTATAATTTTTTAGCATCATCTAAACAACAAATAGATACCCCAGCATTTCCAATTTTACCATAAATATCAGGTCTGTGTCCTGGATCGTTTCCATATAATGTAACCGAGTCAAATGCAGTAGATAAACGCTTAGCAGGCATACCTAAACTAACATAGTGGAAACGACGGTTGGTACGCTCAGGTCCACCTTCACCAGCAAACATACGTGTTGGATCTTCTCCAGTACGTTTAAATGGGTATAATCCTGAAGCATAAGGGAATTCTCCTGGAACATTTTCTTGTAAATTCCAGCGTAATAAATCACCCCAAGCTTGGTATTTTGGTAACGCTACTTTCGGAATTTGTGTGTGCGAAAGTGACTCTGTATGTGTTTCTATTTTAATTTCCTTATCACGTACTTTAAACGAGTAAATAGGATCTTTGTATTTTTTTACTTTGTCTTGCCAGTTTAAAATAACTTCCCAGTTATGTGGGTCAAGATTCAGTTTTATTTTATCAAATTGAGCAAATAATAATTTTACAAACGGTAGCTCTTCTTCTTGAACTTGTTTCTGAATTTCATCTTGATCAATGCCATTTTTTGTAAGGAAAGATTCTGTTACTTCGTTCGGAATGACAGATAAGATGGTTTGATAAACTCCGTAAAGTTTCTGAGCTACTTTTTCTTGCTCATCAACTTTTTTATCGTATGCGCGATTGTTTTCTGAAATTTCAGATAAATAACGCGTTCTACTTGGAGGAATTACAAATATCTTTTCAGACATTTCTTTCGTAATTTCAAAAGTAGATTGTAGATCGACACCTGTTTTTTCAACCAGTTTGTCCATAATCGCTTTATACAACGAATTCATTCCTGGATCGTTGAATTGAGATGCAATCGTTCCAAAAACAGGCATGTCATCCATGTGAACATCCCATAAATTATTGTTACGCATGTATTGTTTCTTTACATCACGTAAGGCATCTAAAGCACCTCTTTTATCAAATTTGTTGATGGCTACTAAATCAGCAAAATCAAGCATGTCGATTTTTTCTAACTGTGTTGCAGCACCAAATTCAGGTGTCATTACATATAAAGAAGTATCAGAATGTTCGATAATCTCTGTATCTGATTGTCCAATACCTGAAGTTTCTAAAATGATTAAGTCAAATTCAGCAGCTTTTAAAACTTCTACTGCTTCGTTTACGTATTTAGATAAGGCTAAGTTTGACTGGCGTGTAGCTAATGAACGCATATATACACGTTCATTGTTGATGGCATTCATACGAATACGGTCTCCTAACAAAGCACCACCTGTTTTTCTTTTTGAAGGATCAACAGAAATTAATCCGATAGTTTTGTTTGGGAAATCAATTAAGAAACGACGAACTAATTCGTCCACTAAACTCGATTTACCAGCACCACCCGTACCCGTAATTCCTAAAACCGGAGTTTTAGAATTTTTATTTTTTTCGTGAATAGCATCTAAAGCATCTTTGGCAACTTCTGGGAAGTTCTCCGCAGCAGAAATTACGCGAGCAATACTCCCCACTTCTTTATCTGCTAATTTATTTACCTCACCGTTTAGTGAATCTCCGATAGCAAAGTCTGATTGTTGCACTAAATCGTTAATCATTCCTTGTAATCCTAATTCACGACCATCATCAGGAGAGTAAATACGAGTAATTCCGTAGTCCATCAATTCTTTGATTTCCTCTGGTAGAATTACTCCACCACCACCACCAAATATTTTAATATGTCCAGCTCCTTTTTCTTGCAATAAATCGTACATGTACTTAAAGTACTCATTATGTCCACCTTGATACGAAGTCATAGCAATTGCATTTGCGTCTTCTTGAATAGCACAGTTTACTACTTCTTCAACGCTTCTATCGTGTCCTAAGTGAATTACTTCAACCCCAGTAGATTGAATAATTCGGCGCATAATATTAATGGCAGCGTCGTGTCCATCAAATAAAGAAGCCGCAGTTACAATTCGTACTTTGTGTTTAGGTTTATAGGGAGTTATTTGTTCCATTCGTAAATTGTCTTAATTTTCGGGTACGCAATTTACGGAAATCTAAAAAAAAAGCAGGATGTTTTAACAATTATAAATAGGAAAGGAATGCCCACCTTTTTCGAGTAGTGATATAATCTAAATTATGTTCGTTTTGATAAGCTTCTCGCTCAAAGCTTAAATTGTTATATGCTTTAGAAGTATTACGGTAAATTAACAGCTTGATAAACCATTCTATAAAATAAAAAAGATAGAAGAAAACAATCAACAATTCTAATTGCTGCTTTAAGTGTATTTTTTCGTGGTTTATTAAAACAGGATCACCTTTTAAATCTTCTCTTTTTAAAAAGATAAAAGGGTATAATGTCATTCCAGAAAAACCTTTTGGGATTATATGTTTTGAAATAAAGATCATAAACCTATTTGTGCAATACAACTTATCAAAGGTACAATTTATTGTTAGTACAACAGAAAAAATAAAAAGAGATGAAAAATTTATGTTTTTTTAAAGTACCGTTTTTAACTGTATAAACTTATATTTGTGCAAACTTCAAAGAAGATGGATTTTTTAACTTTAAAATATAAGAAGAGGATTGAAGCTCAGTACCACAGAGCAGATATCCGTTATCCATAGTTTCTTCATTTTTACGCTTATCAACACATATAAAATTAACAAGTTTTCAAACTTTTATTGAAAACTCAAAAACGTATAAAATGACTTTTAAAGAACAAATAAAACAAGGAATACCAACTGCATTACCTCCAAAAAAGGAGTATGATACTACGATAAACCACGCACCAAAACGTAAGGAAATTTTAACTGAAGAAGAAAAAAAGTTGGCTTTACGTAATGCATTGCGTTATTTTGATAAAGAACATCACGAAGAGTTATTATCTGAATTTGCTGAAGAATTAGAGAAGTACGGACGTATTTATATGTATCGTTTGCGTCCTGATTATGAAATGAAGGCACGCTCTATCGAAGAGTATCCAGGAAAGTCGGAGCAAGCGAAGGCTATTATGATAATGATTCAAAACAATTTAGATTATGCTGTAGCACAACACCCACATGAATTAATTACGTATGGGGGGAACGGAGCAGTATTTTCTAATTGGGCTCAGTACTTATTAACCATGAAGTACTTGTCTGAAATGACAAATAAGCAAACCTTGGTAATGTATTCAGGGCATCCAATGGGATTATTTCCTTCGCATAAAGATGCTCCGAGAGTGGTTGTAACTAACGGAATGATGATTCCGAATTACTCGAAACCAGATGATTGGGAAAAATTCAACGCTTTAGGTGTAACTCAATATGGACAAATGACTGCAGGAAGTTATATGTATATTGGTCCGCAAGGAATTGTTCATGGAACAACCATTACTGTACTAAACGGATTCCGTAAGATTAAAAAAGAACCTAAAGGAAATTTATTTGTTACTGCAGGTTTAGGTGGAATGAGTGGTGCGCAACCAAAAGCAGGAAATATAGCTGGTTGTATTACTGTTTGTGCTGAGGTAAACCCGAAAATAACACAGGTTCGTTTAGAACAAGGTTGGATTGATGAAAAAATTACCGATTTAGATGAATTGGTAGCACGTGTTAGAAAAGCAAAAGAAAATAAAGAAGTAGTTTCGTTAGCATACTTAGGAAACATAGTGGATGTTTGGGAAAAGTTTGCTGAAGAAGATGTGTATATCGATTTAGGTTCAGATCAAACATCATTGCATAATCCTTGGGCAGGAGGATATTATCCTGTAGATATTTCTTTTGAAGGTGCTAATATTATGATGGCAGAACAACCAGAGCTGTTCAAAGAAAAAGTGCAAGAAACACTGCGTCGTCACGCAAAAGCGATTAATAAACATACAGAAAAAGGAACTTATTTCTTTGATTACGGAAATGCTTTCTTGTTAGAAGCGAGCAGAGCAGGAGCTGATGTAATGAATCCGAATCCGACGTTAGGAAGAGAGTTTAAGTATCCTAGTTATGTACAAGATATCATGGGGCCTATGTGTTTTGATTATGGTTTTGGTCCTTTCCGTTGGGTATGTGCTTCAGGAAATCCAGAAGATTTAGCCAAAACAGATGCTATTGCGTGTAAAGTGTTGGAAAAAATCAAGAAAAAATCTCCAGAAGAAATCCAACAGCAAATGGCGGATAATATTCAGTGGATTAAAGGAGCACAAGAAAATAAGTTAGTAGTAGGTTCACAAGCACGTATTTTGTATGCAGATGCTGAAGGACGTATGAAAATAGCGGAAGCTTTTAATAAAGCAATAAAGAAAGGAAAAATAGGTCCAGTAGTCTTAGGTCGTGACCATCACGATGTTTCTGGAACCGACTCGCCTTATCGTGAAACTTCTAATATTTATGATGGTTCTCGTTTTACAGCCGATATGGCAATTCATAATGTAATTGGAGATAGTTTTAGAGGTGCTACTTGGGTTTCAATCCACAACGGTGGTGGAGTAGGATGGGGAGAAGTAATTAATGGTGGATTTGGCATGCTTCTTGATGGTTCTAAAGATGCATCAAGACGCTTAAAATCAATGCTTTTCTGGGATGTTAATAACGGAATTGCAAGACGTAGTTGGGCACGAAATAACGAAGCTGTTTTTGCTATTAAACGTGCCATGGAAGCTGAAAAGAAGTTAAAAGTAACACTTCCTAACTTAGTAGATGATGCATTATTAGAAAATATGTAAACTCTAAGAAAATGAAAAATTTAAAATTACTTTTTTTACCAATTGTAGCCTTACTAATTACTTCTTGTAGTTCGGTAAGAGTAGTAACTGATTACGATACACAAACCGATTTTAATCAGTACAAAACATTTGCGTTTTACAAGACTGGGATTGACAAAGCTCCAATTTCTGATTTAGATAAAAAACGTATTATGCGTGCTATTGAAGCAGAGTTGATGGCTAAAGGAATGACAAAATCAGCTACACCAGATGTTTTAGTGAGTTTGTTTACTAAATCTCGTGAGCGTGTAAATGTAAACGATAATTACTATGGAGGGTTTTATTATCCATGGTATTATGGGCAAAGTCCTGTAACTGTTTCTCAATATACTGAAGGAACATTATTTGTTGATTTATTAGATGCTCAAAAGAAAGAATTGGTATGGCAAGGAATAGGTACTGGTGCTTTAAGTACAAGTAGTGTAGAACGGAAAGAAGCTCGTGTTAAAGAGTTTGTAGGTGAGATTATGGCGGAGTATCCTCCTAATGCTAAAAAGTAAGATTTAATTTTTATTAAAGATTAATATAAATACGTTAAGCAGGAATATAAAACCTGTTTAACGTATTTTTTTATGATATTTGTAAACATGAGAAATAAGATATTAAAACCTACTCCTGATGAGTATTATACGAATGAACAAGGGTATAGAGTTTTTAAAGAAGCATACCATTTACGACGAGGATATTGTTGTAAAAATGGATGTAAACACTGTCCGTATGGATATGATAAAAATACGGATAGCTTCAAATAAATGTGACAATAATTAGTTTATTGTTTCTAAAGTATAGATAAAATCAAACAAGTAAATATGAGAAAAATTACAATATTCTTTATTGCACTTACTTTTATGGGATGTGCAGAATTACAAAAAGTGGTAAATCAATTACCACAAGGTGGAGTATTATCACAAAGTCAAATAGGTAATGGTTTACGTCAAGCTTTAGATAATGGTATTCAGCATCAGGTAACCAAGTTAACTTCGAAAGATGGATTTTATAAAAATAATTTGGTAAAAATTTTACTGCCAGAAGAGTTACAGGCAGTTGATAGAGGTTTGAGAAAAATAGGTTTAGGGAATTTAGCTGATGAGGGTTTAAAAGCAATTAATAGAACAGCTGAAGATGCTGTGAAAACAGCTACACCTATTTTTGTAAATGCAGTTAAGGAAATTACCTTTGCAGACGCAAAAAATATTTTATTAGGAGCTGATAATGCTGCAACTTCTTATTTAGAAGGGAAAACAACATCGGCTTTGTATAGTGAGTTTAACCCAGTGATTAAAAACTCATTTGCTAAAGTAGGAGCTGATAAAATTTGGTCAAACTTAATCTCAAAATATAACAGTATTCCATTCGTGAAAAAAGTAAATCCAGATTTAACTGATTATGTGACTACTGAAGCGTTAGATGGTGTGTTTACTATGATTGCGGTTGAAGAAAAAGGAATACGTACTAAAGTAGGTCTGCGTAATACAGCGTTATTACGTCAGGTATTTGCATTGCAGGACAACAGATAGATAATGAGAGTTATTATCAAAAAACAAAAAAACTCTTGAAAAAATCAAGAGTTTTTTTGTTTTTTGATATGTCGCTAAGGGGTTTTTCCCCGTTTTATATTTAATTTTTGTTTTATGTAATTGTAAATCAAATAAATATGTATATTTATAATCAGTATTAACCCAATTAGAAATGTCTAGAATTAATCAATTACGAAGATATAGAAAACATCTTGAAGAAAGATACCGTAGATTGGTTGAGACTGCTAACGATTATAAGTATGAAGATGAGTGTAAAAGTGATCGCTCAGCATTTAAAGCAATGAAGATATTAGAAAAGCTAAATAGAATAAAATATTTAGACGAAGATATGTCAAATCCTGTTGTGTAACTCCTTAAAGTAATCAAAAGCTTTTAACAATCTACTACCGTACCAAGAAAAGTATTCACCGTCAACTAAGATAGGAGTGGAGTTACTTGTGTGTTCTTTTATTTCAATAATATGCTTTTCTTTAAAAGGGAAAGGTTCAGAAGATAATAAAATCAATTTTGTTTTTTTATTCTGGATATCTTCTATGTCAACTTCAGGATATCTCTCTTCGTTAGCATAAACATTTTCAAACCTATTTAGTTCCAGTAGGTGGTTAATGAATGTGTTATCCGCAGCTACCATCCATGGATTTCTCCAAATAAAGTAAGCTACTTTAGTGTTTTTTTTGTTTGTAACAAATTTTTTAAAATCTATTATTTTAGATTCTAAGTCGCTAACCATTTTTTTAGCTTCAACTTGTTTTCCAAAAAAACTTCCATATAAAAAAATCAATTCTAAAGAGTCAGTAAGTGTAAAAATATCAGAAACATGGGTGAATGCTATTTGTCGACAAGCTTCAACTATTTCTTTAGTATTTTCTTCCTTATTGCAAAGAATAATATCAGGTTGAAGCTCTTTTATTTTGTCAAATTTTATGTTTTTGGTACCACCAACAATGGTTTTTGTTTTCGTCAAGTGCGTTGGATGAACACAAAATTTTGTTACGCCTAAAATATTCTCTTCAAGTCCTAAA
This sequence comes from Tenacibaculum sp. 1_MG-2023, assembly GCF_030547425.1. Taxonomy (GTDB): domain Bacteria; phylum Bacteroidota; class Bacteroidia; order Flavobacteriales; family Flavobacteriaceae; genus Polaribacter. Next base: position 64,210 of record NZ_JAUORH010000009.1, on the reverse strand, counting down.
TCAACTAGAAGTTCTGTTTGACTAGGAACCAAAGAAATGATTCTTTTATACTTTTTGTTGGTACTCATTAAACAAAAATAAGAATTCAAAAAGAAAGAATTGTTATTTAACTCCCATAAGTTCTTGAAAATCCTTCTTGTAGCTTTTACTTACTCTAAAGGTTTTGTTATCGTTAATTTTAACATCAGTTTCACCATAATTAGAAGTGATAATTTCATCAATAAAATTAGAGTTGATTATAGTAGATCTGTGAATTCTAACAAAAAAAATAGAGTTTAACCTTTTAATTATGCTAGATAAGGATTCTCTTAATAAATACTTTTTATTATCAGTAGTGAAAATTTCTACATAGTAACCTGAAGCGGATATATACTTAATAGAGTTTCGCTCTAAGAAAATTATTTTGTTTCCCGATTTAATATTAATCTTGGTTCCTTTTACAGGCATTTCAATAGGAGTCTTCTCTTTTACAAGATCTAAGATGTTGTCTAAGTCTGAAAGTTTTTCTATTTTCTTATAATCAATAACCTTTTTAATAGAAGCATAAAAACGATCTTCTTTTAACGGTTTTAAAAGATAATCAAAAGCAAAATAATCAAAGGCTTTTACAGCATGCTCGTTAGAAGAAGCTGTAAAAATAAAAAATGGTTTTTTAGGTAAGGTTATTTTTTCAATAATATCAAATCCAGTCATATTATTAATCTTAGTATCAAGATAAACAACATCAGGAGATAAGGTGTTGATTTTTTCTATAGCGTCTAAACCATCTGAACATTCACCAACAATTTCTATAAAACTATAATCGCTCACTAATTTTTTAAATCTAGATCGAGCAGTTTTTTCGTCGTCAACAATTAAAATTGATATTTTCATTTACATTTTATTTTCCAAAAACTATAACAGTCATATAAGGGATATCCCTAATTAAATGCTTGTCTAACTGTAGTTAAAGTTTTATTAAAACTAGAGTTTTTTGTTAAGGTTAGATTGGTAATTATTAAAAGGTAGTTGAAGGAGACTGCTTTATTAATAATTAGTTGATTAATGCTGCAAAAATAATGAAGAAAACCTTTAAAAAGAAGCTAAATAATGAGGTTTAAAAAAATTTAACACTAATTAACATCTGGTTGTTTTTAATGGGGGGGGTAGTTAACTTCTTAAAATTGTTTTTTCACATCAAATTAAAGGTTGTTAGCTTCAAATAGGTGTTAACAAAAACTTATAGCCTTTAGATTTACAACTGTTAATTAATAAAAATTTAATAATTTATGAATCTACATTGGAAAAATGTAATCTGTGTATTCTTCTTTTTTGGTTTTTTACTGAATATGAGTGCACAGGAGAAAAAAATCACCGGAGTGGTGTCTGATAGTTCAGGACCGTTACCAGGTGTAAATGTAATTTTAAAGGGTACGACCACAGGTACAGAGACTGACTTTGATGGAAAGTACTCATTAAATGCAAAAGAAGGAGATGTTTTAGTGTTTAGTTTTGTAGGAATGCAAGTGACTGAAAAAGCAGTTGGTGCTGGATCAGAACTTAATGTTTTAATGCAAGAAGATGCTAACCTATTAGAAGAAATAGTTATTGTTGGATATGGGTCAACTTCTAAAAAGGACTTAACAGGGTCAGTAGCAACTATAGGCGTGGAACAGTTACAAGATAAGCCAGTAGCCAATGTAGCACAGGCTTTACAAGGTAAAACTTCTGGTTTACAAATTGTAAGTACAGGTGGTAGAGCAGGTGATGCAACTCAAATTAGTATTAGAGGTAATGGTTCTTTAAGCGCATCAAATAATGCATTATATATTATTGATGGGGTGCCACAAGAAGATATGTCTGGTATTTCTCCTGAAGATATTAAAAGTATCAGTATTTTAAAAGATGCAGCTTCAACAGCAATTTATGGATCTAGAGCTTCAAATGGTGTTGTTTTAATTCAAACAAATAGAGGGGGATATCAACAAGATCTATCAGTATCTTTCAATACTTCTTATGGTTTTCAAAACATTATTAAAAGACCAAGTTTGTTAGATGCTCAAGGATACAAGCAAGTGTTAGATGCAGCAAGAGTAAACTATGAGCAAGATATTGCTTCTGGAGCTTTAGCTGGGCCAAAAGACCCAACAATTTTAAATCCATTACCAAATAGTCCTTATAATACTGATTGGTTGAAGCTAGTATTAAGAGATAATGCTACAGTTAAAAGATATCAATTTAGTGTTGCTGGAGGAGGAGAAAATACAAGAGCATATTTATCAGCGTCTTTATTTGATCAAGAAGGAATTATTAAAAAGGATAATTATAAAATAGGGCGTATAAAGTTAAATGTGGAGCAGAAGATGAATGATTATGTAAAGTTAGGAGTAAATTCTTACTTTTCTTTTTCAGAAGCAACACCTTTTTCAGATGATAATAATACATACCAACCTTATTCAAATGCGTTAGGAGCAAGACCAGATGTTAGTCCTTATGACGCAGACGGTAATATAGCTGTTCATAACTTTTCAAACCCATTATTTGCTTTTGAAAGAAAAGTAACTGATAAGTGGCAAAACTTGGGAGGTACATTATTTTTCGATGTAACCCCTATTGAAAGTTTAGTGTGGCACTCAGCTTTTAGTGGTAACATAAGAAGTAATAGGTACAATAGGTATGATGCTCCTAACACAAGAAGAGGTTTAAATGGAGATGGAGTACCAACAGGTTACGGTTACTATAGTACAGAGAATAACAGAGATTATTTAATTGAGAATACAGTAACTTATACAGATAAGTTTGCTAATGATAAGCTAAAATTAACATTATTAGGAGGACACTCGTTCCAGAAATGGGAATATGAAGATTCTTTCGTATCTGGAGAAAACTTTCCCTCAAGTGATTTGAGTTGGTTAGTTTCTGCAGGAGAGATAAATCAAGGACGTAGCTTTTATAAAGCAATGGCATTAGAATCATATTTTACAAGGTTACAGTTATCTTGGGATTCAAAGTATCATTTTATGGTGTCAACAAGGTATGATGGGTCTTCAAAATTTACTGAAGAAAACAGATGGGGAAGTTTCCCAGCAGCATCTATTGGATGGACCATTTCTAATGAGAAATTCTTTAATGTACCGGCGATTACTGAATTAAAAGCAAGAGCTTCTTTTGGATATACAGGTAACCAAACTGGTATCTCTTATGCTTCAGGGCAAAGTTTGATAGGTTCTGGTGAAAACTATGATCAAGCACCAGGTTTAGCTGCTACTACTATTTTTAACCCTGATTTAAAGTGGGAGAAAGGTCAAGCTTTAAACTTAGGTTTAGACATTACTTTATTTGATAGGATTGATGTTAATTTAGATTATTATGAAAAAGAAACTCAAGATCTTTTAAGTAGAGTTAATGTACCACAAGAAAGTGGATTTAGAACTATGTTAGCAAATGTAGGTAATATTTCAAATAAAGGATTCGAAGCTAATATTAATGCAAGAATAATCGAAAAAGAAAATTTCAAATGGAATTTTGGAGCTAACTTTTCATATAACGATAATGAAGTGTTAAAGGTAGGGTCTGAGACAGGACAATATACAACAGGATTCACTTCTATTGTTAAAGAAGGAAGTGCTTTAGGTTCGTTCTTTATATTAGAATCAGCAGGAGTAGCTTCAGAAGAGTATACATATAAAGATGCTGATGGGGTTGATGGACAAACAGTTGCTGCTGGAGACATGATTTATGTAGATCAAAATGGTGATGGTAAAATTACTGATGAGGATAAAAAAGTATTTGAAGGAGGTATAGCTCCTATTTATGGTGGTTTTAATACTTCTATTGAATACAAAGGATTTGATTTAGGAATTAGTGGTCAGTACTCTATAGGTAAAAAAGTATACGCACTTTTTAAAGAGGACGGATTAAATGGAGGAGCAGTCGGAGCACCATCTTATTCTGAAAATATGTTAACAGAAATGTTAGACTATTGGACACCAACAAATACAAATGCTTCTAACCCTAGGCCTCATTTATCTTCTGAAATTTCTGCATGGAACACTCAAAGATCTAGTAGATACTTAGAAGATGCAGATTATTTAAGAATTTCAGATATTACTTTAGGATATAACTTTAACTTCTTAAAAGATTCAGATGTGAAGTTTATAAAAAGTTTGAGACTTTATGCTCAAGTAAGAAACCCATTTACATTTACTAAGTATTCTGGTGGAGATCCAGAAGTAAGCTATGTAGATCAAACAGCTCAAAGTGGTCAAGACAGAACTGACGGAAGTAAAATTGAAGCTGGAGTTGATTTAGGTGGTATTCCTAACGTTAAATCGTTCTTAATAGGGTTAAATGTTAAATTTTAAAAAAAATAAAGATGATTAAAAAAATTTCAAAAATACTTTTTATAGGAGTATTTGCAATATTAACAACATCTTGTAGTGATCAGTTAGATATACCTTCAGAGGCATCTCTTAATGCTAATGATAATTTAGCTACTGAAGACGTGGATAAGTTATTAACAGGGTTGCACAAAAAAATGAGACACCCTAATCAGTATGGATATTTTGCTATCATGAATACTGAAATTATGGGAGATAACTATAAACCTGTTAAATTTCAGTGGTTTCAAGTTCAGAACTTTTATGAAAATAAGGTACCCGCAGGAGATATTTTATTAAGCTATTTTTATGCAGATTATTATGCTGGTATTGATAGAGCAAATACTATTTTAAAGGTTCCTTCTGCAAATGAAGCACAAAAAGGAGCAGCGCGTTATAACAGAGCTTTAAGTTATTTAAGGTTGTATGATATGTTCGAGAGAGTACCTTTAGTTGATGAGAATTATGATAGAACACCTATCGCACCTTCTTCAAAGGAGGATGTATTGAACTTTATCGTTGAAGACTTAAAATATGCAAAAGCAAACTGTGTAAGTTTTAATGGACTTAGCTTATTAGAGAGTCAAAAGACACCTACTAAAGAAGCAGCATCCGCTCTTTTAGCTAGAGTTTATAGAGTGAAAGGAAATATTGTAGCAGCAGGAACAGAGGCTGAAGAGTTAATTACATCAGGTAAATTTACGTTAGCAGTAAATCCATTAGAAAGAGATCCAGAGGTTATTTTTATGTATAAAGGTAATAAGGCAGAAGAAGCAGGTTCTTGGGGGTGGATTATGAGCCCTGAAGCTAGAACATGGAATTGTTTCGCAGCAGCAGATGATTTAACTGCTTTAGTAAAAGGAGAGGATACTCGTAAAATCTTATTTGACTTTGATGGCAAAGAAGATAATGGAGGGTATATATATTCAAAGAAATATAAGACCGAAGACAATTCTGACTTATTAATTTCTAGAATTGCTGAGATGTATTTAATTTCTGCAGAAGCAGGAAATACAACAAGGTTAGATGAATTGCAAGCAGCTAGAAAATCTTCTTTAACATTGGCAGAAGAAAGACGTTTGGAGATGTCATTTGAATGGACAAGATGGGAAGATTTAAAATTAGAAGGAAAGACTTCTTATATTTTACCTTATCCAACAAGAGCAGTGGATTCAAATCCATTACTTAAGTAATTTTTTTAGACATTATTCCCCTAATAAAAAGGGCTGAGTTTTTTAGCTCAGCCCTTTTCATATTAAAGTAATAGTTTTTCAATTCAAAAAAGAGGTAATTCAAATCAAAGTTACAATAATGAAGAGTTAAGCTTAATACATTTGTGTCAACTTATACCAACTTTGTTTTCATTGGTGTAATTATTTGAATTAATTAATTATAAAGTCAAGGAGTCATTAACCTTGGCTTTTTTTTGTTCTTATACCTGTCTTCTTCTGTAATTTACTTTTTACTATTAAGTTTATAAGTGTTTTTTTAACCTTATTTATGTTAAAAAAAAAATATATTAACTATGTTGTTGTTTTTTTTGTAGATTTAATGTGTTTATTTTGAAATTTTCACTTTAAGGTGAAGCTAATTCTATAATTTATGAGGTTAAAAAAATACCTATTGCTAATGTTCATGTTTATATGCGTGTCAATTTTAGCACAAGAAAAAACAGTTACAGGAACTGTAACTGATCAAACAGGAGCACTACCGGGGGTTAGTGTTATAGTTAAAGGGACCAATAAAGGTGTCGAAACAGATTTTGACGGTAAATACACCATACTGGTAAATCAAGGGGACATACTTGTTTTTAGTTTTGTAGGGTTAAAAACTGTTGAGAGAAGAGTTGGAACTATTCCAGTTTTAAATATTAAAATGGAAGAGGATGCTAACTTATTAGATGAAGTAGTAGTTGTAGCCTATGGTACTACTACTAAAGAAGCGTTTACTGGTTCAGCAAGTGTTTTAGGAGTAAAAGATCTTGCTACACGTAATGTAACTTCTCCTATTGCGGCTATTGAAGGTCGTGCAACAGGGATACAGTTCACATCGTCTGCAGGTCCTGGAGCCTCACCAGATATTATAATCCGTGGTGTCGGAACACTTAATGGAGATACAGATCCATTATTTATAGTTGATGGTATTCAGTATGAGGGAGAGCTAAACACAATAAATCAGGAGGATATAGCATCTTTTACTGTGCTTAAGGATGCGTCTTCTACATCATTATATGGTTCTAGAGCAGCTAATGGAGTTGTGATTATTACCACCAAAAAAGGAAAGAAAGGTGGGGTAAAAGTGAATTTTACAGCTCAATCTGGAGTCGTGGCAAATGGTGTTCGAACATATAATCAGGTGTCACCAGGTCAGTATTATGAAACTATGTGGGAGGCCCTGAAGAATTCTAGTGCAGGTGGAGGAGATCCGGTATTTGCTAGTGCAAATATATATAATCAGTTAGGCTATAATCCATTTAATGTACCAAACGATGAGATTGTTGGGGTAGATGGTAAGTTAAATCCTAATGCAAGGGTTATATATAAGGGGCTGGACTGGTTTGATGAACTACAACAAACAGGTTTTAGAAATAACTATAGTGTTGGTATTTCTGCTGGTGGAGAAGATCATACAGTGTATTTTTCAGCTTCATATTTAGATGAAGAAAGTTATGTGGTTACATCAGGTTTTGAACGTTTAACAGCAAGGTTAAATGCTGATTTTGATGTTAGTGAAAGTATAAAAATAGGAGGAAGCGCCAATATTGCTCTTACTGAAGCAAGAGGGCCTAGTTCTGCAGGAACAGGAAGTATTGTTAATCCGTTTAGTTTTGCATTAGGTATGGGGTCAGTTTATCCAGTATATGTAAACGACTTACAAGGAAATATTGTAAAAGATGAATTTGGGAATCCTGTTTTTGACTCGGGGGAAGGTTTTCCAGAGTATAATATCGGTTCTAGACCAACCAACCAAGGTAGACATGCTCTTCAAGAATTACTACTTAATAAGGAAAGTGATAAAGATAATACCTTTGGATTTAGATTTTATACAGATATTAAGCTTTTAGAAGGGCTTAATTTAAAAGTAACTTATGGTAGAGATATTAACGAATTATTTGAAAGAGAATATGAAAACGCAATTATTGGAGATGCTCAACCAGATGGAAGACTGAGTGAAGACAGAGGAAGAAGAGAAGTAGAAAACTTTAATCAAATTTTAAACTATGTTAAAAGTTTTGGTAATCATAATTTAGAATTGCTTGCAGGGCATGAGAGCTTTGAAAGAACTCTCTCTAATATTGAAGGACTTGCCACAATACAAGCAGCTAATGGAATTTTTGAATTTGCTAACTTTTCAAATATTGTAGATTTAGATGGAGCAACTTTTGATAAAGCAATTGAAGGATATTTTTTCAGGGCTAATTATAATTATAATAACAAATATTATTTAAGTGGTTCAGTTCGTCGTGATGGATCATCTGTATTTAACATGGATAAAAGATGGGGAACTTTTTACTCTGTAGGTGCTTCTTGGCGAATTGATCAAGAAAATTTTATGAAAAATGTATCTTTCATAAATAGATTAAAACTAAGAGCATCATACGGTGAGGTGGGTAATGATGATTTGCTAGATTCATATTTGTCACAAGCTCGATTTTCAATTACATCTAATGCAGCTAATCCAGCAATTATTTTTACAGATATAGGTAACGCTAATTTACAGTGGGAAACTATAGAAAATTTTGATGTAGCATTGGAGTTTGCATTGTTCGATAACTTTTTAGATGGTTCTATTGAATACTATAAGAAAAACTCAACTGATTTACTTTATCTTTTACCTATTGCTCCAAGTAATGGGTTGAATGAAGTTCCTGTAAATACAGGAGATATGTTTAATTCAGGTTGGGAGTTAGGTTTAACTGCTCATCTTTTCAATACAGAAAACTTTAAATGGGATTTAACGCTACAGGCTTCTACATTTAAAAATGAAATAACAAAGTTACCAGATCCGTTTATAAACGGTTCAAAACGTTGGGCGGAAGGTAGGTCAAGATTTGATTACTTTTTATTAAGAACTGCAGGTGTGGATCCTGATAATGGAGATCAGTTGTTCTATATGTATGAGCAAGATGAAAATGGAGAAAGTGTTCCTGTTTTAGATGCAAATGGAAACATAGAAACGACAAATGATTGGCAAGAAACAGAAAGAGCATATACAGGAGATTCTTCTGTACCAGATCTTTTAGGATCGGTTTTTAATAAAATTACATATAAAAATTTGACATTTGATTTCTTAATGACTTATGGTATAGGAGGAAAAGTGTTAGATGGTGCATATTCCTCTATGATGCATAGTGGAAGCTATGGAAGGTCTTTACACCCAGATATACTGAATGCATGGAGGCAACCTGGAGATATAACAAATGTTCCAAGGCTAGAAAATGGAAACCCTGATTTGGTTAGGACTCAATCGGATAGGTTTTTAACTGATGCGTCTTTTTGGACATTAAAAAATGTCAACATAGGTTATACATTAGATAAAAAAGTAGTAGAGTCACTTAAAATGGATAATATAAGATTCAATTTATCTGGAGAGAATTTATTCTTAAGAAGTGAGAGAAAAGGTTTAGATCCTCAGTATAATTTAGCAGGAACGCCATCTGGAGATGATTTTTCACCTCCAAGAATTATTTCTTTTGGTATTAACGTTTCATTCTAAAAAAAAATCATTATGTTAAATAAATTAAAATACTTATTAATAGTTGTTATTCTTATTTCAATAACATCTTGTAAAGAAGACTTTCTTGAAAGAACACCAACGGATGCTATATCAGCAACCGATGCTTTAGCTAACGAAGATAATATGCAGTTAGTTCTCAACGGTGTGCATAGAGGGCTATTTTCACAGTCTCAAACAATATTTCCTGGAGGAGATTCTGATAGATCTGGGAACCACTATTGGATACCATTAGGAGATAATTTATCAGGAGGGTTAATTCATAGTGCTAATGCTAATAATTTAGGTTGGAGAACAGAAATGCAATGGAACTCACATACTCAGCCGACATCGCTAACTAACGAGTTGTTGTGGTATCATCGATATAATATTATCTTACATGCAAATTTGTTAATTAACGGAATAAACGAAGGAAATTTAACAGAGACTTCTAAACTGAACTCTATTTTAGGTCAAGCCTACACCTACAGAGCTTACGCATACCTCTCGTTAATTCAGCATTATGCAAAAGGGTATTTAATAGGTAATCCAAGTACTGATAAAGGTGTGCCGTTACTTTTTTCATCTGAGTCTCCGTTTACTAGTCAGCCGAGATCAACAGTAGAAGAAATTTATGTTCAAATTGGTGACGATTTAGAAGAAGCTATCAAAGCTTTTGAAAAAGGTACTCCAAGATCTTCAGGAGGGCCAGAAGTAAAATCTCAGTTGAATATAGATGTTGCTTATGGATTAAAAGCTAGATGGGCTCTTTCTAAAGGAGATTGGCAAACAGCTGCAGATGCAGCAGCAGCTGCACGTCAAAATTACCCGTTGATGAATGAATCTGAATGGAAAGAAGGATTTAATACAAATGATCTTTCAGAAGTTATTTGGGGAAGCAATGTTATTCAAACTGAAACAGTATTTTTTCGCTCTTACTTTTACCTAGCTAGTAATACATTTAATGGAGCTCAAATTAGGAACAATCCAAAAATAGCTGACAGAAGGTTGATTGATGCAATTCCTGATACAGATTATAGAAAAGATGTGTTTATCATAGATGCACCAAACACCAATTCATCAGCTTCAAATAATCAAGGAGGTCTTCACCCTGATACAGGATTGCCAAAAGACCCCAATTATGCAAGTGATTTAGATGCCTATAATGCCAGAAGAGCAGAAATAAATTCAGAGTATGGTATCACGAATAGTTTTAACCAACACCCTTATATGCAATTTAAACTGAAGAATAAGAACCCTGGGTCTACTGATCCTGACGATATAATTTATATGCGTGCCTCAGAAATGTATTTAATTGAAGCTGAAGCAAAAGCAATGATGAATGATATTACAGGAGCACAAAATGCTTTAAAACCATTAGGTGAAGAACGAGATAGTGCTTATGATGTAACTGTTTATAATACACAAGAATCTTTAATGGAGCATATTAAGTTTCAAAGAGGAGTAGAATTATGGGGAGAAGGATTTGGATATACAGATAAAATCCGTTGGGATGAAGGAATAGATCATGGAGCTGATGGAGGTTCAGGAGCTTCAGCAGTACTTTATCAAGGAGCTTACCAAATAGAAAAACCTTCTTTAAATGATGACTGGATTTTTAAAATTCCACAAGCAGAAATTAATGCGAATCCAAATATAACACCAAGTGACCAAAACTAAAAGAGTTGTGAGTAAGAAACTAATTACATTAAATTTTTGTTTTCATTTAATGTAATTAATTGAATTAAGTACAAGCCAAGGAGTCATTAACCTTGGCTTTTTTTATTTTAAAATAGCTTCCATCTGTTGTCGTAGTTCTGTAGCTTTTGCAGCAGCAGCTTTAGCAAACCCCTTTCCATTAGAAGCATAAATAATTCCACGAGAAGAGTTAATTAGTAGTCCTACAGTATCAGTCATTCCGTACTTACAAACTTCTTCTAGGCTTCCTCCTTGGGCGCCAACTCCAGGAACTAATAAAAAGTTTTCAGGAATAATCTTTCTTATGTCAGCTAAATATTCAGCTTTGGTAGCTCCCACTACGTACATTAAGTTTTGAGAATTTTTCCAAAATTTAGAAGTTTCAATAACCTGTTTATATAACTCTTTACCATCAACTGTTTTTGTTTGAAAATCAAAAGCACCTTGGTTAGAAGTTAACGCTAACATAATTGTATGTCTATCTTCAAAAGCTAAAAAAGGTTCAACAGAATCTTTTCCCATATACGGAGCAACAGTTACTGAATCAAAAGCTAAATCCTCAAAAAAGGCTTTTGCATACATAGTTGAGGTGTTACCAATATCGCCACGTTTAGCATCAGCAATGGTGAAAATTTCAGGATGTTTTTCGTTTAAGTAGTTAATCGTTTTTTCAAGAGATTTCCAACCTTTAATACCGTAAGCTTCATAAAAAGCAGTGTTGGGCTTATATGCTACACAAAGATGATGCGTAGCATCAATAATAGCTTTGTTAAAGGCAAAAATAGGGTCTTCTTCTTGAAGTAAATGTGTTGGAATTTTGTTTAAATCAACATCTAATCCAATACATAAAAACGATTTCTTTTTTCGAATTTCAGATACAAGTTGTTGTGTTGTCATGTGTTGTTGTAAAAGTTAGGCAAAAGTACATAAATTTAGCAGTTTCTGTTATCTTTGTTATATATGTTTCAATATGTCATCAACAAAATATTTTACGGCTTCTTAACACTGTTTGGTGTAGTTACTGTAATTTTTTTACTGTTTAATATCTTACCAGGTGATCCAGCCCGTATGATGTTAGATCAGAGAGAAGATACCGAGCAGTTACAAAATATTCGAAAGAAATACGGATTCGACAAACCTGTATTTACGCAGTATTTGTATTATTTGAATGATGTTTCTCCGTTGTCGTTTCATAGTAAGAATAAAGACAATTATACTTTTTTATCTGAAGGGAAATACAACGCTCAATCCTTGTTTTCGGCAGGAAATACTGAAGTGGTTATAAAAACTCCGTATTTACGTCAATCCTTTCAAAAGAATGGTAAAAATGTTTCCGAAGTAATTAAAGAAACTTTACCAAACACTGCAATTTTAGCAATAGTAGCAATAACGATTGCACTTTTTTTAGGGATTATATTAGGGATATTCTCTGCGTTACTTAAAGATACTTTTTTTGATAGAATAATTGCTGTTGTTAGTACTTTAGGAATGAGTGTTCCATCATTCTTTTCAGCCATATTGTTTGCTTGGTTTTTCGGATTTGTATTACATAAATATACACATTTGGAAATGACAGGAAGCTTGTATGAAGTTGATGATTTTGGAGAAGAGACTTATATTCAATGGAAAAATTTACTGCTACCTGCAATAGTGTTAGGTATTCGTCCGTTAGCTGTAGTAATCCAGTTAATGAGGAATTCATTGTTAGAAACCTTAAGTCAAGACTATATTAGAACAGCAAAGGCAAAAGGCTTAACGATGTATCAAGCAATAAACAAGCATGCATTGAAAAACTCATTAAACCCAGTAATAACAGCAATATCAGGATGGTTTGCTTCGATGTTAGCTGGAGCAGTTTTTGTAGAGTATATTTTTAACTGGAACGGATTAGGAAAAGAAATAGTAAACTCTTTAAACACGCTCGATTTACCAGTAATTATGGGTGCTGTTTTAGTAGTTGCTACACTATTTATAATCATAAATATATTAGTAGATATTTTATATAGTTGGTTAGATCCCCGAATAAGATTACAATAGAATGAGAATATTTTTTATATTGATTACTGTAGCTTTTTTATCAAGCTGCGCTGTATTTCAACCAAAAGAATTTACCCCAGCATCTCTGAATGAAGAACTACTGAACTTAGAAAGAAAACCAATTTCATTTCAAAAAGTTTTAGAGAAAAATAAAGGTAAGAAAATGTTGATGCAAATCTTTGCAACTTATTGTCCTTACAGTCAACGAAGTTTTGATGATGTGCTTTTATTTCAACAGAAAAATCCAGAGTTAGAATATGTTTTTTTATCAGTAGATCATTCATATCATGATTGGAAACGAGGTTTAGAAAGTGTTCCTGTAAAAGGTCAACACTATTACATTCAAAAAAAAGGAGAAGGAGCACTTGGTGAATTTTTAAAGCTAAAAACAATTCCACGGTTTTTGATGGTTGATGAAGATGGAAATATTAAAGTATATAAATCATCAAAAGTGTCTGATAAACTTCAAAATAAAGCACAATAACATGAAGAAAATATTAGTAGTAGTTTTTATCGGGATAACCCTTTTAGGTTGTTCAAAAGAAAACCCAAGTAAATTTTCAACTGAAGCATTAGAGGATGTTCTTCTTTCTTTGGATGGAAAAGAAGTTTTGTTCAAAGATATTTTAGAAAAACATAAAGGAAAAAAAGTACTAATAGATATTTGGGCTTCGTGGTGTCCAGACTGTTTAAAAAGTATTCCAGAAGTACAAAAAATTCAGGGAGAACAACCTGAAACAGCTTATATTTTTTTATCCTTAGACAGAAATAAGACAGATTGGAAAAATGGTATTGAACGTCTAAAAATAGAAGGAGATCATTATTTTATAGAATCAGGTTGGGAAGGAAATTTAGGTGAGTTTTTAGGTTTAGATTGGATTCCAAGATTTTTAGTAATTGATGAGAAAGGAAAAATACTTGTTTTTGATGCTACAAAAGCGACTGATAATTTTATTCGTCAAAGCCTAGAAAAAATGTAATTTTGCAGACAGAAAATCAATAACCAGAAAAAACAATACACGTGAGACAAAAAATAGTTGCAGGTAACTGGAAGATGAATAAAAACCTTGATGAAGCAAAAGAATTAATCGAGGGAATAAAGAAAGAAGTAAAAGCTGGTTTAGAAGAAGGTACTAGAGTGATAATTGCTCCTAGTTTTGTAAACCTACAATCAGCAGTGAAAAATACCGAAGAATCGGTTGTAGAGGTTGCCGCACAAAATATGCATCAATCTAAAAGTGGAGCATTCACAGGAGAGGTTTCTGCAAATATGTTAACAAATTTAGGCGTTAACATAGTAATTTTAGGGCATTCTGAGCGTAGAGAATACTTTAACGAAACTGATGAGTTATTAGCTGAAAAGATAGATGCTGCTTTAGTAAATGGTTTAGAAGTTGTTTTTTGTTTTGGTGAATTGTTAGAAGATAGAAAGTCGGAAAACCACTTTAAAATAGTTGAAAGCCAACTTCAAAAAGCATTGTTTCATCTTCAAAAAGCTAATTTTAAGAATATTATTTTAGCTTACGAACCTGTTTGGGCGATTGGTACAGGAGAAACAGCTTCACCAGAGCAAGCACAAGAAATGCACGCTTTTGTAAGAGAAATTTTTGCTAAAGAATTTGGAAAAGAAACAGCTGATGCTATTTCAATTTTATATGGAGGAAGTGTAAAACCAGCCAACGCAAAAGAGATTTTTTCAAAACCAGATGTTGATGGAGGGTTAATAGGTGGAGCAGCATTGAAAGCAGAAGATTTTGCAGCAATAATTAAATCAATTTAATGGATAATATTTATATAGAATATACTTTTGAAGTAACACCGAAAGAACCAACCACAGAAATTTTAATTGCTGAGTTAGGTGCTTTAGGATTTGAAAGTTTTGTAGAGAACGAAAATGGAGTTGTAGCGTATATTCAAAAAGATGATTGGACTGCTGATATTTTAGAGAGTGTATTTGTGTTAAGCTCGGAAGAGTTTTCAATTCAATACGAGCATAAAGAAATAGAGCAAACCAATTGGAATGCAGAATGGGAAAAGAATTTTAATCCTATTCAGGTAGATGATTTGGTAAGTATTAGAGCTCCGTTTCATGAAAATCCTAATTTACAGTACGATATAGTAATTGAGCCAAAAATGAGTTTTGGTACAGGACATCATGAAACTACACACATGATGGTACAACATTTGATTAATTTAGATGTAACTGATAAAAAAGTACTAGATATGGGATGTGGTACAGGAATTTTAGCAATTTTTGCTGAAATGAAAGGAGCACAGCCTATTGATGCTATTGATATTGATGCTTGGTGTTATGAAAACTCATTAGAAAATGTAGAAAGAAATAATTGCAAACATATTTCAGTTTATGAAGGAGATGCATCACTATTAGAAGGAAAAAAATACGATGTCATTATAGCAAATATCAACCGTAATATTTTGTTAAATGATATGCAAACGTATGCAAACTGCTTAACTAAAAAAGGAGTTTTATTATTAAGTGGATTTTACAGTGAAGATATTTCAGTAATTGATAATGAGGTTTCTAAGTGTGGTTTAACATTAAAAGATACGATAAAAAGAAATAATTGGGTAGCTTTGCAGTATCAAAAATAAAACAAATGAGTACGATAGAAAAAATTCAAGAAGAGCTTGATGTTTTATTAAATGAAACAAGAAAGCACGAAATTGTTTTGCACAATGATGAGGTAAATACCTTTGATTTTGTAATTGATAGTCTGGTAACTGTATGTGACCATACACTAGAACAAGCAGAACAATGTACTATTTTAGTACATTATAAAGGTAAGTGTTCAGTTAAAACAGGAGAGTATAAAGATTTAGAACCACGATGCTCTAAACTATTAGAGTTAGGTTTATCAGCAGAGATAGTGTAAGAATGGAAAACGTTTTAAAGTATTACGAATTTTCAGATTTTTTTAAAGACAGCTCCAATACGTTTAAAGAGAACGAAATAAGTTTCTCAGAACTAAACAAAGAGCATTTTTTAATTTTTGAAAAAAAGGAATCGCAATATAACCTCTACGTGTCAAAGTACAGTTCTAAAAAAGGTGTTGGTAAAGAACCGCCAGAGATACTGGAGCTATTGGTAGAAAACTACGATAAGTCTATACCTGAACACAGAATAGTACTTAGAAAATACTTGTATTAAAAACTCAAAAAACTTTTTTTGAGTTTTTTTATGCTTTTAAGTGACCAATTAAAAATTATAGTGTCATAATAGTGTAGATAAAAAGAAAAGAATTAAGTTGAAAATATGACTTCTTAAATATAAAATTTCTCTTTTTTGCTTAAATCTTTACAAAGAGAAGTTTTTTAAGGTTTAAAAATAGTAGTAGTTAGTTTTTATACTAAGTTTGGTTAGACGAAAAGGCCTTAAGCGAAAGTTTAAGGTCTTTTTTATTTCTCTATTTTAATTAAAAAATAAATAAAAAGGTCTTTAAAAAAGAGTGAAAAATAACGTATCTTTATATAGATGAAACAGTAATAATAAAAGCCTATGTAACATCATTTTCTTTGTATACCACGAGCATAACTAAAAGCTAGTTTGTGCTAAAAGAAACTTGGACTTGTTGTGGTAAATATCCAAGATATAAATTTTGTTAATTAAAAATTTTAAAGAAAATGAAACATGCAATCATAGCAACAGTATTTATAGTATTTATTGGGGTAAGTTTGGCTTTAACAACTAAACAAAAAGAGTTTACAGATCCCATAAAAATAGCAGCAATTTTTCAAGGCCATGATGAATACGGTTATACTTTTTCATTTGTAAATGAAGAAGGAGATGACGATGTAATTACTTTTGAAGGGATATCAGAGAAAATATTGAAACTTTATAACTTAAAAGACACTAAATTTGTAGAGCAGGAATTTGAAATCACCTATGATTATGAAGTATCAGACGATGAGGTTGAAGCTCCTGTGTTACAGTCAATAAAAAAAATAGAATAATTATGAGTATTGTAGATTTATACGAGTCAAGTAAGCATAGAAATAATGTAGCACACTTTAGTGCTATTTTTAATCTTGCTATCATTGATGGTGATTTAAATGAAGATGAAGAGAAATTAGTGAATCGTTTTGCTAGAAAATTGGATATAACTGAAGCTGAGTATGAAGAAATAGTAGAAAACTCTAAGAAATACCCAGTAGTGCCACAAGCAAAAACTGATGACAGACTAGAGCGTTTGCTAGATTTATTCAAAATAATTTATTCAGATCATCAAATAGATGAGACTGAGTTAAAATTAATTTTGAGATATGCTATTCAGCTTGGTTTTTCACAAGAAAAAGCAGAGGTAATTATCTCTAAAACCACGAAAATTTTTAGCGGTAAAATTAATTTAGATCAGTATAAATCGATACTAAATATTTTATAAAAGTAACATCCCATTCTATTTAGAATGGGATTTGTTTTTTAAAACAATTGTATGTTTTCTACTTTGAAAGTAGAATAACCGTTTGTGTATATTTGAATAAACGTCAACTAATGCTGTTGTTTGTTGTGAGTTATAATAAACTATGATTTAAATACAATTTGCTATTTATTCATTGTCAAAATCACCAGTTATTTCAATTTCATCAAAAGTATCACTACCATCATCGTCAGTTTCATAATCTTCCATCGTTTGCTGTAACTGAGAACTTATTTTTACTAAATACAACGTATCATCAGTGTTTACTTCTACAGCTTTTACTGTTTCTCCTTTACTGTTTTTAAAGGAGATAATGTCAGAATGATCGTATCCATCAGGATACCTCTCTACTAATAAATCTAAAATATCAGTAGTTAATTTAGCATAGTCTACAATAATTCTTTTCATAAGGTTACATTTTTAATAAATAAGCAAATATTAATGGAGCAACAATTGTTGCATCACTTTCTATAATAAACTTAGGAGTGTCAATGTCTAATTTTCCCCACGTAATTTTTTCATTAGGAACTGCTCCTGAATAAGACCCGTAACTTGTGGTTGAATCTGAAATTTGACAGAAATAACTCCAGAAAGGAGTATCTTCTCTTTCTAAATCTTGATACAACATCGGTACTACACAAATAGGAAAATCTCCTGCAATTCCTCCTCCAATTTGAAAGAAACCGATTCCATCCTTTGAATTTTCAGTATACCAATCAGCTAAGAAAGTCATATATTCAATTCCTGATTTCATAGTAGAAGCTTTTAATTCTCCTTTTACTACGTAGGAAGCAAAAATATTTCCCATTGTGCTATCTTCCCATCCAGGAACAACAATGGGTAAGTTCTTTTCTGCTGCTGCATACATCCAAGAGTCTTTCAAATCGATTTCGTAGTACTCTTCTAAAACTCCTGACAATAAAAGCTTGTACATAAATTCATGTGGAAGATAACGTTCACCAGCTTCTTCTGCATCTTTCCAAATTTTAAAAATATGTTTTTGTAAACGTCTAAAAGCTTCTTCTTCAGGAATGCAAGTATCGGTAACACGGTTTAATCCTTTTAATAATAAATCCCATTCTTCTTGTGGTGTTAAATCACGATAGTTTGGCACTCTTTTATAATGTGAGTGAGCAACTAGATTCATAATATCTTCTTCAAGATTTGCTCCAGTGCAAGAAATGATATGCACCTTATCTTGACGAATCATTTCAGCGAAAATTTTCCCTAATTCAGCAGTACTCATAGCACCTGCTAATGATACTAACATTTTAGAGCCTTGTTCTAATTGTGCCTCGTATCCTTTTGCAGCATCTACTAATGCAGCAGCGTTGAAGTGCAGGAAGTATTTTTTTATAAAATTGGTTACAGGTTTGTTCATTTTTTATTTTGTTAAATGAGTTTTTCAACAATTACTTGTACTACTTCAAAAAGAATTAGAAGAATGATAATCCATTCTAGCATGCTGCTATACTTATGTTGTAGTATATCGTTGAATAAATCTAAATTTTCTTTAATTACGTTTAAACTATTTTCAATTCCTTGATGACGTTTTAAAATGTCTAATTCATCTTTCAGTTTATAATCTAAATCAGATAAGTCTTTGTTATTCCAAGCTACATCTGGTGAATCAAAAACAAATAAGTTTTCAGCAATGTTATTTTTTAAATTCATGGTTTTACCAATAAATTTTCGCATTTGAATTTTAGAAAGTTTAAAAGTTCCTTTTTTTTCTAGCTGTTTTGAATACACTAATGCTTTATCATGCAAATCAGATGTTTTGTTTACATAGTTCATCAATGCTACAGACTGTGCTAGATTAAGCATGATAATATGTGCTACATCATTGTTTAATTCTTTAATTTGAATAGTTCCAAAATCAACTTCTATTGAATCAGAAAAAGTGATGTTGTATTTTTCTGAAGGCAAATTGTTGATAGCAAGCTTTTCTTTGTTGATTAAAAAACTAACAATTTGACTCGTTAAATCATCTGCACAGTTAATAAAAACTACACTTCCATACTCTTTTATATAGAGGTATGAATTGTTTGTGATTTTATATAGTAAAAAAGAATGTTCTCTTTTTATTAAATCATACGATTCTAACTGTGAGCGAATAGCACTAAGTGCTATTCGTCTTTCAAGATGATATGCAATTGTTTGTAAATGCATTTTAATAATCGTCGTCGTTGTTTTTAAACTTTGCCAATTTGTTAAATGGAGAGCTTTCGTTGTCATCGTAATCTTCTTCATCTTCCATAGTAGAAGAAAACTTATAGCTTAACATTTTATAGTATAATTTAGCCGCTAAAAAGTCGGATGATTTTTCATTTTCGTTAGGACATAACTCTACAATATCAAAACCAACTACATTCCTTTCTGTAAATACTCTCTTTAAAAACTCTAAAGTTTCGTAATAAAAAAATCCTCCTGGTTCTGGTGTTCCTGTACTTGGTAATAGCGATGGATCAATAGCATCTAAATCAAAAGTGATAAAAACATTACCTGTTAATTGATCAATAACTTCATCCATCCAGTATTCATTTACAGCCATATCGTGTGCAAAAAAGACTTTATCCATATTCATAGAAGACTTTTCTGATATGTCCATACTACGAATTCCTACTTGTACCAAGTTGGTTGTTTGATTTGCTTCGTATACAGCACAAGCATGATTGCAAGAGCTACCTTCATACTCTTTACGTAAATCGGCATGTGCATCAATGTGCAATACTGTTAAGTTGTTAAAACATTCATTAAAAGCACGGATTGTTCCTATTGAAATTGAATGTTCTCCACCAAAAAGAGTTACAAACTTATTTTTATTGATGAATTTTTTTGTTGTTGCATGTACAGCTTCTACCATAGCTTCAGGAGAAGAATCTTCAGTAACAGCATCAGCTAAATAAACACCTTCTTTGTATACTTCACTATCAGTTTCTATATCGTATAACTCCATGTTTTCAGAAGCATCTAAAAATGCTTCTGGTCCTTTATCAGCTCCTTTTTGCCAAGTGCTAGTCCCGTCATAAGGAACAGGTATAAGTACTACTTTCGCGTTTTCTATTTTTGCGTATTGGTCAGGTATTCCTGCGTAATTTCTTTTTTTCATTTTGATATTTTTTTACTAGTATCCTAAAATAGATAATAGCTCTTCACTTTTTTGTTGTTCTTTAAATACTTTGGTGGTTAAATCACCATTTTCGTTTATGTCAATTAATATGTGTTTTGGAGTTGGTATTAAACAGTGTTGTAATCCGCCAAAGCCACCAATAGTTTCTTGATAAGCTCCTGTATTGAAAAAACCGACATATAACGGCCTCTCTTTTTCATATACAGGCAAATAAATTCCGTTTACATGCTGTTCAGAATTGTAATAATCATCGCTATCACAGGTCAATCCACCTAATAAAACACGTTCATACCTATGATTCCATTTATTAATAGGAAGCATAATAAAGCGTTTGTTTATAGCCCAAGAATCAGGTAACGTAGTGATGAAAGATGAGTTAATCATATTCCATTTTTCACGGTCGTTTTGTTTTTTTTGATATAATACTTCATATACAGCTCCTCCAGCTTCACCAACGGTAAAACTTCCAAATTCAGTAAAAATATTAGGTACTGGTACACCAGCTTCTTTACAAGAAAGGTTTATTTGGTTTATAATTTCATCTACCATGTATTCATAATTGTAATCAAATGCTAATGAGTTTTTAATAGGGAAACCTCCACCAATATTTAAGCTATCTAGGCTTGGACATACTTTTTTTAGCTTGGTATATACTCGTAAACATTTTACTAACTCGTTCCAATAATAGGCGTTATCTCTAATTCCTGTATTGATAAAGAAGTGTAGCATCTTTAGCTCTACTTGTGGGTTATTAGCGATTTCACGTTCGTAAAACGATACAATATTTTTGTAACCAATTCCTAAACGGCTAGTGTAAAACTCAAACTTAGGCTCTTCTTCTGAAGCAATACGAATTCCTACGTTAAATTTACTTCTAGTTTCGTCTAACAATAAGTTTAACTCCTCGTAATTGTCAATTATTGGTATGCAATTTGTATGTCCACCATCAATTAAACTTATAATATTGGCAATGTATTGGTCGCGTTTAAAACCGTTACACAATACATAAGCATAATCACTTAATTTTCCTTCTTTTTTTAGTGATTTTACAATATCAATATCAAAAGCAGATGAGGTCTCAATGTGTATATCGTTTTTTAAAGCTTCGTCTAGCACATATTTAAAATGAGAGCTTTTAGTACAATAACTGTAGTTGTAAGTACCTTGGTAATTGTGTTTTTCAATAGCTGTATGAAACCAGTTTTTAGCTTTGTTTATGTTTTCTGATATTTTGGGTAAATAGGTGAATTTTAATGGTGCCCCGTATTGTTTCACTAATTCCAGCATATCAATGTTGTGAAAAAATAAATTGTTGTTTTCTGTATGAAATTCCGCTTGCGGAAAATCAAACGTTTGTTCTATTAAGTCTTTATATTTAGTATTCATTGTTATTTTAGTTGTATCTGTATGTTGGGTACAGACAATCATTCCAAAAACAGTTAAGGTATAGACCCAAAACTTTTTAAATAAAATGTATAACAAGTTTTGTTGTTATGTTACAACAAGTTGTTAAACCAAAATAAATTGAATAGTTAGACTCTTAAAGCTAAGCAATCACCGCACTGTTTATAAAAATTCAGTGGTAGAGAGTATTGAAAGTTGGAAGAAACCTTAATTTTTCGGTTGTGTTTCTCAAACACTAAGTAATCAACTATCTTCCCATAGAAGTTATTGCCGAAATAAGTAAAACGTAACATTTTGACTTATATAATAAGATGCGGTAAATGTAAACTATTTTTTAATATAACAAACTTTTTTTTATTTTTTTTAATGAGTTGTATTGTAGTTGTTTAGTTCTTTTTTTTGTTCCCTTATTAACTCTATTCCTTTGTATAAAATAGTTGTATTAGGTATCGTAATTTCTCTTTTTTCTTCTGGCATATATAAAAGAACATAAAAACCAGTAATGTTTTTAACAACCCCTTGTAAATCGAAGTCTTTGTCTATAATTTTTATGGTATCGCCGATGCGCATAGGATGATAAAAAAACAAAATAATACTAGCCGTTAGGTTTGATAAAATAGACCATTGAGCAAAAAAACCAACTCCAAGTACCGCAAGTATTGAAGAAGCAAAAACAATAACTTCTTTAAAGTTAATACCAAAAATTATCAACGAGATAAAGAAAGCTAAGGTATAATATAGAAAATAACTTAGGTTTAATATCAATTTTCTTCTATGAGGTTCAATAGCATTTTTTACGATATAAGATCGGGTGAGTTTTTTAGTAAGATGAATTAAAAAAAATAACGTTGCTATTAAAAGGAAGAACTGTAAAAACGGACTGAAGAGAGACAATTCTAAAAAACGATTTTTCATTATTGAGTATTTTTATTACAAATATACTTCTGGTTTTGTAAATACAATCTCGAAATAAAAAATTATATTTGATTGGAAATCATAATTCTATACCGTTATGAAAAATATTTTAATACCATATAATTTTTCAGAAGCAGCGATTAGTGCTTTGAATTATACAAAACAACTATTCAAAGGTGTTGAGGCAACTATTTATTTATTAGATGTATATATAAGCCAACCTTCAGAGTTATTAAGTGATGAAGAAAATGAAAAATGGTTTAATGAAATGGATAATGAAATTGAAGACGAATTAAAGTATCTGATTGATGTTTTAAGAAGAGAGAGTACTAGTTTTAAATACGATTATATTGTAGCATCTAATTCATTAACCAAAGCAGTAACGAACACAATTAAAGAAAAGGATATTGATGTTGTAATTACAGGTACAAAAGGAGCAAAAAGCTTAACCGAAACATTTATTGGTACCAATACCATGAAAATAATTAATGCGGTTAATGAATGCCCAATATTGGTAGTACCAATGAATTATAGGTATAAAGCATTACATCAGATAGTATTTTCAACAAATTATAAAAGAACGTTTACAGTAAGAGAACTACAATTTTTAGTGAATTTAACGACAATTAAAAAAAGTTTAATTGAAGTTGTAAATCTTTCAGAAGAAAGTTTTTTGTCTGAAAATCAGCAAAGAAATAAAGTTAAATTAAGAGAATTACTACAAGAGCTAAATGTTGTGTATAAAAAGTTAGATTGGAAAGATTCTGAAACATTAACTTTAGAAAATCATATAGAAGAAACAGAAAGCGAACTGTTGGTTTTAATAAATCATAAATACAACTTCTTTAATCGTTTGTTAGATGAAAACGTAATTAAAAAATCGGCATTTAATAGTAAAATACCTTTATTAATATTACCAGAAATAGTGTAATTATGAAGTTTACTGAAGAGTTCTATAAAAGTATAGCTAACTTGTTTTATGCAGTTTCTATGGTTGATAAAAAGATGACGATAGAAGAAAAAAAGAGTATTGTTAAAAGGGTGGAAAAAAATTGGTCTACTTCAGAAAACAAATCGGATAGTGAATTGATTTATGAAACCTTAAGAAGGTTGATTAAAGAAAAAGTTACTTCAGAAGTAGCCTATGAAAGCTTTAAAAAATATTATTTAGCAGACAAAGAGAAATTCTCAAAAAAAGTAATTCATGATTTATTAGCTGCATCACATGAAATTTCTAGTTCTTATGCCAGAAAAAATAAGTCAGAACTTATAATTTTGGCAAAGTTGCATAAACTATTCAAACTTGTTTAAAAACAACATGACTCGATTTATAATAAAACAAAAAAATACTAAAAATGTAATTCCTGGAAGCCCCGTTTTTGTTGGAAATCAAAAAGAAGAGAATACAAGAATACGATTAATAGGATATGATGAAAATGAATTTATAGAAGTAGAGCTAAAAGATATAAACGAACTCAAGAGCTATATTGGAAAGTATAAAAAACTTTGGATTAATATAGACGGATTACACGATGTTGAATTAGTTGGAGAAATTGGTGAGTTATTTGATATTCATATACTTGTTCTTGAAGATATTGTAAATACCGATCAAAGACCTAGAGTAGATATTGAAGAGCATTATATTTTTACGAGTATTAAAATGCTGTTTTTAAATAAAGAAAACCATAAGCTTGAAGCAGAGCAAATATCTATGTACTTATTACAGAATGTGCTAATTACTTTTCAAGAAAAGCAAGGAGATATTTTTGAGTCAATTAGAGAAAGATTACGTCATAAAAAAGGAAGGGTACGAAATTATAGTGTAACATATTTAAAGTATTGTTTATTAGATGTAATTGTAGATAATTATAATTTCTTAATGGAAACCTTTGGAGAAAAAGTAGAAGATTTAGAAGATAAAATTCTACTCCAGCCCAATAAAAATATATTACAAGAAATTAATAAATATAAAATAGAACTTAATTATTTTAGAAAAGCAATAAGACCAGCTCGAGAGGCAATAAACAGTTTTAGAGCTTTAAAAACCGAATTAATAACTAAAAAAGAACAACCATTTTTTAACGATTTAAATGATTTGGTTCAACGAAGTTATGATTCAGTTGAAAATTATAAAAGCATGTTGAGTGAACAACTTACTGTATACTCAACAAACGTAAACAATCGGTTGAATGATATTATGAAAATACTGACGATATTTTCGGTAGTATTCATTCCCATTACCTTTATAGCGGGTATTTATGGTACAAACTTTGAATATATTCCTGAACTAACTTATCGTAGTGGATACTTTGTAATGTGGGGTGTTATTCTGTTTACAGTAGTAGTAATGTTAGGGTATTTTAAATATAAAAAATGGTTTTAAGGATTGTTTAAGTTTTTGAAAATTAATTTTTTGTACTTTTGTGGAGTAAAATGAAAAAAGCATTTCATAAAATAGCATCTATTTTAATGACTTTTGTAGTATTATTATCTACGATGTCATTTACAGTTAATAGTCACTTTTGTGGTGATATGTTAGTGGGTACAAGCTATTTTGTAAAGGCTGAATCTTGCGGAATGGATATGAAGCAAGAATCAAGATCTGAAGAATGCTCAGTAATAAAGAAAAATTGTTGTCAAGATGTAGCTTCTGTAGTTGAAGGACAAGATACTTTAAAACATACATCTTTTGATCAATTGTCTTTTGATCAACAAGTTTTTATAGCATCATTTTATTATAGTTATATTAATTTGTTTGAAGGAATTCACGATAAAGTAATTCCTTTTAAAGATTATACACCTCCACTGGTCATCAAGGATATTCAGGTACTTGATGAAGTATATTTAATATGATTTTTAAATAATAACTATTCGTCCTTTTGAGAATTTCAATAGGATGATTTGTCGTATTCGATGTTTTTTTAACATCAATGTTTAATTGTTTAAAATCATTTTTTTATGCTAAATAAAAGCATCAAATTTTTAATAGAAAACAAACTGGTAGCAGTTATATTACTCGTTTTATTTGTAGGATGGGGAACTGTAAATGCACCATTTAATTTAGATACAGGTTTTTTGCCAAATGACCCTGTCGCGGTTGATGCAATACCAGATATTGGAGAAAATCAGCAAATTGTTTTCACAAAGTGGGATGGACAATCACCACAAGATATAGAAGACCAAATAACCTATCCATTAACAACATCTTTATTAGGAATCTCAGGAGTAAAAACCATTCGTAGTTCCTCTATGTTTGGACTTTCAAGCATCTATGTAATTTTTGATGAAGGAGTAGATTTTTATTGGAGTCGTTCTCGAATTCTTGAAAAACTAAATTCATTACCAAGTAATTTATTACCAGAAGGGGTAAGTCCTTCTTTAGGCCCTGATGCAACAGGTTTAGGTCAAATTTTTTGGTACACACTAGAAGGACGTGATGAAGATGGAAATGTAACTGGAGGTTGGGATTTAAATGAATTACGTAGTGTACAAGATTATTATGTAAAATATGCACTTTCATCTGCAAATGGAGTATCTGAAGTAAGTTCAATAGGAGGTTATGTTCAAGAATACCAAATAGACGTACAGCCAGAATTGATGCGTCAATATAGTATCAGTTTACAACAAATTGTAGCAGCAGTAAAGCAAAGTAATCAAGATATTGGAGCGCAAACGATAGAAATAAATCAAGCTGAATATTTAGTTCGTGGTTTAGGATATGTAAAGTCAATAGCAGATATTGAAAATGCTGTAGTAACTGCTAAAAATTATACTTCAATACGAATAAAAGATATAGCAAAAGTATCGTTAGGAGCTGAACCTCGTAGAGGTATTTTAGATAAAGAAGGAGCTGAAGTAGTAGGAGGTGTAGTTGTAGCCCGTTATGGAGCTAATCCTTTAGAAGTAATTACCAATGTAAAGGCAAAGATTAAAGAGTTAAGTGCAGGTTTACCAAGTAAAGAGTTAAAAGACGGTAGAACTTCTCAATTAACAATAGTTCCGTTTTATGATCGTACTGAGTTAATCCATGAAACTTTAGATACGTTGAACGAAGCACTTACGTTAGAAATACTCATTACCATATTAGTAATTGTTGTGATGGTCTTCAATTTACGAGCTTCTGTATTAATATCAGGACTGTTACCTGTGTCAGTATTAATGGTTTTTATAGCAATGAAAGCCTTTGGGGTAGATGCAAACATTGTAGCCTTATCAGGTATTGCTATTGCTATTGGAACCATGGTAGATGTCGGGGTCATACTCTCCGAAAATATTATTAGCCATTTAGAGAAAAGAGAGAATAGAAAAGAGAGAATAGAAGGAAAAGAAGTCATTTCGACAGAACGAGGTACGAATGACAAGGAATCTCTATCCATCAATCAAATAGTATATAATGCAACAGCAGAAGTTTCAGGAGCAATCGTAACTGCAGTAATGACAACGATTATCAGTTTTATTCCGGTGTTTACGATGATTGGTGCTGAAGGAAAATTATTCCGCCCACTAGCATTTACCAAAACGTTCGCATTAATAGCGGCGATTGTAGTAGCATTGTTTTTAATACCACCGTTCGCAGCTATCTTATTCAGAAAAAAAGAGCTAACGAAAAACTTTAAGTACATTTTAAATGGAGTTTTAATTGTGTTGGGTATTATCTCTGTGTTTTACGGAAACTGGCTAGGAATTGCATTAACAGCTTTCGGAGTTGTACAGTTCTGGAGTAATTACTCAGGAAAAACAACAACTCATTTTTCGTTTTCCAAGTATAGCTTTACACTATCAGTAAACACTATCAATATTGTTATATCAGCACTAGCAATTGTTGGTTTGTTAGCAGAATATTGGAGACCTTTAGGAGTTGATAAAAGTATTGTTACCAATCTTTTATTTGTAGCACTTATTTGTTTTGGATTGTTAGGCTTTTTCAGTTTACTTCAAAAACAGTACAATCAGATATTACAATGGGCATTGAATAATAAAGGACTGTTTTTAACCATTCCATTAACAGTGTTAATTTGCGGATTCCTCATTTTTAAGAACACAGGAAAAGAGTTTATGCCTTCGTTAAATGAAGGATCATTTTTATTGATGCCGACTTCTATGCCGCATTCGGGAGTAGAAGAGAATAAGCGAGTATTACAACAATTAGATATGGCTGTTGCTAATATTCCAGAAATAGCAACAGTTGTGGGTAAAGCAGGGAGAACAGATTCTGCATTAGATCCTGCACCTTTATCGATGTATGAAAACATAATTAATTACAAACCAGAATATGCTTTAAATTCTGAAGGAGAGCGTCAACGATTCAAGATTGATGAAAATGGTGATTTTGTATTGAAAAACGGAACGTCATTACGAGTGAAAGAAGGTGAAGCGTGGCAAACTGTTAATGCAAAAGAGGAACTTATTCCTGATGAAGATGGAGAGTTCTTCCGAAACTGGCGTCCGCATATCAAATCACCCGATGATATTTGGAATGAAATTGTAAAAGCAACGAAGCTGCCAGGAGTAACGTCGGCACCAAAACTACAACCTATCGAAACCCGATTGGTTATGTTACAAACAGGAATGCGTGCACCGATGGGAATCAAAGTAAAAGGACAAGATTTAAAACAAATTGAAGCTTTTGGTGTAAAGCTTGAAGGAGTTTTAAAGAAAGTAGAAGGTGTTAAAAAAGAAGCTGTTTTTGCTGATAGAATTGTAGGAAAACCTTACCTGCTAATTGATATTGATAGAGAGAAATTAGCTCGTTATGGAATTGCCGTTCAAACCGTACAAGATGTGTTGAAAGTAGCTGTAGGAGGTATGCAATTATCGCAAACGGTAGAAGGGAGAGCGCGCTATGGAATTCGAGTTCGCTATCCAAGAGAGTTACGATCTAATCCAACCGATTTAGAAAATATTTACGTACCAGTAGCCAAAGGAACTCCAGTTCCGCTAAGTGAATTAGCAACGATTCGTTACGAACAAGGACCTCAAACGATTAAAAGTGAAGACACGTTTTTAATAGGATATGTATTGTTTGATAAGTTAAACGGTTTTGCTGAGGTAAATGTAGTAGAGGCTGCTCAAAAAGCAATTCAGCAAAAGGTAGATTCAGGAGAATTAGTTGTTCCTAAAGGAATATCCTATCAGTTTACAGGAACCTATGAAAATCAATTAAGAGCAGAAAAAACCTTATCGGTAGTAGTGCCATTGGCATTGATGATTATCTTTTTAATACTCTATTTCCAATTCCGTTCAGTAGCTACTTCGTTAATGGTGTTTACAGGAATTACAGTAGCTTTTGCAGGAGGATTTATCATGATGTGGTTATACGGGCAAGATTGGTTCTTGAATTTTAGTGTATTTGGAGAAAACTTGCGAGAGTTATTTCAAATGCATCCAATTAATTTAAGTGTTGCTGTTTGGGTAGGGTTTATCGCATTGTTTGGAATTGCAACTGATGATGGTGTAGTAATGGCAACTTATTTAACGCAAACCTTTAAAAGAGATAAACCTCAAACTATTGAAGCGATTCGAACATCTGCTTTGCATGGAGGAAATAAACGTATAAGAGCTTGTTTAATGACAACAGCAACAACCATTTTAGCTTTGTTGCCAGTATTAACCTCTACAGGAAGAGGTAGTGATATTATGATTCCGATGGCGATTCCTGCTTTTGGAGGAATGATTATAGATGTTACTTCGTATTTTATAGTACCAGTGCTGTATAGTTGGAGAGAAGAATTTTTATTAAAACGTAAAATGAAAAGAGATGAGTTTTAAAAAGAATAATAAAAAAGCAGCTTTATTTCTAGCTACTGTGTTTTTTGCTTTTACGATGCAAGGACAAAATCTAAAGGAGTATATTAAGACTGCTTTAGAAAACAATCCAGAAGTACAACAGTTTAATACAAAGCATAAACGTATTTCTGAGAAAAAGGAAGAAGTAAATACTTTGCCTAATACCGAGTTTGGAGCAGGATATTTTGTGAGTACACCAGAAACACGTACAGGTCCACAAAAGTTTAAGCTTTCTGTAAAACAAATGATTCCTTTCTTCGGAACCATAACAGCACGGGAAAACTATGTATCCTCATTAGCTGATGCAGCTTATCAAGATATCATAATTGTAAAACGTAAGTTAGCAACATCAGTAGCGCAGTTGTATTATAAACTCTATGAAATTAAAGCAAAGCAAAAAGTATTGGATGAAAATATAGAATTGCTTAAAACGTATGAAAAGTTAGCATTAACTTCAGTAGAAGTAGGTAAGGCATCAGCGGTAGATGTGTTAAGGTTACAGATAAGACAGAATGAGTTAAATCAACAAAAAGAAGTATTAGTAGAAACATTTTCAGGGATAGAAAAAGCATTTAATAGATTATTGAATCAAGAAGTTAATACATCAATTTCAGTGGTTAATAGTTTGCAAGTTCCGAAAGAAGCGGATAAAATACAACCAAGTACTTTAAAATTACACCCAGAGTTAATCAAGTTTGATAAGCTATACACTTCCGTAGAACAATCAGAGTTCTTGAACCAAAAAGAAAAACAACCTATGATTGGTTTTGGACTTGATTATGTAAATGTTGAAAAGCGCACAGATATGAATATGGTTGATAATGGAAAAGATATTGTAATGCCAATGGTATCGTTGTCAATTCCTATTTTCAATAAGAAAAATAAATCTATAAGCAAACAAAATAAGTTACAGCAAGAGGAAATTCTATCGCAAAAAGAACAACGATATAATACGCTAGAATCTGTATTGTATAGAGCAGTTTCAGATAGAAATGCAGCGATGATAAGTCACAGAACACAGCTTAAAAATTTAGAGCAAGCAAAAAATGCAGAACAAATTTTGGTAAAAAGTTACGAGACAGGTACAATCGATTTTAACGATGTGTTAGATATTCAGGAGTTA
The DNA here is from genome assembly GCF_030547425.1 of Tenacibaculum sp. 1_MG-2023. Lineage (GTDB taxonomy): Bacteria > Bacteroidota > Bacteroidia > Flavobacteriales > Flavobacteriaceae > Polaribacter. The sequence goes on along the minus strand of NZ_JAUORH010000009.1, from coordinate 33,607 downwards.
CAATTAAAGTTTCAAACAAACATCATTACATCAGAAGTGACTTATTATACTCAAAGTACCATTATTAGTTATTTAATAAAGTAGAAAGATGAAAAAATATATAATATACATAGTAGTTTTAATTGTAGGGGTAACCTTAGGATGGCTACTCTTTGGAGGTTCTTCAAAAAGTGAGGCGACCTATGACCATAATACAGCAGAAACAGGTGAAATATGGACATGTTCTATGCATCCACAAGTTATGCAACCAGAATCAGGAGACTGCCCTATTTGTGGAATGGATTTAATTCCTGCGGAAGTCGGAGCTGAAGGATTAGCTGTAAACCAGTTTAAATTGACAAAAAATGCATTGGCATTAGCAAATGTACAAACAACTGTGATTGGTAATGCTATCAATGCAGATAATACAATTACATTATCCGGAAAAATAGCAGAAAACGAAAAGTCAAACGCAGTACAAGTAAGTTATTTTGCAGGAAGAATAGAACGTTTAAACGTGAATTTTACAGGAGAAAAAATCAACAAAGGTCAGTTTTTGGCAACGGTATATTCTCCTGAATTGGTAAAAGCACAACAAGAATTATTAACAGCAGCTTCTGTAAAAGAAAATCAACCCGCATTGTATAAAGCAGTTAGAAATAAACTGAAATTATGGAAGCTATCAGAGAAACAAATCAAACAGATAGAGAAAACAGGAAAAGTCAAAGAAAACTTTCCTGTATATGCCACAGTTTCTGGTACAGTATCTGAAAAACTAGTTGAACAAGGTGATTATGTAAGCCAGGGACAAGCTTTGTTAAAGCTAGCTAATTTGAGTACTGTTTGGGCAAATTTTGATGTCTACGAAAATCAAATAAGTAATTTTAAAGTAGGTCAAAGTATATCAATTATTACAAATGCCTATCCTAATGAAACTTTTAAGGCAAAAGTTTCATTTATAGACCCTGTTATGAATCCAGAAACTAGAACTATAACCATGCGTGCCGTGTTAATTAACAACAAAGGAAAGTTTAAACCAGCGATGTTTGTTACAGGAAAAGTGGAAGCTACAGAAAAACAAACTGAACAACAATTAAGTATTCCTGGAACAGCAGTATTATGGACAGGAAAGCGTTCAATTGTATATGTAAAACCAGACGCTAGCAAACCAATTTTTGAAATGCGTGAGATTGTGTTAGGAGGAAGAGTAGGTGAGAATTATCAAATAAAAAAAGGATTAGAGTCAGGAGAGGAGATTGTGACGAATGGAGTATTTACAATAGATGCTTCAGCACAATTACAAGGAAAAAAATCAATGATGAATCATACTAAAGAAATTACAGAATCTTTTAACACGCCTAAAAAGTTTAAAAAGCAGCTTCAAAATGCTTATGAAGGTTATATAGAGTTAAAAGATGCTTTAGTAAAAACGGATGCTGACGCTGCAAAAACTAGTGCTGAAAACCTGCAAAAGGACTTAATATCGATTGATATGAAGTTACTAACTAATAAAGTAACACACCAACAATGGATGCAATTAATTCCTGCATTAAAATCAAGTAATGCAGAAATAGCAAAAACAACTGATGTTGCTATACAACGAAAGTATTTTAAAGTAGTATCAGAGCATTTTATTATGGCAGTTCAGTCTTTCGGGATAAATGAGGTGACCTATAAACAATACTGCCCTATGGCTGATAGTGATAAAGGAGCTTATTGGCTAAGTAAAGAAAAACAAGTGTTAAACCCGTATTTTGGAGATAGTATGCTAAAATGTGGTGAAGTAAAAGAAACAATAAATAATAATTAAATTTCAATTCAAAATGAGAAAAGTAATCTTAGGAGTAGCTATGTTGGCTACAATTGGTTTAGTAAGTTGTAAAAACGAAGCTAAAAAAGAAACTGAAACAAAAGAAGTTCAAACAGAGCAAACAATAACTCAAGAAGTAGCAATGGCTACAACAACTTTTGGCGTAAGAGGTAATTGTGGAATGTGTAAAAACACAATTGAAAAGGTAGTAAATGGTGTTGATGGAGTAGCATCGGCAGAATGGGATAAATTAAGAAAGCAAATCAACGTATCGTTTGATGATTCTAAGACTAATTTAGATGCTATTCATAACGCAATTGCAGCATCTGGTTACGATACTGATAAAGTAGCTAGTAGTGAAGAAGCTTATGGAAACTTACCAGGTTGTTGTCAATACGATCACAATATGGAAATGAGCTTATAAGGTGATGTAAAAGCAGACGAAACGTCTAATCACTAATTCTAAAAAAGTGTAACGATATAAACTTCGTTACACTTTTTTCTTGTTTTAATTATTACAACTAAATAACCAGCGTATTCCATATTTATCAATTATACTTCCAAATAAATGGCCCCAATGGTTTCTTTTTAAAGGGAGAGCCATAGTTTTCTTTTTGGCTAAACTTGAGTAGTATTGTCTTATTTCAGTTTCGTTTTTACTTTTTAACAGTATAGAAATAGTGTTTCCTTGTAATAGTTCATCTTAATCAAATAAATCAGTACCCATTAATAACATATTTTCTTTTTTAAGAAAAGCCTGTACAATATATTTTTTATAATTGTAAGGGAGGTTCTCAGTTTTAGGAGAGTCCTCTAAAGTTTGAAAATATAATTCACCACCCAAACAATTTTGGTAAAAAAGCATTGCTTCTCTACAATTACCATTAAATGTAAGATACGTTATTAACTGGCTCATTATTTAGGGTTAGTAAATCAATTGGTTATAGTATTTATTTTATGATAATTGATATAAGACAAGACTAAAATACCAAGTGCTATAATTGGTAAAAAGGAATTAAGAGTAAGTCCATCAATAGCAGCATGACTTATAGCAGCAAATAAAAAAACAAAGCTAAAACCAGCATATGCCCATTCCTTTATCGTTTTATGTAGTTTAGGGATTATTAAAATGAGAGCTCCTAATATTTTAAAAACAACTAAAGCATTTCCGAAATATTGTGGATATCCTAAGTGTTTAATTCCTTCTTTTGCCAGTTCCGTTTGAGAAAATAATGCAGGCATAAGACCTTCAAATAGAACGATGATAATAGTAGTTATCCAAAATATAGTTTTATTAGTTTTCATAATGATAAGTTTTTATACTTAGTTAGTCTTATTGGTTTTCTACATACTTTTTAAAATTATCTAAAATAGCTTGCCATCCCCCTTTTTGTACTTCAATAGAGTTTTGAGTTTCTGCATCAAAAACTGTTATAACTTCAGTATAGTCTTCTTTTGGTGTAAAGTTTGTTTTTGCCTTTCTACCATCATCCATGGTGTATGCAATACACTCAAGAGGGCTTACTTCATCGTAAGTACCGGTGAAATCGAAACTAAAGCTTCCATCTTTAGCTTCCATTCTTGATAAGAATTTTCCTCCAACTTTTAAATCGTTTTCAGCACGAGTAGTATGCCAATCTTCAGAAGCTGTATTCCATGTTTTTATATGCTTTGGAGTTGTCCATATATCCCATACTTTGTTAGGAGTTCCTTTAATTGTTGTTTTAACTGTTATTTGTTCCATGATTTTAAGGTGTTAATGTTAATACTACAAAGATGAAATTAATTTAAAGCTTTCTTTGGGTGGTATAACGGCATTTTTAAGGGCTAATTACGCCAATTTCTTATATTTGTTTTATGAAAAACGTCTCTATCCTTGTTCCAGAGTCCGCTGTAATAGAGTCTGTTGCTGATCCGCAATACATGTTTTCTGCAGCAAATGATTTTTTAAGATCTAATAATCGAGAACCTCTTTTTAAGGTAAACCTTGTAGGGAGTAAAAAAGAAATTAGTTTTAATAATGGTATGTTTTCTGTTCATACAAATAAGTTATTACAAGAAGTTACTCAAACAGATCTTATTATAATACCGGCGCTTTTTGGAGATATGAAAACAGCGGTTAAACTTAATGAAGAAGCTATTCCTTGGATTGTAAAACATTATAAAAAAGGAACTGAAGTGGCCTCATTATGTGTTGGTGCGTTTTTATTAGCTTCAACAGAAATTTTGAATGGGAAGAAATGTTCTACACATTGGGCTTTTTATAATGAATTTCAAGAAACTTTTCCAGATGTTGAGGTGGCTGATGGTAGTATTATTACCGAAGAAAATGGAATTTATTCTAGCGGAGGAGCAAATTCTTATTGGAACTTACTATTATATCTCTTAGAAAAGTATACTGATAGAGATACAGCTATTTTAGCTTCTAAATACTTTGCAATAGATATTGATAGAGATAGCCAATCAGCATTTACAATGTTTACAGGACAAAAAAATCATAATGATTTAGAGGTTATAAAAGTACAAGAGTTTATAGAAACAAATTATAAAGATAAAATCACTGTGGATGATATGGCTAACTTAGTAGCTGTTAGTAGAAGAAGTTTTGAAAGACGTTTTAAACAAGCTACTAATAATACTATTATTCAATATCATCAACGTGTAAAAGTTGAAGCAGCTAAAAGGCACTTTGAAAGTACTAGAAAAAACATTACAGAAGTAATGTACGATGTAGGATACTCAGATACGAAAGCCTTTAGAAATGTTTTTAAAAAGATTACTGGGCTAACACCTGTTGAGTATAGAAATAAATATAGTAAGGGCGTTTAAGTCTTTAAAGTACCTTTTTTGCTTGAAATTTACTGGTTATTGGTTAGTTGTTTTTAAATTTGTGCAGTTATATAGCTTCGCTTATATTAGCAGTTAAATAACTGCGTAATGAAGTTAAGAAGAGACGTTTTTCAAGCCATTGCAGATCCAACTCGTAGAGTTATTATTTCTTTAGTAGCGTTTCAAGCAATGACGCCGTCTGCAATAGCCAATAATTTTGAATATTCAAGGCAAACAATTTCTAAACATATACAAATACTATATGAATGTAATATTCTAGAACAGGAACAAAAGGGTAGAGAGATATACTATCATTTAAATCCTGAAGGAATGAAGGAAATTGCTGCTTTTATTGAACCTTTCAGGAAGTTTTGGGATGAACGTTATAATAAGTTAGAATCTGTAATGAAGAATTATAAACCAAAAAAATAAACATGGAACAGAAAACAAAAGTTGTAGCAGAAACAGGAAAGCAAGAAATTGTAATAACACGAATCTTTGATTTGCCTATAGAACATTTGTTTATGGCGTATGTTGAGCCTGAAATTATTGAGCAATGGATGGGGACAAAGGTGCTAAAACTTGAATGTAAAAGATATGGAAGTTATGAGTTTGAAACAACAGAACCTAAAGGAAATAAGCATTTATTAAGAGGAGTTATTCACGAGTTTATTCCTCAAAAAAAAATTATCAGAACATTTGAGATGAATAGTATGCCTTTTGGTGTGCAGTTAGAAGTTTTTACGTTTAAAAAATTAACAGATAGTAAGAGTAAGCTTATTAAGAAAGTAATTTACCAATCAGTTAAATATAGAGATGAAAATTTAAAACTTCCATTTAAAATGGGTATTAATTGGGCGCATCAACGATTAGAAGAAGTTGTAAGTAAATTATTAAAAGTATGAAAGCAAAAAATATCACATATTGGGTATTGACAATATTCCTCTCAATAGGAATGCTCGCAGGAGGTGTTCAACAGATGTTACAAATTGGTGGGTACAATGATATCATTAAAGCGTTAGGGTATCCGTTATATTTATTAAGCATTTTAGGTGTATGGAAAATATTAGGAGTAATTGTTATTCTAGCTCCTAAATTAACCCTTTTTAAAGAATGGGCGTATGCAGGCTTCTTCTTTGCTATGTCTGGAGCTGCAATTTCTCATGTCGCCATGGGTCAGAATTTTTTTGAAGCGGTACCATCTTTAATATTGTTAATAATAACAGTTTTATCTTGGTATTTAAGACCAGATAGTAGAAAAATAGAAAGAATTATAAAGTAAGTTTGAAATGGAAAAAGTAGATAAGTATATAGGAAACATAAAAAAATGGCAAGAAGAAACAAAATTGTTACGACAGATTTGTTTGGATTGTGGTCTTGAAGAAGATTTTAAGTGGATGCACCCTTGTTATACTTTTCAAGGAAAAAACATAGTGTTAATTCACGGTTTTAAAGATTTCTGTGCATTACTTTTCCATAAAGGAGCTTTGCTAAAAGACACTGACGGGGTTTTAATTCAACAAACAGAAAATGTACAATCAGCTCGTCAAATTAGGTTTGCAAAGCCAGAAGAAATTATAGATTTAATATCAACTATCAAAGCATATATATTCGAAGCTATAGAGGTTGAAAAAGCAGGTTTAAAAGTAAAAACTAAGAAAACCTCAGAGTTTGAAATGGTAGATGAATTTAAAGAAGTATTACAAGAAAACCCAGACATACAAACAGTTTTTGAAGCGCTAACCCCAGGTAGACAAAGAGGGTACTTATTGTATTTTTCTCAAGCTAAACAATCAAAAACACGTTTGTCAAGAATAGAAAAGTCGATACCGAAAATGATTGAAGGAAAAGGACATAATGAAAGATAATAAAGCTACCTAAATTTAGGTAGCTTTATAGAAACTTAGATGAAAACTAGATAAATTAATATTATTGCGTATTACAAAACCTTAGAGATAGCATGAAACATTTGTGTTGATACTGCGATACGATTCCAAATATTAATTTCTCCTATTTGTATAATAATTTGTGCTATTTCATTATCACTAAAATAACTTTTAAGCTTTTGGAAGGTTTCCTCTGTTAATCCATTATTGCTTATTTGTGTTATTTCATCAGTAGCAGCTAATAAAGCTTTTTCCTCTTCAGAAAATAAAGGCGATTCTCTCCAAGCACTCAACGCAAAAATTCTGTTTTGTGCTTCTCCGTTTTTTAGAGCCTCCACAGTATGCATTTCTATACAGTAAGCACAAGTATTAATTTGTGAAGCTCTTATTTTAATAAGGTTTTTACTTTTTTTTGAAAGCGTTGTTGTTTCAAGGTATTTGTAAATTTCTAAGATTGCATTATAGGCATTAGGCTCTAATTCTTGAATGTTTAGTCTTTGTTTCATAATTTTAAATTTTATAAACCAAAGGTATTATTCCTTGTAAAGTTAAAACTTAAGCCAGTTTAAGAAGCATAATACAATGTGGAATCATAAATTTTGTAGGTAGAAAGTATCAAGAACATTTTTAAAATTTTAAACATAAATTGCTTTGCGATATTTGTTAGCATATTCAGAAGGAGTCATGTTTGTAACCTTCTTAAAAACCTCTCTAAACCCTTTAGGGTCATTATAACCAACTTCGTACATTATTTCGTTAACCGTTTTATTACCTCTTTCAAATTCTTTTTTAGCAGCTTCTATTTTAACACGTTGTACATATTTCATTACAGTATTGGCAGTTGCTTTTTTAAAACGTCTTTCAAAAGTTCTACGACTTACAGCTATTTTTTTAGAAAGCTCATCAACAGTTATTTTTTGCTGATAATTTTGTTCAATATGTTCTTGAATTTTTAAAATATCTTTATCGTTATGAGATTTCTGACCTTTAAAAATAATAAAAGGAGACTGGCTATTACGGCTAATATCTATTTCAAAAATTTTAGACGAGAGTACAGCCATTTCACGTCCTGCAAACTTTTCAACCAAATAAAGATTTAAATTTAAAGAAGAATAAGCTCCACCACTTGTGTATAAGCCGTTTTCATCAGTAATAATTCTATTATCAACAAGATTAACATCAGGAAACATTTTTCTAAATTCATCAGTAGCCAACCAATGCGTTGCACAATCTTGACCGTTAAGCAATCCTGTGCTGGCTAATAAAAAAGTACCTATACAAAGACTTGCTACTTCAGCCCCGTTTGCATATTGTTTCTTAATCCAAGGAATAAAAGCACTGTTTTTTGAAATTATTTGAGCATAATCTCCATGAATGGCAGGAATAATAATCAAATCTGTTTTTTGTACATCAGTAATTGTTGTGTTAGGAATAATATTAAATACCCCGTTACTTAACCTAGCTTTTTTGTGTGTGCCAACAAGATGTGTTGTAAACATTGTTTGCTTGCCTGATTTTAATAAAGCATCATTAGCCATGGTGAACATCTTATAAGTAGCCTCTAAATTACTCAAACTAGAGTCACCTTCAGGTACAAGAATAGAAATATGTTTCATAAGTCATTTTTCAAGAGATTAAACCATTTCAAATATAAGATAAGCTGTTGTCGCAATCAACCCGTGGTATTGTCGGGAACATACCTTTGGAGTATGGGTAAGACCTTTTATCTTTGGTAATCAAATAATTAAAGTATGGAGAAAGAGGTTTTAAGTGAGTATTATATCACAACTAAGGAGTTGTTAAGGTTGATTTCATCGTTAACTGAAGAAGAACTGAATAAAAAAACAAAAGAAGGAGATTGGACAGTAGCGCAAGTAGGAGATCACCTTAATAAATCTTATGCTTTATCAGAAGTTTTGACAGGAGAAGTAAAAGAAACTAGACGTAGTCCAAATAAAAAGTTAAAAGAAATACAACGCTTGTTTTTGAATTTCGATATAAAAATGAATTCACCTAAAGAAATTATACCAACCGAAAAGTTCATTAACAAAGAAATTTTGTTGACGGAGTTAAAAAATAAAATACAATGGGTGAACGATTTCTCAAAGAAGGTAGATTTATCAAAACTCTGTTTAGATTTTGAAATTCCTGAGTATGGACCATTTACACGATTCGAATGGATAGGATTTAATACAGTGCATACGAAGCGTCATATTTATCAAATAAAACAAATTATTAAGAATTTAAAACTCTAAAATGAATGAAAATATGGGCAAACTTAGGAGTAGAAGATATAGAACGTACACAAAAATTCTATAAGAGATTAGGTTTCATTCTCAATGGAACTTCTACGAACGAAATAGTTAGTTTTTTATTTGGTGAAGATGAGTTTGTAATCCACTTTTTTAAAAAGGAAAAGCTAAAAGAAAGCTTTGAAGGAGAAATAGCAGATCTGAATAACAGTAACGAAGTAATGTTTACACTTTCAGCAAAAAGTAAAGAGGAAGTTACTGTATTAATAGAAAGAATAATAAAAGCAGGAGGGTATATCCGTTTTGATCCTAGAAAAGACAAGAAAAAGTTTTATGATGATAATGGCTATTATGTTTGTGTGTTTCAAGATTTAGATGGGCATTTGTTTAACCTGTTTTGTAATTTGAATAGATAATAAAATAAAAAATTAGAATAAACATAACCTTAAAAACAAGAAAAATGAAAGTAAATCCTTATTTAAATTTTGATGGAGATGCAGAACAAGCATTCAATTTTTATAAATCAGTATTTGGTGGTGAATTCATTGCAAATATGAAAATGAGTGACGCTCCAGATGTAGAAAAATTACCAGAAAATGAAAGAAATCGTACAATGCACATTTCGTTACCATTATCAAAAAATACTATTTTAATGGGGTCTGATACCGTACCTTCAATGGGACATAAGCTAAATAAAGGGAATAATAATTACATTTCAATTCACCCTGAAAGTCGTGAAGAAGCAGATCGTTTGTTTAACGGCTTATCTGTAGGTGGAAAAATTGAAATGCCTATGGAAGATCAGTTTTGGGGAGATTATTTTGGTAGTTTTGTAGATAAGTTTGGTGTTTACTGGATGATTAATTACAACGAAGCGGTATAATTAACTTTTAATTTAATGGTAGAAGTCTTTAAAACATCTGTACAATCAGTTGAAGAGGAAACACTCCTTTTGGATAAGCTCCAAAGGGAGTTTTCTTACTATAAAATAAATTTTGATTTAGAAGATTGTGATAATATACTTCGTATAGAGTCTATAGGTAACATAATTGATCTTAACCCAATTATCAAATTAGTAAGATATTATGGATTTGACATTGAAGTACTGGAAGATGTGGTTGTAAAAGACTAAACAGTAGTAGAAAGTTAGTGTGTAAATTTATGGAAAAGCAAAACCCTGTTAGATATCTAACAGGGTTTTTGTGACCTCGGCAGGATTCAAACCTGCAACCTCTTGAGCCGTAATCAAGTGCACTATTCAGTTATGCTACGAGGCCGTTTTGCGGGTGCAAATATAAGAATGTTTTTTAAATTGTAAAGCAAAAAAATAATATTTTTTTGCCTTTTTTAACTTATTTGCCTTCTGTTATTTCTTCTTTAAAACTATCAATAGTGTCCTGAGCTTTTTCAAGATCTGACTCATAGATAAATACGTCAATAGAATTGCCTAAAGTTCCGAAACCAGCAACCCTTCCAGATTCTTTATTATCTTTAATTAAGCATGGAACTTCAACCTCATCAAGTAATTGATTTAATCTGCTTACAAAGATTTGAGATCCTGAGAAAACTTTAATATGATTGTTCATAATGGTAAAATTTTAATCCAACGAATTTATTGTAACATAAGCACGCCATCCAACAATAGCCAATTGAAATTTTGATGCTTTCGATATATCCAATTCCTTCTTAGTAAAGGAAGGTAGTAGAGCCTTGTTTAGGTTGGCTAAAAACTTAAAAAAACTTTTTCTCATTAGTAGTTGATTCTATTATCAAAAATAACGAAAAATAATTTGTTATGATGAGAAAAATCAAACTTTACTAAGTTTAAAATTAAAAGTATAGGTTTTAATTAGTTTAATCTTTTAAAAGATAAATTCCAGTAATAAATAAGCAATTTTAATAGTTATTAGAATTAGTTTTAAAGCAAGTATAATCATGTTAGATTCATGTGTTTTTAGTTAGTAAATAATGATGAATTCCGGAATTGTTTTTTCAATATATGAGAAAGGAAATATTATTACCAAACTTTTAAATCTAATTTAATTGGATTGGGTTTATATTTAAATCTATAAAAACACTATTAGTTTTAACTTATAGCTATATTGTCTATGTTTTAATTATTAAATGAAATATAAAAATGTCTTATTGGTTGTATTTAGTAAGGTTTTAAAGAAGCTTTTTTTGCAAGATTTGAAAAGTAAAGGAAAAAGGATCTTTTAAACAGAAGAGTTTTAGCCTTTTGATTTTTTTGAAGTTTATTAAAGAAAAAAGTATTGGTTTTAAAAGTTGTATTTACACGGTTGTTTATGTTTCAAAACTTCGTTACAAAAGAGTATCTTCGCCCAAAAAATATCTTATGAGCATTCTATATATTATTATTGGTTTAACATTGTTAGTTTTAGGAGGAAATTGGCTGTTAAAAGCAGCGGTAGGTTTGTCACTTAAACTACATATACCAAAAATAGTAATAGGTATGACAGTAGTGTCGTTTGCAACTTCAGCACCAGAATTAATTGTAAGCATAAAGTCTGCTTTAAATGGAGCAACAGGTTTGGCAGTAGGTAATGTTATTGGTTCTAATATTGCAAACCTAGCTCTAGTATTAGGTATAACAGTAATACTATCATCAATAGATGTGGAAAAAAGTTTTTATAAAACAGATTGGCCAGTAATGATGATTGCTTCAGTACTACTGTATTTTTTTATAGCAAATGATAAAATAATTCAATTTTATGAAGGAGCTATTTTGTTTGGAATGTTAGTAGTGTTTTTGATTTATTTACTGCGTTTTCAAAAACAGGCGGTTGTTGATGAGGTGCCTGAAGATGATGAAGAGTTACCACTATATAAAATAGCACTATTTTTAGCAATAGGAGGTGTAGGTTTATGGGGTGGTTCAGAGTTGTTAATTAATGGCTCGGTAACTTTAGCAGCAAATTTAGGGGTTAGTGATGCAATAATAGGAGTAACAGTAGTGTCGGTAGGAACAAGCGTTCCTGAGTTAGCAGCATCAATTATTGCAGTATTAAAGAAAGAAAAAGCAATTTCATTAGGAAACTTAATAGGCTCTAACGTATTTAATATTTTAGCTGTTCTGGGTATTACTGCAATGATTACTCCTGTAGAAGTAAAACCAGATGCATATAGCTTAATAAACAACGATATTTATTGGATGTTAGGTGTTTCATTTGCTATACTACCTTTAGTTTTCTTTCCAAAAGGAATGCGTCTTGGGTGGAGAGATGGAATTATCTTATTAGCAACCTATGCAACTTTCATCTATTTAACAATTTCGTAAAAACGAATTAGTTTAGAAATAAAAAAAAGCCGCAATTAGCGGCTTTTTTAGTTGTGTTGTTGTGTTTGTTAATTATATGTTGGCACCTTTTACGGTTTCTATAATTCTACCAGCTACTTTATAAGGGTCAGCGTTTGAAGCAGGTCTTCTGTCTTCTAACCAACCTTTCCATCCTTTTTCTACAGTAATAATAGGAATACGGATTGAAGCCCCTCTATCAGAAACACCATAACTAAAGTCAGATACATGAGCAGTTTCGTGTAAACCAGTTAAGCGCTCATCGTTATTGGCTCCGTATACATCCATGTGTTCCTCGGTAACAGGCCTAAATGCTTCACAAATCTTCTCGTAAGTTTCTTGAGAGCCACAAGTTCTTAAAGTAGTGTTAGAGAAGTTTGCGTGCATACCAGAACCATTCCAATCTCCTTTTACTGGTTTTGGATGGTACTCAATATAGTAACCATGCTTTTCAGTTAAACGATCTAATAAGTAACGAGCAACCCAAATTTCATCACCTGCTTTTTTGGCACCCTGTGCAAACAATTGGAATTCCCATTGTCCTGGAGCAACCTCTTGGTTAATTCCTTCAAAGTTTAAACCAGCCTCAATACATAAATCAGCATGTTCTTCAACGAAATCTCTTCCCCAAGTGTATCTTCCACCTACAGAACAGTAGTATTTTCCTTGAGGTCCAGGGAATCCACCACGTGGGAACCCTAAAGGTAAATCAGTTTTGGTATCCATTAAGAAATATTCTTGCTCAAAACCAAACCAAAAATCATTATCGTTATCATCAATTTTAGCACGTGCATTAGATGCGTGCGGAGTACCGTCAGCGTTTAAAACTTCAGACATTATTAAGAATCCATTTTTTCTAGTAGGGTCAGGATAAATAGCAACAGGCTTTAGTAAACAGTCAGAAGCACCTCCAGAAGCTTGTTCTGTAGAACTTCCATCAAAAGACCAAACTGGACAATCTTCTAATTTACCACTAAAGTCGTCTTCAACCTTAGTTTTACTACGCATGTTTTGAGTTGGTTCATGACCATCTAACCAAATGTATTCTAATTTTGATTTACTCATGATTTTTGTGTTGTTTTAGAGTTAATTATGGGGCAAAATTGAGTATTTTTTGTTAAAAGGCAAAATTTTTCAGGGTATTTTTGTTTAAAATTAACTTTAAATTAATTTAACCCCTATTTTTTAGGGGGTATTTGTTTTTAAAATGTATTTTTGAACATCTAATTTAATACTTTATTATATGTCAACTTTAAGATTCAATGCTTTACAAGAGGTTTTAAATAGAAAAACTGTTGTAGTGGAAGAGAATGAACGTCGTTCAGAATTGTTTGGTAAAAATGTATTTAATGAACAAGCAATGCGTCAATACATGACCAAAGAAGCATACCAAAGTGTAATGGATGCTATTGAGTTTGGAACTAAGATTGATAGAAAAACTGCCGATCAGATTGCAGTAAGTATGAAAGATTGGGCATTGTCTAAAGGAGCAACGCATTATACACACTGGTTTCAACCTTTAACGGGGTCTACAGCAGAAAAACACGATGCTTTTTTTGAAACAGTTGAAGGAGGAGGAGCAATGGAGAAATTTGACGGAGGTCAATTAGTACAGCAAGAGCCAGATGCTTCTAGTTTTCCTAACGGAGGAATTCGAAATACTTTTGAAGCACGTGGCTATACCGCTTGGGATCCAACATCGCCAGCATTTATTTATGGTACTACCTTATGTATTCCCACAGTTTTTGTGGCGTATACAGGTGAAGCATTAGATAATAAGGCTCCATTATTAAGAGCTTTACAAGCTGTTGATACTTCAGCTACAGCGGTTTGTAAATATTTTGATAAGAATGTAAGTAAAGTAAATGCAACTTTAGGTTGGGAGCAAGAATACTTTTTGATTGATACAGCATTGGCAGCCGCACGTCCTGACATTATGATGACAGGAAGAGCCTTGTTAGGGCATGCTCCAGCAAAGGGGCAGCAGTTAGATGATCATTATTTTGGCTCAATACCCACGAGAGTATTGAATTTTATGCGCGATTTGGAACATGAATGTATGTTATTAGGGGTGCCGGTAAAAACACGACATAATGAGGTAGCGCCAAATCAGTTTGAATTAGCACCGATTTTTGAAGAAGCTAACTTAGCGGTAGACCACAATTCCTTACTAATGGATGTGATGGAAAAAGTGTCGCAAAGACATAAATTCAAAGTGTTATTCCATGAAAAGCCATTTGCTGGAATTAATGGTTCAGGAAAACATAATAACTGGAGTTTATCTACCAATACAGGAGTTAATTTATTAAGCCCAGGTAAAACTCCGATGAAGAACTTACAGTTTTTAACCTTTTTTGTGAATACTATTAAAGCGGTTCATGATTACGAAGAGTTAATCAGAGCGTCAATAGCAAGCGCAAGTAACGATCACCGTTTAGGAGCTAATGAAGCACCACCAGCAATTATATCAGTTTTTATAGGTTCACAATTATCATCAGTATTAGATGAGTTAGAAAATGTAACAAAAGGAAAGTTATCACCAGAAGAAAAAACAGATTTAAAATTGAATATTGTAGGTAAAATTCCTGAAATATTACTAGATAATACAGATAGAAACAGAACTTCACCTTTTGCTTTTACAGGAAATAAGTTTGAGTTACGTGCAGTAGGTTCATGGTCTAACTGTGCAGGACCTATGACGGTTTTGAATACAATTATAGCAAGACAGTTAAATGAGTTTAAAGATGAGGTTGATAAATTAATTGATACCAAAAAACTAAAAAAAGATGAAGCTATATTTAATGTATTAAGAGAATATATTAAAGCATCAAAAAGTATTCGATTTGAAGGAGATGGGTATGGAGAAGCATGGGAAAAAGAAGCAAAGAAAAGAGGTTTATCGAATAACAAAACAACTCCTGAAGCATTAAAAGCAAAAATTTCTAAAAAAGCAATTTCTCTTTTTGAAGAAATGGGAGTGATGAATAAGGTTGAGGTAGAAGCACGTCATGAAATTGAACTAGAAGAATATTCAAAGAAAATACAAATTGAAAGTAGAGTATTAGGTGATATTGCAAGAAACCATATTATACCTATTGCTATTCAATACCAAAATACCTTGATAGAGAATGTGAGAGGGCTGAAAGAAATTTTTGGAAATAATTTTGAAAGGTATGCAAATGAACAAATCGATTTAATTCAAAAAATATCAAATCATATTGCTGAAATTAACTCTAAAGTAGAAGATATGATTGAAGAGCGTAAAAAAGCCAATAAGTTAGAAGGACAAAAAAATGTTGATGCGTATTGTAATAAAGTAAAACCTTATTTTGATGATATTCGTTATCACTGTGATAAATTGGAGTTGATGGTAGATGATAATTTATGGCCATTAACTAAATATAGAGAGCTTTTATTTACTAGATAAAGTAACTTATTTTAAAGAAGAAAATTCATTTTTTAAAAAAGGGGTTTTTCCCCTTTTTTTCTAATAAGTATAAAGAAATACAAAGCCAAAGGCTACGTTTATAGCGTGTTTTTGGCTTTTCTTATTTGTCTTTTTTTTAAGTAAAGAAATTTTGATTGGTTTTTGAAGCTAAAAAAATCGTATATTAGCTATGTTTAAACAGACAATCTATATATAGTTTCTTACAGTTTTATTTTAAACTGATGGATGTAATCACGGTTATCAAATTAACCTTTACATTTTACCCCATAATTTTATCTTACCCTTATTTACTTAGCATTCTCCCACAATAAGCATTATTAATATTTGTATGCTTGTCGTAGATAGAGTATGCTAAAAATTAATTAACGTATTTTAAAATTATCTATTATGAAAAATTTTTTATTAGCGGCTATTTTTTTAGCTTCAGGAACAGTTTTCGCACAGTTCGCAAACCCATTACCAACACCAAAAGCTAATTGTTTAGGGTGTTCAGTGCCACAAGTAGGGCCTTCTTATGGGGCAAGAGGAGCGATAATTAACACTAGTTACGTAGATCAAACTGGAGTTATGAATGACGCAAGTGTAGTTCAAACTGGAGTAGGTAACTTATCTAACATCGATCAAGATGGTCAAAACCAAGGATTTTCTGGAGGTTTAGGAAACGAAGCTACTGTATACCAAAGAGGAAGAAAAAATGAGACCGATATTAAGCAACATGGTGACTATAACACTGGTTTTGTAAATCAAGTAGGATATAAAAACTATGCACAACAAGATGTAGGTGTAGGTTGGGCAGAAAATAACAGAGCATATGCTTACCAAACAGGACGTCAGAATACTTCTATTCAAAAACAACGTTATGATAATAATGTAGCTATTGTAGCACAATCTGGTAGAAGAAATTTAGCTCACCAAGATCAAAGTACAGGAACTAATGGGGCGCCAGGTAGTGTAGCAGGTATTTTACAACTCGGTAACTATAATAAAGCTAAACAAGTACAAAGAGGTAGCTTTAATATAGATGGAATTGCTCAATTTGGAAACGCAAATATGGCTTCTACTACTCAAACATCAACTGGAGGTATAAACATTTCTGGTATAGCACAAACAGGTTATGGTAATGAAGCTTGTGTTGATCAAAACGCTGATGTTGGTATTAACTTAAGTTTAATTGGTCAGTTTGGTGTAGAAAACCATGCCTCTGTTATTCAAGACGCGCAAGGTTCAGGTAATGCTAGTTTTATTGGTCAAGCAGGTTATATGAATAAAGCCTGTGTTGAACAAACAGGACTATAATAATTTATTAACTAATAAAGTTAAGGGAAGAGAGAAAAACTCTTTCCTTAACTTACTAAAGTAAAGATAATGAAAGAGGTGAAAACAATATTGTTTGTAATGTTGGTTACTATTAATCTGGCTATTATGTCACAGCAAAAGACATCTACATATTTTGTATCTGTGCCTCAAATAGGAGATGATGTTTCTTTTATAGTACTAGAGAAAAATATTAATTCATTAAATGGTTTACAAGATTTTAGTAATGTAACTGCTAATCAAAATTATTTATCAATAAATCAAATAGGAATAAATAATGTAGCGGAATTAAAAAGTGGAGCGAGAGATGTGCAATTAGTAGGGCAAAAGGGTAAAAATAACTATTATAGTTTTATAGATTATTACAACACTTCTCCCACAAAAATGGATATCCTTCAGCAAGGAAATGCAAATTCATTACAGGTGTATGGAACAAACTCTTTAATGGAAAATGTAAAAATAATTCAAAAATCTAATTATAAAACAATTATAGTTAGGAACTATTAAAAGATGTTAAGTTTTATTTTTTTTAGAAACGATTTAAAATATATTACTCTGTTGTTGCTTTGTGTATCAGTGGGTTATACTCAAGAAATAAACGATGTGAAAGCCAAAATACTTGTTCTTAAAAAAGATAATTTTATAGTAGTAAAAGCACAAGCTGAAAATGAAGGAGTGTTGTTTAAAGATGAGCTTAACTACAACTTATTAGTGCTAAAAAAAAATAAAGAAGGAAACTATTCTAACAATAAACAATCAGGAGAATTTTCGTTAAAACCTAATGAGAAAAAAGAGCTTTCATTAATAAGATTAAGTTTAAACCCTGATGAAGAGTTAAGAGCTTATTTATTTGTAAAGCATAGGGAGACATTGATAGATAAAGATACGCTAGTAATAGTACCTAAAAAGGTAGGTGCAATAAAAAAAGAAAAAATAGACGAGTCTAATTTTGTGTTAAAAGGATTGGTTATTGAAGAAGCAATAACAAAAATAGGGAAAGATTTTTATGATTTTTTTTACCAAGAGTACTTGCTCTCAGGCTTAAAATATCCTTTTATTATAAAAATAAAAGAGAAACCAGGATTAAGAAGAACTACAGTTTTAATTATTGAAGCTGATGATAAAAAGATTTTTGAGTTCATGACAATGCCAGGGGAAGATTTTCTTAAACGAGCTGTTAAAGCATCTTTAGTAAGATTAAGCAGTTACTCAAAACAGAGAAATACATTATTAAGTTATAAAATTTAAATAAAGTAAGTTATGAAAATAGCAACCAAACTTATAACAATTGTTTTATTTTTAATAAGTTCATTTACTTTTTCACAAGAACTAGTTTATAAACCAATTAATCCATTTTTTGGAGGAAATAATCCATTCGGATATCAGCAAATTTTGGCATCAGCAAATGCACAAAACGATTTTCAAGAAGAAGCACAAGATCCTTTTCAGCAACCTTCAGACTTAGAAAATTTTACCAATAGTTTAAACAGGCAACTGTTAAACTCATTATCTCAAGATTTATTTCAAGAACAATTTGGAGATCAAGGATTAACTGTTGGAACTTATGTGTTTGGATCTTTAGTAGTTGAAGTAACACCTACAAGCGGAGGTTTATCTGTAAATATTTTAAATACTCAAACAGGTGAACAAACACAAATTATAATACCAAACAATTAACAACAAAACGACTAACCATAACTTAAATTTTATGAGAAAATTACTATTCAAATTACTATTCTCTTTAAGTTTTATTTTGTTTTCTAGTTGTGGAGCATACCTAAATCAGCCATTCCAAACAACGAATGCTAGAATAGGAGAAAACACCTCTTTACAAAACGATTTAATTAAAAATATTCTACCTGTCGAAAAAGTAATCGTAGGAGTTTATAAATTTAGAGATCAAACAGGACAATATAAACCGACTGAAAACGGTTCTACATTTAGTACCGCGGTAACGCAAGGAGGTACATCAATTCTATTAAAATCATTAGAAGAGTCAAAATGGTTTACTCCAATAGAAAGAGAGAATATCGCTAACTTATTAAATGAACGACAAATAATAAGGTCGACAAGGCAAGAATATCAGGGAGTTAACTCCACAAAAATGCCGCCATTACTTTTTGCTGGGATTATTTTAGAAGGAGGTGTGGTTTCTTATGATTCTAATATTATTACAGGAGGTTCAGGAGTCCGATATTTTGGAGCGGGAGCATCTAATCAATATAGAGAGGACAGAATAACAGTGTATTTAAGAGCTGTATCTACATCAAACGGACAAATCTTAAAAAATATTTATGTGTCAAAAACAATACTCTCTCAAGGTATTTCAGCAAATTTATATAGGTATGTTTCTTTAAGAAGATTGTTAGAAGTAGAAACAGGGGTAACCAAAAATGAACCTATGCAATTAGCTGTAAAAGAAGCTATAGATAAAGCAGTCGAACAGTTGATTATAGAAGGTGTTGTAGATGGTTTATGGGCTCCTCAAGGAGGAGATAAGGTTGTTAACCTCTTTAAAGAAGAGTATTTAAAAGAAAAAAATGAAGCGGACAATACATTACTCTTTAACAGGAAGCAAGAAACAAGAAGAGCAAAAAATTCAATGAGTGTAATGGGAGGCGCTTCAATAATTTCAGGAGATTATTCAAAACCCGTAGCAAGATTTGGTTTTGACCTAAAATACAGATATTTTTTTAAGAACCCTCAATTTAGTTTTGGAGGAAGCATAGGAAGATTTGAGTTAGAAAACGAACAATCTTTTAAAAATACTTTTTTAACATCTAGTGTATTCTTAGAATATAACTTACTTCCTTATGATAAGTTAACACCTTACGTGTATGTTGGTGTAGGTTCAGTTTTAGAGGAGAATCTTGATAATCCTATGTTTAAATTTCAATACGGAATAGGATTAGAATATTTAATAACCAATAAAATAGGGGTAGCTTTTTATGGAGAAAATTACCTTTTAGGTTCGGATAATCTAGATAAGTTGGTTAGGGGGAAAAGGAATGACTTTATTTGGAGGGTAGGAGTAGGTTTAAACGTTTATTTTTAAGAAGCAAAGCAATGAAAAATATAATAAAAATAACAATACTTTTAATTTGTGTAACCTTATTTAACTGTAGTGAAGATACTGTAGGTTTTGTGGAATTTGGTACAATTAAAGGACGTGTGGTAAAAAAGAGAAGTTTTGAACCTATAGCAAACGCAAAAATAGCACTATCGCCAACCAATAATACAGCTTTTACTGATGAAGAAGGTTACTTTTTAATGGAAGATATACCTGCACAAGAATATTCGGTAAGCGCTACTAAAGAAGGCTATTTAACAGGTTTTCAGCCTGTAGGTTTAGATGCTGGCACAGAAATTAATATAGTTTTTGAGTTAGATATAGAAACAGCATTAAACGATCCGCCAACAACACCAGAACTTAGAGCTCCAACTAATGGCGTAGAAGATTTAAATAATATGGTAGAACTAAGTTTTAAATCTACTGACCCTGATGAAGATGAAGTAACATACAGGATAGAAATTAAAAACGACTTTAATAATGATGTTATATCTTTTGAAAATGTAAAAGACACTTTATATACAGTTTCCGATTTAAAATTTGGAGTAAAATATTTTTGGCAAATAGGAGCATCAGATGGCATTAATGCTGAAGTATTAAGTGCAGTAAGTACATTTAAAATTACATCAACACCCAATAACAGGTATTTTTATACACGACAAGAAGATGGTAATAATGTAATATATTCTGGAGATTTTATCAATGAAGCTTCTGTAAATGAATTATTGTTAACATTACCAACAACAAACTCTTGGAGACCAAGAAAAAACTCAGCAGCAAATTTGGTTGCCTTCTTACGAACAGACAATAACGAAACTCATATTTATACAATGAAAACAGATGGTTCAGATGTTAAAAAAGTTACATCCAATGTTCCTGTAGTTGCATTTGATTTAAACGAAGTTGATTTCTCGTGGTCTTCAAACGGAGATCGAATTATATATCCGCATTACGATAAATTATACTTGATAAATAAAGATGGAAGCGGTTTACAGCAAATATACCAAACAGTTGATGGTAGTTACATTACTGAATGTGATTGGAGTAATGATGAGTCTAAAATAGCACTGAAAACCAATAACACAAGTGGGTATAATACACAAATCTATACGATTGATATGGCAGGAAATATAATTGACACTGTTTTAACAGGAATGCAAGGAGCTGTAGGAGGAATTAATTTTACAATAGACGGAAGCTCGCTGTTATACACAAGAGATATTTCTGGATATGAATCAAGTAATTATAGGCAACTAAACAGTCATATGTTTTTATATGAGTTTGCAACGACAGAAGTTACTGATTTATCAGAAGGAAAAGCTGATGGAACAAATGATTTAGACCCGCGTTTGTCACCAAATGAAGCCGAAATAATTTTTGTAAATACATCAAATGATGAGATTTCTGAAAAAACAATTTATAAAGTGCCTTTTAATGAAGGTACTACCACAAGAACAGCGTTATTTATAAACGCCACAATGCCAGATTGGGAATAAAGAGAAACGAACTATAATTAAAGAGCGAGCGTGTAAAAAACGTTCGCTTTTTTCTTGATAAAAGCGTAATAAAACCTAAATTTGCAGGCAACAACAACACAACACATGAGTAACGAAGTATCTAAACGCTACGCACAACGCGGAGTATCGGCATCTAAAGAAGATGTACACAACGCTATCAAGAACATTGATAAAGGATTATTTCCAAAAGCTTTCTGTAAAATTGTTCCAGATTATTTAACAAATGATGATGATTATTGTTTAATTATGCATGCAGATGGAGCAGGAACAAAAAGTTCTTTAGCATATATGTACTGGAAAGAAACAGGAGATATTTCTGTATGGAAAGGAATTGCCCAAGATGCTTTAATCATGAATATAGATGATTTATTATGTGTAGGCGCTACTGATAATATCATGTTGTCATCAACTATCGGACGTAATAAAAGTAATATTCCAGGAGAAGTTTTATCGGCGATTATTAATGGTACAGAAGAATTAATTGCTGAGTTGAAAGAGTTTGGAGTAACCATTCATTCAACAGGAGGTGAAACTGCTGATGTAGGTGATTTAGTACGTACTATTATTGTAGATTCTACGGTAACCGCTCGTATGAAGCGTACCGATGTAATTGATAATGCAAATATTAAAGCAGGAGATGTAATTGTTGGTTTAGAATCATTCGGACAAGCAACGTATGAAAAAGAATACAACGGAGGTATGGGAAGTAATGGATTAACTTCTGCGCGTCACGATGTGTTCCATAAATACTTAGCAGAAAAATATCCAGAAAGTTTTGATGCTTCAGTACCGTCAGATTTAGTGTATTCAGGAAATACAAAATTAACAGATACGGTAGCAGATTCACCAATTGATGCTGGTAAGTTAGTGTTGTCACCAACAAGAACCTATGCGCCAATTATCAAGGAAATTTTATCGAAATTTTCTTCGGAAGAAGTGCACGGAATGATTCACTGTTCAGGTGGAGCACAAACAAAAATTTTACATTTTGTGGATAATTTACATATTGTAAAAGATAATATGTTCCCAATTCCACCATTATTTAAAATGATACAAGAGCAATCAAAAACAGATTGGAAAGAAATGTATCAAGTTTTCAATTGTGGTCACAGAATGGAATTATATGTGTCTCCAGAAATAGCAGAAGAGATTATTAAAATTTCAAAATCGTTCAATGTAAATGCACAGGTTGTTGGTAGAGTTGAAACTTCTGATAAAAAGCAATTAACAATCAAAAGTGAATACGGAACTTTTGAATATTAATACAGTGAGATAAAAAGTAAAATCCTCAGAGAAATCTGAGGATTTTTTATTTCATTTTTTCAAACACAAAATCAATCGAAAACTCATCGTTACTAACTTTAGCTTTCAGCAGATTGTTTCCTTTCCAGTATTGTATCGTTTTAGGGAATTCGTTTAGTTTGTTTTCCGCAGTAAAAGAAGTATCGGTTTGTTGTGTAAAAGCAAATAATGTCGGGGTCTCATTCACGCCTGTAACTTGTAAAAACAAAGAATCATTTTTAGTAATGATGTGTAAGACCTCTTTAAATACAGTATCATTCTTTTGTAAGGAAAAACCAATTCCAGAAAAATCATTTTCCCAAAACTCGTAAGTTCTTTTATCAGTTTCGCTATGAACACGTTCCCATTTACCAAATAACCAAGTTGGTTTTTTAATTTTCTTTTCTTGTAGGCAAGAAAAAAGCAGTGTACAAGTAAAAGATAAGATTAAAATTCGCATAACAAAAGACTTAATGAACTAAAGATATAAATAAAATTCGATAAAAAATCGTAAATTCGCACCCCAAGAAAAGATACTATGCTAGATAAATTACAGATAGTTAAGCAACGTTACGATGAGGTTTCAGACTTAATCATCCAACCAGATGTTATTTCTGATCAAAAACGTTATGTACAATTAAATAAAGAATATAAAGACTTAGGAAAGGTTGTAAAAAAAGCAGACGAGTACGAAACTTTATTAAATACTATAGAAGAAGCTAAAGAAATTATTGCCGACGGATCAGATGCAGAAATGGTAGAAATGGCAAAAATGGAAATGGACGAAGCAAAAACTCGTATTCCAGAATTAGAAGATGAGATTAAATTTTTATTAATTCCAAAAGATCCAGAAGATGCTAAAAATGCAGTAGTTGAATTGCGTGCAGGAACTGGGGGGGATGAGGCAAGTATTTTTGCAGGTGATTTATTTAGAATGTATACTAAGTATTGCGAAAGCAAGGGATGGAAAGTATCTACAGTAGATTTTTCTGAAGGAACCAATGGTGGATTTAAAGAGATTCAGTTTGAAGTTTCTGGTGAAGATGTGTATGGGACGTTAAAGTTTGAAGCTGGAGTACATCGTGTACAACGTGTACCACAAACAGAAACACAAGGGCGTGTACATACATCGGCAGCAACCTGTATGGTATTTCCAGAAGCAGAAGAGTTTGATGTAGAAATCAATCCAAAAGATGTACGTATCGATTTTTTCTGTTCATCAGGACCAGGAGGTCAATCGGTAAACACTACCTATTCAGCGGTGCGTTTAACGCATATCCCTACAGGATTGGTAGCGCAATGTCAAGATCAAAAATCGCAGCATAAAAACAAAGAAAAAGCATTTAAAGTATTACGTTCTCGTTTGTATGATATGGAGTTAGCGAAGAAGCAAGAAGCTGATGCTGCAAAACGTGGTTCGATGGTAACCTCAGGAGACCGTTCAGCAAAAATTAGAACATATAACTATCCGCAAGGGCGTGTAACAGATCACAGAATAGGATTAACCTTATATGATTTATCAAATATTGTAAACGGAGATATTCAAAAAATTATAGACGAGTTAATGCTCGCAGAAAATACCTCTAAGTTAAAAGAACTAGGAGAAACTATTTAATTAAAAGGCGTTACTACAATAGTAACGCCTTTTTTAATGTCTCAAATTCTTGTAGAGCCGATAAATAAAACATACCTTTGCAGAATATTAATGTTCTATCCTTTTTAGGAGAAAATCTACAAGTCTTTATACTATTTTTCTGTTATCACCAGATTCTATAGTCTTCAGTTGCTTTATCAAGCGTTTTCAATAGAATTTTTAATCTAAAATAAATATCATGTAAATCATAGTTCATACTATGTGTAGTATTGCGCTGTAATTTATATGACTTAAAGTATGTCTAATAATAAAACCTTATAGTATGTTAAGAATAGTTGTAAAAGAAGGTGAAAATATCGATAGAGCCTTAAAACGTTACAAGCGTAAGTTTAGAAATGTAAAAGTTTTACAAGAATTAAGAGAAAGAAAGCAATACACGAAGCCTTCTGTAACTAGAAGAGCACAAGTTCAAAAAGCGGCTTATAAAGAGCAGTTATTTAAAGAAGAATAGTAGTATAGCTATATAAAATACAAAAGCGCAACCAATTTGGTTACGCTTTTTTGTGAAATTAAATAGAGGAAAATTCATCTTATATACATTTAACTATGCAAGTTTATGTGTCTTTTTATTTCTTCTATCAAAAAAGGAAGTTTAGTAAATCCATCTCTATCTATAAAATGTTTTCCTTCTTTAAGAAGGGTAAATTTAGCCTCTAATTTTTCTGCCATAGTTTTAGAATATTCAAAAGGAATAATATCATCATCAACTGCAGATATTGCAGTTCTAATACTCGTTATTTCTTTTAAGTGACTATAATTTAATTGGGGTTTTACAAATTCAATTAATTCAGGTATGGGTGTAGATTCAATGAATCCTGAAATTAGAAATAAGCCTTTAATTTTAGGTATGTTTAACTTATTTAAGAAGTTTAAAATAGCTATACATCCTAAACTGTGACCAACAAAAATTGTTTTTTCATCTATTTCTGTTACATGACTCTCCATAAAATCAACCCATTCATTTAGTTTGGGGTTTTTAGAGTTGGGCATGCTTAAAATAGAAACTTCAACAGAGTCATTTTTTTAATTCTTTTTAAAATCCTGAAACCAGTTAGAATAAGGAGACGCTGTATATCCGTGAATTACATAGATTTTATATTTGTCCATATTTTTAATTTGTTTCGGTGTGTCATCCTAAAATAAAAAACGCAACCAATTTGATTGCGTTTTTTTGTTTAGAATACTAATTTAACTACTCTATAATAGTTAATTCATCTACAATACGTTTAGCACCAGCGTACTTGTCAATTAACCAAAGTACATATCGAATGTCTACATTAATAGTTCGTTGTAAGTTTTTGTCAAAAATAACATCACCAGCCATTGCTTCAATATTACCATCAAAAGCTAAACCAATTAATTCACCTTTTCCGTTTAATACAGGTGAACCAGAATTTCCTCCTGTAATATCGTTATCAGATAAGAAGTTTACAGGTAATTCACCTTTACTGTTAGCGTATTTACCATAATCTTTTTTCTTATAGATATCTAACATGTCTTTAGATAAATCGAACTCGCTATCGTTTGGTTTGTGTTTTTTAACCATTCCTTTTAACGTTGTGTAATTATTAATACTAGCATCGTTTCTAGGGTCTTTTGGTAAAGCTCTTACTTTTCCGTAGGTTAAACGTAAAGTGGAGTTAGCATCTGGATATTTAATATTACTTAGACCAGACTTACGTAGTCCATCTACTAATAATCTAAATGATTTTTGGTAATCGTTTAATGGTTGTACTAAGTTTTCAGGTTGCTCTCTGTATTTGCCTAGTAATTGAGATGATAAGATATATAGTGGATCGTTAGCTAATAACTCTTTGTTTGGGTACTTTAAGAAAGCCATAGCACGCTCTTTAGATGTAAAAATACTTAATTCAAAAATAGAATTTACGTAGTCGTTTAAATTACCATCCTTAGCAATTTTAGTTACAATCTCTGGTAATTCGTAATTTGCTTTAGCTGAATATAACTTTAGTTGTTCTGCTAAAATTTCTTTTTCTAAAGGTAAATGATAATTTGCGTAGTTACTTTCTATAAAAGCATTCAATCTAGGCATTAAATTCTTACGAGCAGCTTCATTAGCATCAATATAAGACTCAAACCCTTTACCTATTCGATATGGTAAAACTGCAAATTTACTAGAACGTAATAATAACATTAAGTAGTTATCATGCTTTGCTTTGTTGTTGGTTAAGTTGTAGTAATTATTGATGTTAGTAACAACATTTCCGTAAGTTGCTTTGTTAGACTTTTTGTTAGCCCATTTGTCAAATTTTTTTTCAACGTTACGTTTAGCCTCAGCAGTTTTATGAGCTGTTAAAGCATCAATCATACCTTGTCTATTTTTCCAGTAATTGGCTATACCAGCATATTTAGATGCATACATCAAGTTTATTGAAGCATCTTTATCCATGTGTTTTTTCATTACATCCATACTCAATTTAGATCCTTCTACCCAAGCAGGATATGCGTAATTTACGTTTTGCTCAATTCCTTCTGCAGGCATCCAACGATTTGTTCTACCAGGGTACCCTAAAATCATAGCAAAATCATTTTCTTTTACACCTTTAATATTAACAGGTAAATGGTACTTTGCTTTTAATGGTACGTTATTTTCAGAATATTCAGCAGGGTTTCCTTCTGCATCCGCATATACTCTAAATAAAGAAAAATCTCCTGTATGACGTGGCCATTCCCAGTTATCAGTGTCTCCACCGTATTTACCAACTTTATCAGAAGGTGTACCTACTAATCGTACATCTTTATAATCTTCGTATACAAAATAGTAATATTCATTTCCTTGGAAAAAAGAACGTACAGAAACAGTGTATTTTCCACCTTCACTATTTTCTTGTTCTATTTTTGCAATTTCTTTGTTAATAGCAGCTTCACGTTCTTTTTCTGTCATAGAATCGTTTACTTTAGCTAAAATACGTTTAGAAACGTCATCCATTCTCACAAAGAATCTTACAAAAAGACTTTCTGGTTTAAGCTCGTCTTTTAATGTTTTAGCCCAGTACCCGTTTTTAAGATGATTTTGCTCTTCTGAAGATAATTCTGCAATAGCATTATAACCACAATGGTGATTTGTAAGTACTAATCCATTATCAGAAATAATACTAGCTGTACAACCACCGTTAAATTGAACGATAGCATCTTTAAGGCTTTGGTTGTTGATACTGTAAATTTCTTCTGCGGTTAGCTGAAGTCCCATTTTTTGCATATCACGTTCGTTTAAACGTTTAATATGCATTAAAAACCACATTCCTTCATTAGCGAACAATGAAGCAGGTAGCAAGGTTAAAAAAGCAATTAAAAAAAGACTTGTTTTTTTCATAATATAATTTGAATAATAAAAAATTAAGTTGATTTTGTTTTTTAGTTTAGAATATCTTCTTTTAAAAAAACATTAAGTTCTTTAATCAATTAAAGAATCAGCTCGTAAAAATACTCAATAATTTATTTTGTATAAGGAAGTAAACGTTAAAAAAATATAAGGATACGTATGTTAATTTTAAACAGTTTGGTTTTTGGGGAAGCTTACAATATTAATGAGTATTCTACAAAAGATTACTCACCCGAATCAAGTTATATATCGATTTTGAAAGAGATTGATAAGGGATTAAGTAAAGTTTAATTTAGATTTGTTTTGACACCTAAAAAAAACAAACCCTTACAAATACTGGGTTTGTAAGGGTTAAAAGTGGAGACGCCGAGAATCGAACTCGGGTCCAAACAAGTAGCTCAAAGGCTTTCTACATACTTAGTTTTTGTTTAATTTTCGATTAAGACCTGACCAAAAACCGCCCAATCTTAACTTATCTTCTTTAGTTTCGAAAACCTATTGAAGCGCTAAGTTTTCTATGTTTACTTTTACGATGCCCAAAAATGAAACGCCGTAAACCAAGGCTTTTCGTGGACATAAAGCTTGCGCACCTTGTGCGCCGAGGCTAATCTTACTATTAATTCAGATTATGCAGCTAAAGCGTAGTTATCTTCGCCGTTTAAATGGTTGAAATAAGTTTAACGAGTTATCATTTCACTCCTCGGTATGCTTACATTTTCACTAATCTTGCTGTCAAAACCAGTCGTCCCCAATATGTCAAAGATGCTATAAGTATCCCTGCAAAAAATATACCAGATAATCTTTGTAATTCTATGCAATTTTGTTCGGCAGTACTGTAAATGCATACTACTTAAACAAGAGAATGCAAATATAAAAAAATACTACTTGTACAATCATTTTAAAACAAGTATTTTCGCTGTAATTGTTATAAACTATAACATTATATGTAAAATTGTTTAATTTTAATACAAAGGTTAATTATGAAATTCGGAATTATTAAAGAACGTAAAAATCCACCAGATAGAAGAGTTGTGTTTTCTCCAGAAAAATTACAAGAGTTTAAAGAGCAGTTTCCTCAGGCTGAAATAGTGGTAGAAAGTTCTGATATCCGAGTTTTTTCTGATGAGATTTACATAAAAGCAGGTTTTGAAGTAGCAAATGATGTTTCTGACTGTGATGTGTTATTAGGAGTAAAAGAAGTTCCTGTAGATAATTTAATTCCAAATAAAAAATACTTTTTCTTTAGTCATACCATTAAAAAGCAGCCATACAATCGTAAGTTGTTAAAAGCAATGCTTGATAGAAATATAGAAATGTTTGACCATGAAACCATTATTGAAGAAAACGGAGCGCGTTTAATAGGTTTTGGTCGTTATGCTGGTTTAGTAGGTGCTTATAACGGGTTTAGAGCATTAGGAATAAGACAAGGGTTGTTTAACTTGCCCAAAGTTGAAACGTTACCTGATTTGGATGCTGTAAAAGCCGAATTAGATAAAATTAGCTTACCTAACATAAAAATATTGTTAACAGGAACAGGAAAAGTAGCCAAAGGAGCACAAGAAATATTAGATCATCTAAAAATTAAACAAGTAAGTGATGCTTTATATTTAACAACTGAGTTTACTGAGCCTGTATATTGTATAGCAGATGTTATGGAATATGCAAAACGTAAAGACGGTAAAGTAGGAGATAAGTTTGAGTTTTATAAAGATCCAACTGGGTACGAAAGTAATTTTATGGCGTATGCTAAACAAACTGATTTCTTTATAGCGGGGCATTTTTATGGTGACGGCGCTCCCTATTTATATACACGTGAAGATGCTAAACATCCTGAGTTTAGAATAAAGTATGTAGCAGATATTTCATGTGATATTGATGGACCTGTGGCATCAACATTAAGAGCTTCTACAATAGCAGATCCTATTTATGGTTACAACCCAGGAACGGAATCAGAAATTGATTATAAAGATAAAAAAGCGATTACTGTTATGGCGGTTGATAACCTGCCTTGTGAGTTACCAAAAGATGCAAGTGAAGGTTTTGGAGATATGTTTTTAGAGCATGTAATTCCTGCTTTTTACAACGATGATAAAGACGGAATTTTAGCGCGTGCAAAAATGACAACAAATACTGGTAAATTAACCGAACGTTATGCATATTTGCAGGATTACGTAGACGGAAAAGAATAATACAATTTAACTCCCGCTTCGGCGGGATTTTTTATTTAAAATGATACCAGACAAACAGTTTTTAATTGACACAGCTAATATGAAAATGCCCTTTGGTAAATATAAAGGAACCTATTTAATAGATATTCCTGAATATTATATTGTATGGTATAAAAATAAAGGATTTCCTCAAGGAAAACTAGGGACTATGATGTCACTAGTGTATGAATTACAATTAAATGGGTTAGAAGATATTCTTAGAAAAATACGTAGAATATCTTAATTTAAAGCTACTTTCTATAAGTAGAACGATAATAATTCCCAATGTATAAGCTACTAAGTCACCAATACTAAAAGTGGCGCCAAATATTATAACAGCCATACGATTATTCTCCAAACCAAGAAGCGCTAAAAGAGGAGTTAATTGTAAAAACTCTACTATATAAGCAAAAAGTAAGACTGAAAGGCCGATAGTTTTATTTGATAGGTTAAAGAATGACTTCACGAAATAAAAAAGAAGGATAACTACTAAAAAGCCACCAAAAGTGTACCTTATAAATCCTGAAGTTTGAGCTATTAGAATTTCTAGTATTAAAAGAAAGATAAAAACTAGAAAGTATTTCGATTGAAATTTCATGTTTGTGTTTTTAAAAGCAAACTACCATATAGTATGATAGTTTGCTCATTAATTATAGTTAATTAACCGTTTTGCCAGTCTATTTTTCTTGAAGCATACATCACTGAGGCTAGAATTATAAATAATCCTATACTACCCACTAATAAAGCATAATTTTCTAGTTGAATAATTACAAAAATAAAGGCATATAATGTGGTAAGAGATGCTCCGATAAATAACGGAAACTTAATGCCTTTTAAAATTGATTTTGAATACAATGCAATTAACAATACGACGGCTATAGAAGCAATTAAATATGCCTTTAAAAAACTACTATGTTCAGAAATTGATATTAGTAATGTATAGAACATAGTTAAGGCAACACCAATCATTAAATATTGAAATGGGTGAATGGATATTTTACTCATTGTTTGAATTAAAAAGAAGATTAAGAACGTAAGTCCAATCACTAAGAATCCATATTTAGCCGATCGTTCACTTTTTTGATATTCGTCTACAGGAATCATAAAGTTTACACCAAAAGCATATTCCTTTAAGTTTGGAATTCCATTAAAAGATTGTTGAGAAAAAGGTCTGTTAATATCTAATATTTTCCACTTAGCATCAAAACCATTATCAGAGATTTTATCAGAATTAAAAGGAAGATATTCTCCAATAAAATTAGCAGTTTTCCAGTCAGAGTTTATATGAACGGATGTCTCTTTTCCAATAGGAATAAAACGAATTTGTTTACTTCCATTAATGCTTAGCGATAGGCTAAAGTTTGTATCTGATTTTTTAGGAAGGTCTTCTTCATTTAAAAACTTACTTTCTAATTTATGAAGGTTTAAGTAGTTGTAATATGCTTTTTCGTTATTATTATCCTCATATTTAGAGGTAAAAACGTAAGTGTTTTTATGCAGTTTTATTTCAACTAAATTATTAACTCCTTTTAGATTAGAAGTTTTTATAATTAATCGAGATTTATTCCAAAGTATATCTTCTTCATTAATATCTTTTTCACTAAAATCAGGTTTCGTAAAGTTTCCATCAATGTTTATTTTACTATTATACACAGCCGTTTTATAAATACCACGTTTTTTCTCTTCAGGATTTATAGAGGATTTGATATTTAATTCCTTCGGAAAAAAGTAAGCATATCTAATTTTTTCCTCAACCTCAGTTCGTGTTTCCTTTGTTTTTTGATTTCTAACAAATTTTTCTTTATAAGTTTTGTATGGAACTTTTAAAATAGGACCGTATAACAATACCTCTTTTCCCCATTTTTGATTGATTTCTTGAACTACTTCTTGTTGTCTGTTCATTCGCTCAACAATTAAGCTCTTAATAAAGGATAAAGGAATCAATAAGATGAGAATTAAAAAACCAATCATGAGCATTCTAGCAGTGATTGATGTTTTTACCCATTTTCCGAATCTTCCATTTTGTTTGTTTAGTGTTTCCATAGTTTATTGTTTTAAAAGAACTTTGAATTTCAAAGTTTAATTGTAAAAAAATTAGTGTTATTTTTTTTTAATCAGCCTTTCTAAGGCTTCAATATGTTTTTTAAATTCCTGTTTACCAAGCTCAGTAGCATAATATCTAGTATTGGGTTTTCTGCCAATAAATTGTTTTTCTATCCTAATAAATTCAACTTTTTCTAAAGCTTTAGTGTGGCTTGCCAAATTACCATCAGTAGCACCTAATAATTCTTTTAGGGTAGTAAATTCAGCATATTCATTTACCATAAGAACAGACATAATTCCCAGTCTAATTCTATGATCAAAAGCTTTATTTATATTTAAAATAATGTTTTTCAAAAAAGATAAATTTTAAAGTACGAAAATAGTTCTTATTTTCTATCGTGTTTAAAATACATAAGTGTACCGTAAACAATATGCATGATTCCAAACCCTATAACCCAAAACCAAAAACCATAACCAGGTAACATTGCAGCAATAAGTCCTAAAACAACTTCAGTATAGCCTAAATACTTAATGTCGCCTACAGTATATTTTGAAGCATTAATCAGCGCTAAGCCATAAAAAAGTAACATTAATGCACCTGTTTGTCCATATTTTTGATGCCCTAGAATGATAATGATATAGATTGCTCCAGAAACCAGAGGAATAAGGAAATTTAATAGTAATCTTCTTGTGGTGGCATCCCAAATTTTTTCTCCATTCTTTTTAGCTTTTCTTGTGGTTAAAAAGATAGCTGTAGCAATACTTAAAAAGCCAACTAACAATAAATCAAAGATGACCATTTGGAAAATTTTTCCATCTAACATCAAATAACCGTTTGAGTTGTTGTTAACCAACCAATATGCATAAGCAGCTCCAATTAAGGCATATATTCCTGCTAAAATACCAGACAAGCCGCTTAATGATATAAATCGAGAGGATTTACTCATTAGGTTTTTAATTTCTGATATGTCTTTTAAATAATCTTCTGAACTCATTTTTAAAGAACTTTGAAAAACAAAGTAAAGCTAATTTTGAGAAACAACCAAATAAAAAATTAATGTATTTTTGAAAGCATGAAACCAGCCGAAGAATACATACTTAAACAACCAGAACCATTCAAGTCTATTTTACTACACTTACAAGTATTGATAGAAAGTAATTTTGAGGATTTAGAATTAAAATATAAGTGGAAAATACCAGTATATTATATCAATGGGAAACAACTGTGCTATATGAATGCATCCCATAAAAAAGGTTTTGTTGATGTTGGGTTTTGGGCAAAAGGTATTTTAGAAGGTTTTGATGTTTTTTTAGTTTCAGAAGGAAGAGCAGTTGTAAAATCACTTCGTTATTCATCAGTAGAAGAAATTAACGAAGAAATACTACTACAAGTCATAGAAGAAGTAGCAAAACACAATCATAAAGGTTTTTGGAAGAAGACTAATTAAACCCGTTGTGCATTTTAAATAATGCTAATTTTAATATTGTTAATATTTCTATCAAAGACAAATTTATTGATGTATTGAATTGTTGTTAAGGCAGCTATTTTAGATAGTATTCTCGTCTTAAACCCTTGAAAAGATTTGGCGTAATTACGTCTTATCATAAACTGATCACAGAGTTGAGAAAATAATGTTTCTATTCTTTTTCTTGATTTT
>NZ_JAUORH010000008.1 GCF_030547425.1 Tenacibaculum sp. 1_MG-2023 | reverse complement strand
TCTTTTCAAGGGTTTAAGACGAGAATACTATCTAAAATAGCTGCCTTAACAACAATTCAATACATCAATAAATTTGTTTTTGATAGAAATATTAACAGTATTAAAATTAGCATTATTTAAAATGCACAACGGGTTCTAATAGAGTGTTATATAACCATAATCCTTATTTTTTTTTTGTATAAATAATCGAAATATAAAAGATTATTTAAAATATAGTTCAACTAAAAGGGAGTATATTTATCCCCAAAATCCCCAGTTATTATGTCTTATTTAAGAAAGCTATTTACATTATTTTTCTTATTTCATGTTTTTTATGTATTAGCTCAGGAACAAGCAAAAAAATTTGATAGTATTTTTTATAATACGGCTGTTCGAGTATCAGCAATAGATATTGTGAAAGCAAGCAAAATAGCAGATTCTTTGTACAAAACATCTAAAACTAATATTCATAAAATAAAATCATTAATGCTTTCGGCTGATCTTCTAGAAAAACAAAGTAAGAGAAAAAAAGCTATAGATTATGTTCTTAAAGCAGATTCAATTTTGAGTAATACTGAAAATTACGAGTGGAAAGCCAGAGTTTATGGGTTCCTTTCAACTCAATATCGTATTTTAGGTCTTTTAGACCAAGGTAAAGAGTATTTAGAGAAAGGTTTAAAAGCTTCAAAAAAAATACAGGCTATAAATGTTTCTAATCAATACAGAGGAATGGTTTACCAAGAAAAGGCACATTATGCATTACACGAGAAAAATTACAATGAAGCCATAGTGTTATTAAAAAAAGTTTCGCCGCTTTTCTCGAGTATAAAAAACGAACGAATGAAGCTTTTCTTCTTTGGAAATAATGAAGAAATGTTAGGAAGGAGTTACTTAAACTTAAAAAAGTATAATTATGCTAAACAGCATTATAAAAAGGCATTAACTTATTTAAATAAAGCGAATGCAGGTGAGTCACAATGGATGGGTATGGTATTTTATGGGTTAGGAAAAATAGCTTTAGAATTTAATAAAACTAAAGAGTCACTATCTTATTTATTAAAAGCAAAAAATATAGCTGAAAATATTAATCATGTTTTTTTAAAAAAGTTAGTCTATAGCGATTTAAAAAAATATTATCTTAAAGAAGAAGATTTTGATAAATACACATTCTACAATACAAAGTACATTAATAGTGTAAAGGAAAATATTAAGCTAGAGCGTGAAACTTCTAATAGTGAGTTTAATCGTGTTGTTAAGAAGCAGAAAACAGACTTTTTAAGACTAAGTAAAATTATTACTATAATCAGCACACTATTTATATGTAGCATTCTTTTTTATTTATTTACGAAACGAAAAAACAGAAAAGAATTAGAAAAATATAAAGCTATTATAGAAAAACTCAATGCGTTCAATGAAAAATTAGAGCCGAAAAACTCTCCTTTGTTAATGGTAGAGAAAACAGGAACAAAATGTCTAATGCCAAAGCAAACTGAAAATAGATTACTTGCTGAATTAGAAAAATTTGAAGATAAAAAAGAATTCATTAACTCCAATATCAGTCTTTCTTCATTATCTACAAAGTTAAACACCAATACGAAGTATCTATCTTATATAATTAATACTCATAAAAAGAAAGATTTTAATAATTATATTAATGAGCTTAGAGTTTTTCATTTTATTAAGATGGTTCAAACTAATCCAGAGTTTTTAAATTATAAAATAAGTTATTTGTCTGAGAAATGTGGTTTCTCATCTCACAGTAAATTCACCACAGTTTTTAAGAATATCGTAGGACTTACACCATCTACTTTTCTAAAGAAGGAAAGATTTCAATCAAATCAACCCAATAATTAAAATTTATTTTTAATTGGTAATAACTCAAGCCATCTTACTTGTTTTAAATACTACTTACCGAAGAACTTTTTTCTATTGTAAGAAATTGATAATTAAAACTCTATCAAACCGTATCAATTATATTGTAAGCTTCCCCAGATTAGAACTGCTTAGTTTTCCAAAATTACATTTTTATTTTGTTTTTTAACACCTCTTGTGCTAGCCAGAGAGGTGTTAAGTCTTGCATATTTTACTGGCGGGATTTTACCTAGACTATCGTGTGGTCTTTTATGGTTGTAATCGTCCATCCATATTTTAGTTTGCTCTCGAACTTGATTTAAGTTTTCAAAAATATACTTGTTTAAAACTCCACGCCTGTAAGAACCATTGAAACGTTCAATAAAAGCATTTTGAGTTGGTTTTTCAGGTTGTATATATTTAAATTCTATATGATGCATCTCACTCCATTCTTTTGTGATATTGGCAATAAACTCAGGACCGTTATCCATTCGTATCTTTTGCGGTTTTTCTTTTTTATTAATTAAATGATTGAGCACCCAAACAATACGATTACTCGTTAATGAATAGTCTATTTCGATATGTAATGCCTCTCTATTAAAATCATCAATTACATTAAATGCTCTAAAGCGTCTTTTGTTTTCTAAGACGTCGGTTACAAAATCCATACTACCAAGTATGGTTTAATATATTTGGAACTTCTAGAGGTTCTTTAATTCTTGCAGGCAAGCGTTTCTTCGCCTTCCTTCTTGAGGGAAGTCCTAAGGCTACATAAACACGATGTACACGTTTGTGATTCCAAGGCTTTCCTTCTTCACGTAAGCGATCAAAAGCTTTCCAAAATCCTTCTTCTGAATGGTTTTTAGCTTTTTGTTGTAATGCTTTTTCTATAACCTTATCATCTTTAGGCTGTGGCTTATAGTAATACACGCTTTTACTCATATTTAACACACGGCACGCCCTATTGATGCCGTAATGAATAAGTTCTTTAGTGATACTTCGTTTACGACAGGGCTTTAGAGCTTTTTTTCTATAATCTCTTTAGCCATCTGGTAATTTAGAGCTAAACTAGCATACATTTGTTTTAACCTATAATTTTCTTGTTCTAGTTCTTTGAGTCGTTTTAATTCTTTTGAATTCATCCCAGCATATTTTGAACGCCATTTGTAAAATGCAGCAGCACTTACACCGTGCTCACGGCTTATCTGGTCAACACTCTTGCCCTTGTCGAACTCTTTTAAAATCTTTGCAATCTGTTGCGGTGAAAATTTACTTTTTCTCATAATACTGTCTAAAGTTAAGATTATTATGCTAATTTTAAACAGTTCGGTTTTTGGGGAAGCTTACAATATTACCTTTTTAAAATTCTATATTTTTTAGTATAAGAATACTCTTGTTTTTAATAATCTGTTTTTCAGTGTTTTTGTTTTTTCATTTTCGTGAATATATAAAGAATAAAATTAAAAAAAGAGTAGCAGATGTAATAGATTTACGGTGGGGGAGTGTTCGTTTTTTTATAAATACAAGTTTTTCAAAAGCTTAGGTGCGAAATAAATTTTTCCTCTTTTTTTAGATCTGAACGCTATATAGCTAGGTTTAGTTATAGTGATATCTCGTTAGAATTTTTTTAACAAAAATAGTTCTAGTTAAATTTTAGATAAACCAATACTACTAAGTTATTATTAATAAATAACCTTAACAATATCCTGATTAGATACTTGACAAAAAGGTTGTACAAAAAATTAAAAAAAATGATGAAAAATTACTTGTTCAATTTGTTACTCATCGTAGTAGCATTTTTTTCACTAAAAACTTATGGACAATGCGATGTGGGAAGTTTTGTGGTTACCTCGCAAGACGCTACTTGTAGTGCGAACGGAGTTATATCGGTATCAGTTCCCAATGCAACAAACTGTAGTGGTTGGAATGTTATTTTAAAACTCGCATCTGGTTCAGAAGTAATCAAAGCACTTCCTGCAAATGGAGGCCCCGTAGAGTTTACTAGCCTAAGTGGTGGAGATTATGAAGTACGTTTATTTAACGGAATTCAGACAATCAACTACTCAAATAATCCCATTACAATTACGAGTTTGTACAACCCTATGGTAATAAAAACCTCTACAACAAGACCTTCTTGTAATGCAGATGCTGATTTTTATACTCCCAATGCCACACTTACGTTATCAGTACAAAGTGGAGGGACAGGTCCATTCCAGTACGAACTTTTAGATAGTAATGGTAATGTAATACATACTTCAGGAATAACTTCAAATCGTTCTCATACCTTTGAAAATTTTTCAGGAGGAGAAGAATTTATTTATAGAGTTACTGATCAACCTGGAGTAGCAGGATGTGAAGTTTCTATCGGTCAAGAAATAAGTATTCCTGTTTCTGGTTTCAGTTCTATGTATAATAGCTTTGTAAGGTTTGAAAAGGATTGTAGTGGTGGTGATTGTAATAAAAATATTTTTAATTATGTGATTTTTACAGATGGTATAGAAAATGTAAATGCCTTGCAACAGCATAGCACCATTAGTATCAATGGAGCACCAGCGGTACCCCTGACTCTTAGGAAATCTAATTATAATGCACGCTATTTGACCGTTGGTCAAGAGTTAAACCCAGGGGATCAAGTACAAGTACATTTACAGGACGCATGTAATGAACGTGATGTTAGTTTTACAGTGCCCGATTTAACCCCGCGTTTTGATGTAAGAAATGTTACTACAAAATTCAACACTGATACCTGTAAGGATGAATTTAGAGTAAATTTTTATAGTATTGGTACTTTAGCAAAAGTTACCGGCGATTTAGAGTCTGAAATTTCTTTTGATGCTTGGTGTACTCCAAATAGTGTAAGTGTGGAATACGAAGATACCCCAGGAAACTGGATTTCTGTAGGGCATGATCAAGAGGCAAATGATAATCAAATAAAAGAAGTACTTTTAACGGATGAGATTGTTTATGATAAAAACTACAGATTTACAGCAAATGATGGTTGTACTACTTTATCTGATGAATTTTTTGTATCTATAAACAGAAAGCCCAAACAGCCTATAGATAATGTGTCTGGTTTTGTTGGGAATGGAGTTTTAGAAGGTACTGCTAGTTTTGCTTTAACAGGAGTACAAGGTTTGGGCTATCCACTTACAATTACCGTAACCTCACCTACTCATGGAAACTCTGTAACAATTAATCCTACACAGCCTGAAACCTTAGCAGGGAGTTATCAAATAGATTTCCCTTTTACAGTTACTGCTGAATCGTCTGCACAAAGAATATTTGTAGGTGATTTACCTCCAGGAACATATAATGTAAAGGTTGTTTCATCAAGTACTTGCCAAGGAGTAAGTGAGAAAAACCTTTCGTTTGATTTGATAAATACCGTTGGATATATTGACCCGTCAGTAGAAACAATCCCTAGTTGTTCCGATAAAAATACACTTATGTTTAGTATGAACCCTACACATGGATATGCTTCTCAAGGTTTGGTTGAAGTTTTTATAGATAATGGAGATGGTACTTTAGGGCAACGACGTGGATGGCATTACTTAACAACAAACACTTTAAATAAAGCTACTTTTATCGACTTACCTTCTGGAGATTATGTAGCTGTTTATAGTGCTAATTTTGGGAATTATGCAATAACTCAATACTCGGCAGCATTAAAACGTAATGGGTCTTTTAAATGGCAGTTAAAAGGGAGTGTCACTTATGGTGATATAGTACTTTCGGGAAGCCAAGTTTCCTGTGGTGATGGCTCAGGAATAGCAACGGTGTCCATCATAGAAGGAACACCAGTGTATCCACTAACCTATGAAATATTTAGTCAATCGGACCCTAATACTATTTTAGAAACTTATACAGCAAATGATGAATCAGATCCAAATATTTCAGGTTATACTTTTGCTTCATTACCAAATGGAGAATATTCTATGCGTGTTACTTCTTCTTTCTGTACAACAAAAAGTTTTAGTGTATCAATAGGAGGGTCTTCCTCAACACCAGAAATAGTAGCAAGTGATACTACTCCTTGTAAGGGAGATACTATAACTTTAGGAATTCCAATTTCTACTTCTACTTGGGATATAGTATGGAAAGATGATGCAGATCAAGTAATTGCTACAAATGTTAATAGTATAGAAGTAACCCCTCAAACAACTACGCTCTATAAAGTAGAGTATAAAATAAAAGACCAATTTGGGTGTGGTAGTGCATCATTAAACACAGATGATATTCAAATTACAACTTTTAACGAATTAACGTTAGAAGCTTTAGAAACCACTCAATGTGCCAATGATGGTTCGGGTTATACACTAACAGCAGTTGTCTTAGGAAATAATGATTCAGTAGAAGCAACAGGGACAGGAGCACCAGGGACATGGGTAACATCAGGAAATCGTCATACATGGACTTCTGATTTAATAGTAGCAGGAACCGATTATAATGTTAGTTTTCAGGATAAGAATGCCTGTAATACTTTACCTATTACAGGAAGCTCACCCGTTTGCTGCGTGTTTGAAGTAAGCTGTCCTACTTTTCCAACTACTTCAGTAAACTGTGTGTCAGATTTACCAGCAAACGGAACAATTACCGAAGCAGAGTTTGAGAGTTTAGGAAACGGAGATGGTGTGATTGGAGATATTCCTTGTGGTGTAATTGAAATTGTAGCAGATAACGGAACCTTGCCTAGCTGTAATGGAGAAGTTACACGAACGTATACCGTTACAGAATACGAAGATACAAATAACAATGGTATTCGCGATAATGGAGAAGGTACTGTGCTTAATTCACAACAATGTATCCAAACCATCACAGTACAAGATACTGAAACACCAACAGGTACAGCACCATCAGATATAACGGTAGCATGTATAAGTGACGTACCAGCGGCAGATGGAGCAGCAGTGTTAGATGAGTCTGACAATTGTGGCGGAGCAGTAACAGTAACAGTATCCGACACCGATAATGGCGGCAGTGGTTGTAATGACAGTCCCTTAGTAATCACACGCACCTATACTTTAACCGACTGTGGCGGCTTAACGACAGAATTAGTGCAAACCATCACGGTACACGATACAGTAGCACCTACAGGAACAGCACCGTCAGACATTACGGTCGCTTGTATGAGTGAAGTACCCGCAGCCGATGCCTCAGCAGTACTTGACGAAGCAGACAATTGTGGTGGTGCGGTTACAGTTACAGTAGCCGATACAGATAATGGTGGTTTAGAAAATGTTGCTTTTCCTTTGATTATTACCCGTACCTATACCTTGACCGATTGTGGTGGCTTGACTACCGACTTGGTTCAAACGATTAGAGTAGAAGATACTATAGCCCCTAATTTTATAGGAACAATG
This sequence comes from Tenacibaculum sp. 1_MG-2023, assembly GCF_030547425.1. Lineage (GTDB taxonomy): Bacteria > Bacteroidota > Bacteroidia > Flavobacteriales > Flavobacteriaceae > Polaribacter. The sequence goes on along the minus strand of NZ_JAUORH010000008.1, from coordinate 133,118 downwards.
CCAGAAGATATGGTAATAGAGCATAATATAGATACGATACCAGTAGCAGAAACGTTGACAGCAACAGACAATTGTGACGAGGCGGTTACAGTAAGTTTTGATGAAACAATAACAGCGGGTAACTGTACAGGAAATTATACCATACATAGAAAATGGACTGCAACCGATAAATCTGGTTTACAAACAGTACATAATCAGATAATCACGGTGACAGATACCACCGCTCCCACTTTTAATGGAGACGTACCTAGTGATTTTTATACTAGCTGTGACGCTATTCCTGAAGCATCAAAAATGAAAGCAATCGATAAAAGCTCTGAGGTAACAATTACATTAAATGAGTACGAAGAAGCAGGAGAATGTGAAAACCAGTACGTGTTAGTAAGAGAGTGGACGGCAGCAGATGCCTGTGGTAACAGCACAAAGCATTTGCAAAGAATACACGTGGTATGTGAAATAAAAGACGAAGACGTTCGCAATGCCATAAATGTAGGAGATTCATCGTACAATAATTATTTAAAGATAGACGGTATTGATTGTTTTCCTGAAAATACACTTAGAATCTTCAACCGCTGGGGTGTTGAAGTATATGCAGAAAAGGGCTATAACAATGAAGAAAAAGTGTTTAAGGGCTATTCTAACGGAAGATCCACAATAGGAAAAGACAAGGGCTTACCAACAGGAAATTACTTTTACATTATAGACTATCAATTTAGTTCAGATAAATTAAACTATAAAACATTGCAAAAGTCTGGTTTTATATATATAAACAATAATAAATAAAAACAAATAGCCGTGAAATATATAACCAAAAAAAATATGAATAAATCTTTGTGTATACTATTGCTAATTTTATCAGAATTAACATTCGGTCAACAAGATTCGCAATACACACAATATATGTATAATACTCAAACGGTAAACCCTGGATATGCAGGGAGCCGGGGAGTATTTAGTTTATCAGGTTTGTACCGTGCTCAATGGGTAGGGATAGAAGGGGCACCAAGAACTTTAAATTTTTCATTCAATACTCCAATCAATGAGCGTTTGGGAACAGGTCTCACTTTTTATAGGGATGAAATAGGTATTTCAATAGAGAACTACATAGCTGCCGATTTTTCTTATACTTTGCCTCTTAACAATTTTGGAACCTATCTTTCTTTTGGGTTAAAGGGAGGAATAAATATTTTAGATGTTGATTTTAGCAAATTAAGCCCCAACAATCCTAATGACCCTACTTTTGATAGCTCAAACAATATAAACGGACAGGTTTCTCCAGTAATAGGAGCGGGACTTTACTTAAGACATGAAGATAAGTGGTATATAGGGGTTTCAGCTCCTAATATGTTAAAGACAACGCATTATGATGATACTACAGTAAGTACAGCTAATGAGCGAATTCATTTTTATTTAATAGGGGGATATGTATTCGATTTAAGCTCAATGTGGAAGTTCAAACCCGCTTTTTTGTTAAAAGAAGTAGAAGGTGCCCCTTTAGCAGCCGATTTGTCAGCTAATTTTTTGTTTAATGAAAAGTTGACTTTAGGAGCTGCCTATAGATGGGATAGTGCAGTAAGTGGTCTAATTGGGTTTCAAGTAACTAAAGGGATGATGCTAGGTTATGCTTACGATTACGACTTAACCGATATTGGTAATTATACAAATGGCGCTCACGAATTTTTTATTCGTTTTGAAACGGTTAACAGAAATAAAAACAAGGTGGTTAGCCCTAGATTTTTCTAATATTTTACATCAAAAAAATAATTATTATGTATTTTATCAATAGAACTCGGCAAAGTAAATTACTTGTTTTACTTTTAATTTCGGTTGTTTTCCAGTCTTATAGCCAAAAAAAAACAATAGAAAAAGCAAATAAAGCATTTACTAGTAAGGCTTATGTTGAAGCAGCTATTATATACGAAAAAGTTTTTAATAAAGGATATAAATCGGAATCCTTATTACAAAACTTAGGAGACAGTTATTACTTTAATGGGAAGTATAAAGATGCAGTAAAATGGTATGCTAAACTGTTTAACTTAAATAAGCATCAGTTAGCAATTTATGAGCTTAGATACGCGCAAGCTTTAAAGGCATCAGGAAAAGCTTTGTTGGGAAAAGAGTATTACGAGCAATATCTTTCCAAAATAGGAGTAAAAGAAAGTCCTGTAAGAACAACAGATAAGTACTTAGAGTTAATAAAAGCAAATTCAAGACGTTATAGGATAAATAAAGTTCCCTTTAATTCAGATGGTATCGATTTTGGATTAAGTCGATATGGAAAAGATAAATTTGTATTTGCATCTACAAGAAATACTAGAAATAAAGTGAGTACTTGGGATGGTTTACCTTATCTAGATTTATACGAAGTAAAAATATCAAATAATTCTGTCGGGACACCGTCACTTTTAAAAGGAAAGATTAATAATAAATACCATGAGTCTACTGCAAGCTTTACAAAAGATGGTAACACTATGTATTTTACACGTACTTCACCGAAAGTAAGTAATAAAAGCAGTGAATTACGTTTAAAAATATTTAAAGCAACTCTATATAAAGGTGAGTGGGGAAATATAGAAGAACTTTCTATTAACGAAGATGGATTTAATACAGCACATCCAGTATTAAATATTCAGGAAAACAAACTTTATTTTGTGTCTGATCGTCCAGGAGGAGAAGGTGCTACTGATATTTATTATACCGAAGTAAAAGAAGATGGTAGTTTAGGAGAGGTCAAAAATCTAGGAGAAAAAGTAAATACCCCAGGAAGAGAGTCTTTCCCGTTTATTTCAGAGAATAACGAGTTATATTTTTCATCAGATGGTCATTTTGGGTTGGGGGGATACGATGTATTTTTCATCAAAATGAATACCCTAGGAGAGCCATCAGGAGAGCTGCTAAATGTGGGTTCACCCATAAACTCTTCTTTTGACGATATCTGTTATATTGTTTATAAAGGTAAAGGCTTTATAAGTTCCAATAGGTCAGAAAAAGGTCAAGGGTATGATAATATTTATAGTTTTATAGAAAAGAAACCTCTACGAGAAGTGTCTGTAAAAAGTCGTATGCATGGTATAGTTACTGATAAAGAATCAGCTTTTCCTTTGAGAGGGACTGTAATTAAGATATTTAATACAGATAATATACTTTTACATACTTTACGAACAAATCAAGATGGGAAATATAATATTGAAGTTGCATATAAGCCCGCTTATATTTTAAATGTAATGAAAGAAGGATATAAAGCAACAGATGGTTTTTCTAAAGAATTACAAGAAGATAGAAAACACAACTTTCAATTGTCTCCTGAAAACACAAAGCTTTTATCAGGTACAGACTTGGCTAAAACATTAAATGTTCCGCCTGTATATTTTGATTATGGGCAATGGAATATAAGAGCTAGTGCTGAAGTAGAACTTCAGAAAATAGTAGAAACGATGAAGCAGTACCCTAAGTTAAAAGTAGAAATACGTTCTCATACAGACAGTCGAAGTAATGATGACTTTAATATGAGCTTATCTAGAAAACGATCAGAGTCTACAAAAAAATATCTTTTGTACCATGGGGTTTCTAAAGATAGAATAACAGCTAAAGGGTATGGAGAAACACAATTACTTAATAAATGCTCCAATAATGTTCCTTGTAGTGAAAAAGAGCATCAAATTAATAGAAGAAGTGAGTTTATTATTGTTAATTAACTATAAGTAGGCAGTATTAATGAAATTCCTCTTATTTTATTCCCCACAAAACCCTATAAATGTTTTTATTTATAGGGTTTTAAAGTTAGCAATGAATAGAAAAACACTATATTAGAGAATTAAATTAAGATGTGTAGTTAGTAGCGTGGTCTTCCCTAAAGATAAAACAGTTTAAATTCGAATTTATTAACTTTAAAGTAAAAACTTTCACAATGAAAACGATACACTACTACCTTAGAAAAGTTAGAAAAAGTAGCCACTACAAAATCAGCTTATAGTAATGCGGTGAACAAATGTAAAAATGCCTTTGTAAACTTAAAATACTAGCAAGAAAAACACTTAATAGTTTTATAGTATTTAATACAAATGTTTTATCTATTCAAAAAGTAAAAACAATTAATAAAAAGATACAAAAGGTATTAAAAAAATCATTACAAGCTAAACTTAACAAGTTAGAAGAAAACTATACAAAACTAGTTAATACCTATACTATATAATCTATTAATAGGGTTAGTACAAACATCAAAAGATGTAGATGCTTAAAGACCAAAATAGAAACAAGTAAGTAGAGTAAATTATGAAGGTAACTTCTTACTCAATAAACCATAAATAAAAGCTCCTAGAAGAGCTCCTAAGAGTACAGTAATCATCGGAAGTATTCCTTGGCCTATTAAAACAAAAACAGGAGCAGGGCATGCACCTGCTAATGCCCAGCCTAACCCAAATATAATGCCGCCAACTAAAGTTCTAATAAAGCCTTTCTTTTTCTCTTTGATGTTAATTTGGTTTCCTAAGTAATCTTTAATTTTTCCACTTTTAAAGAAATACATAAATACAGCAGAGATAGCCACAGCTGAACCAATAATACCATACATGTGAAATGCTTGAAACTTGAACATTTCATAAATTCGATACCAAGAAACGGCTTCTGATTTCGATAAAATAATTCCGAAAATAATACCAATAATTAAAAACTTTATATTCTTCATCTTAACCAAAAATTAAAGGGAATAGTACCCAAGTCATAAATAAACCACCAATAAAAAAACCAAGTACTGCAATTAGCGAAGGTAATTGAAAACTACTCAAACCTGTAATAGCATGTCCTGAAGTACATCCTCCTGCATAACGAGTTCCAAATCCAATTAAAATTCCAGCAACTAATAAAATTGTAAAACCTTTTAAGGTTAACATGTTTTCAATGCTAAAAATTTCATTAGGTACATAGGTTTCTCCTGCATTTTGAAAACCTAAATTAGCTAATTCATTTACCGTTGTTGGGTTTAAATCAATTTTTGGTGTAGCAGTGAGGTAGTTAATGGCTATATATCCTCCAATTAGTAAACCAATTAAAAAAAGAATAGACCAGTCACGTTCTTTCCAATCCTTCTTAAAATAATTAGAAACTTTACCTGCACCAGCCATAGTACACATGGTTTCTAAATTAGTTGATACTCCAAAATTTTTACCGAAATAAAAGAATAAAAATAGTATAAAGGCGATAAGTGGCCCAGATATATACCAAGGCCATGGTTGTAATATAAAATCCATTATAATATGTTTTTTAAATAAGTGATAATGTTTTTTGTTGCTCCCACATTTTTTAAAATATAAAAGTGGTTAACTTTCCCCAATTGCTCTCTTAGGTTTTTGCCTGATTTCAATAAAGCAAAATTACTAGAAAATTCATTAGTATTTGTAACGGTCTTTGCACCTCCTATTTCTAGTAAATCAATTGCTTCTTGAAACTTACTATATTTATTACCACCAAAAATAACTGGAACACCATATGTCGCTGGTTCTAAAATATTATGTAAACCAGTAGCGAGTCCACCACCTACATAGGCAACATCAGCGTATGAATATATTTTGGTAAGCAAGCCAATAGTGTCAATTATAAAAACTTGATATTCTGATAACTCTTTGTTTACGTTTTCAGAGTAAAGAACAGTTTTTTTATTGATTGAGTTTTGTAATTCTTTAATCTGTTTTTTATTGATGTTATGTGGAGCAATAATAAACTTTTCATCATCAGTTGCGTGATTATTTAAATAATCTACAATAAGTTCTTCGTCTTCTTTCCAAGTACTTCCCGCAACAACAGTGTAATGATTATTTTTAAATTTAGAAATAAAATCTAAAGAGTTGTTTTGTTGTAAAATATCGTATACACGATCAAATCGCGTATCACCAGCAATGGTTACGTTATTAAAATTAATAGAATTTAATAAATCTTTAGAAGTTTTGTTTTGTACAAAAAAGTGATTAAAAGCTGTTAGTTTTTCACGCATAAAACCTCCATACCATTTAAAAAAGGATTGTTTTTTTCTGAAAATACCAGAAATTAAAATCGTAGGAATATTATGTTTTTTTAATTCTGAAAGAAGGTTAGGCCAAAACTCATACTTAATCATAATAGCTACATCAGGATGTAACTGTTTTATGAATTTTTTAACGTTTGATTTTGTATCGAGAGGCAAGTAACAAATTACATCTGCCAACGGATAGTTTTTCCTGATTTCATAACCAGAAGGAGAAAAAAAAGTGACTACAATTTTATAATTCTTATAGTCTTGCTTTAACTCTTCAATAATAGGTCTTCCTTGTTCAAATTCACCTAAAGAAGCTGCATGAAACCAAATTACCTTATCAGTTTCAGAAATACTATTAAGTTTAGTGAAGGTTTCTTTTCTTCCTTCATAAAATAACTTTATTTTTTTGTTGAATAAAGCTATTAAAGGTAAGAGTATCGATACAATGAAAAGAGATATGTTATATAAAAAATTCATTATGCGAATTTATGAAATAAAAAAATCAGTGAAGTTACTCACTGATTTTTTATTCTATATTAAAATATGTTATGCTTCCATTTCAAAATCCTCCATAAATTTAGTGGTATAATTACCCGCTACATAATCTGGATGATCCATTAACTGTCTGTGGAAAGGAATCGTTGTTTTTACACCTTCAATAACATACTCATCTAATGCTCGTTTCATTTTGTTGATTGCTTCTTCACGAGTTTGTGCAGTAACAATTAATTTAGAAATCATTGAATCGTAGTTTGGTGGAATCATATATCCAGCGTACACGTGAGTGTCTATACGAACACCATGACCACCTGGGGCATGATATGAAGTAATTTTTCCTGGAGCAGGTCTAAACCCGTTATACGGATCTTCTGCATTAATTCTACATTCAATAGAGTGTAATTGTGGCTTGTAGTTTTTACCAGAAATTGGTACACCAGCAGCAACTAAGATTTGCTCTCTAATTAAATCGTAATCAACTACTTCTTCAGTAATTGGATGTTCTACTTGAATACGTGTATTCATTTCCATAAAGTAGAAATTACGGTGTTTGTCTACTAAGAATTCAACCGTTCCAGCACCTTCATACTTAATGTATTCAGCAGCTTTAACAGCAGCAGCTCCCATATCATCACGTAATTCTTCCGTCATGAAAGGAGAAGGAGTTTCCTCAGTTAATTTTTGATGACGACGTTGTACCGAACAATCTCTTTCAGATAAGTGACAAGCTTTACCATAAGCATCGCCTACTACTTGAATTTCGATATGGCGAGGCTCTTCAATTAACTTCTCCATATACATATCGTCATTTCCAAAAGCAGCTTTTGATTCTTGTCTAGCAGAATCCCAAGCATCTTTTAAATCTTCGGCTTTCCAAACAGCACGCATACCTTTACCACCACCACCGGCAGAGGCTTTTAGCATTACAGGATACCCAGTTTCTACAGCGACTTTTTCACATTCTTCAAAAGTAGTGATTACACCGTCACTACCTGGTACACATGGTACTCCAGCAGCTTTCATGGTAGCTTTAGCGTTTGCTTTGTCTCCCATACGGTCAATCATCTCAGGAGAAGCTCCGATAAATTTAATTTCGTGCTCTTCACACAATTTTGAAAACTTAGCATTTTCAGCTAAGAAACCATATCCTGGGTGAATTCCATCAGCGTTTGTAATCTCCGCTGCAGCAATGATGCGATCCATTTTTAAATAAGACTCGCTACTTGGTGCAGGTCCAATACAAACAGCTTCATCAGCAAATCTTACGTGTAAGCTTTCAGCATCTGCTTTAGAGTAAACAGCTACTGTTTTAATCCCCATCTCTTTACAGGTTCTAATTACACGTAGCGCGATTTCGCCTCTATTGGCAATTAATATCTTTTTAAACATGTCTTTTAGTTTATGAGTTTATTGGGTTTAGTTATTTAAAAGTTTAGTGATGTACTAAACCTTTAAACTTAAAACTTCTAAACCAAAAATTATGATGGGTCTACTAAAAATAATGGTTGATCAAATTCTACAGGAGAAGAATCGTCCACTAACACTTTAACGACTTTACCAGATACTTCTGATTCAATTTCGTTAAATAACTTCATTGCTTCAATGATACAAACAGTATCACCAACTTTTACTTCAGTTCCCACTTCAGCAAAATTAGGTTTGTCTGGAGAAGGCTTTCTGTAAAAAGTACCAATGATAGGTGATTTTATAGTTACATATTTTGAGTCGTCTGTAGTTTCGGCTGCTACTGGGATTGAAGCAGGAGTAGCTGGTTGTGCAGGGGCTGCCGCTACCATTTGTGGAGCTGCCGCTACAGGAGCAGGAGCTTGTATAATAGTAGTTTCAGGAGTTTCGCTTCCAGTTTTAATGGTGATTTTAATATCTTCCATTTCTAGCTTTACTTCACTTGCACCTGACTTAGCTACAAACTTTATAAGACTTTGAATTTCTTTAATGTCCATTTTCCTAAATTTTAGTTGTTTAGTTATGAGTTATATGCCCATTTTAAGTAGATAGCTCCCCATGTGAAACCTCCACCAAATGCAGCAAAAATTAAATTATCTCCTTTTTTCAACTCTTTTTCATAATCAGCAAGTAACAACGGTAAAGTAGCAGAAGTAGTATTTCCGTACTTATGAATATTCATCATTACTTTATCATCTTCTAAGCCAACTCTATTTGCTGTAGCTTCAATGATTCTTTTATTAGCTTGGTGTGGAACTAACCACTGAATGTCATCTTTTGTTAAATTGTTTCTGGTCAACATTTTTTCAGAAACATCTGCCATGTTAGAAACAGCAAACTTAAATACTGTTCTTCCTTCTTGATGAACAAAGTGTTGCTTGTTTTTAATAGTTTCTTCTGATGCTGGTAAGATTGACCCGCCTGCATCAATTTTTAAGAAATCACGACCAATTCCGTCGCTTCTTAAATATTCATCTTGCAACCCTAAACCGTCGTTGTTGGGTTCAAATAAAACAGCACCTGCTCCATCTCCAAAGATGATACAGGTAGCTCTATCACTATAATCTATAATTGATGACATTTTATCAGCACCAATTAGTAATACCTTTTTATATCGACCACTTTCAATATAACTTGAAGCCGTTGACATACCATATAAAAAACTAGAGCAAGCAGCTTGTAAATCGTAAGAAAAAGCATTTACAGCTCCTATTTTAGAAGCGGTGTAAGCTGCTGTAGAAGCTACAGGCATATCTGGAGTAGCAGTTGCTACAATAACCATGTCTATATCTTCAGGTTTTGTATTTGATTTTTGAAGTAAATCTTCTGCTGCTTTTATAGCCATAAAGGAAGTCCCAAGGCCTTCACCTTTTAAAATCCTTCTTTCTTTGATTCCTGTTCTGGTAGTAATCCACTCATCGTTTGTGTCTACCATCGTTTCTAGCTCCTTATTGGTAAGAGCATGTTCTGGAATATATTTCCCTACCGCTGTTATAGCTGCAGTTATTTTAGTCATAGTTGTTTGTTTTGTAGTAAAACGAGTTTTCAAAGTAATGAAAATTATTTCACTTTTTTATAGAAAAAAACACCAAAAAGAGCATCTTTTGATGTAAAAACATAAAAAAACCCTCAAAGTAGAGGGTTTTTTAATTTTTTAAACTAGTTTTTAAGCCTCAGCAGCAGCACTTTCTAATACTACTTGACCTCTGTAATAAAGTTTTCCTTCATGCCAGTGAGCTCTGTGGTATAAATGAGCTTCTCCAGTTGTAGGATCAACAGCTATTTGAGGTACAGAAGCTTTATAATGAGTTCTTCTTTTATCTCTTCTAGTTTTAGATATTTTTCTCTTTGGATGTGCCATTTTATGTCTTATTTATCTGTTAGTAAATCCTTTAATTTATCCCATCTAGGATCTGTTGATTCTTCCTCAACAGTTTTTTCTTCGTTTATTCTTAATTCTTCTAATTTCCTTAAAGCATCCGATTGCATAGTGCCATCAGCAACATTTGGATGTACTCTTTTGCTCGGTGTTGATAATACGATTAATTCATAAATGTATTGAGCTACATTTACTTGATAAGCTTCATGTGGAAGAATCAAAATTTCATCGTGTTCATCATTAAATTCATGTCCAAACTTAACAACCAAATCTAAATTACCATTAATGGGTAAGTCAAATAACTCATTAGTAATATCACAAGGAACGTTAACCGTTCCGCTTATATTAAAAGCAAGCTCTATTAAAGTGCTTTTTTTAGTAAATGTAATATCCGCTTTTACGTTGGCGCTGTTAAACTCGTCAAACTGAAATGCTTCAAAGAACGTTTTGCCAATTTGATATTCAAACAAATGACTTCCTTCTTTTAAACCTACAAAAGGTATGTTGAATTCTTTTAAGTCTTTCATCTACAACTATCAATTTGAGCGTGCAAAGATATAAAAAATGTTTTTACTTTTATATTTTGAGTAAAAAAAATGAACTATTTTGCTTTTAATGCGTTTTTTGTAAGTTCTTGATACTCTTTTCTGTTTTTAAATATTTGTAGTGAGGTAAATAAGGCTTCTTTAAAAGATGTAGGGTTGGCTTTGTTTTTACCTGCAATATCAAATCCAGTTCCATGGTCTGGAGAGGTTCTTACTTTACTCAATCCAGCGGTGAAGTTTACACCATTTCCAAACGATAAAGCTTTAAAAGGAGCTAATCCTTGGTCGTGATACATAGCTAAAATTCCATCAAATTGCTCGTAGGTTTTTGAACCGAAAAAGCCATCGGCTGCATACGGACCCAAAACTAATTTACCAGTCTCTTTAATTTCAGTGATAGTAGGGCGAATAATTTCGTCATCTTCAGTACCAATAATTCCATTGTCGCCACAATGTGGATTTAGCCCTAGTACAGCTATTTTAGGTTTGCTAATGTTAAAATCTTGTTTTAAAGAGTTGTACATGATTTCAATTTTAGATTTTATAAGCTCAGGTGTAATCGTTTCAGCTACTTTTGAAATAGGAATATGACCAGTTATTAAACCAATACGTAATTCATTTGTCATTAAAATCATTAAACTTCTTCCATCAAAGTTTTCTTCTAGGTATTCTGTATGCCCAGGGAACTTAAATTCTTCAGATTGAATATTTTCTTTGTTAATAGGAGCTGTAACAATAAGATCTATTTGATTCTTTTTTAAAGCCCCAACAGCTGCTTGTAATGATTTCAAGGCAAATTTACCACCTTCTTCAGTAGTTTTACCTAAGTCTACCTTAACCTCTTCTTTCCAACTGTTTAATAAATTAACTTTACCATGCACAAGTTTATCTAAAGAAGTAATTCCATGAATACTGGTATTAAGTCTTAACGTCTTTTTATGATATGAAATCAATTTGTTTGAAGCAAATAAAACTGGAGTGCAAAAATCAAGCATTCGTTTGTCTTCAAATGTCTTTAAAATAATTTCGATACCAATTCCATTGATGTCCCCAACCGAAATTCCGACAATAATTTTGTTTGCTTTATCCATAGTTTACTTTCGTAGGTAAAGTTGTATTTTTGATGCTAACAAAAGTAACTAAATTTTTATAGAATGTTTACCGGAATAATAGAAACTCTTGGAATTGTAAAAGGGATTGAGCGTGAAAAAGAGAATTTACACCTTACAATAAGAAGTACAATAACCAATGAATTAAAAATAGATCAGAGCGTAGCACACAATGGTGTTTGCTTAACAGTTGTGGCAATTGATAAGGATGAATACACGGTTACAGCTATAAAAGAAACACTAGATAAAACGAATATAGGTGATTTAAAGGTAGGAGATGAGATAAACCTTGAAAGAGCAATGAAGTTAGGGGCTCGATTAGATGGGCACATAGTACAAGGGCATGTAGATGGAACGGGAGTTTGTAAAAATATAGAAGATGCCGAAGGGAGTACAGTTTTTACTTTTTCATATGATTTTGATGGAACAAATATCACTATTGAAAAAGGTTCAATTACTATAAACGGTGTAAGCTTAACGGTGGTAAACTCTAAAAAGGATGAGTTTAGTGTGGCTATTATTCCATACACTTACGAGCATACAACCTTTAAAAACTTTAAAATAGGTACCAAAGTGAATTTAGAGTTTGATGTAATTGGAAAATACGTGGCTAGACTACATGCTTTAAGAGGGTAAGATAAAATTATAAAAATTGCACGAAAACCATGGAGCTATTTAAGTCTATTGCCTTATGTTTTTCTGGAGGGGGATATAGAGCAGCTTGTTTTTCTTTAGGAACATTATCTTTACTAGAAAAAGTAGGTTTACTAGAAAATGTAAAAGCAATTTCTACCGTTTCTGGAGGAACAATTACTGGGGTTAAATATGCACAATCTCAATTTGAAGAGAAAGATTTCCAAACTTTCTTTAATGAGTATTATACATGGTTGGCTAAAGATGAATTAACCAATAATGCATTAAGTCATTTAAGATCGCCTTTAATCTGGAATCAACCAGAAAATAAGCATAAACGAAAGAACCCAATTAACGCGTTTGCTATAGAGTATAATAAGTTAACAAATAATGCAACTTTAGGAGAGGTTCAAGATGCAATTAGCAAAGGAAAAACACATTTAGAAAGGGTGATTTTTAATGCTACAGATTTTGATAGTACGCATCAGTTTAGATTTCAAAATATAAAAGGAAATCAAAAAAGATTTGGAAATGGAAAAGCGCATAGCAAATATAAAGGGGTTATTTATGATATAAAATTAGGAGATGTAATTGCTGCTTCTACAGCATTTCCAGGAGGATTTGAGCCTATAGGTTTTCCGTACGATTTTACTCCGAAGCATAATGATTTAGAGGAAATAGGATTGATGGATGGAGGTATTGTAGATAATCAAGGTGCTTCTGTTTTTGTGTCTGAAGCGCAAAATCAATGTGAAGGAAAACCTGAACTTCATGATTTATATTTTTTGTGTGACGTTTCATCGCCATATCCAGGAGAGGGTTTTAAATTTGCTTCTGATTCTTGGTTTAGTAAGTATGTGTCCTATGTGTCCAGCGCTTTTACCTTATTGTTTATGTTGATAGTTACCGTGTTTTTTGGAGTACAAAAGATGATGGTTTGGTACACAGTAAGTGTTGTAGTATTAGCTTTTTTGGTGTTTATTCACTTTCTGTTTTTTTCATTATCTAAATTAATGCAAAATGAAACAGGTGTAGATCAAAGGTTATATTTACCGCCAAGGAGAGTTGGTTTTTATATACTTAATAGGGCAAAATCTTTAGTTCGTATGGCAAGTGTAGTTTTTCTTAAGAACGATAGAAGGCAACATGCAAATGCTATTTACAGTACTTTCCCTAATAAAATAATTACATCTACAGTGTATGAGCTACGATGTAAAGATGCTTCAGGAAATCAAACAACCCGACCAGAGAACGAGAGAGGTTGGGAGGAAATAAAGAAATATACAGGAGACATAAGCGAAGCAATTATTAAAAATTCAAATAAAAGCGCATCGTTTGGTACAACTCTATGGTTCACGAAAAAAGATAAGGCAAATGGTATGTTAAACAGTGTTATTGCATGTGGAGAGTATACTGCTTGTTATAATTTGTTATCATATCTAATTATTCAATATGGTGACAGAGCTACTGAAATGCTAATTTTTAAAGAATTATTATCTCTTTGGGAGAAGTTTCAAGAAAATCCCCATTTTTTAGTAGAGGAGCGTCAAGAAAAATTAAAAACGATGAAAGGGTAAATATTCATCGTTTTTTAGTTTTAAAAAATTAAAGTTTTTATTGTACTTACGATAGTATTAAGAACTTTATTTTTAAAATGACCTAAGCTTATTTTTGAAATACCAGCAGCTTGTAAAGCCTTCATTTGAAATAAATCCTTCTGGCTTTTTACTAACCATTCAAAATCTTCTGCGGTAAGTTTTCCTTGCGCTAATAAAGACGTCCATCTTTCTAGTTTGTCTTTTGAATCATTCAAGAATAGTTCAATGTCTTTTTTAGATTCTTGTGAAAACTCACTAAACTTATCACTAAATAAAGAGATTAGTGATTTTTTTAATTCTTGTAATATTTTTTCGAAATCCATAGCGTATTAATTGTTTGAAAGAAGTTCTAGTAATTTGTTTTTTGTGGCAGGTTCTTTTTTGCTTTCGTATTCAAGTAACAGATTAAATGCCTCAGTTATTTGCCCTTTAGCTTCCGTGATAAAAAAGGGTGAAAGTTTATTTTTTTCTTTCCATCGTTTTAAAAAACCTGCAAGTAAGTTTTTGTCTTGGTTGGCTAATAATAACCACATTTTATAGGTTATCTCATTGTTGGGTTTGTATTTTTCGTATTCAACAATTTTAGCAATTTCATTATGTAATTTTTCAATTTCGGTAATATTTTCTTGGTAAGAGCTTTCAGCTTTTTCGATAAGCTGATTAGCATCTATTTTTATTTCAATAGTTTTTTGAAATGAGTATTGGTCGTAAGGGGCTGTTTTAAGAATACTGCAAGAAGAAAGAAAAGCAGTAATAAACACTAAAATAAAGAAGGGTTTGTTGTTTTTCATTAGATAGTTAGATTAATTTTTAAGTAAGTAAATTTAATGCTTTATGAATAAAAATAAAGAGAAAAAACACCCAGAAAAAAGTAGTGTTTTTCAGGAGTAACTACCATAAAATGTTATTGTTTGTTTGGTTTTTATGATAATAATTATGATAGTCAATGTGTTATGTTCGTATCTTTGAGTAGAGTGTAAATTAATAAGTTATGGATATATCAGCCTTTTTACTAAAGTTTTGGGGATGGTACTGTATTATTTTCTTCTTTGTGTTAAGCTTTAATCCTAAAAGAATAAAACAAATAGTAGATAATTTGCAAGATGCGCGGTTTTTAATTATTCTCTCGCTCTTTGCAATTATAATAGGGTTACTTAATGTGTTGGCTCATAATATATGGGAAGCAAATAGTAAACTGTTGGTGACTCTGTTTGGTTGGTTAGCTTTAATCAAGGGTTTTTTTTTCTAAACAAACAATTAAATTACTAAAACAAAGTAATATGAAATTTATACAGGGAGCTTACTTGTTATTATTCTTATTAGGTATGTTTTTGTTGAATGAAGCCTATGGAATTGTTCCTTTTTAAATTGAAATAAAAAGATTAAACCAATGAATAGGAGATAAAAAACGGAGCTGATATTCAACTCCGTTTTTTATAAATTATTTATGAAGCAATGTAGCGCTTTACTACCCACAAAGGAACATGTAAATCATGAGTAAATAACTCTTCAGTAACACTTCCTACTAAAAGAGAAGTAAAGTTATTGTGCCCTTTATCTGCTACAAATAAAATATCAGTTTTTTCTTTCTCTGCAACAGCCCTTATTTTTTCAGGAATACTGTCATCACCAGCTGAAGCCTTTAAAGTTTCTACATTTGAAGCTTTTACTTTATTAAGTAACTTTTTAAACTGTAACCCAACATGTTTTTCTACTTTCTCACGAGCCTTATCTACTTTGATATATGGGAAAAACAATTGAGGTATTTTAAAAACATTTAATATTTTCAAAACAGATTCTTTCTTTTTGTTAATAGATGAAGCAGTGTTAAAAGCTTTAAGAGAAGCTGAAGAAAAATCGGTTGCGACCATAAGATTTTCAGGATTTAAGTTTGCTTCCTTAGGAATGGAAAGAATATTACATTTTGCCATTCGTAATAGTTTTCCTGAAACCGATCCAGATCCTTTGTAGGTGTTTTTATTCCCTAAAACGATAAGGTTAGCATGGTATTTATTGGCTACATAGCTGATTAAGCTTTCTGTATAAGCATCATCAGAAACTAATAATTCATAATTACAATCAGCATCAAAATGTTTACTAATGCTATTGTCTAACTCTTCTTCAATAATATCTTCAATGCTTATGTTTTCTAACTGTTCAGAAAATAAATTACTTATTTCATACTTTTTTACATTATGAATAAAATATACATTTTCTGTTTCATGATTTTTTGCAAGCATGCTACAGTATTTAATAAGTGTAACATCTAGTTCAGAAAGGTCTAAGGCTACTAGTATATTTTTAATTTTCATAATTTAAGGTTTTTGTTTTTTCGAATCTATTAATCTTTTTACAGTTTCTTGGTATTCTTCCTTCTCTTTTTGATTTAAGCGTTTAAGATGCTCTTTGTAATCTTCTTTTAATCCTTTAAAAAGAGAATAACACATTAATAACAAAAGTAAGGTAAAAGGAAGCCCTGTGGCAATAGATGCTGTTTGAAGTGCCTTTAAACCACCTCCTAATAGTAATACAGCAGCTACAGCACCTTCAGCAAGAGCCCAAAATATACG
This sequence comes from Tenacibaculum sp. 1_MG-2023, assembly GCF_030547425.1. Classification (GTDB taxonomy): domain Bacteria; phylum Bacteroidota; class Bacteroidia; order Flavobacteriales; family Flavobacteriaceae; genus Polaribacter. The sequence goes on along the minus strand of NZ_JAUORH010000008.1, from coordinate 116,815 downwards.
TTGCCCAACAGGAGCGTCGATTTTCCCACCAGAAGTTAAGCTATCAACTACCAAAGAACCAGAATCTGAAGAAGTAACAAAGAAACTAGCAATAAGTATAATTGCAATAATATTTAAAGCCATTGAAAACGGGAAATCTTCTAAAAACACAAAAAGGGCAGTAGCAACATTATCGTTTACACCATCTGCAATAGTAGGGTCTCCTCCTAAAATTTCGTGTAAAGAAGTTGCTCCAAAAGCAGTAATCCAGAATAAGGTGATTAATGTAGGAACAATTAATACTCCAAGAATAAACTCTCTAATAGTTCTCCCTTTAGAAACACGGGCGATAAACATACCTACAAAAGGAGACCATGCAATCCACCATCCCCAATAAAAAATAGTCCATGAGTTTTGCCATTCTGTTCCAGAATAGGCTTCTGCCCAAGTAGAAAGGCTTACCAAATCATTTACATAACTACCTGTATTTTGTACAAAGGACTTTAAGATGAAAATAGTAGGCCCTAAAATTACCACAGCGAGCAATAGAAGTACAGCAATACGCATATTCATTTCACTTAAGAACTTTACTCCTTTGTCAACTCCTGAAACTACAGAAATGGTGGCAATTAACGTAATTCCGACAATTAACCATATTTGTAGTGAAATTCCTGAGTCTAAACCAAAAACATGTTCTAAACCAGCAGCAACTTGCTTAACACCCAGTCCAAGAGAAGTTGCTAATCCAAAAACAGTAGCCAAAACAGCAAAAATATCTATAATATCACCAATTCTACCGTAAATCCTATCTCCTAAAAAAGGATAAAAAACAGAACGAATTGTTAAAGGAAGTCCTCTAGAGTACGTAAAATACGCTAACGATAAACCTACTAAGGCATAAATACCCCAAGCATGTAACCCCCAGTGTAAAAAAGTAACGTTCATAGCTTCTTTAGCAGCAGCGGCAGTATTTGGGTCAGCCATAGGAGGTGAAGATAAATGATAAACAGGTTCAGCAATACTCCAAAAAAGTAAACCAATTCCCATACCAGCACTAAAAAGCATTGAAAACCATGAGGTAGTTGAGAATTCTGGTTTCGCCTTTGCGCCTCCAATACGTAAAGTTCCATATTTACTAAAGGCTAAGTAAAGCATAAAGGCAACAAAAATGTTTACGGCTAAAATAAATAACCAACCAGTTTTGTTTGCTATGAAATTTTGTGCTGTATCAAAATATGTTTGTGCCCTTTCTTTAAATAGTAAAGTTAAAGCTACACTTAGTATAATTACTATTGAAGAAGTGAAGAATACAGGTCCGTTAACTTCGAGTCCAAAGATTGATTTTCGCTCGTCACTTCTAATTATTTTTTTTGCTTTCTTCATGTGTTAATGTTTTGTGCTATGTATTCTATTAAAAATAGTATCCGATATTTATGTTAAACCTCATGTCCCAATCAGCATTAGGTGTTCCGTTGGCTAAAGCATTTGTCCACACTGGGCCTAACCAAGGATGGTCTTTTCCCGCGGCAAAATCTATATAAGTATACACATTACCAGCTGTTACTAAGAAACCAAATACATTCATTAAACTGTCTTCAAAGTTTTCAGCTGCTTTATCCATGTAACCAAAATCATTATATACTTGTATGCTAGAGATAGGTTTCCATTTTACAGGAAAAGTATAAGCAGCACCTAAAGTATACGTTGTTGCTTCTGTAGCGGTAAGGTAAGGAGCTCCATAGGCAGTTAAAGCGATAAGATCGCTATAGGTAGTGTTTTTAGTATTGTACTTGTAAGTAGATACTTGTGCTTTTAAATCAAAGTTTTTTACGTTTAATTGGTAATGTAAGGCAAAAGCATGGTGACTTGAAGTATCTTCAGTATCTAAATTATAAAGCCCTCCATATTGAGCAGAAAACCCTATTTGGTGCTGTGTGTTTTTACTTCCGAAATGATAAATTACTTTACCATTTAATTGGTTTGTTTCCTTATATCTTAAATCAAGGTTTCCATCTCCATCAATGTCTATAGAGGCAACATCGTAAGAGTATCGGCTATTAGAAACATTAGAGTTGCTTCCGAAATTAAGTTCTTCAGCATTTTTAAAAAAAGCCAAGGCATATTCCCATTTCTCTCCTTTATGGGTAAATTTTACTCCCATATCATGGTCGTCTTCTAGTCCTAAATAATAATTAATACCAAAAAACCAACTATGAGAATTGTATTGAGTAATACCAAAAGGCACTTGTGTTAATCCTAATTGAATATTGTCTTTTTCGTTAAAGTCGTACCCTAACCATCCTTGTTTTAGCATACCGCCTCCAAAACTTTGTGAGTAAAAGCGATATTCAGCATTTAGCTTTATTCCTTTGTATTTTGCTTTAGCGTTAATTCTAAAGACGTCGAAGCCGAAATCGCCTCCACGCTTTTTTTGACCGTCTTTCCAAGAAGATAGGTTATAGTTAAATCGTAGTGCTCCGCCAATTTTAACCTCAGGCTTTTCTTGTGAAAACATAACTGTAACAAAAGAAAAAGCAACTAAGACTAGGCTTTTTTTTGTGAAATTCATTGTTAATTTTAATAAATGTGAAGAAAGCGTACTCGTAAAAGCACATTTTCAAGTGAAAGGGTAAGAGAAGCCTCTTTTTAGCTTAAAAAAAGATGATTATTTTGAAGGAGGAATGAATTTATCTGATTGATTTCTAAAAACTAAAAAGTTAAAACTGAATATTCGTTTATTCTTTTTGTCTTTGAGTTTTTTTATCATAAGGCTACAAAGGTACTGATTAAAAAGGAGGTTCAAAAGAAAAATTTTGTAGAAGTAAATAGAAAAGCACCTACAAATAATATGTAAGTGCTTGAGTTTAAGAGTGGTCCCACATGGGCTCGAACCATGGACCCCCTGATTATGAGTCAGGTGCTCTAACCAACTGAGCTATAGGACCAGTTAAATTTGGATTGCAAAAATAAAAACTTTTTTAAATAAACACCTATTTTTTTACACTTTTCTACTCATTAAATTTTTGCCAAAAGTACGTAAACCTTCTTTATGTTTACCAGAAATGGTAAGATAACTTAAGCTTTCGAAAGACTTATCTGTGTAGTACTCAATAAGTTTGTGGGTTTCTTTCGGGATGTTGTTTTTCTTAAAAATAGCTGAAACAGTAGTCACTTTTTCAGTGTTATTTTTTTGTTTTTTGCTGTAAAGATTTAGTAAATTTTCTTTGTCAGCATCATTAGCCACTTCTAAAGCCTTTAAATAAAGAAATGTTTTCTTGTTTTCAATAATATCTCCACCAACTTGTTTTCCAAAAGATTCTGGGTCGCCAAAGGTATCTAGATAATCATCTTGTAGCTGAAAAGCAATTCCTAAGTTTAAACCGTAATTATATAAATGTTGCGCTTGTTCTTCATCAGCTTTAGCAACAATAGCCCCCATTTTTAAAGCAGCAGCAACTAAAACAGATGTTTTTAACGTAATCATTTCAATGTATTCATTAATGGTTACATCATTTCTAGTTTCAAAGTCAACATCTAACTGTTGGCCATCACAAACCTCTAAAGCAGTTTTGCTAAACAATTGTGCGAGCTTTCGAAAAACTTCAGGTTCATAATTTTCAAAATATTGATAGGCCAAAATAAGCATAGCATCACCAGATAAAATACCCGTATTTATATTCCATTTTTCGTGTACAGTTTCCTTACCTCTTCTTAAAGGTGCATCATCCATTATATCATCGTGTACTAAAGTAAAGTTATGAAAAACTTCAACAGCGAATGCAGCAGGTAATGCCTTTTGATAATCGTTTGAAAAAACATCAGCAGCAATTAAGGTTAACATCGGGCGAATTCTCTTGCCTCCTAATCTTAAGATGTAATCTACTGGTTCATAAAGGTTTTTAGGTTCTCTTGAGAACTTCTGAGATTCTAAAAAAGCTATAAAGTCTGATTGATATGATAATATGTCCAAATCTGAAAATTTTTGTAAAAATAAGGTAAACATAAATTTTAGCTACAACGTAATGTTAAAAAAAGATTAAAACTCTGGAAACTTTTTTTGTTTCTAGAGTTTCCTGTTGTACATTTGCAAACAATTATGAGAGATAAAATAATTAATAAAGCAGGAGAAATGTTTTTAACCTTAGGGTTTAAAAGCACAACGATGGACGATATAGCGAAAGAACTTGGAATGTCTAAAAAAACATTGTACAAGTATTTTTCAAATAAAACAGCTTTGGTAGATGCCAGTACAGAGTCGGTTCATAATACAATTAGCGAAACGATTGATAGAGTTAAAAGTCAAAATTACAATGCCGTAGAAGAAGAATTTGCAGTGAAAGCAATTTTTAAAGAAATGTTTAAAAATGCAAAAACTTCACCAATGTATCAGTTAAAAAAATATTACCCAGAAACATATACAAAGTTGGTAGAACGTGAGGTGTGTATGTTTAGAGATTGTAATGTAGATAACTTGAAAAAAGGTGTTGAGCAAGGTTTGTATAGAGCCAAGATAAAAGGAGAACTATTAGTCAATTTTTATTTCACACTAGTCTTTGGTGTGTTTGAAAGTGAATTGTATAGTAATGATATGCAGGAGGTTATGGAGATTGAGTATGAAATTTTAGAATATCATATTAGAGCAATAGCTACTCCAAAAGGAGTACAAGAATTAGAAAAACAATTAAGAAAAATAAATCAAAACTAAAAACAATGAGGAAATACATATATGGTGTATTTGTGTTCTTTTTTACGGGATATATAATTGCTCAAGAAAAAGAAATGAGTTTATCAATGCAAGAAGCAATTGATTATGCTATAAAAAACAGTTACGACAATAAAGTGTCCTTAAACGATATAGAAGCAGCAAAAAAGAAAAAGTGGGAGACTACGACTATAGGTTTACCACAAATTAATGGAGTTGTAGATTATCAAAACTGGTTAAAGCAGCAAGTGCAATTGGTTGATTTTAATAGTGATGGGGTGGATGAAGAACTTATTTTTACGAAAAAACAAACAACTAAAGCATCTGTTACTTTAAGTCAATTATTATTTGATGGTTCGTATTTGGTAGGGTTACAATCAGCAAAAACATATTTAAAAATCTCTGAACAAGCAAAAGAAAAAACAGAACTAGCAACACGTGAAGCTATTATTAATGCGTACGGTAATGTGTTAGTTACTGAAAAATCAATTGATATTTTAGAAAATAATAAGAAAATACTTGAGAAAAACTTAAATGAAACTCAAAAAACCTACGATAATGGGTTAACAGAGTTAGAAAACGTAGAGCAATTACAAATCACTTTAGGAAACGTTGATAGTAACTTAAGAAATGCTGAACGATTAAAAGAAATAGCATATCAAATGTTAAATGTTTCTTTAGGGAATTCAATTGAAACTAAATTAACATTAACCTCTACACTAGATAATTTAGTTGTTGATAATACTGATTTGAGCTTATTAGCTACTCAATTTAATATTGATAATCATATTGATTTTAAAATTGCTCAGAATGACAGGGAAAGTAAACGTTTATTGATGAAGTTAGAACAAAGTAAATATTTACCAACATTGTCAGCTTTTGTGAATTATGGTGTGACAGCTTTTTCTGATTCATTTACTTTTTTAGATAGTAATCAACGTTGGTTGGGGTCTTCTTTGTTAGGAGTTAGTTTAAACGTACCAATTTTTAGTTCTTTTGGAAGAAACTCAAAAGTGAAACAAGCAAAAATAGCATTAGAAAATGCAGACATTCGATTAGAAGAAGCAAAACAAAAGCTAAACTTACAGGTAGAGAGAGCTAAGAGTGAGTATCAATTAGGAATTGAAAATCACGAAACAGCTAAGAAAAACTTAGCACTAGCTGAACGAATAGAAAAAAAGCAACAAGTAAAGTTTTTTGAAGGAATTTCTTCAAGCTTTGATTTGCTACAAGCACAAAACCAGTTATACACACAACAAAATAATTACGTACAATCAATGTTAAACGTAATTGCTAAAAAAGCACAATTAGAAAACGCATTAAACATACCACTAAAATAAAATCAACTATAATGAGGAAAATATATTCACTATTCGCCATTACATTGCTTTTAGCCTCATGTGGAGGTAAAAAAGAGCAGTCTATACAAGACGTAATAGCATCTAACGATTTAACTAAAATTAGAGAGAAAAAAGCATCGTTAGATACACAAATGCAAACACTATCTGATGAAATAAAGATTTTAAATGATAAAATTTCTGAATTAGATACCAATAAAAAAGTTCCTTTAATTACAGTTCTTTCGGCAAAGAAAGAAGCTTTTAATCATTATTTAGAACTACAAGGAGCTGTACAAACAAAGCAGAATGTACTCATCTATCCCGAAATGCCAGGGCTTTTAACCCGCATTTATGTAAAAGAAGGACAGTATGTTAAAAAAGGACAAACTTTAGCAAAAATTGATGATGGAGGTTTAGCTAATCAATTAGCACAGATTGAAGCACAAGCAGCATTAGCAGAAACAACGTATAAGCGCCAGAAACGTTTATGGGATCAAAAAATAGGATCAGAAATTCAGTTTTTACAAGCAAAAACTAATTATGAAGCACAAACCAGTGCTGTTAGTCAGTTAAGAAGACAGTTAGCAAAATCAGTAATTACAGCACCTTTTTCAGGAGTAATTGACGATGTAATAAAAGAGCAAGGAACTGTAGTGGCGCCAGGAATGGGGTCTGAGATTTTTAGAATAGTAAACTTAAAAAACATGTATATCGAAACAGATGTGCCTGAAAGTTATATTACATCTATTAAAAAAGGAAAAAATGTTGAGGTTGAGTTTCCTGTATTAGGAGAGAAGTTAACTTCTAAAATCCGTCAAGCAGGTAACTTTATAAACCCAGCTAACAGAACATTCAAGGTTGAAGTTGAAGTTCCAAATAAAGATGGAAGCATAAAACCGAATTTAACAGCGAAGTTAAAAATCAATGATTACTCTAATGAAAAAGCAATTTTAATTCCTCAAAGTATTATTTCAGAGAATGCTAAAGGTGAACAATATGTGTATGTGGTAGAAAACATAAAAGATCAGGTAGGAACCGCTAAACAAATAATTATAACTACAGGGAAAACGCAAGGAGATATTATTGAAGTTTTAAGCGGAATTGAAAACGGAACAAAAATTATTGAAGAAGGAGCTCGTAGTGTAAAAAACGGACAAGAGGTTAAGGTATTAACTCTTTCAAAAGAAGCAAAGTAACACACCAAAAACTATCCGTCTAATGACTGAAAAACAAAAAAAACAAGTAGATAAAGAGTTTGGTTTATCCTCTTGGGCAATAAATAATAAAACAACTATCTACGTAATGATGGTTATGATACTTATAACAGGTATTTCTGCCTTTTTAAGTATGCCAAGAGAAAATTTCCCAGAAATTAGAGAAACCAAAATTTATATAAGTTCTCTGTATCCAGGAAATACAGCTGAAGACATAGAGAAGTTAATTACCGATCCGTTAGAAGATAGACTTAAAACGGTAAGTAATGTAGTAGAAATAACCTCTACATCTCAAGAAGACTACTCAATGGTGGTTGTTGAGTTTGATGAAAACATATCAGTAGATCAAGCTAAACAAAAAGTAAAAGATGAAATAGATCAAGAAACGTCTGGAGAAGATTGGCCCACGTTTAACGGAGCTAAAGTAGAACCAAATGTTTTTGAACTAAGTATTTCTGAAGAAATGCCAATTCTAAATATCAATATCTCGGGAGATTACCCAGTAGATAAATTAAAAGAATTTGGTGAGTATTTGGAGGACGAAATTGAAGATTTACAAGAAATAAAAAAAGTAGATATCCGTGGTGCTGAAGAAAAAGAAGTTGAGGTAGCAGTTGATATTTACAAAATGATGGCAGCGCAAGTAAGTTTCCAAGATGTAATTAATGCAATTAATGGAGGAAACTTAACAATGTCTGCAGGTAATTTAATTGCTAGTGGACAACGACGTACTGTTAGAATTTTAGGAGAGATTGAAGATCCGCAAGAATTACAAGACTTTGTCGTAAAATCAGAAAAAGGAAACTCAATTTACCTTAAAGACATAGCAAAGGTTTCTTTTAAAGATAAAGATAAAACTACCTATGCACGTGAGTTTGGAGAAGCAGTAGTAATGCTGGATGTTAAAAAACGTTCAGGAAAAAACATGGTGGAGGCTGCTGAAAAAATACAGAAAATTGTAGAAGCTACCAAAGCTAACATATTTCCGAGTAATTTAAAAGTAACCATCGCTAACGATCAATCTTCAAAAACTATTGGTCAGGTAGATGATTTGGTAAATAACATCATCTTTGGGGTTATCCTAGTAGTTTTAGTATTAATGTTCTTCTTAGGGTTCAAAAATGCCCTATTTGTTGGATTTGCAATACCAATGTCAATGTTTATGTCATTAATGATATTGAGTTGGCTAGGATACACTATGAATACTATGATTCTTTTTGGATTAATTATGGGACTGGGAATGTTAGTAGATAACGGTATTGTAGTTGTTGAAAATGTATACCGTTTAATGGATGAAGGGATGCCAAGAATTGAAGCAGCAAAAAAAGGAATCGGTGAAATAGCATTTCCAATTATTATCTCAACAGCAACAACAGTAGCAGCATTTATTCCTTTAGGAATGTGGCCAGGAACTATGGGGCAGTTTATGATTTATTTTCCTGTAACATTATCTGTAGTATTAGGTTCTTCGTTATTTGTGGCAATATTTTTTAACTCGGTGCTAGTATCTAAATTTATGAGTGTTGAGGATAAAAATATGCCGTTAAAGCGGATTATTATTTTATCAGCTATAATGGCAATAATAGGTTTATTAATAGCCTTTTTAGGAGGGACTTATAGAGCTTTGGGTACGGTGATGGTATTTACAGCTATTATGTTATGGGTTTACCGATTAGCGTTACGTCCTTGGGCAAATCGTTTTCAAAATACAGTGTTACCGCGTTGGGAACGTTTTTATGAGAGAATGTTAAGAGCTGCCTTGAGAGGTTGGAGACCGTACATTATTTCTTTAGGTACGTTAGTTTTATTATTTGTTGCTTTTGGAGGATTTGGAGCTTCAATAGGAAGTCAGCGCACAAAAGTTGAGTTTTTCCCAGATAATACACCGAATCAGATTATTGTGTATATCGAATATCCACAAGGAACTGATATAGAAAAGACAAATCTGATTATGAAAGATTTGGAAGAACGCGTGTACAAAGTGTTAAATTTACCAGAATACATAGATAATGGTTATAATTTCTTAGTAGAAAGTGCGGTATCTCAAGTAGGAGCAGGTTCAGGTAACCCGCAAACTGATGGAGGTTCAACAGCAGAAATGCCTCATAAAGGAAAAATTACGGCTTCAATGCGTGAGTACAAATTTCGTAGGGGAGCAGATAGTAAAGAGTTACAAAGAAAAGTAACCGAAGCATTAAGAGGAATTTACCCAGGGTTAGAAATTTCAGTAGAAAAAGAAGCAGTAGGTCCACCAGCAGGATATCCTATCAATATTGAGTTAGAAGGAAATGATTATGCAGAATTAATCAATACTGCTGAAAAAATGCGTGATTTTATCAACTCAAAAAGTATTGCAGGAATTGATGAGTTAAAGATTGATGTAAACAAATCTAAACCATCAATGTTGGTAAATGTTGATCGTAAAAAGGCAGGAGAATTAGGGGTAAGTTCATCACAAGTAGGAAATCAATTGCGTAATGCTATTTTTGGATCTAAAGCAGGTATTTATAAAGAAGATGGTGATGATTATGATATTTACGTTCGTTTTAATAAAGAAAACAGATATAATAAAAGCGCGATTTTCAATCAGAAAATTACTTTTAGAGATATGTCTTCAGGAACAATTAAAGAAATTCCTGTATCAGCAGTAGCAGAACAAACAAATACCTCTGGGTTTAGCGCTATTAAACACAAAGATGTAAAAAGAGTGGTAACGGTATATTCAGCTTTAGCTCCAGGATATACAGATGCAGCAGCCATTGTATCACAAATCCGAAATGAAATGAAAACGTTTACTGAACAACCAGATTCAGTAAAAGTTGATTACACAGGGCAAATAGAAGAGCAAGAAAAGCAAATGGCTTTTTTATTGAAAGCATTTTTTGGAGGGCTAGGATTAATTTTCTTGATTTTAATTTTCCAGTTTAACTCTGTTTCTAAGCCAGCAATCATCATGCTAGCAATCTTCTTAAGTTTAATAGGTGTATTTGGAGGATTAATTATTACGGCAAAACCATTCGTAATTATGATGACTATGATGGGGATTATTTCGCTAGCGGGAATTGTAGTAAATAACGGGGTAGTACTGCTCGACTATACTCAATTACTAATAGATAGAAAGAAAGTAGAGCATGGGTTGTCTTCTGATGATTATTTAGATGTAAACACTTTAGGAGAAGCTGTGATTAGAGGAGGTAAAGCACGTTTACGCCCAGTATTATTAACAGCAATAACAACTATTTTAGGATTAATTCCATTAGCAACAGGGTTGAATATTAATTTCTTTACCTTAGCTAGTGAGTTAAATCCGCACATATATGTTGGAGGGGATAATGTGATTTTCTGGGGTCCATTAGCGTGGACTGTTATTTATGGATTATTCATAGCAACCTTCTTAACATTAATTGTAGTACCGATATTATTCTACTTAATCACTAAGTTTAAAATGTGGTTACGTAGCGTTTTATAATTGATTTTTTGTTAACTGTAAAAAGGGTTAAAAGTAAGTTTCTTTTAACCCTTTTTTATATTTTCGTGCTATGAATAAACCCGTTTTTACAGTTGAAGAAATAAAAAGAAAGATTGAGCAGTATTGTGTGTATCAAGATCGATGTCATAAAGAAGTAGAGAAAAAACTTAAAGATTATAGCTTAATTCCAGAAGCAAGAGAACATATTTTATTACACTTGCTAGAGCATAATTTTTTAAATGAAGAACGTTTTGCGAAAAGTTTTGCTAGAGGGAAATTCAGAATTAAAAAATGGGGAAAAGACCGAATCGTTAGAGAATTGAAATTTAGAGATATTTCTGCTTATAATATAAAGTCAGCCTTAAAAGAAATAGATGAAGAAGAATACATTAAAACTTTATACAATTTGGTGGAGAAAAAAAATGAATCAGTTTCAGAAACCAATCACTTTAAACGAAAAAAGAAAATTGCTGACTATCTTTTATACAGAGGGTTTGAAAGTAGTTTAATATACGAAGCCTTAAAAACTATTGATTCTTAAATAGGCTATCAAGATTTATTTCACTATCAAACTTTTTCTTAGTGTAAACTGTATTAATCTTATCATTAACACTACTAAAAAGCATCATAATTTTTTCAACCTGACTGTTAACTTGGTGTGCTGAAATAGATGGAATAAAGGTCATATCAGCTAAACGTAAAGTTTCATTTTCAAAAACATTAATACGAGCTTTAAAAGCAGGTGTTTTAAGTATTTCAATATTTAAACTATCTTTAAATTGCTTAGTAAGTGTCTTTAGTTCTAAAGCATTATTTAAAGCCTCAATAGGAGTAGTGTTTTTTAATTCTTGTAAAAAATCTTCAACAGTAAAATATTCTTTCCAAGGTTTAATTTCGTCAATGTACTTTTCGTTTATTTCAGAATAATCAGTATGCTTAACCGAAATATTCATTTCAGTTTTAGTAGGTAACACTTCCTTTTGTTTTTCTTTTTTTTCACAAGAAGTAACTAAAAAAAATAATGAAGCAATAACAAATAAAAAACGACCCATTTCAATAAAATAATTAGGGGATAAAAGTACATATTTTACTTGGTATTCTTTACAGAATTAAATTAGAAGTTTGAAATCAGTAGATTAGCTATCTCTTTTGTAGATAGTTAAAAAAGAGCAAATACTTTTTGCGAAATCTTAAATTTAATAACTTTGCAAACATCTATTTTTGAATAATTTAAAATGAGTGAAACGATATTAATTTTAGGAGCTTGCGGGCAAATAGGAACAGAATTAACCCAAAAATTACGTTCTATTTATGGGACAGATAATGTAATAGCTTCCGATATTAGAGAAGGAAATGCTGAAATGATGAGCTCAGGGCCTTTTGAAATCATTGATGCTACCAATCAAGAGCAAATTTTAAGTGTTGTTCAAAAATATAAAGTAACCCAAGTGTATTTAATGGCTGCAATGTTATCAGCAACTGCAGAAAAGTACCCATTAAAAGGCTGGGATTTAAACATGACTTCGTTATTAGCGGTGTTAGAGTTAGCAAAAGAAAAGCATATTCAAAAAATATATTGGCCTAGTTCAATGGCAGCTTTTGGACCAACATCACCAAAAATGAATACACCACAGCAAACCATTATGGAACCTTCTACGGTTTATGGAATAAGTAAAGTAGCAGGAGAGCATTGGTGTAATTATTACCACGATAAATATGGGGTAGATGTACGAAGCATTCGTTACCCAGGAATTATAAGCTGGAAAACCTTACCAGGTGGAGGAACTACCGATTATGCTGTTGATATTTATTTTGATGCTTTAAAAAAAGGAACTTTTGAGTGCTTTTTATCAGAAAATACACGTTTACCAATGATGTATATGGACGATGCTATCAATGCAACTGTACAGTTAATGCAAGCGGATGAAGAAAATATTAAAACAAGAACTTCATACAACTTAGCGGCAATTAGTTTTACCCCAGCTGAAATAGCGACTGAAATTAAAAAATACATTCCAGAATTTACCATAACGTATAATCCAGATTTTAGACAAGTGATTGCTGATAGTTGGCCTCAAGTAATTGATGATTCAGCGGCAAGAAAAGATTGGGGATGGAGGCATCAGTTTGACTTAGCTTCTATGACTAAAGATATTATTACCAATTTACAAGCTAAAACTGAAGAGTCAGCAGAAGTGTAAGGTTGTATTTATGTTTTCGTCTATGTTATTCAAGTTTTATAGTGAATTGTAACTTGGGTTACCTAAGGTTTACTATAGATAAAATACTTTTGTAATAACAATACATTTACGATGAAAAAAATTATCCAAAATAGCTTAGAAAAGGCGCTCTCTTACAGTGAATATAGAGATTTAGTAAGTGACTTATTAGCACAAGGAAAATCTACTGGACCTAATCAATCAGATGATTTATTAAACTATAGTAAGTTAAATGATAAACGTATGAAGCGTTTAGACAAAACGGTAAAACTTACTGAAGAAACGCTTGCTAAAATTAAAGATGTAAAAGAACCACAAACTTGGTTAGTATTAACGGAAGGATGGTGTGGTGATGCAGCACAAAACTTACCTGTAATTAATAAAATAGCAGAAGAAAATCCAAACATCAATTTAAAACTAGTTTTACGAGATGAAAACCTAGAGTTGATGGATGAATTTTTAACAAATGGAGGAAGATCAATACCTAAGTTAATTGCTTTAAATCAGGAGAACGAAGTAATCAACACATGGGGGCCAAGACCTACCACAGCAACTAAAATGGTTGTTGATTATAAAGAAAAACATGGTAGCTTGGATGCTGACTTTAAAACAGATTTACAAGTTTGGTACAACAAAAATAAAGGAGAAAATACACAAGAAGATTTAGTATCAATGCTTCAGTAATAAAGTACATAAAAAAGCTAGAAATTCCCCTTTTTGTTTTTGTTAAAAAGGGGAATTGTTTTCTGTATCTTTGCGTTCATAAGGAATAAATATGTTTGTAGAATTCAGTAGTTTATCAGAAGAGGCAAAAGTTTGGGTATATCCATCAAGTCGAAAATTTTATCCGCAAGAAATTGACGGACTAAAAGAAAAGTTACAAGGCTTTATTGATGGATGGAAGTCTGAAGATACTGACTTCAAAGCTTCTTTTGAGCTGAAATATAATCGTTTTATTATCTTTTCTGTGGAAGAAGGTTTAATATTAACGAATGCAGATATTGATAAACAAGTAGCATTTATTTTACAACTACAGCAAGAATACGAAGTGGAGCTGTTAGATAAAATGAATGTGTGTTTTAAGCAAGGAGAATTTACTCAGTACAAAGACGTCAAAGAGTTTAAAAAGCTGCTTAAAAAGAAGTCTGTATCAGCTAAAACAATAGTTTTTGATAATTTAGTACAAACTAAAGTAGAATTAGAAAATTATTGGGAAGTACCAATTACAGAAAGTTGGTATAGTAGATTTTTAAAATAATTTTTTTAAAAGAAAGAAAAACCAATACCGATAGACACACTATCTAAATGACCGTTTTTAAAGTTTTGAATAGCTTTTTTGTGATAGTCTAAACGTACAATAGTATTCCACCTACTTGCTCCCGTTACTTGTACCCCAACCCCTAATCCGTAGTAATTACCATTTTCATATTTAGAAGAAGGTCTCCACATTTTCCCTTGGTTATACTCAATGAAAAAATTATCGTTGTCTTTATCAACAATATTATAACGTAAGCTACCGTATAAAGGGATAGCGTTGATGCCAAATCTAAAGTGATGGTCAAAACCAGCATTTATACCAATTTGCCAACGCCTGTGAAGTTGATATCCAGCACCTAGGCGAATTAAAAGAGAAGCAGGTTCTAAAAAAGATTCATCATCATCAGGGTCTAATGTATAATTTTCATTTATAGCGAATGTTGTGCTAATACTTCCTGTAAAATAAGGTTTTTTGTAGTTTTCTTGAGTAAAAGTGAATTGAGCTGTTAATAGAATGATTAACAGAAGTAATTTTTTTTTCATAGTAATAAATAATTTTCGATTTGATAAGTAAAAATTATTCCATTTCTAAAGAGTTGATAAACTCATCAACACTCTGAGCATTATCAACTAAAAAATCTCCAATCTTAGTTCTTCTTAAAACAGATAAATGTGCTCCAGAATTCAACGCTTCTCCGTAATCGTTGGCAATAGAACGAATATAAGTTCCTTTACTACATACAATTCGGAATTCTACGTTAGGTAAATCAATATTGGTGATTTCAAATTCATTGATTTCAACTTCACGAGCTTTAATTTCGGTAGTTTCACCTTTTCGAGCTAATTCATATAAGCGCTTTCCGTCTTTTTTAATCGCAGAAAAAATAGGTGGCTTTTGTTGAATTTTTCCTGTAAACTGCTCAGTAGTTTTGTGTAGTAATTCTTCCGTAAGATGTTCCGTAGGAAACGTTTCGTTAATTTTTGTTTCTAAATCGTAACTAGGTGTGGTAGCACCAATAACAAATGTACCCGTATATTCTTTTACCTGTCCTTGATATTCGTTAATGTTTTTGGTCTGTTTACCAGTGCAAATAATTAGCAAACCAGTAGCTAGAGGATCTAGAGTTCCAGCATGCCCAACTTTAATTTTTTTGATATCAAAACGTTTACGAATATGCCAACGTAGTTTGTTTACGACTTGAAAAGAAGTCCATTCTAAAGGTTTATCAATTAATAAAACTTGTCCGTTTTTGTAATCTTCTGCAGTCATCTAAAAAAATAAAGAATAGCCAATGGCAATTAAACCTACAATAGCACAGTATAAAGAGAAATAAGATAACTTACTCTTTTTAACTAAGGCTATCATCCAAGTACATGCTAACAATCCAGAGATGAAAGCAGCGATAAAACCAGCTGATAATGGAACAATTTCTGAACTCTGAAAATTAATGTCTCCACTTAAAATATCTTTAGCTACTTTTCCTAAAATTAACGGTACAACCATTAAAAAAGAAAAACGAGCAGCTTTGGTTCTGTCTACACCTAATAAAACTGATGTTGAAATAGTAGCTCCTGAACGTGAAATCCCAGGTAACATGGCAATTGCTTGAGAGACTCCTATAATTACAGAGTTCTTAAAAGAAACACTTTTATTAGTGTTCTTAGCTTTATCAGCCAATAAAAGCAATACAGCAGTTACTAAAAGCATAAAACCTACTAATAAAATTTTTCCTCCAAAAAAAATTTCCAACTCCTTTTCAAAGGCTAGACCTACAATTACAGCAGGAATCATAGAAAGAATAATTTTCACAGAAAACTGCATTTCCTCATTCCATGTAAACTGAAAAAGCCCTTTAAGAATTTCAGCAATTTCTTTTCTAAATACTACAATAGTACTGAGTGCTGTAGCAGCGTGTAGAACAACAGTAAATGTTAGGCTTTCTTGAGGTACAGAAGTATCTCCAAATAAAGCTTTTGCTAACTCTAAATGACCACTAGATGAAACTGGTAAAAATTCAGTAAGTCCCTGAATGACTCCAAGGATAATTGCTTCTAATAAATCCATGTTTATTTTTTAGGATTGGCAAAAATAGCATAAATTTCTATACCCAATCCGATAATTACTAAGGTAGGAGCTAAACGAATCCTACGCCAACCATATATTTCAGAGTTGAACACGTTAGGGTCGTCGCTACCGCCACCTGCCATTAAAATAAACCCTAAGGCAATTACAGCGATACCAATAAGCATGATGATATAATTTCGCTTACCGAATAGAAATTCTTGTTTTGATGAATTATCTTTTTTCATAAATAATTTAGTAATACAAATCGTTGGTTTGTAAGTTTAAGAATCGTTGTGTAGCAAAGAAGGTGCTAATCCATGTAATAAAAAATGCAACAAGTATAACTCCTCCAGCTACATACCCTAAAGCAGCATAATCTGTAAGTAGTTCTAATGTAGGGATATATTTGTCTACATAATAAATTAAAACACCCAATCCACTTATAGATATAAAAGCTCCTAGTAAACCTAGTTTGATACTTTGCCAAATAAAAGGTCTACGAATAAAACTCTTAGTGGCACCAACCATTTGCATGGTTTTTATGTTGAATCGTTTTGAGTAGATTGATAATCGGATAGAGCTGTTAATTAAAATAATAGCAACTAACCCAAAAAAACCACTTAATACCAATAACCAAAAGCTAATGCGTTGGATGTTTTTGGTAAGTAATTGTACCAATGGTTTGTCGTAACTTACTTCGGCTACAAATTTATTTTTATCAAAAGACTTTTCAAGTTCACTCATTTTTTCAGGAGTCACAAAATCTGCTTTCAAGTAAATGTCTATTCCATTTTTTAACGGGTTGTCTCCCAAAAACTGTAAAAAATCTTCACCTAAATCTTTTTTATATTCTTTGGCAGCGTCTTCTTTAGAAATATAGACTACCTTGTTAACAAACGTCTCTTTTTTAATTGATTCTTTAAGACTTTTAATGTTTTTATCAGCTACTTCATCTTTTAAGAAAAGCGTCATAACTACTTTTTCTTTAAAGTGGTTTGCAACTTTTGTTGATTTTAAAAGAACTAAACCTAAAACACCAATCATAAAAAGTACTAAAGCAATACTTACTACTACTGATATGTATGAAGATTGTAATCGGCGTTTTTGAAAAGAATCAAAAGAGGTTGTCATTAGTAAATACTGATTTTAAGGCGTTGCAAGATACAAATATTTAATTTTTAAACTGTTCCTATTCTTCTATCTCTTGGCATAACTCAATAAGTACACCATTGGTAGTTTTAGGATGCAAAAAAGCTACTAGTTTATTATCGGCTCCTTTTTTAGGAGTTTCATTCAAAACAGTAAAACCTTCACCTTGTAAACGCTTAATTTCTTCTTTTATGTTATCAACAGCAAAAGCAATGTGATGAATTCCTTCTCCTTTTTTTTCTATAAACTTGGCTATAGGGCTGTCAGGTTTCGTAGCTTCTAATAATTCAATTTTATTAGGACCAGATTTAAAAAACGAAGTTTTTACTCCTTCGCTAGCAACTTCTTCAATTTTATAATGTGATTCTCCAAAAAGAGAAGCAAATAATGAGTTAGATTTTTCTAAGTCTTTAACGGCTATACCAATATGTTCGATTTTGTTCATAAGGTAAAAGTAAAAAATATAGCGAACTATTTATAAACTTTCTATTGCTATTTTTTCAGCCATAATAATAAGTACGTCTGATTGATTTATCATTGAAAGTATTTGTGAACTAATCCCTTTAAGTTGTTCATGATTGCAACAAAACCTCCAAACTTGTTCTAGGAATTGCGTAAAATCTTCATTTGTGTCGTATTTAAACTGCTTGGTTTGGTAAATTACTGCTAAAAGTTGCTCTATCAAGGTTGTTGAATTATCTAAAATAGTAGCATAGGGAGTGTATACTTCCCATAAGTCTTGTTGAGCTTCTGTTAATGTTGAAGCTCCTAATTGTAGAGTCTCTTTTTTCTTATTTCTACTATTTGGGATGAATGAACTTAACATGGCTCTTTTAACTGCAAATTTGGATGAATCTGGTAAGTTAAGTGCTTTTAATACTTCTTCTGTAGCTAACAACCAATTGCGAATATTTTTAGCGCTTTGTGTATTTTTTTTCTCAATTTGATTCGCCAATTCATGTATTTCATTCAATTGAGTTTTGAGTTGATTGGTTATTTTTGTAATTGATTTTCTCATAACTATTCTGGTAATAATTTGGTTTCTCTTACACCATCTTCATTTTCTGAAGTATACCACTCCATGCCTTCTTCATTTAAAGTCATTTTAATCTGAACTATATTTTCAGGTTTGATTTCGTTTAGTTTATGAGCTTCTACAATAACTTTCGTGTTTTTTTGTGTTATTTGTCTACTTTTAATAGATGGTCTTAATTCTGAATTAAGTTTTTTAACTAATATGTCGTAACTTACTTTTTCATTATAAATAGAGATAAACTCTTCAGATAATTGTTGTGAAAACCTTGATAATACAGGGTCGATTTCACCAGTTGCTTTTATGTTTTTTTCAAGTTCATCTGTTCTTTGTGCTATTATTGAGCGAAGCATAGTAGATGTTTTTCTGTCAAAAGAAGTAATTTTTGAAGCATCTTTTAAAATTGTATAGGCTTGTGAATTGAAAGTAACATTATCAATAGGTTCGTAATCGGCTTCATAAGTCTCTTCTAATTCTCCAATCGCTACAGGAATGGTGAGTTCAATATTTTGTGCTTTAAAACGAGGAATAGAAAAATGTTTCAAGAGTTCATGGCGTGAAAACTTCTCAGCAATCTCTAAAGATTTCAAATCAGACATTAAACGTGCTTCTGCAATGCTGGTGGCGATTCCCCCTAAATATTCATTTAAATTTACCATAATAAAAATTTTTAAAAAGAGGTTGTACGGTTTGGTACGGTACAACCTCGTAGTTATGAATGTTAAGCTACAGCAGCAATACTGTCCTCTAGCATATTTAAAATTCTACTTAATCCTTCAGGTAACTCGTCGTTTACGGCACGAACTTTTACCCCAAGATTATATGTTTTATCAACCTTAACGCCTTGAGATGTGTTTCTTTTGTATGAAGCAGAAGCTTTAAAGTTTACAATTTTGTAATTGATTCCTAATTCTGCACTAGCTGCAAACTCAGACGATACGTTTCTTGTTTCAGTAGAACTCAAGCGTGCATTAAAATCAATGTTTACTTCATCAATACGAATTGATGGAATGGTAAGCATTGTTAAAAATGGTACTTTGATTTCAATTTCGCTTTTTATGAATTTTAGATTGTCAGGACCAATGGCTTCATTTGGATCGTAATCAGGGTTAGGTACTGACTTTTCATATTGAAAATCAACATAACGTAATGAATCTGGATTAGTAGGGTTATTGTCTTTTTCAAAACCTACTTCTTTAATAAAATTTACAGTGGCCATTGAAGCTGCTGTTTGTGCTTGTATTGCAGCCTGTAAAGGACCCCCAACATATACGTTGAAGTCTAAACTGTTTAATTCTGGAACTAAATTTGGCATATTTTTTATTTTGTGTACCTACTCTGTTTATAATTAGGCTTTTCGGTGTTCGCCTAGTATTTCGAAATAACTGAAGGCAAAATTGAAATAAACCTGAAGTATATTTTCGAGGAGTATAACTGTAAAAACATTGTAATAATCCTAGGTTTTTAAGAAGGTTTTTCCCTTTGTAAGCTTTAGGGAATAAAAAATGAGATTTATTAAAAAAAAACAAGAGTTTATGTCATGAAAAAGCAATAGTTAAAACATTTGTAGAGATAAGGGGTTTTTCCTGTTTGTGGGTTGTTGTATGTTAAGTAACTAGTTGATAACTGAGGCTTTAAAGGGTTTCTGAGTAATTCCGTTTTTTTTATTAAGAAATAAGCCGTTATATTTAGAAAATCAAAAAATCAATTTTATTATGAAAAACACTAACCAACTTAAATTATTATTGTTAACTCTTGTAATGAGTTTTGCTATTTCATGTGATAAGATAAATGGAAATAAATGTGACTGTGACGATTGGCAGTCTCAAGTGCCAGAAGGTACTTTTTGTTACTCTGATGAAGGAAGAACAAAAGAAATGTTAAACTATAAGGAAATCATTCAAATGCTATCAAGCTATGATAGAACAAGAATTGCACCACTAGAAGAGGCCTTAGGCTATGAAGATACACGTGCTAACACATTTGACTTTGTACAATTTAAAAAGTATTTGGGACACGTAGAAAACCTTAGTAAGAAAGCAAAAATTAAAATTACGGGAATTAGTTTTATCTCTACAGCTAAAGAAAATCATAAAGATACAGGGAATAGCTATAGCAGTCTAATTTATATTCCTACGACTACAGTTAATGGCAAACAAATAGCTTTTGACCCTGTACAATCTGCAAAACAAGGAAAATTAGTAACGTTTAAAGAAATGCTAGAAAAGCATGGATACAAATGGATATATAATACAAAAAAAGAGTTTGAGAAGGGGAAAAGAGATGATTACAATTATAGAATTAAAACAGTGAGAGAAAACAAAGCAGGGTTTATGTTTGCTTCACCTCAAGATGATGAATTATTAAGTGGAGCTGGGAATCAAGGAAGTTTAGCTCCACCATACTAAACGAAAAAAAAAATTAATGAATCTATTTAGTTTTCCTTTGTACCTGTATTCAGAGTTTCTAGTAGCTTTACTAAGCTGTGTTTTTTTTCTAAAAAAGAAAACAATCTTTATAAAGCTATTAACTCTATTTCTTGTGATTACATTTTTTGTTGAGCTAGTAGGTTGGGAGTTAATTAGATTAAAAAAGCCTAATTTTATAATTTATCATTTTCATTTAATTTTTGAACACGTTACGATTTTCTTTTTATATAGAGTTTTATTAAAAAAAAGTAAATATCTAAAAATTTCATATATCTTACTTTCTGTTCTAGTTTTTTTGTGGGTTATTACTTTTTTTGATAAAAACTATATATACTATACTAGTATAGTTGGTTCTTTTAATGTAGGGGTTATGATATTTCTATATTTAAGAGAACTATTATTGTCAAATGAGATATTAAGTTATAAAAAATTACTGCCTTTTTGGGTATCCGTAGGATTTCTTGTTTTTCATTTACCGGCGATTCCCTTTTTTAGTTTTTGGAGTTACATGAAAAATAGAGATTTATTACCAATTTTACACTCGTTAATTGTCTTGATGAATATCATTATATCTTTTGGATTACTATGGAGCAACAAGAAGGTAGAATATTAATTGTTACCACAATAGTAATTGTTATTATTATTGTTTTTTTGGTGACATTGTTTACGGTGTTTCAACGCCGTAAGAATAAATTGTTGCAAGAGCGAGATAAAAATAAAAAACGTTACGAACGTGAAATTGCTGAGACTCAAATAGAAATAAGAGAAGAAACTTTAAGAAATATTAGTTGGGAGTTGCATGATAACATAGGGCAACTCCTAACATTAGCAAAAATACAATTACAACATGCCTCTCCAGAAAATATGGGAGAAATCTCTGAAATTATAGCAAAAAGCTTAACAGAAGTAAGAGCCTTATCAAAAATAATTAATCCTGATTTTATTAATAACATAAAATTAAGAGAAGCTTTAGAGTTAGAGATTGAACGATTTAATAGGTTGAATTATATCGAAGCAAGTTTAATAGTAACAGGAGAAGAACAAGAGATAAATCAAAAACATGGAATAATTATTTTTAGAATTCTTCAAGAGTTTTTTTCTAACACGATAAAGCACTCTAAAGCATCTAAATTGGAAGTTTTTTTAAGCTATAAAGAAGATTCAATAGAGGTAAAAGCTCAAGATAATGGGGTAGGTTTTGACATGGAAAGAGCCAGATTAAAAGGTTTAGGACTACAAAATATAAAAGCAAGAGCAAAGCTAATTAATGCAAAGGCAAAGTTTACGTCAGAGCCGCAAAAAGGCACGAGTTTAATAATAAATTATTATATTTAAAGAACCTTAGTGTATTTCCCCAACAACTAATTAACTAAATATAACCTAAGAAATCATGAAATACTCAGTTGTTGTTGTAGATGATCATACGTTATTGTCACAAGCTATCGAAGGTATGGTAAACACTTTTGATAAATTTAAGGTGCTTTATACTTGCAAAAATGGTAAAGAAGTCGAAGAAAAGTTTTTAGCATCGCCTAAAAATATACCAGATTTAGTTTTAGTAGATGTAAATATGCCGGTGATGAATGGTATTGAAACTACAGAATGGATAGTGAATAATTATCCACAAGTTCATGTTATGGCATTGTCTGTAGAAGATACAGATGGAACTATTTTAAAAATGTTAAAAGCAGGTGCTGTAGGGTACTTGTTAAAAGATACCAAAAAAGAAATTCTAGAGAAAGCACTGTTAGAAATGATGGATAGTGGATTTTATCATACTAGGAATGTTACCACTCTTTTGTTAGATTCAGTTTCAGGGAAAAATTCAAGAAATAACTTTGCGTTTAAGGATAATGAAATAACTTTTATGAAGTTAGCGTGTTCTGAATTGACGTATAAAGAAATTGCAGAAAAAATGTTTTTAAGTCCAAAAACTATTGATGGCTATCGAGATAGTTTGTTTACGAAACTAAACGTAAGAAACAGAGTTGGCTTAGTTATGTACGCCATAAAAAATAAAATTTACACTCCGTAATTTTATCCTTAAATTTGCAGCATGGAAGAAACAAATAGACAACGAAAAATAGCAGGAGTGTTGCAACAGGATTTGGTAGACGTTTTACAACGTGCTGCTCAAGATGGAATGAAGGGGGTGATTATATCGGTTTCTAAAGTTTCGGTTACTGCAGATTTAGGGGTGGCGAAAGTATACTTAAGTGTTTTCCCTTCTGATAAAAGAGACGAAATTATTAAAGGAGTGGTATCAAATACACCTTTAATTCGTCATGAATTAGCACAACGAACAAAAAATCAATTACGAAGAATGCCAGAACTGTTGTTCTTTGGAGATGATAGTTTGGATTATATTGAAGATATTGATAAGTCTTTAAAAGGAAAAGATGTAGATCCGATAAAAAACCCAGATGTTTTACCTCGTCGTCAAAAACGTTAATAATTTTTGTTACATTGGCTAGCTAAATTTATTAATGCTTGAACTTCTCTTTATACATAGCTAAACGATACCTGTTTTCAAAAACAAGTACTAATGCGATTAATATTATTACAGCAATAGCTGTTTTTGGTGTTGTGGTTGGTACCTTAGCCTTGTTTGTTGTATTGTCTGGTTTTTCAGGGTTAAAAACGTTTAGTGATTCGTTACTAAATGCATCTGATCCAGATATAAAAATTACAGCATCTAAAGGAAAAACTTTTCAATATTCACAAGAATTAGATAGTGTCTTGCAACAAAATAAAGAGCTAGAAGTAGCTTCAAAAGTTGTTGAAGAACGTGTTTTCTTAAAGTATAAAGACAAGGAGCATATTGCCCAAATAAAAGGGGTAGATTCAAATTATTCAAAAATTATTCCAACAGACTCTTTGTTAACAGTAGGTACTTGGATTGATGAAAAATATAAGAATACAGCAGTAGTAGGGTACGGAATATCGTATAAATTATCGTTAGGGATTTTTAATTTTGGTGAAGCACTTCAAGTTTTAGTTCCAAAGCCAGGAAAAGGATTTATTAATGCGAACAATGCTTTTAGATCTGTGTCAACACAAATAGTAGGTGTGTATACAGGTTCAGAAGAATTTCAGAATAAATACGTTTTTACAGAGGCTTCACTTGCTCAAGAGTTGTTAGGGTATGATGATAATCAAATTACAGGTGTTGAACTTCGTTTAAAAGAAGGGGTGAATTTTGGTACATTCCAAAAGAATTTGCAAAATGTTTTAGGAGATGAATTAAAAGTGCAAACCCGTGCACAGTTAAATACCTTGTATTATAAAGTAATTAATACTGAAAACTTTATTTCGTATTTAATTTTTACTTTAATTGTTGCTATTGCTTTGTTTAATGTCATCGGGTCAATCATAATGATGATTATCGATAAACGTCAAAACCTAAAAACGCTGTTTAATTTAGGAAGTAGTATAAACGATATAAAAAAAATATTCGTACTACAAGGTTTTTTATTAACATTGGTAGGAATGAGTATAGGAATTGTTTTAGGGGTAATTATTGTGCTAATCCAACAACGATTTGAATTGTTAATGATTACACAAAATTTAGCATATCCAGTAGAGTTTAAATGGTTAAACCTGCTGATAGTAGTCATCACAATCTCAGTTCTAGGTTATTTAGCTGCAAAGATAGCAAGTTCTAGAATTTCAAAAAATTTTATTGAGCGATAGAATATTTATCCTATTTCAGGAATTGTTGCATTTCCAAATTTAGTTTGTACTTCATCAAAAGCAGCAAAAACATCTTTAGGATCATCAGAAGTAACCATTTTCATTCTGTATTCTTTAAAATGTGGAATTCCTTTAAAATAATTTGTGTAGTGTCTTCTTGTTTCTACAACACCTAAATGTTCACCTTTCCAGTCAATAGCCATTTCTAAATGACGACGAGCCATATCAACACGTTCAGAAATGGTTGGTTTAGATAAATGTTCACCAGTTTTAAAAAAATGTTTTACCTCATTAAAAAACCAAGGATATCCAATAGAAGCACGACCAATCATACAGCCATCTAATCCGTATTTGTCACGCATTTCCATGGCTTTTTCAGGAGAATCAACATCCCCATTTCCAAATACAGGAATATGCATTCTCGGATTGTTCTTTACTTCAGCAATTGGAGCCCAATCAGCGCTACCTTTGTACATTTGAGCACGTGTACGTCCGTGAATTGAAATAGCTTTACAGCCAACATCTTGTAAACGTTCGGCAACTTCAATAATTCGGATAGAATCATGATCCCAACCCAAACGAGTTTTTACAGTAATAGGTAAGTTGGAGTGTTTAACCATGGCTTCGGTAAGAGAAACCATTAAATCAATATCTTTTAAAATTCCAGCACCAGCCCCTTTAGAAACTACTTTTTTTACAGGACACCCAAAATTGATATCGATAATATCTGGATTCGTTTTTTCAACAATCTCAACCGAACGTAACATAGAATCTAAATTTGCGCCAAAAATTTGAATCCCCACAGGGCGCTCCTTTTCGTAAATATCTAGCTTCATTACACTCTTTGCTGCATCGCGAATCAATCCTTCCGAAGAAATAAATTCAGTATACACCACATCAGCACCGTTTTCTTTACATAAAGCTCTAAACGGTGGATCACTCACATCTTCCATTGGCGCTAATAACAGCGGAAAATCAGGAAGTTCTATGTTACCTATTTTTACCATGCTGCAAAGTTACTTTTTTTTGAGTAATTACGTATATTTCGCTTTTTAACTCACAAACTTTTTTATTGGAACTACCTTTTGAACCTATTTTATTTGGTTATACACTTAATATTCATCTTATTTTAGAATATTTAGCATTTTTTTTAGCCTTTCGTTATTATGTTTTCTTGCGTAAGAAAAAAGAAGATTATATTTCTTCTCATAATAGGTTGTCTATTATTTTAGGTGCAGCAGCTGGGGCTTTGATAGGTTCTCGGTTAGTGGGAGTGTTAGAAAATCCTTTAGTCACTTTTTCTACAGAAAACATGCTTCAAATTTTGAATACAAAAACAATTATGGGAGGCTTGTTTGGTGGTTTGTTAGGTGTTGAAATTGCGAAAAAAATAATAGGAGAAACAAAATCGTCTGGTGATTTGTTTGTGCTCCCAATAATTGTAGGGATTTTCATAGGAAGAATTGGATGCTTTCTTTCAGGAATAAATGAATTTACCTACGGAATAGAAACTAAGTTCTTTTTTGGAATGAATTTAGGTGACGGTATTTTAAGACATCCGGTAGCGTTATATGAGTTGGTGTTTTTAATAATATTATTCATCAGCTTAAAATACCTAAAGAAAGAATACATTTTACAATCAGGAGAACTTTTTAAGTTTTTTATGTTAGCCTACTTTGGTTTTCGCTTTTTCATAGAATTTTTAAAACCAAATACTTTCTTTATACTTAGTTTAAGTACTATTCAAATATTATGTATAGTTTGTTATGTATATTACACGAAATTTATAATTCTAAAAATAAAAAATGCCAGAAAGAAAATATAACTACTACGATTTTACATTGAGTTTATGTCCTGAATGTTTAAAAAGAGTAGATGCCAAAATTGTATTTGAAGACGACAAGGTTTACATGCTTAAACGTTGCAGAGAACACGGAAACTCAAAAGTGTTAATAGCAGATGATGTTGAATATTATAAAAATATCAGAAACTATAACAAACCTAGTGAAATGCCCTATACGTTTAATACAAAAACAGATTATGGATGTCCTTACGATTGCGGGTTATGTCCAGATCATGAACAGCATTCATGTTTAACCGTTGTTGAGGTTACTGATAGGTGTAATTTAACGTGCCCTACCTGTTATGCTGGGTCATCACCTACTTATGGTCGCCATCGGACGTTAGAAGAGGTAAAAGCAATGTTAGATGCTGTGGTAAAAAATGAAAAAGAACCCGATGTGGTACAAATTAGTGGAGGAGAACCAACGATACATCCACAATTTTGGGAAATTTTAGACTATGCAAAATCACTTCCCATTCGGCATTTAATGTTGAATACTAACGGGATTAAAATAGCGAAAGACGTTGCTTTTGCTGAACGATTGAAAACCTATACACCAGATTTTGAAATTTACTTACAGTTTGATTCTTTTGAAGATAGTGTATTGAGAGAGTTGAGAGGAGCAGAATTGAATAGTATTCGCAAGCAAGCACTTGATAACTTGAATAAGTTAAATTTATCAACAACTTTAGTGGTTACGCTTCAAAAAGGATTAAATGATCATGAAATAGGTAAAGTAATCGATTACGCTTTGCAGCAAAAATGTGTGAGAGGAGTTACGTTTCAGCCAACACAAATAGCAGGAAGGTTAGAAAGTTTTAATCCAGAAACAGATAGAATGACGCTTACAGAAGTTAGAAGAAAAATCATGGAACAAACTGATGTTTTTAACGCAGATGATTTAATACCTGTACCCTGTAATCCTGATGCTTTGGTAATGGGATATGCGCTTAAATTAGGAGGAGAAGTGTTTCCGCTAACACGTTATATTAATCCAAATGATTTATTAGATAATAGTAAAAATACCATTATTTATGAGCAAGATGAAGCGTTACATGGAAAAATGGTAGAGTTATTCAGTACAGGAAATTCTGTTGAAGTGGCAGAAGAGAATTTAAAATCAATAATGTGTTGTCTGCCTAATATTGATGCACCAGAGTTAGGTTATGATAACTTATTTAGAATTATAATCATGCAGTTTATTGATGCTTATAATTTTGATGTAAGAGCAGTAAAAAAATCATGCGTGCATATTGTAAATAAAGATAATAAAATTATTCCTTTTGAAACAATGAATCTATTTTACAGGGATGATAAAAAAGAATATTTAGAAGAGTTAAGAAAAGAAATATAAGAAAAAGATATGATATTTTTAGAAGTAGGTGACCTTTCAGGTTTATTTATAATTATTGGATTAATCATGTTTGGTCCACCAGTATTACTTGCTATTATTGGAGCAGCTATTAGGAAAAAAAGTAAAACAGCCTCAAAAATATTTTATATACTAGCTGTTTTATACTTGATAATTGGATTAGGTATATGTGGTAGTATGCTTACTTAAACAAGTTAAAGAAGCTGTTTGATTTCGCTATTTATTTTGTTTGCAGTAGCCTACAAATAAAGTATCTTTGCAAATTAGAAGTAGTTAGAATTACGACGAATGAATCCATGCTAGATATCAAGTAAACAAAAATTTATGTTACATGTCTAGAAATGGCTTGAGAAACTTTAGATGAATGAAAAATATCAGAAATTTTTGCATTATTGCACATATTGATCACGGTAAAAGTACCCTTGCCGATAGGTTGTTAGATTATACAGGTTCGGTTACAGAACGTGAAAAGCAAAACCAACTGTTAGATAGCATGGATTTAGAGCGAGAACGTGGAATTACCATTAAATCGCATGCAATTCAAATGGATTATGTTTATGAAGGAGAGCAGTATATTTTAAACTTAATTGATACTCCAGGTCACGTAGATTTTTCATATGAAGTTTCTCGTTCAATCGCAGCTTGTGAAGGAGCTTTGTTAATTGTTGATGCAGCACAAAGTATTCAAGCACAAACGATTTCGAACTTATATTTAGCCTTAGAAAATGACTTGGAAATTATTCCAGTATTAAATAAAGTAGATTTACCTTCAGCTAACCCAGAAGAAGTAACTGATGATATTGTTGATTTATTAGGGTGCGAGCCAGAAGATGTGATACATGCTAGTGGGAAAACAGGTTTTGGTGTTGATAATATTTTAGAAGCTATTATCAAAAAAATATCAGCTCCAAAAGGTAACCCTGACGCTCCATTGAAAGCTTTAATTTTTGACTCGGTGTATAATTCGTATCGAGGGATTGAAACCTATTTTAGAGTGATTGATGGATCTATTAAAAAGAACCAACAAATAAAATTCATGGCAACCGGAAAACAATATGGTGCCGATGAAGTAGGAACGCTAAAGTTAAGTCAGGTTGTAAAGCAAGAAATAAAAACAGGTGATGTTGGTTATTTAATCACAGGAATTAAAGCAGCAAAAGAAGTAAAAGTAGGTGATACCATTACAGATTTTGCAAATCCAACAGGTGAAAGAATAGAAGGGTTTGAAGATGTAAAACCAATGGTGTTTGCAGGAATTTATCCTGTAGATACAGAGGACTATGAAGAATTACGTGCTTCTATGGAAAAGCTTCAGTTAAACGATGCTTCGTTAGTGTTTCAACCAGAAAGTTCAGCTGCACTTGGTTTTGGATTCCGATGTGGATTCTTAGGAATGCTACACATGGAAATTATTCAAGAACGTTTAGAGCGTGAGTTTAATATGACAGTAATTACTACCGTTCCTAACGTAAGTTATCACGCATTTACGCATAAAAACCGAGATGAAATTATCATCGTTAATAACCCAACAGATTTACCGGACCCATCTAAACTAGATAGAGTAGAAGAACCCTTTATTAAGGCTTCAATTATTACAAAATCTGACTTTGTTGGTCAAGTAATGTCGCTTTGTATTGAGAAACGAGGACAAATTGTAAATCAAACCTATTTAACTCCAGAGCGAGTTGAGTTGATCTTTGATATGCCATTGGCAGAAATTGTTTTCGATTTTTATGACAGGTTAAAAACAGTTTCAAAAGGATATGCGTCATTTGACTATCATCCGATAGGAATGCAAAAATCGAAGTTAGTTCGTGTAGATATGTTGTTAAATGGGCAGCCGGTTGATGCGCTTTCTGCGTTATTACATGCTGATAATGCCTATTCAATAGGAAAGCGTATTTGTGAGAAGTTAAAAGAATTAATTCCACGTCAACAGTTCGATATTCCTATTCAGGCAGCGATTGGAGCAAAAATCATCGCTCGTGAAACAGTTAAAGCTTTACGTAAAGATGTAACTGCAAAATGTTACGGAGGAGATATTTCTCGTAAGCGTAAATTATTAGAAAAACAAAAGAAAGGGAAAAAACGTATGCGTCAAGTTGGTAATGTAGAAATTCCACAGCAAGCGTTTATGGCAGTATTAAAATTAAACGACTAGTTATTTTGAGCTAAAAAATAACAGATATAAAAATAAAGAGCATCAAAATGAAAGTTTTGATGCTCTTTTTATTGGAATTTATGACTATTGAAACCTATTTATCACAAGTAGATCCATTAGCTTCAACAGCTTTCATAACCTCTTCAAAAGAGCTTCCTTCTGGAATTTCATCTGTAACTGTTTGGCCCCCTTCTACAGTCATAGTGATTGTTCCATCACCATTATCGCAATACTCTGTGTTAAGTGTTTGATCAAATCTTTCAAAGACACATTTTCTACAAGTTGTGTTGTTTTCATCATTGTCAGAACAAGAAACTAAAACCACTGATGTTAACATAGCAATCGATAAAATAATTTTTTTCATAGTTTAAAATTGAATAATT
Organism: Tenacibaculum sp. 1_MG-2023; assembly: GCF_030547425.1. Lineage (GTDB taxonomy): Bacteria > Bacteroidota > Bacteroidia > Flavobacteriales > Flavobacteriaceae > Polaribacter. Next base: position 86,507 of record NZ_JAUORH010000008.1, on the reverse strand, counting down.
AATATTTGTGGCGCGAATATATTCATTTAAGAGTTAGCTGTGAGTGTAAATTTTTTAAAAAAAATATTCAGAACTAAATTAAAACCCTCGTTTTGATAGATTCAAAACGAGGGTTTAATGATTAAATTTCTATATTGACTTAATCTTTATTTCCTAAAATTTGCAAGCCCCAGTATAATAACATTGCTAAAGAACCAAGAGCAGCAACTAAATAAGTTCTTGCAGCCCATTTTAAAGCATCTTTAGAGCCTGCCAGCTCTTCACGAGTTACCATATTTTTATTTTCTAACCAAGCTAAGGCTCTATTACTCGCATCATATTCAACAGGTAAGGTTATAAAACTAAAAATGGTGCCTAAAGCCATAAAAGCTAAACCAGCTAGAGCAATATAAAAACCAATACCAGTACTACCAGAAGCAGCACCAAAAGCGATACCACCTATCACCATCCATTGAGAAAAACGAGAAGTAATACTTACCATTGGCACCAGTTTAGATCGCATTTGTAAGTATAGGTAAGCTCTAGCGTGTTGTACAGCATGGCCAACCTCGTGAGCAGCGACCGCAGCAGCAGCGGCATTTCGTTGGTTATATACAGCTTCACTTAGGTTTACAGTTTTGTTTTGCGGATTGTAGTGGTCGGTTAACATACCTGGTGTAGAAATTACCTGAACATCGGAAATACCGTGATCAGCTAGCATTTTTTGAGCAATTTCAGCACCACTCATCCCATTACGTAAGTGAACCTGAGAGTATTTTTTAAACTTACGTTTTAACGTATTGCTCACTAACCAACTGAATAGCGATATAATACCAATTAGAATATAAAATCCTATCATAATCTATATAGTTTTAAATTTTTGTGTCATTTTTGTTGGTTAAATTTACAACATAAATTATTCCAAATTATTAACGGTATAAAAAAATGTCAAAATGACAAATCAACCTAAAATTTTAACAGTCTACACTGGAGGAACTATTGGTATGGTTAAAGACTACAACACAGGAGCGCTAAAAGCTTTTGATTTCAGTCAAATATCAAGTAAAATACCAGAGTTACAGCAGCTAAATTGCGAAATAGAAACTATTTCGTTTGTTGAACCAATTGATTCATCAAACATGAGTGTAGCTTACTATATTCAAATTGCTGAAATAATCGCAGAAAACTATGACAAGTTTGATGGGTTTGTTGTGTTAACAGGGTCAGATACGATGTCGTATACATCATCAGCAATTAGTTTTATGTTTGAAAACTTGCAAAAACCTGTAATTTTTACAGGTTCACAATTACCTATTGGAGATTTACGTACAGATGCTAAAGAAAATTTAATAACATCTATACAAGTTGCATCAGCCTATGAAAACGGAAAGCCAATCATTCAAGAAGTAGGGTTGTATTTTGAATATAAGCTGTATAGAGCAAATAGAACTACAAAAATAAATGCCGAGCAATTTGAAGCGTTCGCTTCTATGAATTACCCACCATTAGCTGAAAGCGGAGTACATCTAAACTTTAATTATCCATTATTACTTAAGCCGAAAGAAAATCAAAATGATTTAGTAGTAAGAAAGAATTTAGATAATCACGTAGCTATTTTAAAGTTATTTCCAGGTATTACAGAATCAGTAGTTAGAAGTTTTATGAATATTCCAAATTTAAAAGGAATTATTTTAGAAACTTACGGATCAGGTAATGCGCCAACCGAAAAATGGTTTGTTGATTTGTTAGAAGAATCAGTAAATAAAGGAATTTATATTGTTAATGTAACTCAATGTAAAGGAGGAAGCGTAATTTTAGGACATTACGAAACAAGTTCAGAATTAAAACGCATTGGTATTGTTGATGGTAAGGATATTACAACAGAAACAGCCATTGCAAAAATGATGTATTTATTGGGAGAAAAGCTTTCAAAAGAAGAATTTACACATTATTTTCAAACACCACTTAGAGGAGAAATGGTTTAGTTTGTAAATAAATCGTTAATTTTGTGCTTGTAACTGCTTGAAATAGTATAGAAAAGAGTTAAAAAAGGGATGTTTAATAGAAATCATATAGATTTTTTTTAATGTACCAACATTTTTTTGTTACTTGCCACTCTGTAAAATTAAAAGCGTAATAAGTACAAGTAAAGAATTACTTATTTTGTAAAAATTTAAGTTATTCATAGTAAAATTTGTATTTTTAACCCGTTAACTATTTAAAATTAATTATAACAAAATGAAAAAAGTAGTAAATATCCTAACGATTACAGGATTTATGTTTTTAGGAGCTATTCAATCAACTTATGCTCAAGAAGCTGAGAAAACTTTTCACCAAGAGTTAAAGCAACGTTTTATTGAAGGAGACCCTAAGTTTATGGGAATTGTATTGGTAGCCTTAATTTTAGGTTTAGCTATTGCAATTGAAAGAATTATTTATTTAAACATGGCTACAACAAATACTAAAAAATTAGTAGCTAGCGTTGACGAAGCATTAAGTTCAGGTGGTGTAGAAGCTGCTAAAGAAGTTTGTAGAAATACAAAAGGTCCTGTTGCCTCTATCTTTTTCCAAGGTTTAGAGAGAGCTGATGAAGGATTAGATGCTGCTGAAAAAGCTGTTGTAGGATACGGTGGAGTACAAATGGGATTATTAGAGAAAAACGTTTCTTGGTTATCTTTATTTATCGCGTTAGCACCAATGTTAGGGTTCATGGGAACTGTAATTGGTATGATTGATGCATTTGATAGAATTGCTGTAGCAAATGATATTTCTCCAGCGGTAGTTGCAGGGGGTATTAAAATTGCGTTATTAACAACAGTATTTGGTCTTATTGTAGCAATTATTTTACAAATTTTCTATAACTACATTATTTCGAAGATTGATAGTATCGTTAACAACATGGAAGATGCATCTATCTCTTTAATCGACTTATTAGCTAAGTATAAAAAATAATCAATCAATATGAATAGTAAAATATTAACATTACTAGTAGCTGCAATTTCACTTATCGGTGCTGCATTATTTTTAAATGTAGCAAGAATAGATAAAGAAGATTTAGAGGCAGTGTCAAGTGCTGTTTCTCCTTTAGTAACCTATTCTTTCTGGTTGTTAATTGGGGTAGTAGTAACAGCAGTTGTAGCCTCTATGTGGGGGATGCTTAAAAACCCTGCAGCATTAAAAAAAGTATTATTAGGTGTTTTAGCATTAGCAGTTCTTTTTGCAGTGTCTTATTTCTTATCTTCAGATGCACAAGTAATTGGAGCAGATGGAGCAGAATTAGCAGCGCAAGGGAGTACATCTAAATGGGTAGGAACAGGAATTACTTACAGCGTTTTCTTAGGAGTAATAGCTAGTGCATTCTTTGTTTGGGATTTATTAAAAGGAATCGTTAAATCATAAGTTAATATGGCAAGAAGAGAAAACCCAGAAATTAATGCAGGTTCGATGGCAGATATTGCCTTCTTGCTACTTATCTTTTTCCTTGTAACAACAACGATGGATGTAGATTCAGGTATCCCTAAAAAGTTAGCTGAAAAAACTGATGTAAAACCACCAATTATTAAAGAAAAAAATATTTTTCAAGTTAGCATCAACCGTAATAATCAACTTTTAGTTGAGGATCAGGTAATGGAGTTGAAAGACTTAAAAGATGCAGCTATAAAATTTATTGATAATGGTGGAGGTATTGGTAACCCAATGCCAGGAAAAGAAGCAGGAGCTACTTGTAATTACTGTAAAGGTGAAAAAGACCCTGAATCATCAGATCATCCAAATAAAGCAGTAATCTCTGTTGAAAGTGATAGAGGTACTGAGTATGGTACTTATGTTGCTGTACAAAATGAGTTGTTAAGAGCTTATACTGAATTACGTAATAGATTGTGCCAAGAGAAATATGGTATGAGCTTTACTGAATTAGAACAAGCTTTTAAAGACAGCGCAAGAAAAGATGAGTCATTAAGAAGAAAAGTAGAAGATATCAAGTCAAGTTATCCTCAAATTATTTCTGATACAGACCCAACAAACGTTCAATAATAGTAAAACAATAGAGTATGTCTAAATTTAAAAAGAAGAAAAAAGGATTGCCAGCTGTATCTACGGCATCTTTACCAGATATTGTTTTTATGTTATTATTCTTTTTTATGGTAACTACTACCATGAGAGAAACAGATTTACAGGTTGAATCACCTCGTTTACCTAGTGCAAGTGAAGTAAAAAAACTTGAACGTAAAAGTTTGGTGAGTACAATTTATGTTGGTAAAGCAAAGGATCCAAAATATGGTACAGGATATAACAGAATTCAGTTAAACGACAAAATAGCTACTCCAGATGAGGTGCCGTCGTTTATCTATCTTGAAAGAGATAATGTTTCTGAAGCAGAAGTACCTTTTATGACAACTTCAATAAAGGCAGATAGAGAATCGAGTGTAGGTACATTAGCCGATATTCGTGAGAAGTTAAGAGATGTTAACGCTCTTAAATTAAGTTTATCTACTCACAAAGGAGATGTTATTAAGAAGTAATTACTTTTAAATAAAACAAAAAGAGCAATCTAATGATTGCTCTTTTTTTATACAAAAAAGGTATATTTATCGTTAGATAATTATCTATGAAGTACATCGTAAGTTTTTTAATGTTTTTTATGTCTTTACAGCTTTTTAGTCAGAAAGACTCTCTACAGTTAGGTGATAAATATTGGGAAGATCAATTATATATTGATATTACTTATAATTTATTACAAGATCAACCTGATGAAATAGGTAGAACAGGTTTTTCATACGGGTTAGCAGCCGGATATATGAAAGATATACCCTTTAACAGAAAAGGAAAAACAGCTATTGCTCTTGGTTTAGGTTATAACTATGATTCATTTAGTCACGGATTAAAAGTGTTAGAAGGTAATGTTGAAGAGTATGAAACAGAGGCTGATATTACATCTAATAAAATAAAACTTCATAATTTAGAGCTTCCAATTCAGTTTAGATGGCGATCTTCTGATGTAAATACTTACTCGTTTTGGCGTTTTTATGTAGGGTTTAAAGTTTCTTATAACATAAGTAATAACTATCGATACGATTTACCATCAGGACAAGTTAGTTTTTCAAATGCAGAAAAGTATAATAAATGGCAAACAGGTGTAACGTTATCTGCAGGTTACGGTACATTTAACTTTCATGTGTATTATGGACTGTCTCCAATGTTTAAAGATGTGAGTCTTAATGGAAAATCAATAGATAGTAAAATAGTTAAACTTGGTTTAAGTTTTTATCTTTTATAATATGTAATAAGCTATAAAAGGGCTAAATAAGCCAATAAAAAAACCTAAGTACACTTCTCTTACATTGTGAGCTTTTAAGCGCAACCTAGAGCTTGCAAGAATTCCAGACAAGAAAATAAAAGTTACAATTATAGGAAGTACATAAACAGCCTGTATCTGTTGAAATAATAAGAAATATCCAATAGCAACCCCCATAGATAACAAATGAAGGCTTCCTTTAATCTTAAAAGGAAAAAGTAAGTAAATAAAGCCTAAACCAAATACAGTCCCGTAAAATAGATAGCTAATATCTTTTACAACACTCATACTAGCGAACATTTTTCCTAGAATTAAAAACAAAGTCATCATAAAGAAAATAGGAAACTTTCGTTCGTTAATACTGTGTACGCGAAAAGATTTTATATAACCAATAGACTTTAAAAAAACTAACAAAAGCATTGGTATAAGATAAGTAGCAACAAAAACTATTGATAATATTGTATATTTTTGTTGCTTGTTTAAGCTTATTGGTGAAAGTATAAAATATAAAATTATACCTATAGTAGGCATTACAATAGGGTGCAGAATAGTTGATATGAATTTATGCAAACGCATTAAATTTCTTTGCGCAATCTAGCGACAGGAATGTCTAATTGTTCACGGTATTTGGCAACTGTTCTTCTTGCAATAGGATATCCTTTCTCTTTCAAAATCTTTGATAATTTTTCATCAGTAAGAGGTTTTCGCTTGTCTTCCTCTTTAATTACAGTTTCTAGAATTTTCTTAATTTCTTTAGTAGAAACATCTTCTCCTTGGTCATTTTTCATCGATTCAGAAAAGAACTCTTTAATTAACTTTGTACCATAAGGTGTAGAAACATATTTGCTACTAGCAACACGAGAAACAGTTGATACATCCATACCTATTTCATCGGCAATATCCTTTAGAATCATAGGTTTTAACTTACGCTCATCGCCTGTTAAAAAATATGCTGTCTGACGATGCATAATTGCACTCATAGTTATTAAAAGTGTCTGTTGACGTTGCTTTATAGCGTCTATAAACCACTTTGCGGCATCTAATTTTTGTTTTATAAAAAGTACTGCATCTTTTTGTGATTTAGTCTTCTCTTTAGAATCTTGATACCCTTTTAACATATTGTTATACTCTCTAGAAACATGTAATTCTGGAGCATTACGGGCATTTAAAGTTAGGTCTAAATTACCATCAATAATTTTAATTGAAAAATCAGGAACTATTTGCTCTGCTATTTTATTGTTTCCAGCGTAAGAACTTCCAGGCTTTGGGTTTAGTTTGCTTATTTCGTTGATAACCTCTTTTAATTGCTCTTCAGAAATACTGAATTTTTCTAGAAGTTTCTTGTAATGCTTTTTAACAAAATGATCAAAAGCTTCTTCTAAAATTCTTATTGCTAAAACTCTACTTTCATTTTCAGATTTAGCTTTTAATTGAATAATTAAACACTCTTTTAAATTTAAAGCACCAACACCTGTAGGATCTAACTTTTGAACAACATTTACCAAAACATCTTGTACTTTTTCCTCAGCAGTAAAAACATTTTGAGTAAAAGCTAAGTCATCCACTAAATCTATAATATCTCTACGAATATACCCGCTATCATCAATACTACCCACTAAAAACTCAGCAATAGCACGCTCTTCTTCGTTAATTCTAAAAGTATTTAATTGATTTTTTAAAGATTGATGGAAGCTAGTACCTGCTGCATAAGGAATTTGTCTATCTTCATCGTCTGAAGAATAGTTGTTAGTTTGTGTTTTATAACTTGGGTATTCATCGTCACTTAAATACTCATCTATATTTATATCGTCTGCATCTATCTTTTCATTACCCGAATCGTCATAATCAACATCATTGGCTAAAGTGTCTTCAAAATTATCAGGCTCATCTTTACCCGTGTCTAATGCAGGGTTTTCTTCAATTTCTTGTTTCAAACGTTCTTCAAAAGCTTGCGTAGGCAGTTGAATTAACTTCATCAACTGTATTTGTTGTGGAGATAATTTTTGAAGTAACTTCTGATGTAAACTTTGTTTTAGCATATATACAAAGATATGAAATAGGACAAAAAAAATCGTCATTCGTAAAGGAATGACGATTGTTATTTATAAGTTTTATGATTTTTTTAGAAATCAGCGTTTTGTGGCGTTCTTGGAAATGGAATTACATCACGAATATTGCTCATTCCAGTAGCAAATAAAACTAAACGCTCAAAACCTAAACCAAAACCAGAGTGTACGGCTGTACCGAACTTACGAGTGTCTAAATACCACCATAATTCTTCTTCAGGAATATCTAATTCCGCCATTTTTTCTTTTAAAACATCTAAACGTTCTTCTCTTTCTGAACCTCCTACCATTTCTCCAATGCCAGGGAATAAAACATCCATGGCACGAACTGTTTTACCATCTTCATTCAAACGCATGTAAAACGCTTTAATATTTGCTGGATAATCAAATAAAATTACAGGACACTTAAAGTGTTTTTCAACTAAATAGCGTTCGTGCTCAGATTGTAAATCAACTCCCCATTCGTTAACAGGAAATTGAAATTTTTTCTTTTTGTTAGGTTTAGAGTTTCTTAAAATATCAATGGCCTCTGTATAGCTTACACGCTTAAAGTTGTTGTCTACAACAAACTTTAATTTTTCAATTAAGCCCATTTCACTACGTTGTGCTTGAGGTTTAGTTTTTTCCTCTTGCGCTAAACGATTGTCTAAGAAAGCTAAATCATCCTTACAGTTATCTAATACATATTGTAACACGTACTTGATAAAGTCTTCAGATAAATCCATGTTAGCATCTAAATCGTTAAAGGCTACCTCTGGTTCAATCATCCAAAACTCTGCTAAGTGACGTGTAGTATTAGAGTTTTCAGCTCTAAAAGTAGGGCCGAAAGTATATATTTTACCTAATGCCATAGCATAGGTCTCACCTTCTAATTGACCAGAAACCGTTAAGTTGGTCTCTTTTCCAAAGAAATCTTGAGAATAATCAATTTTACCTTCTTCGTTTACAGGAGCTTTGTTTGCCTCAAATTGAGTTACTTTAAACATTTCTCCAGCACCTTCAGCATCAGAACCCGTAATAATTGGAGTGTTTACATAGTAAAATCCGTTTTGTTGGAAATATTGATGTACTGCAAATGATAATGCAGAACGCAAACGCATTACAGCACTAAAAGTGTTAGTTCTTACACGTAAATGAGCATTTTCGCGTAAGAATTCTAAACTATGTTTTTTAGGCTGAATTGGATACTCGTCAGGATTTGAATCTCCTAAAATTTCTAAATTAGTTACTTTAACTTCTACTGTTTGTCCTTTACCTTGACTTTCAACTAAAGTACCCTGTATGCTAACAGCAGCTCCAGTATTTATTCTTTTTAATAAAGTTTCGTCGGTATTTTCAAAATCTACAACACACTGAATATTATTAATAGTAGAGCCATCATTTAAAGCAATAAAACGATTGCTTCTAAAAGTTCTTACCCACCCTTTTACGTGTACTTCTTGTAAAAAATTGTCAGATTGTAATAAATCTTTAACGCTACTTCTTTTCATGTCTTTATATCTTCAATAAAATCAAGCAAAGATACTTTTTTGCTGTTAATTAGCAATAATAGAAATCGAAGAATAAAGAGTTAACTTTTAGATGCTAAGTTTAATAGAAAAAACAAGTATTTATGAGTAAAATATGACTTTCTTGAGACGAATCTTATTTGTCTTCTTTTGGAGGTAATATTTTAAACTTAGTTTCTTTTAAAACTTTCTTGTTTGCTATTTTCTTCTCAAACGAAAGTAGGAGAGAAGGTAACAACAATAAGTTTGAAACCATAGCTAACAATAATGTTATTGAAACTAAACCTCCTAAGGCGATAGTACCTCCAAAACTTGAAACAGTAAACACTAAAAACCCGAAGAATAGTACAATAGATGTATAGAACATACTTACTCCTGTTTCTCTTAAAGCTGAATATACAGCAGGCTTTATCTTCCAATTATTAGCTAGTAGTTCTTGTCGATATTTAGCAAGGAAGTGAATAGTGTCATCTACCGAAATACCGAAGGCAATACTAAAAACTAAAATTGTGGAGGGTTTTATAGGAATGCCAAAGAATCCCATTAATCCACCAGTAATTAGTAGTGGGAGCATATTGGGAATCAATGAGATTAATATCATTTGAGGCGAACGGAACATCCATGCCATAAATATTGAAATTAATATGATTGCTAACGATAGTGAAATAACTAAGTTTTTAATCAGGTAATTGGTTCCTTTCAAGAAAACTAGTGCTTTACCTGTTAGTGAAACATTAAACTTTTCATCTGGAAATTGTTTATTGATTACAGCCTGTAGTCGTTCTTGGATGATGTCCATTTTATCAGTACCAATATCTTTCATAAAGGTAGTTATACGTGCGTAACGTCCGGTACTGTCCACAAAGTTTTTCAGCATTCCTGAATTACTATCTGAGTTTTTAGTGTACGAAAAAATGTAGCTTTTCTCCTGACTTGTTGGTAGTTGATAGTACTTAGGGTTTCCATTATAGTAGGCCTGTTTAGAGTACTTTACTAGGTTGGTGACAGAGATAGGTTTAGACAATTCAGGGAAAGTTTCAATGGTTTCATTGAGCTTTTCCATCTTTTTCAGTGTAGAAAGTTTCATAACACCTTTTTCTCTCTTGGTGTCAATTAAAATTTCTAGGGGCATAATCCCTCCAAATTCATATTCAAAAAACTTAATGTCTTTATAAAACTGTTTCCCTTTAGGCATGTCTTCAATCAAACTACCTGATACACGAATCATATACAGCCCAATCATACTTAAAATAATCACAGAAACTGTAGTAATATAAATGGCTATTCGTTGTTTTTTTACCATGCGTTCCATCCAAGAAACAACATTACCCATCCATTTTTTTTCTAAATGGTTTAAATGTTTTTTCTCTGGAAGAGGCATAAAACTGTATATAATCGGAATGATTAATAATGCTAAAACAAAAATACTAATAATGTTTACTGAAGCTAAAACACCAAACTCTCGCATTAGTCTACTTTTAACAAATATAAAAGTAGCAAAACCTGAAGCAGTAGTAATGTTGGTCATCAATGTTGCATTTCCAACTTTTGAAATTACACGTTGTAATGATTTTGCTTGGTTTCCGTGTTTTTTTACTTCTTGTTGGTATTTATTAATCAGAAAAACTGCATTAGGTACTCCAATTACAATAATTAAAGGCGGGATTAAAGCTGATAATACAGTGATTTCATAACGGAATAAACCCATAAAACCAAAAGCCCAAGTAACTCCAATACTTACTACTAGTAAAGTAATAAATGTAGCTCTAAATGAACGAAAGAAAAAGAAGAAGATAATAGCTGTTATTAGTAAAGCACCAATTACAAAAATTCCCATTTCATCGGTTATATTCTGAGAATTTAAGGTTCTAATGTAGGGCATACCAGAAACACGAACATCTATTTTATGATCTTTTTCAAAAGAGTCTATAGTTGGAATAAGGATGTCAAAAACAAAATCTCTACGGATGGGGGTGTTTACAATATCTTTATTTAAATAAATAGCTGTTTGTAAAGTGCCTTTATCGTTATATAGTAAATTATTATAAAATGGAAGTTTTTCAAAAAGTTGCTTTTTTATATTTTTTATCTCTTCATCGGTTGAAGGAGCTTCTTCAAAAAGAGGTTCAACAACAAATTTTCTTTGTTTTCTATCAGCTTTTAATTGCTGAACATCTGCAACAGAAACAGTAAAATCTACTTGTGGTAAACTATCTAAATCTTTAACAAGCTTATTCCATGCGTTAAATTTAGCAGGTGTAAATATTGTAGAGTCTTTTACGCCTAAAATAATAAGGTTACCTTCTTCTCCAAAGATTTCTAAAAATTTGTTGTACTCAACATTAACCTCATGATCGATAGGAAGTAAATTGGCTTCTGTATAGGAGAAGCGCATATATTTCATCTGAGTGACTAAAAGTCCTGTAATTATAGCAATAGTAATTAAAACTAAGTAACGATTTCGCAACAAGAAGCCTGCGATTTTAGTCCAAAAAGTCATCCAAAAAAAATTTCAGCAAAGTTATGCTAAATGAATGAATTAAACGAAAAAAAGAGCGTCATATGACGCTCTTTTTTAACTATTCTATAATAAAGAAATTATACAGTCATAATCTCTTTTTCTTTTACGGTATACTTTTCGTCGATTATTTTTACATAATCGTCAGTTAATGTTTGAACTTCAGCCTCAGCATTTTTTTTCATATCATCAGAAATGTCCACTTTTTTAATTTCGTTATTAGCATCTTTACGTGCATTACGAATTCCGACTTTAGCGTGTTCTGCTTCAGATTTAGCTTGTTTTGCTAATCCTTTACGACGCTCTTCTGTTAATGGAGGAACGCTGATTATAATATTTTCTCCATTATTCATTGGATTGAAACCGATGTTTGCAAGCATGATAGCTTTTTCAATTTCTTGTAACATATTCTTTTCCCAAGGCTGAACAGAAATAGTTCTAGCATCAGGAGTATTTACGTTTGCTACTTGTGATAATGGTGTTTGAGAACCGTAGTAATCTACCATAATAGTACTTAACATAGCAGGAGTGGCTCTACCAGCTCTAATTCCTGCTAATTCTTTTTCTAAGTGGCTAATAGCTTTATCCATTGCCTCTTTTGTCGAATCTAAAATAAAATCAATCTCTTCGTTCATTTTGTTCGTATTTAAAAACCTCAAATAGTCTGAGGATAATTTTCGATTTATTTGTTATCAACTATTGTTCCAATATTTTCTCCAGAAACTAGTTTTAATAGGTTTCCTTGTTTGTTCATGTCAAAAACAATAATTGGTAATTTGTTTTCTTCACTTAAGGTGAATGCTGTCATATCCATTACTTTTAAACCTTTTTCAATAACGTCTTTAAAGGTAATGTTTTCATACTTAACCGCATCTTTATCTTTTTCAGGATCTGCTGTATAAATACCATCAACACGTGTGCCTTTTAAAATAGCATCAGCATTAACTTCAATAGCTCTTAATACAGCTGCTGTATCGGTTGTAAAGTACGGATTTCCTGTTCCTCCACCAAAAATTACCACACGCCCTTTTTCTAAATGACGGTTTGCACGACGTTTTATATACGGCTCTGCAATTTCTTTAATTTCAATAGCAGTTTGTAAACGCGTATGAATTCCTTCATCTTCTAAAGCGCTTTGTAATGCTAATCCGTTAATACAAGTAGCTAACATTCCCATGTGGTCACCTTGTACACGATCCATACCTTGACTAGCACCAGCAACTCCTCTAAAAATATTTCCACCACCAATAACAATGGCTACTTCTACGCCTTTATTTATAACTTGTTTTATCTCTTGGGCATACTCTTTAAGTCTATTTGGGTCAATTCCATATTGACGCTCTCCCATCAGTGCTTCACCACTTAATTTTAAAAGGATTCTTTTATATTGCATTTGTTTTATTGAAAGTTGTGCAAAGCTACATATTTTTTTTATTCTAATTTTAACACATAAAAAAAAACCATCCAAAAATGGATGGTTTCGTATAAAAATTGTTGTTGAGAATTATCCTAAAGTAACTCTTACGAAGTTTTTAACTTCAACGTCACCATAAGTAGAAACGTATTCTGCAACAGTTTTCTTTTCGTCTTTAATAAACTTTTGATCTAATAAACATTGTTCTTGATCTAAAGTTGTATTGTCAGAGATAAATCTTTCCATTTTACCTGGTAAGATTTTGTCCCAGATTTGTTCTGGTTTACCTTCAGCTTTTAATTGCTCTTTAGCTTCTTCTTCAGCTTTAGCGATAGCTTCATCAGTTAACTGTAAACGAGAAACAAACTGAGGAACGTTCTTTAAAGTTTTACCTAAACGTACTAACTCTTCGTTGTCTTTTTTAATTGCAGCAATTCTAGCTTCAGTTTCAGAAGCTACATAAGCAGGATCAAAATCTTTGTAAGATAAAGAAGTTGCTCCCATTGAAGCAGCTTGCATAGCTAAGTCTTTAGTTAACTCAGCAGCATTATCTACAACAGCAGTTAAACCAACTATAGCAGCAATTTTACCAACGTGAGTATAGGCTCCTACATACGGTGCTTCGATTTTTTCAAAAGCAGTAATATCGATTTTCTCACCGATAACTCCTGTTTGCTCGATTAATTTTTCAGCAACAGTTACTCCACCAAAATCAGCAGCTAAGAACTCCTCTTTTGTGTTGTAGTTAAAAGCGATGTTTACAAATTCTTGCGCTAATTCTTTGAAAGAATCGTTTTTTGATACGAAATCTGTTTCACATGCTAATACGATAGCAACACCGTAAGTGTTATCATCGCTAATTTTTGTAATAGCTACACCTTCAGTAGACTCTCTATCGGCTCTTTTAGCAGCGATTTTTTGTCCTTTTTTACGTAAAATTTCAATAGCTTTATCAAAATTACCTTCAGCTTCTACTAATGCATTTTTACAATCCATCATACCAGCTCCGGTAGTTTCTCTTAATTTTTTTACGTCTGCAGCGCTAATTTTTACTGACATTTCTATCGTTATTTTTTAGTTGTAAATATATTGTTGTACAAAGTTGTAAAAATTTAAAGGTTCCAATGTAATGAAACCTTTAAATTAAAAATTATTTTGCTTCTTCTTTTGCTGGTGCTTCAGCTGTTTTTTCTTTATCAGCTTTAGCTTTTTCTTTGTCAGCTTTTCTTTCAGTTAAGCCTTCAGCAATTGAATCTGTTACATACGATAATACTTTATCGATAGATTTAGAAGCATCATCATTTGCAGGAATTACAAAATCAATTGGTCTAGGATCAGAGTTTGTATCAACCATTGCAAAGATTGGAATGTTTAATTTTTGTGCTTCAGCAATAGCAATGTGCTCTTTCTTTACATCAATTACAAATAAAGCTCCTGGTAAACGAGTCATATCAGAAATTGAACCTAAATTCTTTTCTAATTTCTCACGTTGACGAGTGATTTGTAATTTTTCTCTTTTAGATAATGCATCAAAAGAACCATCAGTCTTCATTCTATCAATAGCAGTCATTTTTTTAACGGCTTTACGAATAGTAACGAAGTTTGTTAACATACCACCTGGCCAACGCTCAGTAATGTAAGGCATGTTTACAGCTTTAGCTTTTTCAGCAACGATATCTTTAGCTTGCTTTTTAGTTGCAACGAATAAGATTTTACGTCCTGAGTTAGCTATTTTTTGTAACGCAGCAGAAGCTTCGTCAATTTTAGCTGAAGTTTTGTACAAATCGATGATGTGAACACCATTACGCTCTGTATAAATGTATGGAGCCATGTTAGGGTTCCATTTTCTTGTTAAGTGACCAAAGTGTACGCCACTTTCTAATAATTCTTGAATGTTTGCCATTTTGATAAATGTGTTTACGTTCTGTTTTCGCAATATTTCAGTAGTTATTAAGTCTGAAATATTTAGATACTAAACTGTTAAAAATTGATTTATAAATAACAGTCTCAAAACATTTGAACACTGAAACAAGTCCAGTGTAAAATATTAACGTTTAGAGAACTGGAATTTCTTACGTGCTTTCTTCTGACCGAATTTCTTACGTTCAACCATTCTTGGATCACGAGTTAATAGTCCTTCTGGTTTTAATACAGCTTTGTTTTCTTCGTTAATAGCTACTAATGCTCTAGTAATCGCTAAACGAATAGCTTCAGCTTGACCAGTAACACCACCACCATATACATTTACTTTAACGTCGTAAGCCTCTAAGTTTTCAGTTAACATTAAAGGTTGTTGAACTTTGTATTGTAAAGTTGGTGTAGTGAAATAGTTTTTAAACTCTCTTTTGTTGACAGTGATGTTTCCACTTCCTTGAGAAACATAAACACGAGCAACAGCTGTTTTTCTTCTACCTATTTTGTGTACAGTTTCCATAATTATTTAAGATCGTTAAGGTTAATAGTTTTAGGTTTTTGAGCTTCTTGATCATGCTCTGTACCTGCGTAAACATATAAATTTCTGAATAACGCACTACCTAATTTGTTTTTAGGTAACATTCCTTTTACTGCTTTTTCGATTAATCTTGTAGGATCTTTTTCGAACATTTCTGTAGCAGTTAATGATCTTTGACCTCCTGGGTAACCTGTGTGACGGATATAAGATTTATCTGTCCATTTTTTACCAGTTAGGTTGATTTTTTCAGCGTTGATAATAACAACGTTGTCTCCACAATCCACGTGAGGAGTATAATTAGTCTTGTACTTACCTCTAATAAGTTTTGCAACTTTAGAAGCTAGACGACCCAATGTTTGCCCGTCCGCATCAACTAAAACCCACTCTTTGTTTACGGTAGCTTTATTAGCTGATACTGTTTTGTAACTTAATGTGTTCATAATTACACGATTAGTTTTTGTCTATTAATAATGATTTTTTCTCCTTTAAAAAGGTCTGCAAATGTACGATTAATTATTTGATTGACAAATAGCGTGTTAGTTTAATTTTTAAGCTGCTTACTTTAGCTAAAATGAACTTCATAAAAAAAAGCGTGCTTCAAGCACGCTTTTTTGAAATTGTATGTTTAAAAACTATTCTACTTTTTGATCTAATAAATCAAAGAATTGATTTAACCTTGGTAAGATAATAATTTTTGTACGTCTGTTTTTAGCTTTGTTAGCAGGACTGTTATTCTCCACTAAAGGAACATAACTACTTCTACCAGCAGCAATCAACCTTTGAGGAGCTACATTGTATTTTCCTTGTAATTCACGAACAATAGCTGTAGAACGTAATACACTTAATCCCCAGTTATCTTTTAATGATGAGCCAGCACTTACAGGAGTATTATCAGTATGTCCTTCAACCATAACGTCCATTTGAGGTTGTCCGTTAACAACAGTTGCAACTTTCTCTAACACTTTAGAAGCTTTGTCGTTAATAGTATAGCTTCCGCTTTTAAATAATAACTTATCAGAAATTGAAATAAAAACTACAGTTTTTTCAACATTTACTTCAATGTCTTCGTCATCAATACCATCTTGTAGTTCTCTCTTTAAATGGAAAGCAACAACTAAATTTAATGAATCTTTTTTAGAAGCAGCTTCTCTAATTTTGTTGATGTACTTATCTTTTTTGCTTAATTGAGATAGTGTTTCTTTAATATTGTCATTAGCACCCTTAGTTAACACTGTTAAGTTTTCAACTTGTTGTAAAGTGTTTTCTTTATCTCTTTTTAGTTCTGTAACTCTAGATTCTAAAGAAAAAGCTTTGTCTTCACAGTTTTCTTTTTCAACTAAACATTTTGTTAAGTTAGCTTTTACAGCTAGTAACTCTTCTTTTGTTTGTTCGTGTTTAGCTTTTATTGCTTCTAATTCTTTTGTAGAAGCACAAGATGCTAGTAAAATTGAAGCGGTAAGGAATAAAAATACTTTTCTCATTTTATTCTGATTTTTTTTTAGATGTATTTATTAATAGTTAAGCAAATTTATAAAAATGAAGACACAAAAAAGAGAATTAACAATCTTTTATGAAGTGTGAATACATTATTTTTGTGACTAAATTTTTAAAGATGATTAAAAGGATAACGCTTTTAGTAGTTTCATTATTGTTGGTAATAGCTTGTAAGGAAGAAAAAAGACAACATATAACTAAATTGCAAGGAGCCGTTTTTGGTACTACTTATCACATAACTTATTTGAATAAGGCTGATTATCAAGAATCTATTGATAGCTTGTTTAACTTGGTCAATAAATCGTTATCAACATATATACCTACTTCTGATATCTCAAAAATTAATCAAGGAGATACAACTGTAGTAGTTGATGATATGTTTGTAGAAGTGTTTGAAAAGGCAAAGAGAATTTATAAAGAAACAGATGGTTATTTTGATCCTACCATAGGGAAATTAATCGATGCTTATGGTTTTGGTTCTGGTAAAGAAAAGAAAAGTTTAACTTCTAAAGAAATTAAAGGATTGATGGAAAATGTAGGTTTTGATAAAGTTGTTTTAAAAGATAGAAAGGTTTACAGAGAAAGTGAAAATATTGAGTTTAATGTAAATGCCTTTGCAAAAGGGTATGGGGTAGATGTGGTTGGAAGATTTTTAGAGTCGAAAAACATTCATGATTATCTAGTGGAAATAGGAGGAGAGATTAGAGCAAGGGGAACAAAGAATGGTGAACTATGGAAAGTTGCCATTGAAAAACCAAATATTGACGGAACTAGATCGGTTCAAAAAATAATAGAGTTGGATAATGAATCTATGGCAACTTCAGGTAACTATAGAAAATTTAAAGTGAATAGCGAAGGGAAAAAGATTGTACATACTATAAATGCAAAAACAGGATTGGCAGAAGAGAGTAACCTACTAAGTGTGTCAGTTCGATTAAAAGGAGACTGTGCTGATGTAGATGCGTATGCAACTGCTTTTTTAGCTATGGGATTAGAAAAAACCAAAGCATTCTTACAAGAGCATCCAGAGTTAAAAGTAGTATTACTATATCATAGTGATACGGATGAGCTAGCGGAGTATACTAACTAGTTTTTATAACATACAGGCAAAATTTCACCTTTCATTAACGCAAATCGTTCTAGTTTTTCTGGAGCGATTTTTTTTGTGTAGTCAATTTCATCAACTGTAAATCCGATAGAACGTAGTTTGTCGAAATAATCACGACCATACACACGAACATGGTCGTACTGACCAAATATTTTTGCACGCTCTTTAGGTTCGGTAATAGAATCGTCTTCAAAAGTAGTTTCTCTAGATAAATCCTGCGGAATTTGAAAAATACCAAATCCACCTACTTTCATCACACGATACAATTCTTGCATTGCTTTGGTGTCATCAGAAATATGTTCTAATACATGGTTGCAAAAAACAACATCGAAAGAGTTGTTTTCAAAAGGAAGATCGCAAATATCTGCTTTTACATCTGCAATAGGTGACTCTAAATCAGAAGTAGTGTATTCTAAGTTTTGTTGCTTTCTAAAAAGGTCTAAAAAACACTGTTCAGGAGCAATGTGTAATACTTTTAACCTTTTATCAGAAGAAAAAAAAATGCTTTCTCGCTGTAAAAAAAGCCACATCAAACGATGTCTCTCTAACGACAGTGTTGAAGGAGAAAGGGCATTTTCACGTTGAGTTCCATACCCGTAAGGTAAAAACTTCTTAAATGATTTTCCGTCAATAGGGTCTGTAAAGTTATCACCCTTTAACCACCAAGCGATAATAGGCCTTGCTAGGTAGCTGGCCTTAATTAAAATTGGTCTAGGAATAGTATTAAGTATCGTTTTGAATAAAGACACGAATTATATAACTAAAGGTTGCTGTCTAAACTCATCTTCCTCAGTACTTTCAATACCTAAAGCTTCGTATATGTATTTAAAGGTAGATAATAATTCAGGTTTACCATTAACAATAGCTACGTCGTGCTCAAAGTGAGCAGATGGTTTACCATCTAAGGTAGTAATTGTCCAACCATCACTGTGTTGACGAATTTTGTGAGTTCCCATATTAGTCATAGGCTCAATAGCAACGACCATACCTTCTATAAACTTTTTACCACGACCTCTACGTCCGTAGTTAGGCATTTCTGGATCTTCGTGCATCTTGCGCCCTAATCCGTGTCCTACCAACTCACGAACAACACCATAACCATGTTTTTCAGTAAAGTTTTGAATAGCAAAACCTACATCACCTACACGATTTCCTGTTTTAAGTTCACGAATACCTACGTATAAACTTTCTTTAGTGATGTCTAGTAATTTTTGTGTTTCAGGTTCAATTTCACCCACAGCAAACGTATAAGCATGATCTCCGTAAAAATCATTTTTTACAGCACCACAGTCAATGGAAATAATATCACCTTCTTGCAAAGGAGTGTTATTGGGAATTCCGTGAACTACTTGTGAGTTTGGGCTCATACAAAGTGTATTTGGAAAATCGTACAAGCCTAAAAAACCAGGAATAGCTCCTTGCTCACGAATAAAATCTTCGGCAAGTTTATCAAGTTGCAATGTAGTAACTCCAGGTTTTACTTCTTTGGCAAGCATACCTAAGGTTTTTGATACTACTAAAGCACTTTCGCGCATTAATTCAATTTCTTCTCTAGTTTTTGGTTTAATCATGGTAAAAATATTGAGGCGCAAATTTACAGTTATTTTTGATATGGATGTTTGTATTCTTGACCAGATAGTATTTTTAAAAAATCTTCTTCAACAGAGTTATCTTCAATAGCATGTTCTACAAAACGACCAATTTCTTTTCCGTGTTTATAAAAAATGAAGGTTGGAACACGAGTGATGTTGAATCCTTTTTCTAATCCGTCTGCTTTTTTTTGGCGATTAACCGTAACCAATTCAAGGTTTTTGTACTCGAATTCAGCTTCGTCTAAAATTTTATAAAAATTAGGGATCTCTCTTTTACTATCTCCACACCAAGTTCCCATAAAACCTTTTATTTTTATGTCTTTTAAATATGGTTTTAGCTTTTCTACGGTGCCTTTATCAGTTTCGTAATATGAATAAAAATCGTTGAACCACTCACTTCCGTAAGGTTCTTGTTGAAAATCTTTTTTGGTAGCAATACCAACTAAATTTCCATTCTTATTTTTAGTGGCAAGGTTTTTTGGTGTTGATGCGCAAGAAACAATTAATAAGGCTACAAAAAGGTATATGATTTTTTTCATCTGTTTGATTTTATTTTTAAATAAGCGAATGTTGTGTCATTTCTTTAGGTTGTTCAATACCCATTAATTTTAAAATTGTTGGAGCGACATCGCCTAAAATACCACTTTTTATTGATTTTAATTCGTTGTCAATTAAAATCATAGGAACCGGATTAGTGGTGTGTGCTGTATGTGGTGTTCCGTCTGGGTTAATCATGGTTTCACAGTTTCCGTGGTCAGCAATCAGAATAGTGGTGTAGTCGTTATCTAGTGCTGTGGTTACTACATCTTTTACACAATTATCAACAGCTTCACAAGCTTTAATAGCAGCTTCAAAAACACCTGTATGTCCTACCATATCACCATTTGCAAAGTTTAAGCAGACAAAATCTACATTTCCTTTTTGTAATTCAGGAACAATTGCACCTCGAATTTCATAGGCACTCATTTCAGGTTTCAAATCATAAGTAGCTACTTTTGGAGATGGACAAAGCAAACGTTTTTCTCCTGTAAACTCTTTTTCTCTTCCCCCAGAAAAAAAGAAAGTTACGTGCGGATACTTTTCTGTTTCTGCAATTCTTATTTGTGTTTTTCCAGCTGATTCTAGCACTTCACCTAAGGTGTTTTCAATATTTTTCCCGTCGTAAATAACATGAATGTTTTTAAAAGTATCGTCATAGCTTGTCATGGTAACAAAATATAACGGTAGTTTTTTTATGTTTAATTCAGGAAAATCTTTTTGGCTTAAAGCTTCTGTTAACTGACGACCTCTATCGGTTCTAAAATTGAAGAAAATAACAACGTCATCTTCTTTAATTATGGTTTTTGGTTGTTGATTTTCATCAACCATTACTATTGGTTTGATAAACTCATCAGTAATATTTGAATCATAGCTTTGTTGAATACTCGCTAAAGCATCTGAAGAAAAAGTTCCTTTTCCATTCACTAAAGCTTCGTAAGCAAGTTGCACACGTTCCCAACGGTTATCACGATCCATTGCATAGTAACGACCAGTAATTGTTGCCAATTTACCCGTAGTTTTTTGCATGTGTTCTTGAATATCGTTGATGAAATACTTTCCTGATTTAGGATCACAATCACGACCGTCAGTAAAAGCATGTAAATACACGTTCTTTAAATCATAGTTGTCTGCTGCTGTTAGCAAGCCTTTTAAATGTTCTATGTGCGAATGAATTCCTCCGTTAGATACCAATCCTAAAAAGTGGATGTTTTTATTGTTCGTTTTTGCGTATTCAAAAGCGTTTAGAAGTTCTTTTTCTTGTGCTAAAGTGCCTTCTTTTACAGCCTTGTTTATTTTTGCCAAGTTTTGATATACAATTCTACCAGCACCTAAATTCATGTGTCCAACTTCCGAATTTCCCATTTGCCCTTCAGGTAAACCAACATGTGTACCATCAGTTCTTAACTGGGCATGCGGAAATTTATCGTATAACGAATTTATAAATGGAGTTTTTGCGTTGTATATAGCCGATACTTTTGGATCTTGGGTAATTCCCCATCCATCTAAAATCATTAAAATTACTTTCTTGTTCATTTGTTGTGTGTTGCATTGCAAAAGTAAGAAAGATTTTTGGGGAATATTTTAGGAATTCACGAAAACAAACGCAATATATAGTAGTAGAGAGAAGATTATGAGAAAAGCAATACTGTTTTTAATAAATCGGTTTGTATTTCCTCTTAGAGTTTGTAGACGAATCTTCTTTAGTTCTTTTTTATTTGCGGATTTATTAAAATATAATTTATCACTGTTTTCTTTTTGAAAACGCTCTAGCTTGTCAAAAGCACTGATTCTTTTTCTTTTATTGTTTTTTAAACTGGTAATCATTGCTGATACCGCACCTCCGAAACTCATATGCAAATTTTTAAAAGTATATAAAGTAAATAAAAAGAACTAGAAAGAGGGTGAAAAACAAAGCTTTCTTAAGTAAAGCTTTGTTGTTTTCTTTTTTTATTTTTTCTCTAATTTTGCTAAGCTGTTTTTTAGTGGCCTTTTTGTCTGTTATCGTGTAATTATTTTGATTGTTTAATTGACCTAATTTTTTAAATGTATCAGGTTTGCTTCTTTTAAGACGTTGAACAGTTTTGTTCATTTCTGATGCTGGACCAAAACCAAAACTCATAGCAAGTAATTTTAGATTATACCAATTAATTAGCTTTAATCGGTTTTTTGTTACAAACATATTAAAAATTAACGGTTGTTACTTTTTATATTTACGAATAGCTTCTTTAATCTTTTCAATTCTGTTTTCAGGGTCAGGGTGTGTGCTTTGAAATTCAGGGACTCTATTAGGGCCAGCTGCTGCTTTTAAAATTTCCATGACCCCAATTAAGCTTTCAGGGTTATAACCAGCATCAATCATTAACTTAACACCTAATTCATCACTTTCTAGTTCATCACCACGACCGTTCTTTAACAAAGTTTGTTGTCCGATGTTATTGGCTAATTGTCCCAAATCAGCACCTACAGAAGTCCCCATGGTTAGTAATTTCCAAAAGTTAGCATCAGTAATTCGTTCATTGGAGTGTTTTCCTAATACATGGCCTATTTCATGCCCTAAAACTCCTGCTAATTGATCTTCGTTTTTTAATTGAGAAAACAGGGCATGAGTAATAAAAACCTGTCCGCCTGGTAAAGCAAAAGCATTAATAGTTTTTTCGTCTCTTAATAAATGAAAATCGAACTGATAGCCAGATTTTTTAGCTACAGTGTTGTTTATAAGTTTTGCACCAACTTTGTCTACAAGTGCTTGAGCATTTTTGTTAGGGTATAAACCTCCATGCTGTTGAGTCATTACAGGAGCTTGTTGTAGTCCGATAGCGATTTCTTGTTCTGAAGATAAGCTAACAGCTTGTGTTTTTCCTGTGTAAGGATTTACCTCTTGTTGACTGCATTTACGTAAATAAGCAAAAGCTACAATAGCTATCCCTATAAGTAAACGAGTCTTAAAACCT
The DNA here is from genome assembly GCF_030547425.1 of Tenacibaculum sp. 1_MG-2023. GTDB lineage: Bacteria > Bacteroidota > Bacteroidia > Flavobacteriales > Flavobacteriaceae > Polaribacter. The sequence continues at coordinate 63,592 of NZ_JAUORH010000008.1, read as the reverse complement.
CCTTTAATTTTCATCAATATGTTGTTTTATTAGTCCCGAAAGTAAAAATACAAAATATATAATTTAACGGATATCAATTTTTTGTGAACTATAAAAAACTTAAATTTACACAGCAAAACAAACAACATTATGGAGCCTCACTTTGAGTTAAATGAAGTTACTAAGAAGTTACCCAAGCACTTACATAAATTTGTGGTACAACAGCCATATAATGAATATACGGCTCAAAACCAAGCTGTATGGCGTTATGTGATGCGTATGAATGTAGATTATTTAGGAAAAGTAGCACATGATTCGTATTTAGAAGGGCTGAAAAAAACAGGTATTTCAGTAGAGAAAATTCCTCATATGCAAGGAATGAACCGTATTTTAAAAGAAATAGGTTGGGCAGCAGTATCTGTTGATGGTTTTATACCACCAAATGCTTTTATGGAGTTCCAAGCATACAACGTGTTAGTGATTGCGTCTGACATGCGTACTATAGATCATATTGAATATACGCCTGCTCCTGATATTATTCATGAAGCAGCAGGGCATGCACCAATTATCGCAAATCCAGAGTACGCTGAATATTTAAGGCGTTTTGGAGAAATAGGAGCAAAAGCAATTTCTTCTGCAAAAGATTATGAAATGTATGAAGCTATTCGTTTGTTATCTATTTTAAAAGAAGATCCTAACTCTACTCAAAAAGATATTGATGAAGCGCAAGAAAAAGTGGAGTGGTTACAAGATAATATGGGTGAGCTTTCTGAAATGGCTCAAATAAGAAACTTACACTGGTGGACGGTTGAGTATGGATTGATTGGAACTCTTGAAAACCCCAAAATTTATGGAGCAGGATTGCTATCTTCTATCGGAGAAAGTAAGTGGTGTATGAAAAATGAGGTAGAAAAAGTTCCGTATACATTAGATGCTGCCAACGTAAGTTTTGATATTACTAAGCCGCAACCTCAATTGTTTGTTACGCCAGATTTTGCTCACTTGAGTTTGGTGTTGGAACAGTTTGCTAATAAAATGGCAATACGAACAGGGGGATTAAAAGGGATAGAAAAACTAATAGACTCTAAAAATTTAGGAACTATTGAGTTGAGTACTGGTATTCAGATATCGGGTGTTTTTACAAATGTAATAACAGAAGAGAATAACAAAGCTATTTATGTGCAAACGACAGGTCCTACTGCGTTAGCAAATAGAGATAAAGAATTAATAGGTCACGGGATTACTTATCATGCAGAAGGTTTTGGAAGTCCGATAGGGAAGTTAAAAGGAATTAATATTCCGATAGAAAATATGAGTCCGCGTGATTTGAAGGCTTATGGAATTTATGAAGGAGAGCAAGTTACGTTAGAGTTTGAAGGAGGAATAAAAGTAGTAGGAGAAGTTATTACTGGAACTAGAGATTTACGTGGTAGAATTTTACTAATTTCTTTTAAAAACTGTACTGTAACTCATGGTGACACATTGTTATTTCACCCAGATTGGGGAATTTATGATATGGCGGTTGGAGTTGAGATAGTATCAGCTTTTGCTGGATCAGCAGATGTGGTTTCTTTTGGAGATGTAGGAAAAGTATCGGAAACTAAAACACACAAAATTCAGTACTCTGAATCAGATAAAAGGTTATATAGTTTGTATGACAAAGTAAGAGAGATAAGAGAAAATGGCATGGTTTCTGAGGAAAAAATTCAGGAAATTTTTAAAGAAGTAAACACGCAGTTTAAAAACGATTGGTTATTGCCATTAGAGTTGTTAGAGTTAGCTGTGCTAAACAATTTTTCAATAAAAGAAACGTTACGTGAATACATTGAAAATATGAAAAGTAACAAGAGTTACACTACGTTAATTGAAAACGGTTTACTTTTGTTGGAAAATTACCAAGAAGTATAAAATGGGATTATTTAATTTATTTAGAAAGAAAAATATGAGTAACGAAATACAGGAATATTTAGCTAAAGGAGCGGTTGTATTAGATGTAAGAACTTTAGCAGAATGGAATGAAGGGCATAGCGAAGGGGCTAAGCATATTGTGTTAGCTACGATTCCTACAAATGTAGAGGAGATTAAATCGTGGAACAAACCAGTAATTGCAGTATGTAGAAGTGGTGGTAGAAGCGGACAAGCAGCCGAGTTTTTAGAAAATCATGGAATAGATGTAATTAATGGAGGCCCTTGGCAAAATGTAGATCAATTTTTAGTAAAATAAATACATAAAGATTAAAAGTTTATAAAAGGAAATGCTTGTAAAAGTGTTTCTTTTTTTTGTTGCAGCTTTTTTAAAAATGATTGATGTGCTTCTGAACTAGGATTAAAAGGCTTATGATTTAGGCCTCTTTGAATGGTTTCAATTTCTTGCATAGTTTGGTTAGATTTTTCTGTAATCCAAACCTCTTTAAATTTTTCCCAGATATAATTTATAGCGGTTTTGTTTGGGTGGATCATGTCTTCATTATAAAAACGATAGTCACGTAACTCATCCATCATAATCTCATATGAAGGGAAATAATAAAAATTGTTTCTAGGTTCTACTACTTGATGTATGGCAGAAAGTAAATGTGCTTTACTACGTTGATTTTCTATAAAGCCATCTTTTAAATGTCGTACAGGTGATACTGTGTAAATAATAGTAATATTTTTATTTATTGACTTAACTAAAGAATTAATAGCTTTCATACTCTCTGAGATTTCTTCAACAGTTAATAATTCTTTTGAAAATTTTTTTTGCGGAATTTTATGACAATTGGCAACTAAAATATCTGAAGTAATTTCTCGATAAACCCAAGCAGTACCTAAAGTGATAATAAGATGTGTGGCGTTTCTTAGTTGCTGAAAAGTTTGTTGGATTAATGAGTTTAAGTTGTTTAATAACTCATCCTTGTCAGAAGTACTTAAGCTAGAGTGTGCTTCAAAAGAGTGCCAGCGTTCATTGTGAAAAAAAATATCTTTGTCAGTATATTCTTCTTTGTTCAATGTTTTTGTAATTAAGTTTTCAATTGCTTTAGGGTGGAATAAAATACCAAAAGGATTTTGTTTTGATTGAAACTTATAATAGTTCAGTATGTTGCCAATATTTTCAGAAAAACAAGAACCAAGTAAAAGTAGTTTTGACTGATAATTAATTTGATTATGCTTTTGTTTAGTAAGTGGTATTTGCGTTTGAAGATTCATAAATTTTAAGAAAAATAACAATCAAAAATAAGTATAAAATCTTCATAAGAAGTGATGTAGATTTGTAATTCGTTAAAATTTGTATATTTGTTCAAAAGAATTTAAAATAAATTGAACAATATTAAATCGACATTCACGATTAAAGACCTTGAAAATATTTCAGGAATAAAAGCTCATACGATACGAATTTGGGAAAAACGCTATAATTTGTTATCGCCAGAGAGAACGGATACCAATATTCGTTATTATTCTTCAGAGAATTTACAAAAATTGCTAAATGTTGTACTGTTGAATAAAAACAATATTAAGATTTCTAAAATAGCAGAAATGTCTGATGATACAGTTGTTTTAAAAGCCAGAGAGCTAGCTTTTAAAATGGCTGTAAATGATGAAGCAATAAATTCTTTTAAGTTAGCAATGTTTCAATTTGATAAAACATTATTTAACAATGCTTATAATAGATTGCTTAAAAGAAAAACGTTTAGAGAGATCTTTAAGGATGTTTTTGTGCCTTTTTTAAATCATATAGGTCTGTTGTGGCAAACAGATACATTGTTGCCTGCTCATGAGCACTTTATTTCTAACTTAATAGTGCAGAAAATTCAAATTAATATAGAGAAATTAGAGTATTCTAATAGTAATTCAGAAGTGAGCTATGTGTTGTTTTTGCCTGAAAATGAAATTCATGAACTAGGGTTGATGTATTTGAATTACGAGCTTATATTAAGGGGGTACAATACAATTTATTTAGGACAAAGCTTACCTTTAGATAACTTAGATTGTTTTTTTAAAAGTAAAGAGAAGGTCTGTTTCATTACTTCTATGACTGTTCAACCGTATGATGATAAGGTAGAGGAATATTTTTCAGAAATTGAGGAGGTGCTTGAAAATACAAATCACGAATTGATAGCAATAGGGAATAAAGCTATGGCAGTTGATAATGTTGATTTTAAAGCGAAAATAACAGTGTATTCTTCGTTAAAAGTATTCCTAAATAAACTCTAATTTTTTTTGAATTATTTTATTTTGTTTATTTTTTATTTGTTTTTATTAAACAAAAAATGTAATTTTGACTAATGTTTTGATTTTCAAGACATATTTTTTTAATAAAACTTATTTTGTTTAATGTTTTTTGTTTAAAAATAAACAAAGTCTATCGAGGCTGAAAAATAGACTATAAAAATAAAAAGAGTAAGCATTAATTTTAAAGTGTATAATTATGAAAGTAAAAAATTTAACTTCTGTGTTTTTTTTGGGGCTGTTTTTAAGTTTTGGTTTGTTAACATCGTGTAGCGATGATGACGATCCAGTGGTAGAAAAGCCCAAAACCATAGTTGATGTGGCAGTTGCAGATTCCAATTTAAGTATTCTTGTTTCTGCTTTACAAAAGGCTGATTTAGTATCTGCTTTACAAGCCGAAGGATCTTTTACGGTTTTTGCGCCTACAAACGCAGCGTTTCAAGTGTTGTTAGATAGTAATGACTCATGGAGTTCTTTAGATGATATTCCGGCAGAAACATTAAAATCAGTGTTGTTATTTCATGTGATAAGTGGAGAAGTAAAAGCAGCTGATTTATCCAATACGTATGTAAATACGTTGTCTACAGGTCCAAACGATGAGATGTTGTCATTGCAAGTGGAAGTTGATGGAGCTGTAGAATTTAATGGAGATTCAAAACCAATTGCAACAGATATTATGGCTTCAAATGGGGTTATACATACAATAGATAAAGTAATGTTGCCAGCTAATGTAGTGACTTTAGCATTAAATAACAGTGGTTTTACCTCTTTGGTTGCAGCTTTAACAGATAACCGCCATGCTACTGATTTTGTTTCTTTATTAAGTCAAGAAGGACCATATACAATATTTGCTCCGACAAATGCAGCATTTCAAGCATTGTTAGATAGTAACGATTCTTGGAATTCGTTAGCAGATATTCCGATAGGAACCATAGAAGCGGTTTTAAAATATCATGTATTTGCAGGAGGGAATGTGCAGTCAGACGAATTAAGCGATAATCAAGAAATCACAATGTTTGATGGTAATGTGGTTACAGTTGATTTATCAAGTGGAGCAAAATTAGATACAAGTTCAGGACAGTCTGTTGTAATTTCATTGACCGATGTACAAGGAACGAATGGGGTAATTCATGTAGTAGATAGTGTTCTTTTGCCTTAGTTAAGGTGTTAAGTTGTTGACTATAAACGAGAAATATTTCTCGTTTATAGTTAATTTAATTATATTTATAAGAAATAATTTGAAAAAAAAAGTATACATAATAGGTTCAGGATTCTCATCTTTATCAGCTTCATGTTATTTAGCTAAGGCTGGATATGAAGTAGTAGTATTGGAAAAAAATGCTACAATTGGAGGTAGAGCGAGACAATTATTAAAAAACGGTTTTACTTTTGATATTGGTCCTACATGGTATTGGATGCCAGATGTTTTTGAAAATTTTTTTGCAGACTTTGGAAAGCTGCCTTCAGATTACTACGAGTTAGAAAGGTTAAGTCCTGCTTATGAAGTGTACTTTGGAAAAAAAGATTCAATTATAATTCCAGGAACATTAGATGAGATTTATGAGGTTTTTGAAAAAGAAGAAAAAGGAAGTTCAAAACACCTGAAGTCTTTTCTAAAATCAGCAAAATATAATTATGATGTTTCTATAAACGACTTAGTTTATAAACCAGGGATTTCTCCTCTAGAGCTTGTGACTCCTGTTACTATGGGGAAAATATTTCAGTTTTTTTCTACTATCAGACATGAAGTAAGAAAGAAAATTAAGAGTAAAAAGCTAATTCAAATTTTAGAGTTCCCAGTATTGTTTTTAGGAGCAAAACCTAGTAATACACCTGCTTTTTATAATTTTATGAATTATGCCGATTTTGGCTTAGGTACATGGCATCCAAAAGGAGGAATGTACAAAGTTGTTGAGGCTATGACAACTCTAGCTACTAGCTTAGGAGTAGAGTTTCAAACCAATGCAAATGTTGAAGAAATTGTAGTAAATGATAAAGGAGAAGCGATTGGGGTTGCGGTTGATGGAAAATTAATGGAATCTGATATAGTGTTAAGTGGAGCAGATTATCATCATACAGAAACTTTACTACCTAAATATCTAAGACAATATTCAGAAAGTTATTGGGATAAAAAAACATTTGCACCTTCATCATTACTCTTTTATGTAGGGTTTGATAAGAGATTAAAAAATGTATGTCATCATACACTGTTTTTTGATACAGATTTTGATGTGCATGCAAAAACAATATATGATGTTCCTAGTTGGCCAAAAGAACCATTATTTTATGCGAGCTTTCCCTCTATTACAGATGGTTCTTTTGCGCCAAATGGAAAAGAAGCAGCCACTTTTTTAATTCCGTTAGCTCCAGGTTTAGAAGATACACGAGAGTTGAGAGAACACTATTTTGATGTTATAATAGAGAGGTTAGAAAAGTTAACAGGGCAATCAGTAAAAGAACATGTATTGTTTAAAGAAAGTTTTTGTGTTAATGATTTTGTGAAAGAGTATAATTCGTACAAAGGAAATGCTTATGGGTTAGCCAATATTTTAACACAAACAGCATTTTTAAGACCAAAGATAAAGAGTAAAAAAGTAAAGAGTTTATTTTTTACAGGACAATTAACGGTGCCAGGACCAGGAGTTCCTCCTTCTTTAATTTCAGGAAAAATAGCTTCAGATTTAATTTTAAAAACGTACAAAGATGAAACAATTATTTGATGAGGTTTCTTATGCATGTAGTAAGTTAGTAACTCAAAAATACAGCACCTCATTTTCGTTAGCCACGAAGATGTTATCACCAAAAATACGTACAGATATTTATAATATTTATGGTTTTGTACGCTTTGCGGATGAAATAGTTGATTCTTTTCATCAGTACGATAAGAAACAATTATTATTAAAGTTTGAAAGAGATTATTACGAATCTAAGAATAGAGGAATTAGTTTAAACCCTATTTTAAATTCGTTTATACACACTGTAAATAAGTACAAAATTTCTGATGAGCAGGTTCAGGCTTTTTTAAAAAGTATGAAAGCAGATTTGTACAAAACAGTATATACAACTACAGAAGAGTATAATAAATATATCTATGGTTCTGCTGATGTTGTTGGGTTAATGTGTTTAAAGGTTTTTGTAAATGGGAATCAGCAAAAATATGAGGAACTAAAAGAGCCTGCAATGCGTTTAGGGTCAGCGTTTCAAAAAGTAAATTTTTTAAGAGACTTAAAAGAAGATTTTAACGAATTGAATAGGTCTTACTTTCCAAATATCAATTTTGGGGATTTAAGTACAGAAGGAAAAAATACAATTATTAAAGAAATAGAAGATGATTTTGATATTGCTTACAAAAACGGAATTTTAAAGTTGCCTGTTGAAGCAAAATTTGGAGTGTATATGGCATACAGATATTACAAAAAACTATTAAAAAAGCTAAAAAATACACCTTCAACAAAAATCATGGATACAAGAATTCGAATTTCAAACCCGATGAAAATTAATCTTCTAGCAAGAAGTTATGTAAGGTATAAATTAAACTTTCTATGATAAAAAGTGGTATCTTAGGAGTGCTGTTCTTTATGTCGATTATAGGCTTCAATAATGCACCTAATTTTGTTAAAGAATACCATGAATTAACTACTAAAGAAGCAGAGTTATCTTACATAAAAAAATATAAAAACAGTAAAGAAGTAAGTATTCAGGGGTATGTAATTTCTCTTGAAATGAAGCAGGCAAAATATAAAACAATGCCTTGGAGTAAACTAAAAGTTTTTAACACTAATAAAAACAAATTAGAAGAATTAATTTTAAAGAACCCTAACAATATCCATCTAAGGTATATAAGATTAGTAATACAAGAAAATACACCAGGTATTTTAGGATATACATCTTCTATTAAAAAAGACAAGCAGTTTTTAAAAGAGGTGCTTCAAAAAAAAGACAGTGTAAGTTATTTACACACATATATAATTAACAATACATCATTATGAATATAGCAATATATATAGCAGTAACTATACTAACGTTTATTGTTATGGAAGGTGTTACTTGGTGCACACATAAATATGTGATGCACGGTTTTGGTTGGTATTTACATGAAGACCACCATCAATCAGGATATCCACATGTTTTTGAAAAAAACGATGCTTTTTTCGTGGTCTTTGCAATTCCTAGTATCTTATTATTTTATTTCGGAATTCGACCAGAGTTAAATTTTTTGTTTTTTATAGGATTAGGTATTCTGTTGTATGGTATTGCTTATTTCTTGGTACATGATGTGTTAATTCATAGAAGATTTAAGTGGTTTGACAAAACACATAACCAATACTTAAAAGGATTACGAAAAGCACATAAAATTCATCACAAACATATGGGAAAACACGACGGAGAATGTTTCGGAATGTTGTTTGTACCCTTTAAATATTTTAATAAAAGACAGTGAGTCAGTATTTATATCTAATATTAAACCTAGGCAGTTTAAGTATTCCGCTATTGTATAGTGTTTTTGAAAAAAAACTACACTTTATACAATATTTCAAACAAGCAGCGCTTAGTATTTTGTTAGTTGCCTTGTTTTTTTTGATTTGGGACAGTTGGTTTACGCAAATAGGAGTGTGGGGCTTTAACCCTGATTACTATTTATCCTTAAAATTACTGCACATGCCAATAGAAGAATGGATGTTCTTCTTTTGTATACCTTATGCATGTTTATTTACACATGAAGCATTAAAATTTTTATTTCCAAAGTTTAAAATGTCAAAGTCAATGACAGTAATCATAAGCTTTTTACTCATAGTTTTAGTGAGTTTATTATTGGTTTTTAACTTCGGAAAGTGGTATACAACAGTTAACTTTATGCTATTCCTATTGCTGTTGGCTTATGCGTTAAAATATCATTTGAATACGTTACAAGAATATTATCCAAGCTTCTTGGTAATATTAGTTCCTTTTTTAATCGTCAACGGAATTTTAACAGGAAGTTTTATAGAAGAACCAGTTGTTTGGTATAACAACTCAGAAAACTTAGGATTTAGAATTTTCACCATACCCTTTGAAGACATTTTTTATGCATTTACAATGTTGTTTTCAGTACAATTAATCTTCAATTCTTTAAAAAGAAAAAAACTTGAAAGAAAATAAATACATACGATTTTTAATATTCCTAATAGCTAATTTTTCAGCTTTAGCTATTGGAGCTTGGTTAATGAACGAAGGGCCAAGAACAGATTGGTACTTATCTTTAAACAAAGCTCCATGGACACCGGCAGGTTGGGTTTTTGGAGCAGCATGGACAACCATTATGGTATTGTTTTCTGTATATATGACTAAAGTGAGTTTTCAACATGAATTTTTAAACAAAAAAGTACTCATTTTATATATAGACCAATGGATTTTAAACGTAAGTTGGAACTATATTTTCTTTAATCAACATTTAACAAAACTAGGTTTAGTAGTAATCGCTTTATTGTGGATACTCGTAGGTTATTTCACTTTTGAGTATGTAAAAAAAGTAAAATGGTATACACTATTTATTCTTCCGTATTTAATATGGATGACGATTGCAACTAGTCTCAACGCATACATTGTATTAAACAATTAAATCATGGCAAAAAAAAAGAATATAACTCAAGAAAAAATAATAGAATGGTATATGAACGCTGTACTATCAGCAGGTAAACCAAACTCCATATTTTCTTTCGCGCAAGAAAACAACTTTGAAGAGGCAGACTTTTACAAACATTTTTCAAGTTTTGAAAGTTTAGAAAAAGCTATTTTCGGAGTTTTTGCAAAAGAAACTATTCACTTATTGCATAAAACAGAAGCATACAAAGACTATTCATCAAAAGATAAACTATTAAGTTTTTACTTTACTTTTTTTGAACTGTTAACAGCTAACAGATCGTACGTATTGTTGCAATTCAAGGAAATGAAAACCGACTTTTCAAGATTATCTATATTGAAAGAGTTGCGAGTAGAATTTATTGATTTTGTAAACGGATTAGATCTTGAAAAAATTGACTTTAAAAATGAAAAAGTAAATAAAATTCAAGATAAAACTGTTACAGAAGGATATTGGATGCAGTTACTAATGATCTTAAAATTTTGGATTGATGACGAATCTCTTAATTTTGAAAAAACAGATCTTTTTATAGAGAAGTCAGTAAAGGCTAGTTTTGATATTCAACAAATAGGACCTGTAAAAAGTGTGATTGATTTAGCGAAATTTTTGTGGAAAGAAAAATCACCAATGACATGAAAACCTTAAACAAAATACCTACGTCAAAAATAGAACGAGCTACGAAGTTAGTTTCAACAGGAGTAAAAGTTGGTGTAAATTATGCTAAATACTACGGAAATAAAATCACCAAATCAGAAGAGGAAGCAAAAAAACAGCTCAACGAAGATAATGCTACTGATATTTACGATGGATTAAAAGAACTAAAAGGGTCCGCATTAAAAGTAGCACAAATGTTAAGTATGGAAAAAAATATTTTACCCAATGCTTATGTAGAAAAGTTTTCATTATCACAGTTTTCGGTTCCGCCATTGTCGGGGCCTTTAGTAACCAAAACGTTTAAAAAAAACTTCAACAAAACACCGGATGAAGTTTTTGATACGTTTGTAGCAGAATCTGTAAATGCAGCAAGCATAGGACAAGTTCATAAAGCTACAAAAGATGGAAAAGAACTAGCTGTAAAAATTCAATATCCTGGAGTTGCTGATAGTATTTCGACAGATTTGGCAATGGTTAAACCTATTGCGATGAAAATGTTTAACATTAAGGGAGAAGGTTCAGATGAGTACTTTAAAGAAGTTGAAGAAAAGCTTTTGGAAGAAACTAATTACGAATTAGAACTTGCACAGAGTAATGAAATCGCTGATGCCTGTAAACATATTCCAAACTTAAAATTCCCAAAATACTATCCAGACTTGTCATCAGATAGAATTTTAACAATGGATTGGATGTATGGAGTACACCTGTCAGAATTTACTAAAGAAGAACAAACTGAAGACGTTGCAAATAAACTAGGACAAGCTTTGTGGGACTTTTACATGTATCAAATGCACAAGCTAAAAAAAGTACATGCAGATCCGCATCCAGGGAATTTTTTAGTATCCAAATCAAATGAATTGATTGTTATAGATTTTGGATGTATGAAAGAAGTTCCTGAAAGTTTTTATGTGCCTTATTTCGAACTAGCGAAAAGAGATAATATAGATAATCCAGCTTTTTTTGAAAGTAAACTCTATGAATTAGAAATCTTAAGAAAAGACGATACGCCTGAAGAAATTACATTTTTTAAAGCATTGTTTTATGAAATGTTATCGCTTTTTACACAACCTTTTCAGCAAGAAGAATTTGATTTTTCAGACGAGGAGTTCTTCGGGAAGATAGCAGATTTAGGTCAGAAATATGCTAAAAGTACCGAGCTTAAAAAGATGAATGGAAATAGAGGTTCAAAACACTTTATTTATATCAACCGAACATTTTTTGGTTTGTATAACTTAATGCATGACTTAAAAGCAAATAAGGTAAAAATCAATAATTTTAACACGATATAATGCACATCACACGTCAACAAATAGACGAGTTTTCTCATTTGTATAAAATAAATTTGATGAATAGCATTTCTGGTTATAAACCAGCAAACCTTATTGCAACAAAATCTAATGACAACATAACCAATGTTGCAGTTTTTAGTTCGGTAGTGCATTATGGTTCAAGCCCAGTAATTTTAGGGTTTGTATTACGTCCTACAACCGTTGTTAGGAATACGTATAACAATATAAAAGAAACAGGATATTATACAATCAATGCTATTAATGAAGCAATAATTGAAGAAGCGCATCATACCTCGGCTAAATATCCTTCGGAAATTTCTGAATTTGATAAAACAAGACTATCAGAAGAATTTAAAAGTAACTTTCACGCTCCATTTGTAGCAGAATCCCCTTTACAAATAGGAATGAAGTTCTTAGAAGAATATCATATTAAAGCTAACGGAACTATTTTAGTTCTGGGAGAAGTAACTGATTTGTTTTTTAAAGACAGTATGCTTTCAGAAGATGGTTTTTTAAATCTATCCGAAGAAAAAATAGCAGCCATTAATGGATTAGATACTTATATGGTTGCAGAAAACTATACAAGATTATCATATCAAAGACCAAAGGAATGAAAATTTTAGTTACAGGCACAACAGGTTATATAGGAAAACGGTTAATTGTAAGGTTGCTAGAAAGCAATCACCAATTGGTTTGTTGTGTCCGTGATTTAGATAGAATACCAGATGAGTTTGAAAATAATTGGAATATTACTTTTATAAAAGTAGATTTTTTAAATACAGAAAACACAAGTTTTCCAAAAGATATCAATGCAGCGTATTATTTAATACATTCGATGGCTACAACATCAGAAAACTTTGAAAACTTAGAGTTAACCTGTGCAGAGAACTTTAAAAGTTTGATAGAGCCTACCAACTGTAAACAAGTTGTATACTTAAGCGGAATTGTAAATGATAATTCATTATCTAAACATTTGCAGTCAAGATACGAAGTAGAAAAAAAGCTACAATCAAACAGTTATGCATTAACAACCTTTAGAGCAGGAATTATTGTAGGAAGCGGAAGTGCTTCTTTTGAAATTATAAGAGATATTGTAGAAAAACTTCCAGTAATGGTAACTCCTAAATGGCTAAAAACAAAAACACAACCTATTGCGGTTAGAGACGTATTAGCTTTTTTAGAAAATAGTTTACAGGTTAAAGAAACCAACAATAAATCTTTTGATGTCTGCGGTCCTGAAATATTAACCTATAGAGAAATGTTATTACAGTTTGCTGAGGTAAGAGGTTTTAAAAGATATATTTACACACTCCCAGTTTTAACACCAAAGCTGTCTTCTTATTGGTTATATTTTGTAACATCAACCTCTTTTAACCTGGCGCAAGCCCTAGTGGATAGTATGAAGGTTGAAGTAATAGCAAAACCAAGTGCTATTAATACGTTACTTAATGTAGCGCCAATAACCTATAAAGAAGCGGTAGCATTAGCTTTTCAAAAAATAGAACAAAACGAAGTAATTTCTAGTTGGAAAGATGCTATGAGTAGTGGTGTTTTTCATGACCAATTAGCAAAACATATTCAAATACCTCAATACGGATGTTTTAAAGACATTAGAGTTAGAGAAGTGCAAAATGAAACAGAGACACTACATAAAATTTGGAGTATAGGAGGAGAAACAGGATGGTATAAATTCAATTTTCTTTGGAAGATAAGAGGATATGTAGATAAATTTTTTGGAGGTGTAGGTTTAAGAAGAGGAAGAAGGCACCCAGCAGAATTAGAGCCAGGAGACCCACTCGATTTTTGGAGAGTGTTATTGGCAGATAAAAAGAATAAGCGGTTGATTTTATTTGCTGAAATGAAATTACCTGGAGAAGCATGGTTAGAGTTTAAAATAGTAAAAGACAAATTATATCAAAGAGCAGTTTTTAGACCTAAAGGAATTTGGGGAAGAATGTATTGGTATGCTGTTTTACCTTTTCACGCATTTGTATTTAAAGGAATGATTAATCATTTGGTAAAAGCGTAATTATGAAAACAATTGTAGTAGTAGGAGGGAGTAGCGGTATAGGAAAAGCTATTATTAATAAGTTAAAAGACTCATACACCATTATAAACATTAGTAGAACAGTACCAGAAACTCATGAAAATATAAAACATTACACATGTGATGTTACCAAAGATGAACTTCCAGAATTAGAAGAAGTTCACGGATTAGTTTATTGTCCTGGTAGTATCAATCTAAAATCCTTTTCAAGATTAAAATTAGAAGACTTTCAATCCGATTTAGATATCAACGTTCTTGGAGCAATTAAAACATTGAAAGCTTATGAAAGCTCGCTGGCTCAAAATAATGGAAGTGTAGTGTTGTTTAGCACTGTAGCTTCGTTTTTAGGAATGCCTTTTCATGCAAGCATTGCAACAAGTAAATCGGCAATAGAAGGACTTACAAAATCACTAGCGGCAGAATATGCGACTAAAGTTAGATTCAATGCAATTGCTCCTACGGTAACAGATACACCTTTGGCAGCTCGTTTGTTGCGAAATGAAAAGCAACAAGAGAGTATGCAGGACAGACATCCGTTAAAAAAATATTTAAAAGCAGAAGAAGTGGCAAGTTTAGCCGCTTATTTATTGTCTGACGAAGCATCAGCAATTACTGGGCAAATAATTCCTATGGATGCAGGAATTGTAAGTGTAAAAATTTAAAAAAGTAAAGAATGAAATGGCTTTTAATTCTAAGTTTTCTTATGTTTTTGAATGATGAAATTATATTTTTTGATAAAGATAATAACGCTCAAAGATGGTATATCGTTAACGATGCTGTAATGGGAGGTATTTCTAGCTCTTCTGTAAAAATTAATGAGAAAGGACGTTTAGCTTTTTCAGGAAGAGTTTCTACTGAAAATAATGGTGGATTTGCTATGACGAGAATGCCAACAGACATAAATTTAAACAAACAACACTCAAAGATTATATTAAGAGTAAAAGGAGATGGAAAACAGTATCAACTACGATTAAAATCAAATGAGTCTCAGCGTTACTCTTATGTACAAGTATTTAGAACAAATACACAAGAACAAGAAATTATATTACCACTAACAGGGTTTTATCCTGCTTTTAGAGGTAGAAAGTTAAACTTTGGTAATTTTTCTGCTAACCAAATAAAAGAAGTAGCAATTTTAATAGGAAATAAAAAAGACGAAGATTTTTCGTTAGAAATCATAAAAATAGCAATTCAATAAAATGAACACAGTAAAAATATTTTTAATCATGGCATTATTTAGTTTTTCAGGCAAAGCACAAACCGTGGAGCCTAAAGAATCGTTATACGATATAAAAATTGAAGGTATTAATGGAGATAACCTAGATCTTCATCAATTCAAAGGGAAGAAAATATTATTTGTAAACGTAGCTTCAAAATGTGGTTTTACAAATCAGTATGAAGGTTTACAAGAACTATACACAAAACATAAGGATAAATTAGTAATTGTAGGATTGCCATGTAATCAATTTGGAGGCCAAGAACCAGGAACAATAAAAGAAATTCAATCTTTTTGTAGTGTAACCTATGGAATAGGTTTTCCTATGACAGAAAAAATTGAGGTTAAAGGAGAAAATCAACATCCGTTATACCAATGGCTAACACAAAAAGAGAAAAACGGAAAAATGAGTTCTTCGGTAAAATGGAATTTTCAAAAATATTTGGTAGATGAAGAAGGAAGGTTAGTTGATGTTTTTTATTCAATAACCAAGCCAATGAGTAAGAAAATCACCAAACTGTTATAATGATTCATTTCAAAAAACATTCAGGAATTTATACTTTATCAACAGAGCAGATTTTAAACGTTCCGTTGAAGCAAGCATGGAAATTTTTCAGTGCTCCAGGAAATTTGCAAAAAATAACCCCTTCACACATGGGGTTTCAAATTACTTCAGAGGTTGATAAAAAAGCCTATGCAGGACAAATAATTACCTACAAAGTAGGAATTTTACCAGGTATTAAGTCTAGTTGGGTTACTGAAATTACACAAGTAAAAGAACAACAATTTTTTATAGATGAACAGCGATTTGGTCCTTATAGCATGTGGCATCACGAACATTGGTTTGAAGGGTTGTCAGAAGGAAAAACGTTAATGAAAGACAAAATTTCATACAAAATACCTTTTGGTTTTTTAGGGCATATCGCCCAATCAATCTTTATAAAAAGGCAGTTAAAAGGAATTTTTAAACACCGTTATAGTACGTTAGAAAAATTATTTAATGGAAGATAAAGTATCGATTTTTTGGTTTCGTCGAGATTTACGTTTAGAAGATAATAAAGGTTTGTATGAAGCACTGCAATCAGGAAATAAAGTAGTTCCGTTATTTATTTTTGATGAAGATATTTTAGAAAGTCTTCCTAAAGATGATGCACGCGTAACGTTTATTTACCAAACGTTGCAAAAGCTTGATGAGGAGTTAAAAACCCATCAATCATCTCTTATCCTTAAAAAAGGAAAACCTTTAGCAATTTGGAAAGAACTAGCCAAAGAGTATAGAATTGAAGCAGTTTATACCAACAAAGATTACGAGCCTTATGCAATTAAAAGAGATAAAGAAGTAGCTGACTTTTTAGCATCAAAAGGAATAAGATTTAATGCTTTTAAAGATCAAGTAATTTTTGAAGAGAACGAAGTTTTAAAAAACGATGGAACTCCATATACAGTTTTCACACCTTATAAAAACAAGTGGTTGCAAAACTTCTCAGAAAAGAAAGATACGCAAGAGTTTACGATCGACTTTGCTAACTTTTATCATTTTTCATCTGAATTTCCATCATTAGCTTCCATAGGTTTTGAAGAAAGTACAATTAAAGTAAAACCATATAACTTATCTAATTTGGATTTGTATGATGAGGTGAGGGATTTTCCTGCTGAAGATAAAACTTCGTATTTGTCACCTTATTTACGTTTTGGGTTGGTAAGTACTCGAAAAATGGTTCGTTTTGCTTTAAAAACTAACCAAACTTTTTTAAGTGAACTGATTTGGCGTGAGTTTTTTATGCAGATTTTATATCACTTTCCAAAAGTAGTTACCCAGAACTTCAAACAAAAGTACGATGCAGTTCCTTGGAGGAACAACGAAGAAGAATTTAAAAAATGGTGTGAAGGTAAAACTGGGTATCCGATGGTAGATGCTGGTATGCGAGAGCTAAACGAAACAGGGTACATGCACAACAGAGTACGAATGATAACCGCAGGGTTTTTATGCAAGCATTTATTGATAGATTGGCGTTGGGGAGAAGCATACTTTGCCGAAAAATTGTTAGATTATGATTTGTCGGCAAACAACGGGAATTGGCAATGGGCAGCAGGTACAGGTTGCGATGCAGCTCCGTATTTTAGAGTGTTTAACCCAGAATCTCAGTTAAAAAAGTTTGATAAAGAGTTACACTATGTTAAAAAATGGGTAAAAGACTTTGATGAGTTAACCTATCCGCAACCAATGGTAGAACACAAACTTGCGAGAGAACGAGCGATAAGTACCTATAAAAAAGCATTACAATAAAAAAGGTTCAGAATTTTCTGAACCTTTTTTGTATGTATTAAGCAATATAGTCTTTTGCTCTTTCTAATGCTTTTGGAATTCCTCCAGGGTTTTTACCTCCTGCAGTAGCAAAGAAGTTTTGTCCACCACCACCACCGTGGATTAGTTTTCCTAATTCTCTAACAACCTTTCCAGCATCGTATCCTTTTTCGTTAGCTAAGTCTTTAGAAATATAACAAGTTAACATAGCCTTTTCAGCAGAAGGAGCAGTAGCAAATACCACAAATAAATTGTTGACTTCTCCTCCTAACTCAAATAATAAATTTTTAATGCTATTAGGATCTAAATCTACTTTAGTTGCTAAAAACTGAACCCCATTTACTTCTTGTAACTGGTTTTTAAGTTCACCTTTCATGTTTTTAGCTTTATCTTTTAATAGTTGCTCAACTTGCTTTTTTAAAGCAGCATTTTCATCTTGTAAGCTATTTACCGATTTAGCAACATTTTTAGGGTTTTTTAATAATTGTTTTACCGCATCGTAGTTACGCTCAACGCCTTCAAAGTAATCACCAACAGCTACATTCGTAATCGCTTCAATTCTTCTGATTCCAGCAGCAACAGCACCTTCCGATTTTATTTTAAAATACCAAATATCACCTGTTTGTTGTACATGTGTTCCACCACATAATTCCATTGATTGTCCAAAACGGATGGTACGAACACTATCACCATACTTTTCACCAAATAAAGCTACGGCACCTTCGTCAATAGCTTGTTGCATTGGTATATTTCTTTGCTCTTGTAACGGAAGGTTTTCACGAATACGAGCGTTCACAAATTCCTCAACAGCTTCTAATTGATCTTTGTCTACTTTAGAAAAGTGAGAAAAATCAAAACGTAAATGCTCTGGACTAACTAAAGAACCTTTTTGCTCCACATGCTCACCTAATATAGTGCGTAAAGCTTGGTGCAATAAATGTGTTGCAGAGTGGTTACTTGCTGCTAATTTTCTAAAATCATTACTAACAATTGCTTTGAAGGTCTCGTGTAAATTGTTAGGTAGGTGTTTGGTGTAATGAATAATTACATTATTCTCTTTCTTAGTGTCTAATACGTGAATAACATCCCCATTTGGAGACTCTATATGTCCTTTATCACCAACTTGTCCACCACCTTCTGGATAAAAAGGAGTCATATTGAATACCAGTTGATATTGGTCTCCATCTTTTTTCGTGGTAACTTTTCTGTAACGAGTTAGTTTTACGTTGGCAGCCAACATATCGTAGCCAATAAACTCTTCTACATCATCTTCAATTAAAACAACCCAATCGCCAGTTTCGCTAGCAGAAGCAGCACGAGAACGCTCTTTTTGAGCTTTCATTCCAGCATTAAACTCTTCTTCATTGATTTCATATCCTTTTTCACGAGCAATTAACTGCGTTAAATCTAAAGGAAATCCATAGGTGTCATATAGTTCAAAAGCACGTTTACCAGAAACAACTTTACCATTAGTTGTCGTAATAATTTGGTCTAATAATAATAATCCTTGGTCTAGGGTACGTAAGAAAGAACTTTCTTCTTCTTTTATAACATTATGTACTAAGTTACTTTGCTTTCTAATCTCAGGAAAAGCATCACCCATTTGGTGGGCTAAGGTTTCCACTAACTTATAAATAAAAGGTTCTTTTTGGTTTAAGAAAGTAAATCCGTAGCGAATTGCACGACGTAAAATTCTACGAATTACATAACCCGCACCGTTATTACTTGGTAATTGACCATCGGCAATGGCAAATGCAACCGCACGAACATGGTCAGCAATCACACGAATAGCAATATCAATTTTTTCATCTTTACCGTATTTAGATCCAGTAATTGTTTCAACTTCACGAATTAAAGGAGTAAATACATCAGTATCGTAATTAGATTGAACGCCTTGTAATACCATACATAAACGCTCAAACCCCATACCAGTATCAATATGTTTTGAAGGAAG
The DNA here is from genome assembly GCF_030547425.1 of Tenacibaculum sp. 1_MG-2023. Classification (GTDB taxonomy): domain Bacteria; phylum Bacteroidota; class Bacteroidia; order Flavobacteriales; family Flavobacteriaceae; genus Polaribacter. The sequence continues at coordinate 44,322 of NZ_JAUORH010000008.1, read as the reverse complement.
ATCTACCAAAGAACCATTAGCTTTACGGTTGTACTGCATAAAAACTAAGTTCCAAATCTCTACAACTTGAGGATGGTCTTCATTCACTAACGATTTTCCATCAACATTAGCTTTTTCTTCAGCAGAACGAATATCAACATGAATTTCGGAACACGGACCACAAGGACCTTGTTCACCCATTTCCCAAAAGTTATCTTTTTTGTTCCCCATTAAAATACGATCTTCAGCAATGTACTGTTTCCAAATATCGTATGCTTCTTGATCCATTTTTGTACCATCACTTTCATCACCTTCAAACACAGTTACGTACAAAATATCTTTATCTACTTTATAAACCTCAGTCAGCAATTCCCAAGCCCAAGCAATAGCTTCTTTCTTAAAATAATCACCAAAACTCCAGTTACCTAGCATCTCAAACATGGTGTGGTGGTAAGTATCGTAACCAACCTCTTCCAAATCGTTGTGTTTACCAGAAACACGTAAACACTTTTGACTATCAGAAATTCTGCCATTTTTAGGAGTAGAGTTTCCTAAGAAAAACTCCTTAAATGGCACCATACCAGCGTTGGTAAACATTAAAGTAGGGTCGTTCTTTAACACCATAGGTGCTGAAGGAACTATTTCGTGTTGTTTTGATTTAAAATAATCTAAAAATTTAGCTCTAATATCTTGAGATTTCATACAACTCTGGGTATCTGTATTTTGTTAAAATATATTTAAAAAACTGCTTGTAAAAAGAAGTTTTAAAAGATTTTGTAAATTTGTGGGTTTTCAAATTGTACATCCCCTTAGGATGCTTCATTTAAAAAGCACAAAAATAGTACATTTAGGATTATGGCAAAAGTAAAATATTATTATGACCCAGACACTTTATCGTATAGAAAGATAGAGGTTAGGAGAAGTGAAAAGTATAAAAAAACTTTTTTTGGAATACTTAGTTTTTTATTAATTGCTTTTTTTGGTTTTATAGGTTTTAGTCAGTTTTTAATGTCTCCAAAAGAGCGCGCTCAAAAAAGAGAATTAGAAAACTTAAAATTACATTATGAGTTGCTTTCAAAAAAGATGGAAGAAAGCGCTGAAATCTTAACTGATTTACAAAAAAGAGATAATAATATTTATAGAACATATTTTGAGGCAAGTCCAATACCAGAAGAGCAACGAAAAGCAGGTTTTGGAGGTGTAAATAGATATAAACATTTAGATGGTTTTGATAACAGCTCTATGGTAAAAAAGGTAACCAAAGAGCTAGATATTTTATCAAAGCAAATGGTAGTACAATCAAAATCGTTGGATGAGATTGTTGAATTAGCCAAAGAAAAAGAAAAAATGTTGGCTTCTATACCAGCTATTCAGCCTGTAAAAAATCAAGATTTAAAAAGAATGGCATCGGGGTATGGAATGCGTTTACACCCTATATTAAAGTCGTGGCGTATGCATAATGGAATGGATTTTACCGCACCAACAGGCACGCCAATCTTTGCATCAGGAAACGGTATTGTTAAAAAAGCACATAGAAGTTCTACTTTTGGTAAAGTGGTTTATATAAATCATGGATACGGATACCAAACCATTTATGCTCACATGAGTAAAATTATAGCAAAGAGAGGGCAGAAAATAAAGCGTGGTGATTTAATAGGGTATGTTGGAAACACAGGACGTTCTGCAGCACCACACTTACATTACGAAGTACATAAAAACGGTAGACCTGTAAATCCTATTTACTATTATTACGGAGATTTAACTCCAGAAGAATTTGCAGCCATGCAAAAAGCTTCACAACAAAAAGGTCAGTCGTATGACTAAACACATAACAAGCTGTGAAAAATGTATGTAGACTTACCTGATAAACGATATTATAGAATAGGTGAAGTCGCTAAAGCTTTTGGGGTAAATAGTTCACTCATTAGGTTTTGGGATAAAGAGTTTGAAATCATCAATCCTAAAAAAAATGCTAAAGGTGATCGGTTGTTTACACAAGAAGACGTAAAAAACTTTAAAATTATTTACAACCTTGTAAAAGAAAGAGGGTTTACTTTAGACGGCGCAAAACAAAAGCTAAAGAAAAACCCAGCAGGAGTCTTAAATAATCAGGAAATTATTAGTAGATTAGAAACTGTAAAAGCAGAATTAATTAAAATCAAAAATCAATTATAATTACAAAAAATCAAAGATTATGAAAAAATGGTTAGTGCCTTTAATTATTATAGGAGTTCTAGTATTTGGAATTTATTCATGGGCAAAAGGATTTTATAATACCGCAGTAACATACCAAGAAGATGCTAAAACTACATGGTCTAATGTAGAGAGTTCTTATCAACGAAGAAGTGATTTAATTAAGAACTTAATTAAAACAGTACAAGGAGCAGCCGATTTTGAAAAAAGTACGTTAACAGAGGTAATCAATGCAAGAGCAAAAGCAACTTCTGTAAACATTAATACTGGTGACTTAACACCAGATAAAATGGCACAATTTCAACAAGCACAAACAGGGTTAAGCGGAGCTTTATCTAAGTTATTAGTATCTGTAGAGCGTTATCCAGATATCAAAGCAAACAAAAACTTCTTAGAATTACAAAGTCAGTTAGAAGGAACAGAAAATAGAATTAACGTAGCACGTGACCGTTATAACGAAAGCGTTAATAAGTATAACAAGCATATTAAAATGTTTCCTGGTAACTTGTTAGCGGGGATGTTTAACTTAACTGAAATGGCACGTTACAAGGCTGATGCAGGTTCAGAGAATGCGCCTGATGTAGATTTTAAATTCTAAAAATATATGTCTAAAGTAGAAGATTTTCTTACTGCCAAAGAAGAAGAGGAAATCGTTCAGGCTATTAGAGAAGCAGAACGAAATACTTCTGGTGAAATTCGTGTACATATAGAGAGAACTACGGAAGGTTCTCACTATGACCGAGCACTAGAAGTATTTCAAATGCTTAAAATGTTTAATACCCAGCAACGAAACGGTGTGTTGTTGTACATCGCTGTTGACGATCATATATTTGTAATTTACGGTGATGAAGGTATTAACAACGTGGTTCCCGATAACTTTTGGGAAACAACCAAAGAAGCCATCCAAAACCAATTTAAACAAGGAGATTTTAAACAAGGAATTATAGATGGTGTGCTAAAAGCAGGAAAAGAATTACAAGCTCACTTTCCGTGGACTACAGATGATGAAGATGAGCTAAGCAACGAAATATCAAAAGGCTAAAACCTTCACAGAAGGAAGAAATATGATAAAGAATATAACGTCATTATATAAAAGAACAAGCAAGTTACAAAACGTAAAAGTTGTTCTTTTTTTTATTGCATTTTTATGCGGACACACTCTTTTTTCACAAGGATTTGAAATTCCAGAAACACCTAAAGAGCAAACAAGTGTTTACGATTATGTAAACCTTTTATCACCAAGTCAAAAAGCAAGCTTAGAAAATAAGCTAATTAAGTATTCTGATACCACTTCAACACAAGTAGTGGTAGCAATTATAAGCTCTACAAAAGGAGAAGAAATAGGCTACTTAGCAACCAATTGGGCGCATGAATGGGGAATAGGACAAGAAAAGGAAGACAACGGAGTATTTATGTTGTTGGCAAAAGACGATCATAAAATAACCATCCGAACAGGTTATGGAACCGAACACCTATTAACCGATTATGTTTCTCGACAAATTATAGAGTACGATATTATTCCTTATTTTAAACAAGGTGACTATTATGCTGGGTTAAATAGTGGAGTAGATGCTGTTTTTAAGGTAATGAGTGGTGAGTATAAGGGAAGTAGAAAAGAATCTAAAGGAACCAACTTTGGGTTTATTATCTTTATCATTATTCTAATAGTATTCTTTATCATTATCTCAAGCGGAAGTAAAGGAAACCGTGGAGGAGGAAGAGGCTACAGAAAATCGGATGTAGCAAGAGGTATTTTAGAAACCATTATTTTAAGCAACGCTGGTAGAGGCGGTTTTGGCGGCGGAAGCTTCGGTGGAGGATCGTCAGGAGGCTTTGGAGGCGGAGGCGGCTTCGGCGGAGGTTTCGGAGGCGGAGGCTTTGGTGGTGGTGGAGCCACAGGTGGCTGGTAGTAACTTCATTTATTTAGTAAAGGTTAGGTAACGTTAAAGCAACGTTGAAATAGTACTTATGCAGGGAAATTAAAAGACCCCTATGTATGAAGACTAACATTAAAAGAAGAAACTTTTTAAGAAACTCATTATTAGTAACTGGAGGACTACTTTTAGTCCCTAACTTTATTAGTTGCAAAGATGATGATATTGATGAATTACCTATTCCAGATAATTTAGGAGAGAAAAACTTTGAGCAAGGAGTTGCTAGTTTTGATCCTACAAACTCGCAAGTTATTATTTGGACTCGTTACACCACCCAAAACGCTTCAGCAACCTTAATTTGGCAACTGGCAAAAGATAAAAACTTTAAAGACGTTGTTCGTCAAGCAGAAATAACTACTGATGCTTCAAGAGATTTTACCGTAGCTGTTGAAATTAAAGACTTAGATGCAGGACAAAAACTATACTACCGTTTTGTAAGTGTTGATGATAAAGCAACATCGCCAGTAGGAGAAACCTTAACGTTTAGCGAATCAATTAGTGAAGTAAAACTAGCAGTAGCATCTTGTGCAAACTTTGCCTACGGTTACTTTAACGTATATGAAGAAATAAAAAAATCGGATGCAGATGTTGTCATCCACCTAGGAGATTATATATACGAATACGGAGAGAACACTTACGGTTCGTTTAGAACACCAGAGCCTAAAGGTGAAATTATTTCGTTAGATGATTATCGTATCCGCTACCGCCAATACCGTTCAGACGAGCAATTAAAAGAATTGCACAGAACCAAACCTTTTATTTGTGTTTGGGATGACCATGAGGTAGCTAACGATACGTATAAAGACGGAGCGGAAAATCATCAAGAAAATGAAGGTAGTTTTACTTCAAGAAAACAAAGTGCCTTAAAAGCGTATAGCGAATACTTACCTAACATGACGAATTTGGTAGATAATTCAATTATTTACAGAAACTTGAAAATTGGAAGTTTGATAGATTTAATTATGTTAGATACGCGTGTTGTTGGTAGAGATAAGCAGCTAGAATATTCAGCGTATTATGATGAAAAAGGAGCGTTTGATGCAGCGGCTTTTCAGCAAGCATGGTTAAACCCACAACCTACACTTTTAGGAACTACCCAATTAGGATGGTTAGAAAGTGAATTAGCAGCTAGTAATAGTACGTGGCAAATTATAGGACAGCAAGTTTTAATGGGAAAAATGTTAATTCCTGCTGAACTACTAACACTTTTAGCAACAGTAGTGGCAGAAGCATCGGCAACAGGTGGGGCAAGTGAAGCAACTTTTAATCAATTTAAAAAGACGATAACAGAATTAGTAACTATTAAAACAAGAGTTTTACAAAACGACCCTACGTTAACAGCAGAAGAAAAAGCAAGAGTACAAACCGTATTGCCATATAACTTAGATGCTTGGGATGGCTATTTTATGGAGAGAGAACGCATTTTAGCAAGCTTTAAAAATAAAAATGTAGTAGTGCTGGCAGGAGATACTCACAATGCGTGGTATAGCGATTTAAAAGATAATTCTGGAGAAAAAGTAGCCGTAGAGGTAGCTACAAGTTCAGTATCATCGCCAGGATTAGAAACTTACTTAGGAGCATCTGCAACAGAATTAGAAGGCGCCTTAGGCTTGTTAATAGACGATTTACAATACAGTAATTTCTCTCAAAGAGGCTATATGAAACTTACAGTAACAGCAGCAGGTATACAAACTGACTGGAACTATGTAGATACTGTTACCAACAAAACCTACTCAAATAGTATAGGGAAAACGGTAACTTTATAATTACATAACCTGTTGTGCATTTTTGAAGTTTTTTGTCGAAAGAATGTCTGTTCGAGTGATTTTCGATAGAAAATCGTATAGAGAACAACAATCTAAGATGTAAAATTTTATTCTCGATACTAATTTTACGGGTTTTTACCCGCAAAATTCACTCGAATTGACAAATTTTACTCAAAATGTACAAGGTTTACATAGCATTACCAATATATTAAAAGGCTCCTGAATTATTCAGGAGCCTTTTGTATGCTATAAAAGAAATACGAAATCATCTAATGTTATACTTCTTCGGTAGTTGGAGTACTAGATTTAGACCTATTATCCACTACTAAATTATATTGCTTAGCCAACACATCAATCTCATTAAGTAAGGTTGGGTAGGCTTCGTTTTCAGAAAGTGTTGTATGCGCTTCAATGTGTAATACAAGTTTTCTGTAAATAAGCGTAGCTTCAGTACGCAACTCTTCAATATTGTTTTCTGGTGAAGCCGCTGTTTCACCTACACGCTCAATATACTTGGCAGAAAACTCGGTATTGGCATTTTTTAATTCAGCAACCCAAGTAGCTATATCAAGCAAAGAAATAGCCTGAATAAGCTCAGGTTCAGTTTCAAAATCTTTACAAATACTATCTAAAATAGCGGTTTGTTCTTGGTAACTTTTGCGAATAATATTAGTACCATGTGCATTTATAGTAGCAAGTAGTGCTTTGGCGGCACTTACTATAGCTTCGTTAAAATGGTTCTCATAACCATTTAAAATCATTTTAATTCCAGAAATAGCTTTATCCCTTCTAGTGTCAAGAGTTATAATTTCTTGTGTTAGGGTGCTTCCCTGCACTTGTTGGTATAAAACATCAATACGATTAACAATAGTTGTTAATTCGTTAGTGGGGTTTGTTAATGCTAACGCATCAACGTCTTGTAAGTTTACAAGTTGTAGAATATCTTTCATGTATTGTAGATATTCACCATTACGGTACCGGTTTAAATACGGACTGTTCATAAGCTAATTTTTAAAATTAATATTAAATATTTGTAGAAAGTGATTTGATAACTTTCATAGCGATAGCAATTTAAGAGTATAAAAGTTTTTAAAAAAGTTAACATTTGTTAAAGTTTACTTACTAATCGAGGTTTACATACGGTTACTATAGTTAATAGGGTACACTGTAAGGAGACTTGTGGAGAATTTTGTTATTTAAAGGAACGTTCAGCGCGTCACGCTGATGGTTTTGTTGTGTTGAGGAATGTTCAGCGCGTCACGCTGATGGTTCCGTTGTGTTGAGGAACGTTCAGCGCATCACGCTGATGGTTCCGTTGTGTTGAGGAACGTTCAGCGCATCACGCTGATGGTTCCGTTGCGTTGAGGATTGTTCAGCGCATCACGCTGATGGTTACGTTGCGTTGAGGATTGTTCAGCGCATCACGCTGATGGTTTCTATGAAAATGTACAAAAAAGCCTTTTTTTGAGAGTTAAAATACTGATACCCGTACAATTAACGTACTGAAAAAGTAGGTCACTGACTTACCAGTTTCTAATTTTTTATGCTTTACTTTGGAGTCAAGTAGCAGTATGTTAGGTTTTTACGCTAAAAATGTTAAAGAAAACTCAGGGATACCCCTGAGAAGAAGTTAAAACAATTAGGGAAACCCCTTATTGTGTAAAAAACCATGAATAGCTACTTTTAAAAAAAATTGTAACTAATTTTAAAACTATAAATATCATGAAAAAAAGAAAGAAACAAATTGCTAATCTTTTAAAACTAGGCGTTTTCCTGTTTGGGTTTTCACTGTTGCTGTGGAACTGTGAAGATGATAAAACAGAAGGTTTAACAGAGGTAGAATTATATAAGCAAGCCTCATTAGTAAACACCAAACTTGTAAGTCAAAAACTAGGTTTAGGAGAGAATAACATATTTATAAGATGGGATAAACCAACAATTTTGGTTCTAGACAAAAAAAATCAAGGAGGGGTTTATCAATACGATATAGAGCAAAAGGAGCCCGTATCCAATAATTCAAATTTATTTGTAGATAAACTTACGCTTAAACTAATTGTAAGAGAAAAAGAAGGAGTTGTAGAAGATGTTCAGATATATAGGTACGAGCCGTTTAAGGAATCTTTAAATACAGCACCTAGCGAGATAGCAAAGGAAGGATTTAGTGGAATGAAGTTTATTTTTAATGAATTGGCTGAATTAGAGGATATTTATACCTATAAATTAGGAAAAAAGATAAGTTCTTTTAATGAGACAAAATCAGATAGAATAGATAAGCACAAAAATATTCTTTACCCAAAAATGGACGATTCAGAATTTGATAGCTGTTTAGATTTGAATGGAAAGCCATTAAAAGGATGTAATGGAGGGGGAGGTTCAGGTTCTGGTTCAGGAGGAGGTTATGTTACAGAAACCACTCGTCATTATACAGACTGGTATAACAGATGTGATTCATGTAGCAGTAATGATGGGAAAATATATAATTATGGAGGTATAAATTATATTTATGTGCATACTAAGTATAATGGTTCAACCACGCGTTGGGTATGGGTTTCAAGTGGAGGCGATCGTTATGTAGATGTTTATAATTCCAATAGTCCTTCAGGAGGAGGACCTGCATATGATGGTGAAGATAGGGAATATTCAAGTGGAGGTGGAAATAACGGTTATGAACTACCATGCCCTATCGGTTTTGAAAAAGTAGGAGATAATTGCGTTAAAATTGTTGAAAGTTATGATGACGACATTATAGACGACACCAACAACCCTTGTGTAGGCGATATTATAAAAGAACTACAGAAAAAAGATACGTATGGTGCTTTGGTGCCCGATTTAAAAGGGAAAGGGCATCTTTCTGAAATGGTACTCGACTTGTTTGGTAAATGTAAAAATTACGATTTAGTAATTGATGTAGCACAATTAGGTACTAATTCTCAAGGTTTTCCTAAAAATGCTGAAACCAACGGAATTGAAAGTATTACCTTAGATACCGATTTGGTAAAAGATGCTACTAAACTCTCTATAGCCAAAACTTTAATACATGAAAGTTTGCATGTATATATTAATTTTAAAACATATCAAGATAGAGAACCAAGTTTAGCAATTTTATTAAATAAGTACTATCAAAAGTATAGAGTAAGTTATCCTGATGATGTAGCGAATAATTTAACGCAACATCAATTTATAAGTCAGTATGTAGAAGCAATGGCGTATTCTTTATCCGCTTACGACAATCATCAACAATCTATGGACTATTATACAGCCATGAGCTGGGGAGGATTGGAAAGTTCAGATACATATAAAGCACTAAGTAGCACAGAAAAAACAGCAATACAAAAAATTATAAAAAATGAAAGATATGCAAAAAGTGATGCGAAAAGTACTAAATGTAAATAAGGTTATTTTATTTTATTTTATTTTATTTTATTTAAGTTCCTGTTCTTCAGTTCTTAATAAAAGAACAAAACAAATTAATAGTAGTAATTACATTATTAAAAGCTATAAGTCTAAAAATGGAGAAACATTACTTAAAGTAAATACTTTTGATAAAGACTTTTATAGTGAGCCAATTACACCAATAGTCGTGCTAAATAATATTCATTTTTTAAATAATAATTTGTTTAATGTTGGAGTTGGTAAGCATAATGTGGAAATAGCTTTCATAGGTAAAATAACTATAAATATAAAAGACTTGGTTATCAAACAAGGAGATTCTATAGTTATTAATGCCTACTTAAAGCAAGACCCTACACCAATAGTTGATTAAACATAAATAAGGAGTAGGTTTCTACTCCTTATTTAAATCTATTCTTTTTATTCCGCTTACGACAATCATCAACAATCTATGGATTATTATACAGCCATGAGCTGGGGAGGATTAGAATCGTCAGATGCTTATAAAAAACTACCGAATAAAACACAAATTGAAAAAATCATAAAAAATGAAAGATATGCAAGAAGCGATGCGAAAAGTACTAAGTGTAAATAAAACAGTTATGATTCTAGCCTTTTTAATTCTTTATGCTTCATGTAAAGTAACTAAAAGAGTTAATATCATAAAGGAGGGTACTTATAGTTTAAAAAGATATACCTCTAAAAGTGGTTTCTCAAGTATCAATGTTAAAGCTTATGATTTTGAATATAAAAATGACTTAAATGCAGGTTTAACAATAAATAATATTTACTATGATTTAAATTTTAATGAGGAAAAAAAAATAGTTCCGTTGCATATTGTCGCTAGTCCTAAAAATAAGTTTAATGTAAGGTTCTTTTTCCCTTCTAGATATTCTGTAAATGTAAAAGAGTTTACATTAAATCAAGGAGACTCTATAGTGATTAAAGCTTATTTAAAAGAAGACAATCGCCCTGTGTATTAAAAAAGCTAATATGCCTGAAAGTTAACTTTTAGGCATATTTTTTATAATCTTATCTATTCACGACAATCATCAACAGCCTATGGAGTATTATACAGCCATGAGTTGGGGAGGGTTGGAAAGTTCAGATGCATATAAAGCATTAAGTAGCACAAAAAAAGCAGCAATACAAAAAATAATTAACAATGAACGATATACAAAAAGTGATGCCAAAAGTACTAAATGTCCGTAATTTTATCTATTTATTTACCTGTATACTTATAATGGGGTGCCATACAAGTAAAAATACTATTAATAGTAAAGTACCAGTTCTCTTATAAATATAAAATTCATCATTAGCCTTTTTTATAAGAACTCCTTTGTTAGGATAGACTTGTTCTTTATTTATTGTGGTTGGTATAGTAGTAATACTAAGAGGTTGGTATGGAGGCTTTTTTTGCTTATTCATGTAATTAACATTTATAAAATTACCATCCTCCAATACGTTTTCTTTCCGCTTGTTGTTCTGGTGTAGCTTCAGGTGTGGGAATGTTACTAGGATATAATGGTTTTGGAAAGCCTAATGCTTTTCTACGCTCAAAATCTTGTTGCCTGTAAGGGTCGAATGTATTGCCTGGTGGTAGCGGTCTGTTTTTATCCATATACCACACCATAAAACTCCATTCTCTGCGAGGTTCATCTCTATAAAAGGTATATAACAAATCTATTTTTCTTGGTTTAAAGGTGTTTACAAATTTTAAGTACTCAGTATCTACATATCCATCTATGTTACCACTTACTGAAATAACTGCTTTTAACTCTTTAAATTTTCCTTTTAATGGAGGTCTAAAAAAACGGTCAGGATACGTTACCGTACCTTCTAAACGATTTAACTCAAATATTTTATAGTTTTTTTTCGCGTATAAACCATAAAACACCCAAAAACCTCCGCCAAGTATTAATAAAATGGGTAATATGTAATGAGTAGTTTCTTCTGCGAAATACAAAAAACCAAAAGCTAATAGAATTGCCCCCCCCCCAAAATAAATATCAGATTTTAAAAAAGAAGCGTAAGACTTTAAATAAATTTTATCATCTATGCGTCTAAACATACCTTTTCCTTCAATAACTCCAAAATCTATGCTTTCAGGATATTCTAATATTTTATGTGGTATGCTCATTAGTTTTCTAATTTTGGGTTGTACGAAGCTAAGTGTTTTATATCTTTTTCGGCTACAATTTTAATTTTTTGTTGGGCTTCTTTTGCAGACATATGTTGTAGCTTAACATCACGTACCCCAACACGTTGCCCATATTTATGCGCAGAGAATATACTTGTCATGTGTCTAGAGTTATACTCTTTCTTGTTTTTTATTTGAGCGTATGCAAAAACGAAGCGTTTTTGGTTGTTGAAATCGGTAGGAGTAAATTCTTCGTCTTGTACTCGTACTCTATATATAAATAATATTTCTCCATTAGGATAGTTCATGTATTCCCAATAAAAATGGGTAGGTAATCCAAACTCTACCGTGGCATTTGGCATAATGTATTCTTCATTGCTATACTCTTTAGGGTAAGGTATTTCGGTAGAAAGGATAAAGGTGGTAATTTCAAATCGCCTCCCTTCTTTTAATGGAGCTTTTATACCATGCGGATAAAACCATGCCTGCATTTCAAGGTCATCAAAATCTTGAATTTCTTGAGCCGAATAAATAGTAGCCTTAAAGCGGTTGGAGGTTGTGTGATGTTTGTCAAAATTACCATTATTAGGGGTGTTATACCCATTGGGAGCAAGCTCTACCGTAGCTACGGTAGGTATAATAAGGTCTAAAAAAGCAATATAGGCTTTTTCAAAATTGCTATAACTTTTGTATTCTTTGGTTTTAACGGTTTCAAACCAAGGATCTATAACGGTTTCATTACGATTACTTACCAACCTGTTGATATACTCGTATGGTAGTTCGTCTGATTTTACAGATAGTGCATAATCACTTAACGGAAAGTTTTTAAAATAGGCTTCGAGTTGGGTATCTGTAAAATATTTTTGTGCCAAGTAGTAACAACCAAGTAACGCTCCACCTAACAATGCTGCAGGCCAAAAACCGATTGAGAAAGCAGTAGCTCCACCAGCTATTAATGCCGATACATCAGCCGCTAAAAAAACTGCGCCTATACCAGCAGCCATTGCATATAATGTTGCGGCATCGTTATCGCGTACCGAAAAATGATTATAGGCGTCTCTACCTGCCGTAAATACCGTTATTGAGGAACTCACTACCTTTAAAACACCTATATTTCTTGAAAATCTTTCTGATTTAACTCCAACAACCTCTTGGGTCAACCCTTTATTGATAAGATTCTTATCATATAATTTCATTTGTTGAATCAAACTCATGGTAGCTGCACTTAATTTGATACTTGCAACACTAAACTTACCAAAACTGCTATATGAAGGTTCATTTGCAAGTTTCTTAACTGCACCTGCCCATACATACGCCTCAATGGCTACTACTATGCCTGACAATGCGTTAGATTTTAGTAGTTTTTCGGCTTCTGCTTTAAATTTCTTAGGATAATTACCTTTTATTTTTACTTCTAACTTACCATCGTTTACCAGTTGCTCAGCACTTTTTTGTGTCATTTTTTTATACTCTAAGTGCCAGTGTTTTTTATATTTTTGTAACGAAACAGGCTCTCCTTTAATTTCTAAACGAGAATTAGTTTTTTTCATTTGGGCTTCAACCCCTTCTAGCGCTTTAAACTTAAGAAAAGCAACCCGTGTTTTTTTATCTCTAAAATAAGATACCTTACCAGCAATAGGGAGTTTAGTTTCATTTAGTTTTTGAAAACTACCCACATGTTCATCATGGTTTGCATAGGCTTTTATTATTTTTTCAATAACCTTTGTTGTTTTTTTTGTGAAGCTTATTACCTTAATATCTTGTATATCTATTTGATAGTCTAAAATTTTGGTGCTAGTTATAAATCTGCTTGGGTTATTGTTAAATAAGGTTTCGTTAATCTCTTTATACCATGTATCTTCTTTAAGTTTGTAAACTTTCTTTAAATCTAAATGGCGGTCATACATATTAGGGTATTGTCCTAATACAATAAAATGAGAAGCCGTTACATCCTTACCGTCTTCAACAACATCAGCACTTGTTAAATACACTTTTTTAGCGTCTTGATAGTACTCGCTTAACATTACATTACCTAGATCATCCCTATAGCTATTTATGAGAGCTCGTTGTTCGGCTCTTTCTTTTGCTCCTAGAAGTTTTTCTAATTTGCTTTTTTCAACTCCGTTTTGTTCAATAAAAGGTCTTAGTAAACCGCCTACAGTTAAATCTAAGGCTACGTTGGCAGTAGTAGATTTTATAAGGTCTGAGTTGTACTTTTCTGCATTATCGTGGTTATTGTAAACAAAATCGTAGGTTAGTTGTGTTAGCCTGTGTAGGTATTGTATTTGTTTGCTTTCTTCAGATTGGTTAACAGGTACTTGTTGTTCGTTTCTTATGTAAGGAAATACTTCCTGTGGACTCTTTCCTGTTTGTAGGCTTACCATAATAGCTTTTAGCTGGTCAATTTCTCTATCAACCCCAAAACATATGGTGTCTGCACAACCTATAGGGTCAGTTAAGGTAATAAAGAGGTCTTCAAGTAACTCGTTATCTCCATTTTTTTCTTGTTGCTTTTCATCTGCTGCAATACTGTATAAAATATCTTTGTATTTGTGAGCTATAGGGTGATTGTTAGGCACAACAATACTGGTTTCTTTATAATGTGTTACAGCTGCATCTTTTGATTCTTTGTTTTTGGGCAGTCCTTTGCACACAAATTTAGTGGTACATTGTTCGGCTCTTTTTTCAGCATTGGTTAAAATTTCATTAACGTATTTTACACTCCATTGTACAGGTGAATAAGCTAAACAATATGTTTGCTCGTTAGGTTCAAGTATTTTATACATTAACTTTTTTCCTGTAGCTTTACGAATATCTAGATATTTTCCGTTTTCTTTATTCTTTTCCCACTCAACTTCTTCAAACATCCCAAATTCATCAACTTCAAATTCTTTAAAATCATCTTTTGGGTTCTTCTCGTTAATCATATATACATACCCTGATCGTAATGGGGTTCTAGCTATGTAAAAATTCTCAAGTTTAGGTAGGTTAATTGTGTTTTCAAGAATTACCTCATCTAAAGGAATTGTAACTTTTTGAGTGTTGTCGTTTTTTGTTGTATTGTTAGCTTCTTTTTCCTTAACAACCTTACCAATGGCAGGTTTTTTATTTTGATCTAAAAAGATACTATTATAAAACTCTTGTGTGTCAGGTGAATGGTAGGTAGATGTTTTATGGTCTACATTATAGTCAAACAAACCAAAACGTAAAAAGTGTAATCTAACACCTTGTGGTTCCGTTATAATTGAGGGTTGTTCTTTACTACTAATTTCATTGTAATGAGCAGTAAAACTGTAAGTAGTAATTTTTTGACAGGAGTCTTTTTGTTGCGTTTTTTCTAATGCAATGTTTTCTTTCATGATTTATTATTTTCTTTTTTTTTCATGTTTTTGTATAGCAAAAACACAACCATAGCAATAATAGCTACAGCATAGCACAGGGGGAGAATATTTTTTTTGGATTACAATTTTTCAAAAAAGCACGTTAGCAATTTTTTAAATAAGTACTCTTTTGATGTTTCAAATGTATAGATAGAAAGTTTATTAATCAAAAAAAGTTTATTTTTTTTCTAAATAGCGTTGTTTTGTTAAAGGAATTCATGTGTTATAAAGAGATGAGATGTTTCTGGTTGAAGAGGGAATCTTAACATAAATCTTTTTATTTTTACAGCTATAAAACTTATAATATGAAAAAGCTAGTTCTCTTATTATTAACCACTTTATTAATTACTAGTTGTACCAATTATGGGCAACTGAAGCTAGTGTCGTACTTATCGGAAGATTTAAAAGAAGTTTCTGGAGTAGAGAAAAGTAACGACTTAAATGTACTATGGATGCATAACGATAGTGGTAATGCAGCGGAATTATTTAAAGTTAGTACGCAAGGAAAAATTTTACAAAAAAGAGCATTAGCGGTAAAAAATCACGATTGGGAAGACATAACTTCTGATAACGAAGGAAACATATACATCGCCGATTTTGGTAACAATAATAATAAAAGAAAGAACTTGGTAATTCTTAAAGTTAAACAAGAAAACTTGTTAAATGGAGACAATGTTGGGGTGGAAAAAATACAGTTTTCGTACCCTAATCAAGCCAAGTTTCCGCCCAAAAAGAAAGACCGTTTTTTTGATGCAGAATCCTTAATTTATAAAGATGGGTTTCTGTACATTTTTACCAAAAGTAGGGTTAAGAGTAAGCAAGGAAAAACAATGCTGTATAAAGTTCCAGCAACAAAAGGAGAGTACATAGCCAAGTATATCTCTGAGTATACAAATTGCGATGCTATACATTGCGCAATTACAGCGGCAGCAATATCGCCAGATAAACAAAAAGTGGTTTTGTTAACACATAAATCCGTATTAGTATATACCAATTTTAAAGGAGATGACTTTTTTAGCGGAGATGTTAAAGAGCATTCATTTAATCATGTTTCTCAAAAAGAAGGGGTTACTTTTAAAAATAATACAACGCTTTATATAACTGATGAAGCCGCTAAAGGAGGAAACAGCAAGCTATATGAATTTGTAATAAAGGATTAAAAAAATCAGTTACCAAAGCTATGTGCAATGATAACTGAAAAAGGGGAGGGGAATTAGGTATGTATTTTAAGTGTTTATACGTAATCTATTTGCCTAGAATAACCTGCATTTATAGCTAATAATATAGAATCTTCTCTGCTAAAACTAAACGGAATAACAGAGCTTAAAGGTTCTTCAAGTTTCTCTTCTATTGTTTGTTTAGATAATGTCAAAGCTTGCTCTACCAATTTGTGATACTCGGTTATAAAGTATTTTTTAGGTAGGTTTTCAAATTTAGCAACATCAAAATCATAAAACTTAGTTCTTGTAATAGCTTTGTATTTCTGGTTGTTATGTATAAACAAATAAGTAAGGTCAACGTGAATAGTAGTATTAGCACCACTAGGATCATCTGGCCAATTATAAATTAATAAATAGGCACCATCAATACTAACCTTTGGTTTAGAAATTTCTTCAATCTTTTCAAAACTTGTTAAATCACAAGATCCTGTTTTAATAACTTTTTCTATAGTTTCAACTGTACTCATTTTTATCATTTTATTTTAGTCAAATATCTTAGAAATTAGTGTTTTACTTTTAGGTGTTTTATAACCGTGTATAATTGTTTTGTAAACGTTTTGTTAAAGTGGAGGATATGGAGGCAGAGTAAAAATATATAATTACTTTAGTTGCCTAAATTTTTACAGAAAATACCTTTGTTTACAAGAGCTTACTTTTTATATATTATAGGTGTCTGTCTTGTTTTTACAGCATGTACAAAAAATAAAGTAGATGAAAATTTACAAGAATATTTATATGCTATTGATAGCATTTCTCAGCAAAAACCAAAAGAAGGGTTAAGAAAAATTGATAGTTTATTAGAAAAGAAACAAAATTCTAAAAACGAAGCGCTATTATTATTTAGTAAAGGAGAATTATTTTACCTGAACGATAAGTTAATTGAAGCTAAAAATATACACTTAGAAACCTATAAACTATTTACAAAACAAAAAGACTACTATAATAAAGGAAGAAGCTTAATAACATTAAGTGCTACTTGTATGAAATTAAATGAGCTAGAGGAGGCTCAGAAGTATGCGTTAGAAGCTATAGAAATAGGAGAGAAAATAAAAAATACAAGATTACAAGCCAAGGCAAATAATCAGCTATTTAATCTTCATTTTATATTAAAAGACTACGAACAGGCATTGTTTTACATAAAAAGGTCTGAAGAATTATTTACCGATTCGAACGATCCAAATTCTATAATTGCTATAAAAAGTAATATAGCAGGTGTTTATTTAAAATTAAAACAATACAACAAAGCTTTAAAACAATTTTCAGAAGCATTGGCTTTAGGAAAATCAGCAAAAGATCCAAAAACCATTGTAAGTGTTCTTAATAATATTGGATACACGTATTTGGAAGCAAAACGTTTTGAAGAATCGGAGAAGTTTTTACGAGGAGCAGCAAAGCTTAATCAAAAAATTAAAACAATTAACGGAGCTCCATACAAAGGTTTAGGAACTCTTTTTTTAGTAACCAATAAGCTAGATTCGGCAGCGGTAAATTACAACAAAGCGATGTCAATTTACAAGAGTAAAAATAACCTTTTAGAAGAATTAGAAATACGAGATAAATTAATATCAATAGCCATACTTAAAAAACAGTATGAAGTAGCACTTAACCATCAAATTATACGAGATAGTATAGAGGTGGTAAAGAATCAAAAACAAAATAAAAAACTACTTCATTTTGCCAATGTAAACTATAAAATAAAAGAAAAAGAAATAGCGTTAACACATCAAAAAGAAATAAATAAACAAAATTGGTGGTTAGGAATTAGTGTAATTGTTTCGTTGGTACTTATTTTAATTATAGCATTGTTTATTGGATATAATAATAAATTAAGAGCAGCCAACAAAGCATCTAAATTAGAACAGCGATTGCTTAGAGCTCAAATGAATCCGCATTTTATATTCAACACCTTAGCGGCGATACAAAACATAACGTTAGAAGGAAACCCGGTAAAATCATCAAATTATATAGCTAAGTTTTCAAAACTGATTAGACAAAATTTTGATTATGTTCGGAAAGAAGAAATTAGTTTAGAAGAAGAACTAGCTATGATTTCTAACTATATAGATACACAGCAATTACGTTTCAACAATAGTTTTAGTTATCACATACATATTTCTGAAAATTGTGACACAAAACAAGTAAAAGTACCTCCTATGTTGTTACAGCCTTTTGTTGAAAATGCTATTGAATATGGGTTAAAAGAAAAGAAATCAGGAGGAACGTTAAGCTTAAGTATTTATAAAAAAAACCAAGAATTATTTTTTGGAATTGAAGATAATGGAGTGGGAAGAAAGCAAAAAAAGAGTCAAGAAAAAATAGCAAAAGATCTACACGCTACCGATATTTTTATTGAAAGATTACAGATAAGAAATAAAGGGGAAGAAAAATCTTTTACAATAGAAGATTTACACGATAAAGAGGGAAATTCGTCAGGAACAAAAGTTGTATTTAAATTAAAGTTATAAAATGATAAGAGCGGCTATAATAGAAGATGAGTTTAATGCGCTAAACACCTTAACAAAGTTGTTACAATACACACAAAAGGATATAGAAATTGTAGCTAAAATTGATAATGTAGATGAGGCTATAGATTTTTTGAGTAACAATAATTTAGACTTGGTGTTTATAGATATTGAGTTAATTGGAGGAAATGCTTTTCAAATATTAGAGGCTTTAGAAACCATAAACTTTAAAATGATTTTTACCACAGCTTACGATGAGTTTGCTATAAAAGCAATTAAGTTTGATACGGTAGATTATTTATTAAAGCCTATAGATACTGATGAGTTAAATGCTTGTGTAGGTCGTTTTAGAACCGAATTTGAAAAAGATGAAAAATATACACAAGCACTACATAAAATAAGTGAATTAGATAAAAAAGAGGCACAAAAAACATTACTTATAAAAACTACAGAAGAGCAATACTTTTTGCATGTAGATGATATTGTACGCTGCCAGTCTGATGGAAGTTATACCGTTTTTTATACAACTGATAAAAAAATAATGAGTGCCCGAAATTTAAAGTATTACGAAAATATTTTAAGCACACATGCCTTTGCTAGAGTACACCAATCTCACTTAATAAACATTAAATATTTAGCCTCGGTAAGTGCCAATACAATTAGATTGTCGAGTGGAGAAAATGTGCCCTTATCATCAAGAAAAAAAACGTATTTAAAACAGTTCTTAGAGAATTTTAATGCGAATACAAAATAAAAAGTAACACATACAAAACTTATTAAAAGTGTATATAAGTTCCCTATAGTTTTGAGGTAAATAATTTAAAAAACCTTAAAAATATAACGACATGGGACTTAAAGAAAAAAGATTTACGAAAACTTTTCAAGAAGAAAAATACCCTGCATTAAAAGAACAAATAAACAATGCAGCTGGTTTTGACGTAACAATAGATGTAGAATGGGATACCATGTTTGAAGATAAGTTTTTACACTTATACGATGATAGTTATCCTAAAATTTACTTCCAACCACTTATCAATGCTTTTGCAGCCATTGCAGCAGATGATATGGGTAAAGAAGCATTAGCAGAATCGTTAAAGAAAGTAGTGATTACCAATAAAGACGATCATCATAATCCTTCACGTGCTTACACCTTTGAAGAAGGAGTTTTACAAGTAAACCATAGCCCGATTTTAAACGCAGATCAAGTTCAAAATAGAACAGATGTACTTGTTGATTTGTTAGAAAACAACTTATAGTCTAGTAATCTATAACAAAAAATTGCTATGGAAACAGATTATATCAATCAGTTTAAAGCACAATCGCCAGCAGTTATAATTCAAAATATGTTTAATGAGAAGCAACAACTAAAAGTTGCTTTGTCATTAAAAAATGGAATTTATATAGAAGGGTTTGTGGTTGATGTTACCAAAAAAGAATACCAAACATTTGTATGTATGAGAACCGAAGAACAAGAAGTGTTGTTTTTCGACCTCCAAGAAGTATCCGTTTTACGAATTAAACACCCTAAAAAAATAGCTGTTTCTTTATCTAAAGGAAGTATCAGTCGTCCGTTAGGAGAGGAGTCCATAACTACTCTACAGTTAAAAAGATGGATTGTAGAGCAAGAATCGTTGCTAGAAGCAACAATCAACTTATCATTCGAAAAATCAGTATTACAAGAAGCGAATGCTCGATTAAATTGTAAAGATGTTATTACAAGTTTGTTAAAAGTGAAACAATTAATAATAGAGGATGAAATGGGATTAGCTGCATGGAAAGAAGTAAAAACTGTTGCTATTTCTAACACAGAAAAATTGCAGGTAAGTAAAGAAGGAAATGTATTAAAAATTGGTATTGAAATTACTAAAGCACTGCCAAAAGAGTTAGATAGTCTTTTTATAGAAAAGATAGAAGAAATATTGTAGAATACTAAAATTATTAAAAATGGGTCTTAAAGAAAAGAGAGCAGTTCAAACATTTAAAAACGAATCATTTCCAACATTAGAAGCGGAAATAAACAATAAAGCAGGGTTTAATGTATCATTAAACATAGCATGGGATACGTTGGTAGAAGATAAGTTTTCTCACCTTTACAACGATACCTTTCCAAAAATATATTTTCAGCCGTTAATTGAAGCAATCAAAGCTGTAAACATTGATAAAATAGGTGAAGAATTGCTAAAAAATGGATTAAAAGAAGTAAAAATTGTTAATGAAAATAACGAGCACAATTTAGAAAGAGCAATCACTTTTGTAGATGGGGTGTTAACCATTAATCACAGCCCAATTATGAATGCAGATAAGGTGGAAGAAAAAACAGAAAGAATTGTACACCTTTTAGAAAATCACTTAGAAGAATTTGCAGGAAGTGAAGCTAGTGTTGAAAGTACAGAAAACCCAAATAATATTGTAGGAGGAAAGGTAGATAACACTATAAAATTAAGTTTACCTCAACTGCACAACCAATATGTAGCTTTAGCTTTTGAAAAGCAAGATAATTTAGCAGATGTTGTTGAAGATTTACCTTGGACTTGTGATATGCTTCAAGGAACGGTAACCTACGGTGATTTAACCTTTAAAATGCAGGTATTAGGAACCTATTCTCACAACGAACAATCATGGTTATGGGCTTGGGCAAATAAACAAAGCGGTATTCCAGAACAATTTTTAGAAGCTTCATTACAAATGAAAGCTTTAGGAGAACGTCATGGAATAGAAGATTTACTTTCCTCAAAAATAGAAACAGAACACGACCCTGGTCATTATTTTTCTTTCGTAGCAACAGGAGTAAATCAGGCAAGTTGTTACGCACCATTACCTTTTAAAGGACTTACTGTGTATGTTTTATTATATACGGATATGGTTGATGAAAAAGAGATAAACATTCCGGCTTTAATTTGTTCACACTTCTCAAAAACAATTACTCGAATGGATTTTGAACACAAGCATGCATTGTTTTGCTATTTAGTTCAAAAAGGATATGAAGTTGAGGTATCAGGAAATAATATCGTTGCTAAAAAAGGAGAAGATCAAATTTTAGGGATTTTTGACCTAAAAGGAAGATTACTAAAATTATCTAATTCAAAAGTTTCAGTAGGAGCTTAAAAAAGAAAACTATGTACCAATCAACCACATTATCAGAACTAGAAAAAGAACATCAAGATGCATTAACTCAGGCGCAAAATAAGATGATGGAAGATTTAAATCTTGCACAACAGAATGGCGATAACGATTTAATTCATCAGGCAAGTGTTCATTTTCAAAACGTAGCTAAAGAATTAGCAGAACAATACACTAAACGTATTGAGGAAATTAACGAGTTAAACCTTAAAAATGTAACAGAAAACATTCAAGAGGTGTATGATAACTCTAGAGCAGATATTGACTTAAATGCATTGGTGTATGACGGTGATCGAGATTACGTTTTAGAGTTTCAAGAAGATGAGTTAATTCAAAAAACCTTAGAAAGAATAAAAGAAAACAATCCAGTTTTTAAATCGAGAAGACATTTGTTAAAATCAAGTTTGCGATTAACAAAAATGTTAGCTCCAGTGCTTCACGAAATTGGAGAGCATTGTAAAGAGGTTTTAAAATTGAAAGCTGATATTGAGTTTTTTGTGTATCAGAACGATAAATTCAATGCGTCATGTTATCCGCCAGATGAAGATAAATTATACATTATTTTAACCTCTGGAATTTTAGAACGTTTTACAAAAGACGAGTTAGCTTTTGTCATTGGTCATGAAATAGGGCATGTATTGTTTGAACACTTTAATTATCCAGTAAAACATATTTTAGACGAAGGTGCAAATGATTTAGCGCCGATTCATGCGATGAAGTTATATGCATGGAATCGTAATGCTGAAATTAGTGCAGATAGAGCTGGTTTATTATGTTGTAAGAGTTTTGAGGCGGCAGCAAGAACATTTTTTAAACTATCATCGGGAGTAACTTCTGATTCTTTAGATTTTAAACTAAACGAGTATATCAATCAGTTTTCAGATTTAGAAGAAGTTTTAAATGACGAGACACACGATCCGTCAGATTGGTATAGCAGTCACCCGTTTAGTCCGCTTCGTATTAAAGCGTTAGAGTTATTCAATAAGAGTAAAACATATGAGTTATTCAATCCTGAAGTTAATGGAGAAATAACAGAGGAAGCGATGGAGCTAGAAATACAACGAATTATGTCGTTAATGGAACCAGAAGACTTAGGAAACGAAACTGAACATTCAGAAAAAATTCAACGTTTTATGTTCTTAGGTGGTTATATGATTTCAAAGGCAGATGGAGTTGTGGATGATTCTGAAATACAGGCGTTGAGTAGTGTGGTGTCTCCGTCGGTTTTTGCTCAGTGTATGTTAACGATTAAAGGATTAACAGAGCAAGATATTATTGATGAAATTATAGCTTTGGCTAAAGAATTAGATATCGTAATTTCTGTGATGCAAAAACTAAATATTCTAAGAGATTTATCTATTATTTCGTATGCTGATGGAAGCATAGATGCTTCAGAAGTTGAGGTGCTATATAACTTAGCAAAGCAACTATATATAAAAACTGAATTTATTGATAGAATTATCAGTGACGCACAAGGCGTTGATTAATAACATAATTTTTGTTTACCATGCTAGCCAAACTATACATATTTAACTGTGTATGGTTTGGCTTATGTTATATATTAAAAGACCCCATCCAACAATTAGTAGTAGACCACCTAAAGGAGTAATAGGACCTAAAAAGGTCATTTTTTTACCTTTAGCGTCTGATAATACTAAACCATAAATGCTAAAGGAAAACAGTATAACTCCAATTACAAAAGCGTAATATATTGCTGAACTAGGTGCGTCAAAATAACTTCCAACGAATAATAAAACGAGTGCATGATACATTTGATATTTTACACCCGTTTCAAATGATTTTAATTGTTCTTCAGTTAAAATTTTTTGTAAGGCATGTGCTCCAAAAGCACCAAATGTTACAGCAAGCATACCAAATAAAGCTCCTGTAATTAATACAATTTGTTGTGTCATGTTTTTTAAGAATTAAAAAGAAAAACCAATACTAAAAGCTACTCTGTCTTCTTGAGAAGTTCCCCTAAAGTATGAAATATTAGCTGTGAATAAGTCGATTCCACTTAGCCAAAAAGAACCACCATAACTAGTATGCCATTTCTTTGAATTTTGAGAATACGGAGACCATACTCGACCGTAATCAAACCCACCAGTAATACCAACTTTTATAGGAATAATTCCTGTACGAATACGCCCAAAACGCAAACGTAAATCGTTACTATGATAAAAACTTTCGGTTCCAGAAAAACGTTCTCTGTTAAAACCACGTAAACTACGGTCACCGCCTAAAGTAGCTGCTTGGTAAATTTCAAAGCGGTTTCCTACATTAATTTGAGTTCCCACTTCAGAAGCAAAAACTAATGAACGGTTGAACACTAGGTTTTGATACATAGCTAAAGAACTTTTAATATAACCAAAGCGTCTGTCGAAATCGTCTAAGTTGGCTTTAGCCCCAACAGCTAAATCGAAGTTCATACCTTTGGTAGGGAAACTACTATTGTCTACTCGATTGTGATTAAAGTTTAACTCACCTCCCCAAAAATAATTAGTGTCAAAAATAGCCGTAGGCTGATTGTCAAAATTATTAATAAATCTACCAGGTGTGTCTTCAATTTCAATAGCTTCAAAAAGACCTGAAATTTTAAAGATACTTCCGCCTCGTAAGCGCTTTAATAAAGAAGGGGAAAAGCTAATTTCTTCTTTTTTAACACGATAATGATCCAAATTGAAACTTTGGTCGTAAATACTTTCATTTCCCCATCCAAAGAAATTAAAGGAATAGTTATCGCTAGTAGCTTTGGCACGTAAGTGTAAGCTCCAATTGCCAATTAACTCTGTAAATTCACCATTGTATTCTAAATCGTAGCCACTAGTTGAAGAATAGTAGTTTGCCGCTAATGTGTGTTGGCTAGCGAAGGGTTGTTTTTTAAAGCCTTGTTGTGTATGTGTAACCGAAGCACCAAAAAAGAAACCGTCATCTGGATTGCTACCTAAGCTCGGATAAACAACAGTAGTATTGTTGTTAATGTCATGCGCATCATAGGTGTTTTTAAAGTAACTATTTGAACGTAAATCCGCAGTTTCAGAACTAGGGTTTATGGTGTTTTTCTTTGATTTAAAATCATAGATTTTTGTTTTCTTACCCCAGCCAGCAACGGATGATTTATCAGTATATACATCGTGATTTTGCCCCCCTATAATTCGAAGTAAAATTCCATCGTGCACATTACCAGAAATTAAAAACTCATCATCCCCATTTAAACCATAAATTTGTATTTCTTTGGTTTCTTTTGTTTTGAAAACACGGTTATAAATCTTGTTTTCTTTTCTAAAAATGGTAACGCTAGTTTCCTCATCATTTAAACGTTCAATGATAAATTTATCATCTTTATCTGTACCAACTACATGTACCACTTTGTTTAGTTTGGTGTAATAACGTTTAGCAATTTCTTTTAATTTATCTCTTCGAGCTTTAATTTTAGCTATGGTTTCTTTTCCATCAATATCATAAATAACCTTTGGTAATTGTTGGATTGATTTTTCAATTACTTCATCAGTTAAATATTGTTGAATGTACTCAGCTTGTTGATACCATTCATTGAGTGTTAATTCATTTAAAAAAGCAGCATCAAAAAAGCGAGCATAATTGTTGTACCATTTCATGTTTTTGATATCGTTGTCAAAAGTTTGCATATTTCTTACTAAGGGTGCGAACTGTTGAAAAAGCGGAATCATAACTCCATCAAACTTAGAAAAAGGTTGGTCTCTATCTCTTGGAATTGGGCGATAATACTTTTTACCATCTTTGGTTTTAAAAGAAGCCCATCGCCATTGATCTTCATGTCTATCCCAGTCACCAATAACCATATCAAATAAGCGAGAGCGAATTACCCATTCTTGGTCGATAGAGTGCTTACCGTTTTTTCTAATTTTTTCTAACACATCAAATGTGCTAATAATATCGTCTGAATTTCCAAAGTTGTCTAGTTCACTTCGGTCGCCAGCAGGTCGTTCTTCTAACAAGTATAACTGTCCGCCAAAAATGTCGTTATGTTTACCTAAAGCGGGTTGCTTAGGCATGTAATAAAGTTTTGGGTTGGTATGGTAAATATTTACGGATTCTGCCATATCAGGAAGAACAAAAGCTGCGTATGGGTGCGACATGGTAAAAATATCTTGAACCACATCAACTAAAAAAGTGCCTTTTAAAATACCACCCATAATTCGACTTCCGTCTTTTACCATTGAGCGTAACACGTATTGTTTACCATTAGGATTTTCTAATCGTAACGAATTGGTTTGGTTACCACCACCTCTTCTGATAGGAGTTAAACCTCCATAGATATTCTCTAATTCTAGTACAGGAACTTTAACGGTTTTACCGTACTTGTCTCTGTTTAAATCTCCCCACATAAATTCATGAATACCACTAACCTCTGTGGATTCTGGAGGATAAATAGAGGTTTCTACAAACTTCTTATGTTCTTCGTATTCAGGAAAGCTAGTATAGTTTTTTGTTTGTTTTGGTTTTACAATTTCTTTACTGAATAAAAGTTTGTGACCATCTTTGGTATTGGCAGCATAATATTCAATAATTGCTGAACCATCTTTGTAGTAATTTAATTTAGCATATCCATGATTACCGTAGGTAAATTGAGCTCCATAACTAACTAAAGCAGCTGATTGCTTTGAACCCGAACCACTAATTACTTGTTTAAACCCGTCTTGTT
The DNA here is from genome assembly GCF_030547425.1 of Tenacibaculum sp. 1_MG-2023. GTDB lineage: Bacteria > Bacteroidota > Bacteroidia > Flavobacteriales > Flavobacteriaceae > Polaribacter. Next base: position 18,054 of record NZ_JAUORH010000008.1, on the reverse strand, counting down.
CTATGTATTGTAAGTTGTGATCGTGACCAGAAACGAATACAACATTGTCTGTGAAATCATTAGATACTGTTTGTATTTGAGTAACAAAGTCACTATAGCTTTTATTAAAAATATCGGTTTGTATACCTACATGTGAACGTAACGCATTTTTTAAAGTGCCTAGAACAGGTAGTGGACTCATGTGGTCTTTTACAGAAAAGCTTCCTCCATGTGGTCCATTACTATATAAAGGATGGTGTACAGCTACTACAACATTTTTAGATCTATTCTTTTTAAATAAACTAGAAAGCTCTTGAATAAAGTGTTCACGAGTTTTAATGTCGCAGTTATCGTTCATTTTTGGCTCTTTATCCCAGTTCATAATAAACCAACGACTATCAATAAGAATTAAAGTAAGGTCATCGTTAATTTTTACTTTGTCTAGTCCACAACCACCTTCAGGTAAAAAAGAGTTTTTACCTAAAGCTTTTTCAACCAATCGCTCCTGCTCTTTTAAGCCATCAACACCATTATACCAGTCGTGATTTCCAGGAATAAAAATTGTATTTCCTTTAAAGTCTTTCAGAGCATCAATTTGTGTTTGTAAACGGTGCTCTGCCAAGGCTCTATCTTTGTGTTCTTTACTTGGTATTCCGTAAGGATAAATATTATCTCCTAAAAATAAGGTAGTTGATTTTTCAGGAGCTTTGGTTAATTCTTTTTGAAAATAAGTTAAGGTAGGAGTTGTTTGTCCCATTTCGGCATTACCAGCGTCTCCAATTAAATAAAAAGAGTGTAACAATTCTTTATTTGTTTGAATTGTTTTTGGAGAAGTCTTATCTGCGTACTTAGCTTTATAGGATGCACAAGCACTAACTACAATAATTATAGTTAGATACATGCAAAACTTGGTAAAGTTCATGTCTTATTTTTTAGTTATGTAAAAATAAGGCTTTTTAGAGTAAAACTACTGTTTTAATAAATACTGATAATCTTCAGGAGTATCAATGTCTAGTAAGTTTTGAGAAGAATTTATTTTAATAATATTGTTGTTGTTTTCTAATAGAAAATTCTTTGCACCCTTATCTCCTTTTAAATTTAATAAATCACTAAAATATCCTTTCGGAAATACGGTAGGAACTCCAAGGCTGCCTTGGTAACTGGAAGTAATTATTTTAGAAGGATTGTTTTTTGAAACTTCAATTAAGGAGTTTAAATATTCAGAAGTAATATGAGGTTGATCTGCGAGCATTATTAAAGCACTGTCAAAGTTATGTTTTTGTAAGAAATCAATTCCAATTACTATACTAGTACTTAATCCGTTTTTATAATTTGGATTGTAAATGATTTCAATAGCATTCGTTGTAAGCTCCTTTTCAATAGTTTCTTTATTAGCTCCCAATACACAAAATACATTTTTTATTACTGATTTTTGGGCTTGCTCAATTGTCCATTCTAGTAACGTAGTGTTTTTGTAAGAAAGTAATTGTTTTATTTTTCCCATTCGGGAAGCATTCCCTGCAGCTAAAATGAGAATTGCTGTTTTTTGCATCGTATTAGTCATGGATTCGTCCAGTAATCTTTTTTAGAGAAAACACTTCCTTGTTTCGAATAACTGATAATATTTCTGCTAGGATTGATAAGGCAATTTCTTCTGGGGTTTCTGCTCCAATATTTAATCCAGCAGGAGTATGAATTTTATCTAAAAATTCATCAGTAATATCGGGTGAAAATTCAAACAGTTCGTTAAATAGTTTTTCTCGTCGTTTAGCAGCTCCTAAAATACCTATGTAAGCAGGGTTTTGTTCTTGTAATTTAATCAACCAACGTAAGTCGTATGTGAAATTGTGATTCATAATAACAACGGCAGTGTTGTTGTTTACATGTGATAGTTGAATTACTTCAGGGGTTTGTACTACTACCGACTTAGCTCCAGGAAAGTCAGTTAATTCTTTTGGGTCTTTTATAGAGGTAACTACATCAACTTCCCAACCTAATTGGGTTGCTTGTGTGCAAAGCTTTACAGCGTCGTGTTCACCCCCAATAATAAGTAAGCGAAACAGCGGTTGTAAAGTTTGTTTAAAAGAAATTAAATGAGTTGATTTTTCAGTATCAAATTCTTTGTTGAAAGTAAATATTTGTTGATTGTTAAACTGAATTATAGAACCGAAATTTCCATGTGTTTCATCTTCTTTTAGAAAGAAAGATGTGATGTTATACGGTTTTCTTTTTTTGCTATTTTTAGAAAAAGCATCAATAAATTCAGTTGAAAGATAAAAGGGTTCTAAAAGAACATATAATATTCCCTCACAACCTAAACGGTAACGACCATCGTAGGTCACTATTTTTGGTTTGTTGTTTTCAAAAACAGATTGTGCTCTCCGTTGTATTTCTTTTTCAACACAACCACCGCTAATAGCACCGATTATTCTTCCATCAGAAGAGAATAACATTCTAACTCCTGGTTTTCTGTAAGAAGAGCCGTCTAAATCTACAACTGTTGCTAACACATTTTGTATGCCTTGTTGTTGATTTATAGAGGTTTGTTGTATTATTTCTTTAAATTCGTGTGTCATTTCGTGTAAAAATACTCTTTTAAAAGTACGCTTTTTTATCACTTTATTAAAAATTAATACTGGTTAATAATTTATTATTTTAGCAAAAACCTTTTTCATGAACAGTTTGATACAAGAAACAGAGCAGTTTGTAATTGATTTATTAAATGAGAATTTAGATAAAAACTTTGTATATCATAATATAGCTCACACCCAAAGGGTGGTTGAGAAGTCACTTGAGTTAATTGAAGGAGAGAGTTTTTCAGAAGAGCAGCAACAAATTTTAACATTAGCAGCATGGTTTCATGATGTTGGATATACAGTTAATCCTGAAAATCATGAAGAGGAGAGTATAAAAATAGCAACAGAGTTTTTAAAATCTAAAGAAGCATCAGGAAGTGTTATTGATGAAGTGTCTAGGTTAATAGCTTCAACTAAAATGGGAGCAAAACCTCAAACAGAATTAGAAAAGGTTTTGAAGGATGCTGATTGTTCTCATGTAGGAAGTAAAAATTATGCAGATTTTAATGAATTATTACGTAAGGAAAGAGAACTAGTATGTAATAAAAAAATTAAAACTGTTGAATGGGATGATGCTAATCTTGAGTTTTTAACAATGCATCGTTTTTATACAAGCAAAGCGTCTAAGCTTTGGGAAAAACAAAAAAGTAAAAATATAGCTCAACTTTTAAAGAGAAAACAAAAAGAGGTACAAGAAACCGCTAAACTAAAACAGAAAAAAGAAGAGTTAGCATATAAAAAAAACAAGATTGAATTACCTGAGAGAGGTATTGAAACAATGTTTCGTGTGGCACTTCGTAATCATATTACGTTAAGCGATATTGCAGATACAAAGGCAAATATTCTGCTATCTGTAAACGCAATTATTATTTCGATGACATTGTCAACATTAATTCCAAAGTTGGATAACCCATCAAATCATTACTTAATAACCCCGACCATAATTTTTGTGCTTTTTACAGTAATATCAATTGTACTATCGATTTTAGCAACTAGACCAAACGTTACCGAAGGAAAGTTTACAAAAGAAGATGTGGCTAATAAAAAAGTAAACCTATTGTTCTTTGGAAACTTTCATCAAATGAAGTTGCCAGATTTTGAATGGGGAATGAGTGAGATGATGCAAGATCGTGATTATTTATATGGTTCACTTACCAAAGATTTATATTTCTTAGGATTGGTTTTAAATAGAAAATACAAATTATTACGAGTCACCTATACCGTTTTTATGATTGGTATTTTAGTAAGTGTAATAGCTTTTGCAATTGCATTTTATATGCAAGAACAAGCATCTAAAGTAGGAGATATAGTTTCAGTATTGTAATAGTAGTTTACTTAAATTCTTGGATAAGCTCATCAATGGTCATTGTTTTTTGGGTATTAAAGTTTTTGTGGTAAATGACTTCTACACGCAAAGCTTTTAATCCAGAAACACCTTGTAAATCTTCAATATCTAACTTTTCTACGTTACCTAGTAACTTTTTAGATTGTAAGTATTTAATGTACTTGTAATACTCTTCGGCATCTTTGTCTTGAGAATATACAATTGCTATTTTACCAGGGACTGTTAATCGTTCTTCAGTTCCTTTTATATGAGCCTTATCAATACGTTTCTTAATAATTTCGTAACGAATATTATAAGAACCATCAACGTCAAACTGTTTTTCATCCATTCTAAATTTTATAGCTAAAGGATTGCTATGAACTAAAATTAAAGAAGCTACTCTAAGTTTATGCTCCATTTTTTCAGCAGCTTTTAAAGCTATATTTTCCATTTCACACATCACCTGTAGTTGCCATAACCTAAGGTTGTATAAATATAAGTCGTCATATTTTTTTTCTTTTGTTAAAGATTGTCCTATGTACATATTATACTCAACACCATCTGTTTTGTAGCGTTCAAAATAATGAGGAAACATCTTTTGTGCTTCTTCTTGTCTAATATCTATAAAAGAAGCTAGTTTATCGTTTAGTAAAGTAACACTATCTTCATAAGTTTTTCGTTTTTCGTATACTACTTGTAAGTTAGGGTCTAAACGATTAATATATGATTCTACTAAGGAGTTTAAGTCGTCGTTAACCAATTTTATATGATTAAAAACAGGATAAATTTCACGTTTTAAAAAGTCTAAAATAGCTATTTCATCACCAGCTTTTAATCCTTTTTTAACTTCTAATAAATATTCTTCAACCCTAAATCGTAATTCTTTATAAATAGGAAGGGTTTCTATTTTGCATGCTTCCAATAATACAGAAATAGCTAAAGAAAGTTGAGTAGTTAAGTCTTCTTTAATAGCGGTGTTTCTGGCAATAGATGAACCTTTAATATCAGATTGACCATACAAAGGGTGTATATCAGGAAAAATGATATCCTCAATTTTAACCTTCTCTTTTGCCTCAAATGATTCTCTGTGAAACCTTTCAGCAGCTTCATAAAAACGCCACTTTACAGTAGGGTGAATGGAAGTGTAATTTTCTTGAATTGTAGCTTCCAATACGTTTTGATGCTCTTCTGAAAAACGATCTACCGCAATTTTAAACAGTGGAATTAAGTCTTGTAATTTATTTTGATTAATAGAGTTTAGTTCAAAAGGTCTTGGAGAAGCAAACTCAATAATAGCTATACTGTTTTTTGTTGATGCTTGTATAGGAACCAAAATTATACTGCCAATATTTTTGTCTTTTAAACGTTGGTAAAGGTTTTTATTTTCAGCTTGATTTCCATACTTTTCTACATTAGAAATAGCAAGAGTTTCATTGTTTATGAAAAGTTTTTCTAAAGTGTAGTTACAAAAAATAGAATCACAAGAAGCATCTTTATCGTAATTTAATACTAAACTTTCTTCTTTATTTATATGTGAAGAAGAAAAGTTATTAGAATCTGTTTCAAAAATAGAAAATCCTAAAGATAAGTCTGGAATTCCAAAAAACCTTTGAAAGATGCCTTCTAAAGTATGAACTAAATTATCATCTTTTTTTATAAGGCTAGTTCTTATTTCTGAAATAATTTCATCTGTTGTAACGTCAAACAAGTTCATAATTCCAAATCCTTTAAAAATATAAGATTCAGGAGGGAATTTTTCTTTCCAAATATTTATATCTTCAAAATTATCGAGTAAAAATGTAATGTCTTCTTCTGTGATTTTAGGAGCATTTTCGGTTGGATAAATCTCCATAAAATCAGCATTAAAAGCCGCACGATATTTTTTTATAGTGTTAGTTGTTTTATCAGGAATATCAAAATAAAAGGGACGCTTTATGTCGATAGAATAGTTGTAGACATCAGTTAATATAATACTACAAGCATATTTATACATTAAGTCACTTTCAAAATTTCGAACTTTTAATTCGTATTCATCACCAGCGTTTTGTAAAATTTTTTCAAATCGACTTGTGAATTTGAAAGATGTAAAAGTAAAGGGGATACTTACCGCTTTAATTTCATTTTCTAATAATAATTCAGGAAATAAGGGCTCTAGTAATAATTCAATAGTATTTCTGTGTTTTTCTAATACAGATTCATCAGAAAAACCATCAATTAACTCATGAGCTTTTTTTGCTTCTCTAACTATGTTAATAGAAGATTCATGGTAGGGGTGGTTTTCATACTCTTTAGCTGCATATTTTTGAAATAAAGCAACAATCTTCTCAAAACTTATTTTAAGTTTAAAAGGAAGCTCTAGATTTTGAATGTCTTTTGTTCGTCTTATGTTCATAGAGTAAAAAAAATGAATCAATACAAATTTACAAAATTGTAAGTAATCAGTCGTTTTTATTACTACTCCCTTTCAAAAAACAGTAATTCTTAGAATATTAAAAGCTAATTATAGGCTTTATAAATAATGTTTTATAGTTTTTATAATGCCAAATAAGCAAATAAAGATTTCCTAATACCATAATTGAGGTTATTATAGGTGTTCCTTGCATTTTTAAAGATAAAGAAATAAGAAAGATGTTTATAACTACTGGTGTTATTAGAAAGCTAAACCGTACTCTCGAACTTTTCCTTTTTTACCTAAACTATTAAACTTCCAACTAAACCCAAGCATAAAATATTGTTGTAATACAGTGCTTTCAGAGTCTTCTATATAGTTTGAAGTAGCTCTACGTTGGGCGTTGGTGTTTTGATTCAGTAAATCATACGCTTTTAAGCTAATAGTACCTTGATCTTTTAAAATAGAGTAGGCGAGAGTAGCATTCCAAAACCAAGCAGCTTTGTTAAACCCAATCACATTGGGATTATATGTATAACGAATGTCATTTCTCCATTCTAACTTTTTAGGAATATTTGTTTTAGTTCTTATATTAACAGAATGTCTAGTGAAGTCTTGGTTTTGATTTTGGTTAACATCATACTTCGTGTTTGAAAAAGAAATACGATACTGTGTTTCTATAGAAGCCAGTTTATCCCATTCTAAAATGATTCCAAAATTTGGGGTTAAGGAAGTTGTTTTAGCTCCTTCCTTTATGTTGTTTAAAATATTAAAGTTTTTACTGGAACTAATGTTTCCACCTGCTCTAAATTTAATACTAGCAATAGAGTCTAGCCTTACTTTTTTTGTATAACTACCACCACCCCATAAATCATAACCACCATCATTGTTTTCGTAAGAGGTTTTTCTAACTAAATCGTCGTCAATAGAGGTATTTGTTATTACTTGATTTTCATAAAGAGTACCACTTATATAAAACCAAAATCCAGTACGAGCCTGCCAGTTAAATTTGTTAAAGTTAATATATACTCTGTGATTTTGAGCTGGTTTTAAATTTGGATTACCAGTAACAATATTAGAAGGATTGGTTACATCAGAAAAAGGTTGAATTTGGTTAATACTAGGTGCATTGTTATTTAAACGATAGTCAAAATAAACAGAAGCTTTAGAGTCAAATCTATATCTGAAACTAGCATCTAAATCCAAATTGTTATATTCTTTTTTTAAGCTTAACTCAGGACGTAATTTGTCATTGTTTTCTATGGTTCTATTTACAAAACCAGTCCCAAAATTTAATCGCCACTTTTTGGTTCTATATATCAGTTCTAACGATGGAGTCTTAGTGATGTCGTTGTATGTGAAATCAGAACTTAAATCAGTGTTAAAACTACTATATTGCTGTGTTGTTGAGTTGAAATCAAAGGTGTTTTCTTTGTTTTTTCGTTCATCACGTTGGTAACGATATTTGGTATCTAAAAAGAATTTTTTAGCAATTAAAGGAAAACGATAGGTTAAGTGTGTGGTGAGTCCCATTAAGTTGTTTTCAATAGTACTCTTTTGATCTCTATTTTCGATATTAGGGTTGCTTCCAAAAGTTTCAATTGTAGATTTATTAACCTCTTCAGTATCTGCTTTGTCTATATGATTGGTTACAGAGGCTTTAATAAACGAACCTTTAGCTCCTAATTTTTTAGTAATATCTAATCTATTTTGAAAATTGTTTGCTTCCGATTTAGAGTAAGCAGAACTCATGTAACTATTGGTAAGTGTATTGTCTTCATCTAAAGACTCTTCTTGTCTACGACTGCTTCCTTCTCTTTTATTAAATACAAAACTGGGTTTAATGTTGATTAAAAATGTAGAATCTATTTCAATGTCAAAATCAGTATCAAAACTATGATTGTGATTTTCATCATCTGAAATAGTAGTTGAATTAGAAAAATATTTTCTATCGGGAAGCGTATATTCTCTGTTACTTTTTGATTCGTTGTTTGAAGTACTTCCAGAGTAAAAATAGTTGGCATTTACATCTAATCCCTTACCAAATTCATCAGCATACGTTGCTCCAGCGGTTTTTGATTTTATAATACCGCTACCACCTCCAAAACTTCTTCCATTAATATTAAAACCACCGTTTCCACCTATCCAAATGTTACCGCCCCCTCCAAACATTTTTTGAATTTCTCCAAAGCTAAACCCTGGAGAATTGACATTGTTAGTACTGGCTAATACACTAAATCGTTGATTGTTGTCAAATCGGTTAACCATTGCGGCACCTTCAAAGCGTTTATCGGTGCCTGTACCACCAGACACTCTACCAAACCAACCTTTATTATTTTCTTTTTTAATGGTTAGGTTGATGGTTTTATTGTTAGCGTCTCCTTTTTCACCAGTAAAAGCTTCTGATTTAGATTTAGTATCTGTAATTTGAATTTTTTCAATAATATCTTTTGTCAGGTTTTTAGTGGTAATGCTTGGGTCGTTTCCGAAGAAAGGTTTACCGTTAACCAAAATTTTATTAACTTCTTTTCCGTTTACCGTAATTTTACCATCTTCATCCACTTCAACACCAGGTAGTTTTTTTAAAAGATCTTCAACGTTAGCATCTTTCTTAGTTTTAAAAGATTTTACATTAAATTCCAAAGTGTCTTTTTTAACAGTGATTGGAGCTCGTGACTGAATAACTACTTCGCTAAGTAAGTTACTTTCCTCTTTTAATAAAATTGTACCTAAATCAAGGTTAGAAATTTTGTTTAGTTGTATTGATTTGGAGTAGCTATCCATTCCAACATAAGAAATAAAGAGTTTTACATCTTTGCTGAAAGATTTTCCTTCTAGAGAAAATTTTCCTTTGTCGTTCGAAATAGTATAGGTAACAATAGAACTATCTTTAGCTTTTTCTAGATGAATTGTTGCTGCATCTATAGCAGTTTTATCTTTTTCTGAGTTAATCGTACCTGTGATTTTAAACTGATAAGATTGAGCAAAAATTGAACTGGTAAATAATAGGGCAAAAATAAAAAGTAGTTTTTTCATTATTTATAGCAAAAATGATTTTCAAAGAGCTACAAATAAAGAGAAAAAACTACGTTCTAAAAGTTAAATATTGTTAAACTTATTTCTGTCTGAAATAAATACTAATTGGCACCCCGTTAAAGTTATAATGTTCGCGTAACTGATTTTCGATATAACGCTTATAAGGGTCTCTAATATACTGAGGTAAATTAGCAAAGAAAGCAAACTGAGGTGTATGCGTTGGTAATTGCATACAGTATTTTATTTTTATGAATTTACCCTTTGTTGCTGGAGGCGGATTATGTTCCATAATCTCCAACATAGTTTCGTTTAACTTACTTGTTTGAATACGACGTTTTCTATTTTCAAAAACTTCAACAGCAGTTTCAATAGCTTTAAAAATACGTTGTTTAGTTAATGCAGAAATAAATACGATTGGAACATCGGTAAAAGGAGCAATTGCTTGACGAACCTTGGCTTCAAAATCACGCATGGTATTGGTTTCTTTTTCAACTAAATCCCATTTGTTTACTAAAATAATAACTCCTTTTCGGTTTTTCTCTGCTAACCAAAATATTTTTTCGTCTTGTCCTTCAAAGTCACGAGTAGCATCAATTACTAATATAGCTACATCACAATGTTCAACTGCACGAACAGCTCTCATTACTGAGTAGAATTCTAAATCTTCTTTTACTTTCGATTTTTTTCTAATACCAGCTGTATCAACTAAATTGAATTCAAATCCAAAACGGTTATATTTTGTGTCGATAGAGTCTCGAGTAGTTCCTGCAATATTGGTAACAATGTTTCTGTCTTCACCAATTAGAGCATTGATAAACGATGATTTTCCTGCATTAGGTCGACCAACTACAGCAAAACGAGGTAATTCATCTTCCTTATCCTCATCTTCATCAGGCTTAGGGATTTCTAGTGCTATGGCATCTAATAATTCTCCTGTTCCACTTCCATTGATAGAAGAGATAGTGTAGTAATCTCCTAAACCAAGGTTATAAAACTCTACAGCATCGGCATCACGCATTGCATTGTCAACCTTGTTAACCGCCATGAATAAAGGTTTTTCAACCTGACGTAAAATTTTGGCAACTTCAGCATCCATAGGTGTAATACCTTGCTCAACATCAACTACAAAAACAATAATATCAGCTTCGTCAATAGCTAGCTGAACTTGTTTACGTATTTCTCCTTCAAAAATATCATCAGAACCAACGATATAACCACCTGTATCAATTACAGAAAATTCTTTCCCGTTCCATTCCGATTTTCCATAATGGCGGTCTCTTGTAACTCCGCTAACAGAATCAACAATGGCTTCACGACGTTTTACTAGTCGGTTAAATAAAGTGGATTTACCTACATTTGGTCTTCCTACAATCGCAATAATACTCATTTTGCAAAAAATTTGTGCAAAGATACAATATTAGTAGGTGATTTATGATGAATTTTAGATAGTATATAGTTTTTGCTATATTGTTGGCTTTTAATATGTTATTTTAATGGATGATAGATTGTACAATCAGATTTTTTTAAAACCTCGTTTTCAATTAGAATATGAAATAAGCTCTCAGGTTTTATTAGAAGAGGTAAAGAAGCACTTAAACGATGTTTCTAAGTATAAAATGAAGGTTGTAGATAATCATGTAGTGATTGATGTGCCGGAAAAAGAAGCTCATTTATGGTCACCTCAATTACATATAGAAATAGAAGAAGTATCAGATACTTCGTCAAAGATTAAAGGATTGTTTGGTCCAAAACCACAAGTTTGGACTTTTTTTATGTTTTTGCACTTTTTGGTAGGTACAGCTTTTATAATTTTTGCCATTATAGCATATAGCAACTGGTCGTTAAAAAAAATAACAATGCTGCCAGTGGTGATGTTAGTTGTTTTACCCATTGTCTGGGTTACGTTATATTTGGTTGGTAGTTTAGGTAAATCAGCAGGAAAAAAACAAATGGATGAGTTGAAAGAATATACCAAACAATTGCTGCAAACAATTAAAAGAGATTAATCTTTGTATCCGAATCGTTTTAATTGACGGTCATTAGAACGCCAGTTTTTATTGATTTTTACATATAAGTCTAAAAAAACTTTTTTATCAAAGAATTGTTGTAAGTCTTTACGAGCCTCTGTTCCTACACGTTTAATGGCACTTCCTTTGTGCCCAATAATAATTCCTTTTTGGGTATCACGTTCTACCATGATTACAGAACGAATTTTAATAATATTGTCTTCTTCAACAAAACTTTCAGTTTCTACTTCTACTGAATAAGGAATTTCTTTTTTATAATGCTGAAGGATTTTTTCGCGAATTTTTTCGTTCACAAAAAAACGTTCAGGTTTATCTGTTAACTGATCTTTTGGATAAAAAGGAGGAGCATCAGGAAGTAGTTCAATGATTTTGTAAAAAACGGTATCTACATTGAATTTCTCTAAAGCAGAAATAACATATACGAACGAGTTAGGAACTTTCTTTTTCCAATACTCGATTTTAGCCTCAACTTCTTCTTGGTTGGATTTGTCAACTTTATTCAGTAGTAAAATTACTGGAATTTTACTATGAATAATTTTATTAAAGAAGGCTTCGTTTTTTAATTCCTTTTCACCCACCTCTACCATATAAATAAGTACATCGGCGTCTTCAAAAGCAGATTTAACAAAATCCATCATAGATTCTTGTAACTCATAAGCAGGTTTTATAATCCCTGGAGTATCAGAAAAAACAATTTGATAATCCTCTTCATTAACAATACCTAAAATACGGTGCCTAGTAGTTTGTGCTTTCGAAGTAATGATTGATAGCTTTTCTCCAACTAGGGCGTTCATCAAGGTAGACTTTCCAACGTTTGGGTTTCCAATAATATTTACAAATCCTGCTTTATGTGTCATGATGCAAAGATAGGTTGTTTTATGTAAGAAGTATTTATTTTTTATAGACTTGTTATCTAGGTAAATATACTTATATGAAAAATAAATTATTTTTATTTGGGTAGAACAAGAAAAAGAGTGTATATTTGCAACCGCAAATCGCGGGATAGAGCAGTAGGTAGCTCGTCGGGCTCATAACCCGAAGGTCACTGGTTCGAGTCCAGTTCCCGCTACTAGTAAAGAAAAGGCTTTCAATTTAATTGAAAGCCTTTTTTTGTAATAGATATAGAATCATAGTTTTTGATTACAAAGACTGTATGTATATTTTGTAATTAGAAATTCATTGTAGATATGTTTTAGTGTTTAAACATATTTCTTATGAGTTTTATTTCAATACTAGAAAGCTTAAATATACCTATATTTGTTCTCGTTTGGTTACATTCCTGTTGAATAATTGTATTAGTACTAGCATTGACTTTTTCTTCTGTGGTTTGAGTATAACCTAGTCATAAATATACTTTATCATATTTCAAAGAGACCTGTTTTTATTCCAGAATTATAGTTCCTTGATGTTTTTTAGAGCTAATGTTCCTTTACACTTAGATTGATGTCTTGTGTTTTCGGGTTAATGTTGTTTTTTATTTAGTTTGTTAGGGAGGAATCCCACCTTTAGAATCAAAGTAAGAATTATTAGCTTTTTATTTGGATAGAACAAAGAAAAAAACTATCTTTGCAATCGCAAATCGCGGGATAGAGCAGTAGGTAGCTCGTCGGGCTCATAACCCGAAGGTCACTGGTTCGAGTCCAGTTCCCGCTACTAAGCAAAGGCTTTCAATTTAATTGAAAGCCTTTTGTTTTTTTATTAGTGTAGATTACTTTTTTTCGATATAAAAATAAGATCTTCTATTTTGTTGATGTTCTTGTTCGGTACACTTATTTTGATTTAGATCATTACAGTTGTTTAATAACTGTTCTTCTCCGTAACCAATAGCACTTTTAATCCTTTTTGATGAAATACCTCTTGATAGAATGTAGTCTTTAGTAGATTTAGCTCTTTTATTAGAAAGTAGTTTGTTATATGCTTTTGAGCCTCTGCTGTCGGTATGAGATTCGATTCTTATGTTAATATTAGGATTGTCTTTCAAAACAGAAACGATATGCTCTAACTCGTATTCGGCGTCTTCACGAATATTATATAGGTCAAAATCAAAGTAAATAGGATTTATAATGATTTGATCATCTACTATTAAAGATTCAAGTTGGATGTTCTCAGTAATTAACCTTTTGTTAATGTCAAGTGTTTTTGTGTTTTTTTGAGAGTTTCGATAATCTTTTTTTGAAGCGATGACTACAAAGCTCTTTTCGCAATCTATTTTTTCAAATAAATAACTACCATCTTTATTGGTTGTTTTAGTAAAAATAGGCTCTCCTTGCTTGTTTATAAGCTGAACGGTAGCATTGGGAATAGGGTTGCCTGTTTTTGAGTCAGATATAACCCCTTTAATATTTTCTTTACAATCGTATATTCTAAAACTATAAATATCATCATCTCCCTTACCTTCTTTCCTGTTAGAAGAAAAGTAACCTTGAGTATGTTTGTCGTTAATAATAAAAGCAAAATCATCAAAAGAACTATTTACAGGACTTCCTAAATTTACTGGTTTTGTATAAGAGTTACTCGTGATTTTTACCTCAAAAATATCTAAACCTCCTAAGCCAATATGCCCATCAGAAGAAAAATACAAAACATTATCATTCCCTATAAAAGGAAACATTTCTTTGCTTTCTGTATTAATAGTCTTACCCAGGTTTTCTGGTTTTCCATAGGTGTTGTTTTCTAAAATTGCTATTTTATAAATATCGGTATCTCCGTAGCCATTTGGCATATCAGAAACAAAATAAAGTGTTTTTTCGTCAGGGCTAAGAGCAGGGTGTCCGCAAGAAAAACTATTACTATTAAAAGGCAGTTCTTTTATATCTCCCCAAAAGTTTCCTTTTTTAGAAGCTTTATAAATTTTAAGATGAGAAATATTATTTTCATCCCCTATTAATCGCTTACCGTCAAAGTTATCTCTGGTGAAATAAGCTGTTTTTCCATCTTTAGAAATAACAATGTTTGATTCGTGATATTTAGAGCTCAACCCTTCAAGAATGACAGGTTTACCTACATCTAAAATTGAATCGTTACTTTGTTTTGCTTTATAAATGTTTAAATATGGTTGCTTATTCCATCGATAGAGTTTTTTGTCTTTTTCTGTTTTGGGTTGGGTAGAAGAAAAATATAAATGATTATCATAAATGTATCCACCAAAGTCTGAATAAGAAGTGTTGCTAGATAGGTTGTGGATGTTTATATATGTCTTTTCTCGATTAGAGTATTCAACAAAATAATTAGTGTTTTCTTCTAACGCCTTCACACGACTATCGTTTTTATTTAATTTTAATAACCACTTATCAGATTCTTTTATTTTACCATTAGTTTTTAAAACTTGTGCGTACCTAAATATATGCTTAGGTTCAGCAGAATTTTCGTATAATTTCATTAATTCTTGATAGTTTTTTTCTGCCATAACATATTTAAAGTTAAAGTAATAAGAGTCTCCTAGTCTACTTAATACAGTATAAGAATTATCTCCTTTGTTGTATATGGACTGATATAATTCAGCAGATTTTTTGTAAGAAAACTCTTCAAAATATCTGTTGGCAGCATACTTTCGTTGGCTGTTAATGGTGGTTGGTATAAATACTATTATAAGTAAAAAATGTATTGCTTTTTTCATTTCATTTTATAATTTAAAAGAATCTAGGAGATTTCATTGCTAGTTCTTTGAATATTTCCCATTTAATCATTAGTTCATAGGTTCCAGAATTGTAGTTGCTGTAATTAGAAGTAGTGAGGTCGTATGCTAATCCTATATGTAAATTTCTAGAAGCTTGAAGTCCTATCAGAGCACTAATAGAATCATCCCATCTCCAAGCTATACCTGCTGTAAATTTTTCATTGAAAAGAAAATTAGCCGATACATCTAAGGATAAAGGTGCACCATTTACAATTTTTGTTAAAAATGCGGGTTTGAACTTAATATTTTCGTTTAAATTAAATACATACCCACCAATTAAAAATAAGTGCATTCGTTCTTTTGCGATATCACCTCCATTATTAGAGTCATCATAATGATCTGTGTTAATGAAGTTAGGAATAGCTGCTCCCAAATACCAGTTAGAAGTGTAGTAATAAATACCGGCTCCGATAGTTGGTAAAAATCTATTAATGTTTCCAGTTAAACTTTTATCGTCTCTATCTTTAACAAGACCTTTGTTCCAATCAACATATAAATGTCTTGCTCCAAGTTTCAACCCAAAAGCCAAATTTCCTTCATTACTGGTACGAACTGTATAAGAAGCATTGATATCCAGAAAAATCTCATTGGCAGGGCCTATTCTATCGTTAGTAAGGTTAATACCTAATCCAACACCGCTAAAGCCTAGAGGAGTATCGAAACTTAGCGTTTGAGTGTCAGGAGCTCCTTCAATACCAACCCATTGAGTTCTGGCAAGAGCATTTATTATAGTGTGGCCACTAGACCCAGCATATGCAGGGTTTACACTCATAGTGTTATACATGTATTGGGTATATTGAGGATCTTGTTGAGCATTTACATTTATTAATATTTGTATTAAGAATATTAATGTGTATAAGTGTTTTAATTTCATATTATTTTTTTTATCTATTAATGTATAACCAGCCTACTTTTGGTTTTGATCCATCACCTAAATCGATAACATAGAAATAGGTGCCTGAAGGTAATTTCTCATCAACATTAATTGTTGTTCTTCCATTAGAAGTTCCGTTAAAAACAACGTCTTTATTGTTATAGCCAGAAGCTTTGTATACAGTGTTACCCCATCTATTAAAAATCTCAACAGTATTATTACTATATTCGGGTCTGTCTATACAAGAGATGAAGAAAATATCATTATCACCATCACTACCAGGAGTCATGATATTATAGGGAGTACCACATGGTTTTGTATTAGGGTCTAGATAGTCAGGAATACCATTATCATCGGTGTCAAGAGCATCGTTAATTGTTGGGTCAGGATTACCAGGATTTTCATCTGAAGTGATAATACCATCGTTGTCATCATCAATATCTTGAAAGTCAGGAATACCATCTCCATCATTATCAGGAATATCTACAGGAGTACCTCCATTATCTGTATCATAAGTATCATCCAAACCATCTCCATCTGAGTCATTACCAGAAGGAAGACTATCAGGTATTCCATCACTATTATCATCATTTCCTTCAACAACATCTGGGACTCCATCATTATCACTATCAGTATCAAGGCTATCAGGAATTCCGTCTTCATCAGTATCTATGTTACCATCTCCTTCATCGGTATCTAAAATTCCATCATTATCATCATCAATATCGGTAATATCAGGAACTCCATCATTATCAGAGTCTAGTAAACTGTATAAATGAGTATCAGTGGCAGAAGCGGTATTTCCAGCAGTATCAGTCGTAGTAACACTAGCGTCTACTGTTGTATCTGGGTCTGCTGCTAAGTCTGAGCCTGGGACATCAATGCTGTAGTTTCCACTAGCGTCTACCGTTCCTGTGTAGGTGTTTCCGTTGATTACCAAGGTTACAGTATCACCCGTATTAAAATCACCAGTTACAGTTCCAGTCACAGGGATATTAGTTCCTGCCTCTACTGCGTTAATGATATTGTCTGGAGTGATGTCATCAATAACAATAGAAAGGGTAGGAGGTGTGGTAACTACATTGTATGGGTGCGTATCAGTGGCAGAAGCGGTATTTCCAGCACTATCAGTTGTAGTAACACTAGCGTCTACAGTGGTGTCTGGGTCGGCAGCTAATTCTGAACCTGGGACATCAATACTGTAGTTTCCACTAGTGTCTACCATTCCTGTGTAGGTGTTTCCATTGATTACCAAGGTTACAGTATCACCCGTATTAAAATCACCAGTTACAGTTCCAGACACAGAGATATTAGTTCCTGCTTCTGTTGCGTCAATGATATTGTCTGGAGTGATGTCATCAATAACAATAAAAAGTGTAGGGACAGTGGTGCCTACATTGTATGGGTGCGTATCAGTGGCAGAAGCGGTATTTCCAGCAGTATCAGTCGTAGTAACACTGGCGTCTACAGTGGTATCTGGATCGGCTGCTAGTTCTGAACCTGGGACATCAATGCTGTAGTTTCCACTAGCATCTACTGTACCTGTATAGGTGTTTCCGTTGATTGTTAAAGTTACGGTGTCTCCTGTGTTAAAGTCACCACCTACGGTTCCGGTTATTGGAATGGTTGTTCCTGCTTCTGAGGCATTGACAATGTTGTCTGCCGTAATGTTGTCTACACTAATGGTAGGTACTGGAGCCGTCGTGTCTAGATTATAAACATGATTCGTGTTGGCAGAGCAAGTTGCATATGACAGGAAACTTGCTTCTACAGTGGTGTTTGGGTCAGCTGCTAAGTCTGAGCCAGGGACATCAATGCTGTAGTTTCCACTAGCATCTACTGTACCTGTATAGGTGTTTCCGTTGATTGTTAAAGTTACCGTGTCTCCTGTATTGAAGTCACCGCCTACGGTTCCGGTTACTGGAATAGTACTTCCTGCTTCTGAGGCATTCACAATGTTGTCTGCCGTAATATCATTTATAGTTAAGTTAACTACTCCTCCTACGGTAATGGTCGCCGTAGCCGAAGTCGCTTCCGCACACGCCCCACTTTGTACGACCGCACGGTATTGCGTGGTAGTTGTTAGGTTTGTAGCCGTTAAAGTAGTAGTGGTATTGGCGATATCGGTATCGGTGGTAAAGTTATCGGTAGAACTCTCCCAGCGGATGATATT
>NZ_JAUORH010000007.1 GCF_030547425.1 Tenacibaculum sp. 1_MG-2023 | reverse complement strand
TTTCTCGCTATCGCTCGAAATGACAAAACGTACGTCATTTCGAACTGTAGAGCAACGGAAGTGAGAAATCTTTTAGTTGAGTGTTAGGAATTTTCAATAGTGTTTGTAACTAGAATTAAGCAGATTTCTCGCTATCGCTCGAAATGACGTTTATCTATTATAGTAATAACGGTATGTTTTTTTGGTTCGTCATAACGAGGAGTGCTAACGACGTGGTTATCTTTTTGTAGACAAGCAGATTGCTTCGTTTCCCTCGCAATGACGGAACTTGTCATTTCGAACTGTAGTGGAACGGAAGTGAGAAATCTTTTAGTTGAGAGTTAGGAGTTTTCAAGAGTGTTTGTAACTAGAATTAAGCAGATTTCTCGCTATCGCTCGAAATGACAAAACGTACGTCATTTCGAACTGTAGAGCAACGGAAGTGAGAAATCTTTTAGTTGAGTGTTAGGAATTTTCAATAGTGTTTGTAACTAGAATTAAGCAGATTTCTCCCTCTGGTCGAAATGACGTTTATCTATTATAGTAATGACATGAAATACGGAATGACGTTTAGCGATACTTACATATCGTAATTAGGCGTGTCGGGTGATTGGTGCATGAAGTGCATGTCTAAATCATTAAGGGTGTCGGAAAAAGAGTATAAGCTTTCTTTTTTAGTGAGTAAGGCATCAATAATTTCCACTGCTTTTTTCAATCGAGTTTCTTTGTCTCCTTTTAACAACACATACGGACGGTTGTGTTTTTTCAACGCATTTTCAAAGGCTTTAAACATTTCCAAACGTTGCTCGGGTCTGTCGCGTAAATCATCCGCTTCCCAAGGCGTATCGATATAGGTTAAAAAATAAATATCGTAAGTGTTTTCAATGGCAGCCTCATCTAATTTCGGATCTACGAATCCGCCATAATACGCTTCAGAATATACTTTGGTTTCTAACAAATCGGTATCACAGATGAGTACTTTATCCGCTTTTTTAGCCAATTCATTTTCCAAGTCCATTTGCCCTTCAGCAATCGGAATTAAATCGTGTTGTTCACAAGTTTTACGTTCGTTATTCCATTTGTCTTGCAAGTATTCACGCGCAAATTCGGGTGCCCAAACCGTATTGTAATGACGTGCTAACTGACCAGAAAGCGTTGTTTTTCCTGTGCTTTCAGGTCCAAATAATACCACCTTTACAAGGTTGATGGGTTGTTGTGTAAGTGCTTTTTCCATGCTAAATATCCTGCAATTGCAATAAAGGTAAATAATAAATATTGAAAACTAGTAAAGGTAAATCCTTTGTAAAAGTACAGTGGAACGGAGATAATATCGCCAATAATCCAATAAATCCAGTTTTCTATTTTTCGTTTTGCCATGAGCCACATTCCAACAAAGAAAATGGCAGTGGTAACGGTGTCTACATAAGCTGTCCAGCTTGTCCATTTATCAAAAACGGTATACACAGCATAGACAAAAACTAAGGTGGCTACAAATATGGCTACGCTTTGTTTTTTTTCTTTAAGTGTGGTTCTAGAGATAGGAGTTACATGGGTGGCGTCTACTTTGCGAGTCCAGATATACCAACCGTATACACTCATCATAAAATAGTAACCGTTAATCATCATATCACCTAACAGTTCCCATTTTAACAAGAGGTACACAAAAATAGCAGTGCTTATCATCCCCGTAGGGAATACCCAAATTTTATTCTGTTTAGAATACCAAACGGATAAAAACCCAAAGATAACAGCGATAATTTCTAGCCAAACATCAATAGGGTTGTAATCAGCATACTGCCCAAAAAGGAAATCAAAAAGTTGGCTCATAATCGCTGCGATCGGTTTTTACGATTTTCATGAATAGCAATCCGTTGTCAATTAATTCAAAGGCATTTTTTAATTCTGAAGTCACCAAATGCATCACGGTATCATAATCTCCATATACTTGCGTACTTAATGGATTTTCTAACACGGTTAATCCAGAGGCTCTTAGTTTTTTGATGAAATTGATAATGGGTTCTTCAAATTCGTTCTGAAGCGGACTTAAGGTCAATTCTACGGATATTTTCATGGTTGTTCCTAATTAGAAAGATGCAAAGTTACTAAAGTTAAGTTGTTGTTGCGTGGGAAAGGTTTTGGGAGTTTTTTTGGAGTTGTAGAGTTTTTTAGTTGCAAAGATGCAGAGTTTCAAAGTCTCATAGTTGCAAAGTTGCGAGGTTTTGGAGTTTCAAACTAGGTGTTTAACAAGCACATACGCAGGTAAAGCCTTCCATTTCTAAAAAGTGGATGTCGTACTCAGAGGTTTGTCCTTCATACAAAATTTTTCCAGTGGTTACATTTGTTTCAAAAGAAAAATCTTCAATATAAATGTTTTCTAAGAAGCGTAATTTTTTCTTTCCGTAGATTTTATACAAGCTTTCTTTGGCTCCCCAAACAATGGTAAGTTTGCTTACTAAAGCATCATGGTTAGCTATGGACTTGTATTCTTCTATCGGAGTAAACTTGTGTGCGATTTTTACAATTTTGTCGCGCTGCATTTCAATATCTATCCCCACAGGTTGTGTATCGGAAATAATTATTGCTGAAAAGGTAAATGAATGGGTGATTGAAATGAATTTGCCGTCTTTTAAGTGTGGTTTGCCGTAGCCATCATACAGTAAATCATCATCGGTATACCCAACTTCTTTAAGTAAGTGACGTACACTCATGAAGCCTCTTTGGTGTAAATCGGACTTCATGCCATTTACTCTTTGTTGATTTCCGCTTGTTAAAGAAACGCCGTTAGAAAGTTGTTCAAAAGATTCTTCAATCTTCCAAATCAATGCTTTAGCATGGTTGTTTACCGTTAATGTTTTGTAAAGAGGCATATTTTAGAAAGTTATTTCGTAATTTTGCGACTCAAATTTAAGATACATAAATATACAAAAATATGAGCACAAAAACCGCGACATATGTTCCTTACAAAGTTAAAGATATTTCTTTAGCTGATTGGGGAAGAAAAGAGATTGAATTGGCAGAAGCTGAAATGCCAGGGTTAATGAGTTTACGCGAAGAGTATAAAGATGAGCAACCTTTAAAGGGTGCAAGAATTGCAGGATGTTTACACATGACGATTCAAACTGCGGTTTTAATTGAAACGTTACAAGCTTTAGGTGCTGAGGTTACTTGGAGTTCTTGTAATATTTTCTCTACGCAAGATCAAGCTGCTGCTGCTATTGCTGCTGCTGGAACACCTGTGTATGCTTGGAAGGGACTTACAGATGAGGAGTTTGATTGGTGTATAGAGCAAACATTATTTTTTGGAGAAGACAAGAAGCCATTAAACATGATTTTAGATGATGGTGGAGATTTAACCAATATGGTTTTAGATAAATATCCTGAGTTAGCTCCTGGAATTAAAGGTTTATCTGAAGAAACTACTACAGGGGTACACCGTTTATACGAGCGTATGAAAAACGGAACGTTACCTATGCCTGCGATTAACGTAAATGACTCGGTTACTAAATCGAAGTTTGATAATAAGTACGGATGTAAAGAATCTGCTGTAGATGCAATTCGTCGTGCAACAGATATTATGTTAGCTGGTAAGCGCGTAACTGTTTGTGGTTATGGAGATGTTGGTAAAGGTACTGCTGCTTCTTTTAAAGGAGCTGGTTCTATCGTTACTGTTACAGAAATTGACCCTATTTGTGCGTTACAAGCGGCTATGGATGGTTTTGAAGTAAAAAAACTAGAAACGGTTGTTGGTAATTCTGATATCGTAATTACTACTACTGGTAACAAAGATATCGTAAGAGCTGAGCATTTTGAAGCAATGAAAGACAAAACAATTGTTTGTAACATTGGTCACTTTGATAACGAAATTCAAATGGGTTGGTTAAATGAAAAGTATGGTAGTACCAAAGATACTATTAAACCTCAAGTTGATAAATATAACCTTAACGGAAAAGACATTATTGTTTTAGCTGAAGGACGTTTAGTAAACTTAGGTTGTGCTACGGGGCACCCAAGTTTTGTAATGTCTAACTCATTTACAAACCAAACTTTAGCGCAAATCGAGTTATGGAATAATGCTGATGCGTATAAAAATGAGGTGTATATGTTACCAAAACATTTAGATGAAAAAGTAGCAAAATTACACTTAGCTAAGATTGGTGTTGAGTTAACTGAGTTACGTGAAGACCAAGCGAAATATATTGGTGTAACTGTTGAAGGTCCATACAAACCAGAACACTATAGATACTAGTTTACAGGTTTAAGATTTTAGAATCAAGACATAAAAAATCCCGCAACATTGTTGCGGGATTTTTTTATACTATTTATAAAAGTTTTATTCAGTAGGAATACGCTCATCAATCATTTTTAATGGCATACCTTCCATTAAATCGATTAAGTCTAAAATGTCTCTTACTTTCTCTTCTTCTTCGGCTTGTTCCGTTACAAACCATTGTAAAAAGATTTCAGAAGTAAAATCACTTACTTTTCTTGCGGTTTTAAATACGTGGTGAATAGATTTGGTAACTTCTATTTCTGCATCTAGCGAAGCTTCAAAAATAGCGCGTAAGCTTTCAAATTCGTGAGCAACTTCTGTGGCTACAGGTGACATTGCACTACCGCCATTATCGTTAACAAATTTAAAAATCTTCATCATGTGTTCTCTTTCTTCTTCTGCTTGCTTATAAAAGTATGTTGCACTATTTCTAAGCTCTCTTTGATCACACCACGATGCCATTGCTAAATATTTAGAAGATGCTTGTTGCTCCATTGTTATTTGGTGGTTTAGCAAATCAACTACTTCTACATCTAAAATCATGTCTCTTCTTATTGCTGTTTCCATAATATTTTGTTTAGTTTTAATACTATAAAGATACAGATTATAAGGCTCTAAAAGAATAGAGAACCTAATTTAAAGCTAGTCTTAGTAAAGACTTTTTACTTAAAAACTGATAAAAGAAGTTCTCTTAGCTCTATAAGTTGAGGTACATCTAAGAATAACAGATGCTTGTTGTCTGCTGCAAAAAGAAGTATGAAGTTATCACCATCGATAATAGTTTCTAACGATTCGTAAGATGAGTGTTGTAGTACTTTTTTTCTGAAGGCTAATAGTTGACAAAAAGTAAAGTCTATTACTTTATAGCCTAAATCTAATTGATAACAGTTTCTGCTACCACAAGATATTTTAAACGATAATTCTTCTACAAAAAAATTCATTCGGCAAATATAATTATTTTTAATGAATCTAAAGAAGAATAATTTAAGGCAATAAAAAAGCCCGCAAACTTGCGAGCTTTAATGTTATAAACGTCTTTTAAGACTAAATATTAAATATTCAATGATTTGAATAACTCAACTAACTTAGGGTTAGAAGGTCTTGGAGCATTAGAGTCTACAATGTTTCCTTCTGGATCTAATAAAATAAATCTTGGAATTCCTGATACTCTGTAGGCATCCATAAAAGCTTTATCTTCTTTAGCGTATAACTGAACTCCTGATAATTCTTTATCAACAATCATTTTCTTCCAAGCTTCGTAATCTTTTTGTCTGTCAACAGAGATACTTACAAACTCAATATTTTTGTTGTGGTATTTTTCTTCTACTTTCTTTAAGAAAGGAATTTCGTTTTTACATGGTTGACACCAAGTAGCCCATAAATCAATGTAAACATATTTACCTTTTAAGTCATCTAAAGAAGTAGTACCACCAGCATTGTTTTCGTAATCAACAAATTTAGGAGACTCCATGCCTTTAGCTAATTTTTTCGCTAAATATTGTTTGTCGTTATATACTTTTGTTAGATAGTTTTCAAGCCCTAAAATATTTTGCTTTTGACTTACTACGAACGCAGAGTCTAACGAAGTTCCCTCAAATTTCTTATTAAAGTCATCAACAAAAGAAGAAACTTTAGATCTGAAATCTAACTCTGGTAAGTCCATTAATTCTTTGTCTCCAAATATTTTTTCTTGCTCTAAAGAGGCTTTAGCCAAGAAAGCACTTTCTTCAAAACCAGTACCTGTGTAAGTTATAGTTTCGTCAAATTCTTTAGCGTCAAGGGTCATATTAATATCCGCTCCATTTTTTAAATATAGAGTAGCATATTCTTTACCATCAAAAAGTCTGTAGAAACCATCTTTTACATTCATAGTATCTTTAAAAGTTCCGTCCTCACCAATTTTAATTACTTTGTTGAATTTAAACTGAGGGTTAGAAATAGTAATAGTTTCAGAGTTTTTGTTAGTAATTTTTCCAGAAAAAGTTACATAATCTTTTTGCTCCTCTTTACATGAAACTAAGGCAATAGAAATTGCCAATAAGTAAATTAGTTTTTTCATTAGGGTGTATGTTAAATTTTGCTATCCAGCATTTTTATAAACGCCTAAATTAGTGATTTTATATGAAAGAACAATTTTTTAACGTTTCTCTAACTGTTTTCATAGTTGGCTATTTAATAATACTATGAATCAGTAATTAAGTTTTTATTTTTAGCCTAACCATCCTTCACGATCTAAACTTCTATATTGAATTGCTTCGGTAATATGTTCAGACTGTATGTTTTTTGAGGAAGCTAAATCGGCAATGGTACGAGATACTTTTAAAATCCTATCATAGGCTCTAGCGGATAAGTTTAGTTTTTCCATGGCAATTTTTAACAAGTTTTTACTTTCTTCTGATAGCTTACAAAATTCTCGAATTTGTTTTACATTCATTTGAGCATTGTAATGAATGTTTTCAAAGTTTTTAAATCGGTTTGTTTGAATTTCTCGGGCAAGCGTAACTCTTTTTCTAATATCTACACTGCTTTCTCCTTTTCGTTCATCAGATAGCTTGTCAAACGGAACTGGGGTTACTTCAATATGAATGTCAATTCTATCTAACAATGGACCAGAAATTTTACTTAAGTAGCGTTGCATTTCGGCAGGGGAGGAGGTAACAGGAGAATCTGGGTTGTTAAAATATCCTGAAGGACTAGGATTCATACTTGCTACCAACATAAAACTACTAGGGTAATTTACTGTAAAACGAGCTCGTGATATGGTAACTTCTCTATCTTCTAAGGGCTGACGCATCACTTCTAAAACAGTACGTTTAAACTCTGGAAGCTCATCTAAAAAAAGCACACCATTATGTGCCATAGAAATTTCTCCAGGTTGTGGGTATTGTCCACCACCTACAAGTGCAACATCAGAGATAGTATGATGAGGGCTACGAAAGGGACGTTGATACATTAAACCTGTATTCTTTACTTTTCCTACTACAGAATGTATTTTGGTAGTTTCTAGTGCTTCGTGCAAAGTCATAGGAGGCAAGATTGAAGGAAGACGTTTGGCTAACATTGTTTTTCCTGCCCCTGGTGGTCCTATAAGAATAATATTATGTCCACCAGCTGCTGCGATTTCCATACAACGTTTTATAGATTCTTGTCCTTTTACATCAGCAAAATCAAACTCAGGGAAGTCAATGTGTTTGTAAAACTCAGCTCGCGTATCAACGGTTGTAGGTTCAATTAGTTTGTTTCCATCAAAATGATTGATAACTTCCATTATGTTGTCTACTCCTAAAATATTTAAGTCATTTACAATGGCAGCTTCCTTGGCATTTTCTTTTGGGAGAATAAAGTGTTTGAAACCTTCTTCACGAGCCTTAATAGCAATAGGTAGAGCTCCTTTTATAGGTTGTAAACTTCCATCAAGAGAAAGTTCTCCCATAATAATGTATTCGGCAATCTGTTCTGATTTTATTTGATTGGAGGCAGCCAAAATACCAATAGCTAAGGTTAAGTCATATGCAGCACCTTCCTTTCGAATATCAGCAGGTGCCATGTTAATAATAATTTTTTTTCCTGGGAGTTTGTAACTGTTGTTCGCTAAGGCAGCAGAAATTCGATACGAGCTTTCACTTACTGCTTTATCGGGTAAACCAACTAAATGATATCCTATACCCTTATCAATATTTACTTCAACAGTAATTGTGGTTGCTTCAATACCAAAAACAGCACTTCCATAGACTTTTACTAGCATATTTTTCTCTTTTCGCTAAAGATAGAGAAAAAAATAAAATTTATTGTAATTGTATTTGTTTTGAATTCGAACGAGTTGGGTCATTCTTTTTTAAGAAACCTTTTAAAAGGTTGTTATTCTGATAATCTGTATAATCATCATAAATTAACGACGTTGGCTTTTTACTTAGTTTATTAAAAGGAATGGAAAAAGAGTTGTTATCAATGTCTTGTTGACTTACGATAAAAAATGATAATCCATTTAAATCTAGATTTTTATTAACTGTTGATGAGTCATAAAAAGTAGAAGAGGGGTTAGAAAAAGTATAAATACTTTTAGGTGCTTTCTCCTTTTATCAACTTCTTGGGCTGTAGTAGAAAATATGACTGCTATTAAAAAAACGGTAGTAATACTATTTTTCATAAAGTTAGATTTATAAAAAATAGTACCAATAATTATGCCTCTTTTGATTTAGGGAAAATGTATTTATACATTTTACGAATACTAATAAATATTAAAACCACTAAAATAATAGCCACTGCAGGTAAAAAAATAGAAAAGAGAGACATTATGATAGAAGAGCCTGTTTCTACAGTAGAAATAACAGGGTTTGCAACACCAGCTGTTGTCGCGGTAGAGGTTAGTCGAGTAGAAGCAGCAGTTCCTTTAATGGCAGAGGCTGTTCCTCCACCAGCAATAATTGCCAAAGCCCAAGTGATTACTGGAGATAAATCAGTTATTGTTGAAGCCATAACGGCGGTACCAGCAATAGCTGCTAATGGAATTGCTATTGTATCGAGTAAATTATCAAACCAAGGAATATAATATGCAAATACTTCTAAAACAGTGGCTACTCCTAAGGTTATGATAGCTGTTGAGCTTGCTACCCAAGCCCAGTTTTCATTTAATGGGATAATATTATAATACCCAGCAAGGCTCAAAGCAAACAATGGTAGAAAAACTCTAAAACCTACGGAAGCTGCTAAACCAATTCCTAAAAATATGCTGATAATTGTTTCTGGTGTCATGTGTTTTTTATTGAAAAGATATAAAAAAAGCCTCTTTTTTAAAAAAGAGGCTTTTAAATATATAATATTTATACCAAAATTAGTTAGAGTTAAATCTGTCTAAACCAGTTTTTAACCAATTGTAGTAAGTTGCATGATCTGTATATTGTTGAGGTGAGTTTAATACCTCTAACTCTGGACTCATTAATACATAGAATGGTTGAGAAGCTGTTTTAAAGTTAGCCGCCTGTAATGTAGCCCATTTATCACCATAAGTTCTAATTCTTTTTACTTTTCCGTTAGATTTAATAAAGTCGAATTGTTCTTCTTCTGGTAATGTTCTTTGATGATCATCTACATATAATGAAATTAATACATAGTCATCATTAATTAAAGAGTAAATGTTTGGTTGACTCCAAATATTTTCTTCCATTTTACGACAGTTTACACAAGCCCATCCAGTAAAGTCTAGTAACACTGGTTTGTTAACTGACTTTGCATAAGCAACCCCTTCATCAAAATCTTTGAAACAGTTTAGGTTAAGAGGACAGTGGTTGTCTTTTTGGTAAATACTATGGAATTTAGGAGGTGCAAAACCACTTAATAATTTATTTTGACTCCAAGCTGGTTTTTCCATAACTCCTGGAGCTAAATATACAGCTAAACCTAAAGAACCTAATCCTAATAACACTCTGAAAAGAGTTATTTTACCGTATTTTTTACCAATAAATCCAAATAAGTAAAGTGCTAATAAAAATGCAATTAAAGCCCATATTCCAATAAAGATTTCTCTTTTTAATAATCCCCAATGACCTACTAAATCTGCATTTGATAAGAATTTAAAAGCAAAAGCTAATTCGATAAAACCTAAAACAACTTTAACAGTGTTTAACCACCCACCAGACTTTGGCAATGTGTTTAACCAGTTAGGAAACATTGCAAATAAAGCAAATGGTAACGCCAATGCTAAACCAAATCCAACCATACCTACTGATAATTGTGTTGCTCCTCCACTTAACGATCCTGCTAATAACGACCCTAAAATAGGACCTGTACAAGAGAATGAGACAATAGCTAAAGTTAGTGCCATAAAGAAGATTCCGAGTGTTCCTCCAACATTAGAGGCACTATCAGCTTTATTACTCCAAGAACTAGGTAATGTTAATTCATAAAAACCGAAGAATGAACCTGCAAAGAATATTAGAATAACAAAGAAAAATAAGTTTAACCAAATATTTGTTGAAATACTATTTAAAATTTCAGGATCTAATGTATCTAAGAAATGGAAAGGAAGACTTATTAATCCATAGATTAACACGATGAAGAAACCGTATAAAACAGCACTACCAACACCTTTTCCTTTTTTCTCTGTGCGTTTTGTAAAGAAAGATACAGTTAAAGGAACCATTGGGAATACACATGGAGTTAAAAAAGCTAACAATCCACCAACGAAACCTAATAAGAAAATGTTTAATAAGCTATTGTCTTCGTCTTCTCCTGATGCACTATTTGTATCAGTTGAACTTTTTAATAAAATAGTATTCTTTAAATCTAAATTTAAAGATTGAGACAACTCTTTACTTTTATCATCTACTTCTGCAACAGTTTGTGCTACTTTTTCACCTGTTAATGAAAATGTAAAATCTTCATCAAAAGGCAAACAGTATTCTTTACAAACTTGTGCATCAAGATTTAATGTAATTTTTGTTAATGTAGAGTCAGAAACAGTAATTCTTTGTATTATCTTACCTTCTTCAACAAAAAATATTTCGTCTTTTCCCCAGATTTCACTAAACTGAGTTTCTGTTTCGCTTTCTTTGGCCTTACCATTTAAGGTGTATCCAGATTGCCCTTCTGCTGGTGCAATTGTCATAGGTAGTGATGCGTCTTCTGGGTTATACTGAGAGTATAAGTGCCAGTCTTCAGCAATTAACACGTCAAAAATTAAGTCGTACTCAGTATCAGAGATTTTCTCTACTTTAGGAGTAACAACTACGGGATTATCGTCAGATTGAGAATAAACCGCTAAACCTATGAATAATAAAAATAGAGTAAAGAATTTTTTCATTCTATATGTAGTTTGATGGGGTTAATTAAATACTAATTTTTAATAGTTTGGTTGTGTTTTCTGTTGGTAAAAAGCGTCTATCTTGTCGTTTTCCTACTATCCAAATAATCTCATTTTTACTGGAACAGAGCAACCAAATTTTATTTTTGTTTACAATTGATATTTTTTCGTCTTTAAAATACTTACTTACTTTTTTACGTCCTAACATTCCTTTAGGATAAAAAAAGTCGCCGGATTTCCACCGTCTAAGTTTTAGCGGGAAGTTAAGTAGTTCATTATCAACATAAATACTTTTATTGTCAGCATTGGTTTTTTTTTGAACCCTTTTTAGTAGCAGCTTGATTGGTGCTGTAATTTCTTTGTTTTCCTCCCTTATAATGAAATATTCGTCCTCAAAAGAACCTTTTTCATTAGTGCGTAAAAGTAATAAAAAATCTCTGTCTTTCAACAAAGTATAAAATTTTGTTAAAATCTGCTTACCAGACTGAGCGTAAACTAAGTTATAAACATCGTTCCATTCCGTGAATTTATAAGGCTTTAACAGCTGGTAGAGGTATGCTTTGGGATCGGATAACTTTAACAGTTTCTCAATATTTATTTTTAATAAATCACCTTCTTTTGAAACGATTTTATTGGTGATTTCTTCTATTTTATCAGTAACAATTTGCTGAGATTCTTTTAAATAACCAATCGTTTTATTAAAGTTGTTTAAAAAACTGGGGTTCAGTTCTTTTAGTGCAGGTGTTATTTGATGACGAATCTTGTTTCTTATATATTTTGTTTCAGCATTACTTTTATCTTCACGCCATTCAATATTGTTCTGTTTTGCAAAATTTAGAATTTCTTCGCGTGAAAAAATAAGTAAAGGTCTAACAACATTTTTATTAACTGAAGGGATGCCTGTCAAGCCCTCTAAACCTGTGCCACGAGATAGGTTAATTATAAAGGTTTCTAAATTATCGTCAGCATGATGTGCTGTTAAGGTATAATCAAAAACATTCTCTTGATTTAGTTTACCAAACCAATTGTAACGTAATTCTCTAGCTGCTAATTGTGTTGATAATTTATTTTTAGTAGCGTATTCATTGGTATTAAAGTTTGTTGTAAATGTTTGGATATTCAAGTTTTTCCCTAACCTTTTAACAAACACTTCATCTAAATCACTTTCTTCTCCTCTTAATTGAAAATTACAGTGTGCTAACGATATATTAAATTGTAGTTTATGTAAAAGGTGTGTTAGTACTACACTGTCAACACCTCCAGAAATAGCTATGAGTAATTTTTTCTCTTTTAAAAAGGGAAATTGTTCGTTAATATGTGTTGCTAATTCTTGAAGCATATAGGTAAATAACTATTGTAATTGAGTGTTTAACCAGTTTAGAACATCTTGTAACATTTCTTCTTTACATAAGTCATTTTGTAACTCATGATATCCGCCTTCATATAGTTTAATACTAGCTTTAGGTGTATTGTTAGCAAATGCTTCTGTTCCTTTATAATCAATGATTTTATCTCCTGTACCATGCAATAATAGCATTGGAGTTTTTAAAGAGGAAGCATTTTTAATAGCCCATTCGCCAGCATCAATAAAAGATAAAGAAAAATTAGGGCTTATTTTATCGTGAACCAGAGGGTCATTACTATATCTTTTAACTTCAATAGGGTCACGTGATACATCGTTTGTGTCTAATTCATTACCTAAGGTAATTGAAGGAGCAATTTTTTGCATTACTTTTCCTAACGAAAGTTTCCAAGCTGGTGGCTGAAAAGCTAAACGTAAAAACGGACTTGTAGCTATAACTCCTTTTAGGTTGTGTTCTTTTCTAAGTGTGTAATTAATTACAGTGTTGCCTCCCATAGAATGCCCGTATAAAAAGATGGGCTTGTCGTTAAAAACCTCTTTAGCTTTTTCAATAAGTTTAGTAACACTTTTTAATACATAGTTGTAACCTGGATTGTGTCCTCTTTTTCCTGTTGTCTTACCATGACCGAAGTGGTCAAAAGCAATTACGCCAAAATTATTATCGGTTAGTTTTTTTGCAACGTGTTCATATCTTCCAGAATGTTCTCCCATTCCGTGAATTAATACTACGATAGCTTTTACGCTTTCTGGTTGCCAATATTGACCGAAAAATTCAGTTTTTTGAAACTTAAATGTAAATGTGTTGTGTGTCATCTAATCTCTCGTAATGTTTCCGTCTTCTAAAATATTAAAAATAATAGTAGAAGGGGTGTCAGAAATATACTCTACCAATTCAATGCTATTTTTATTAAGAGTAGAAGTAGTTTTTAACATACCTTCTGCTATTTCATCATAAGCTAGTACTTGACTATTGATAATATTAAATTTATCATCATAGTTTACTAACATAGAAATTAGTTCAGTGTTATTAGGATAAAAATAATATACTACTGATTGAAAGTTTTCTGATATTTTAGGAAGATAAGAAACCCCAATTTTAGCTTTTTCATTGTTTAATTGCTCTTCAAAAATAGAAGGAAGTTTTAAAAGTTCTTGTTGTGACTTGGTTAATAGTTTGCCTTCAGCATGATTACTAAAGTTTGTACTGTCAATTAAAGGAACAGTTTTAGTAGGGTAGTTGTTTAAAAATGAATACTTGTTAACTTTACAAGATGTCATTGATGCAATAATAGCAACGAAAAGTATAATTTTAATTGTGTTTTTCATTTTATGGGGATTTAGTTTTTTTAAGTTATGTGCTATAAATATAACTAACTTTTGTTTGTTAGTACAAACTTCATAGCCTTGGCTTTGAGTAAACATTCTTCATATTCTTTTTCTGGGGTAGATTTAGCTGTAATAGCTCCACCAACGGAGTATGAAACGTATTTGTTTTCTGCATTGTATAAAATACTTCGGATAACTACGTTAAAGTCGAAATCACCATTTGGGGTAAAATAGCCAACGGTACCAGAATATAAACCGCGTTTGGTTTCTTCTAATTCTTCAATAATTTTCATTGCCGAAATTTTAGGGGCCCCAGTCATACTTCCCATTGGAAAAGTGTCTTTAATTACATCAACTGGCTGTGTGGTATTTTCAATTTCTGAAACTACGGTAGAAATCATTTGGTGCACTTGTTTAAACGAATACACTTTGCATAGTTCTTCTACTTGAACACTTCCTTTTTTAGCTGTTCTTGATAAGTCGTTACGTACCAAATCTACAATCATAATATTTTCTGAGCGTTCTTTTTCATCACGAGCTAAATCAAAAGCAATTTTATTATCTTCAATAGGATCAATCAAACGTTTTGCTGTTCCTTTTATAGGTTGTGATATGATTTTTGATTCTTCTTTTCTAATATATCGCTCGGGAGTTGCGGATAGTAGGTAATGATTGTCGTTTCTAAAAAACGTTGCAAATGGTGGTTCTGATATTTTGTTTAGCTGTGTATATACTTTATATGGGTTTATAACTGTGTTTTCTGCATAGAATTCTTGACAGAAGTTAGCTTCATAAATGTCTCCTCTATGTATATGTTCTAGTACTTTTTCTACTTTTTGATGGTATTCATCTTTATGGATACGTAGTTTTATTTTTACGTCATCTGTTTCTTCTTGTTCGTGATTTTGAATAGTAGGATTGGTTTCAATGATATCTTCAAAATCTTCTTCTAACTCATCATCAATCATTTGTAAGTAGTGAAATTCAACTGTGTCTCCTTTGATGAAAATTAACTTTTGAGGTTGAAAAAAATACAGATTAGGAAAATGAAGTCCGTCAAAATTCTTAGAAGTTAGTCTTTCAGTATCGTTTTTAACATCATAACTAATGTAGCCAAAGATGTAGTCTTTGGTGAAAGACTGATATTCTTTTAGCTTATCAAAAGCGTTGTGATAATCTGTTTTAATAGAGGTAAATTCTTCTACAGCCAAAGCACAATCAAAAGAGCTGTATTGTTGTTCATAGTTGTTAGAATCTAACCAAACAGCAGTTTCAAATTGTGTAGCCCAAACAAATAGTTTTTGTTTGAAGAGCTCAGGGGTGTCTATAGAAAAAATACGGACGGTTCTTGACATCGCCACAAAAATAAGAAACCCGATAGAAATACTACTATCGGGTTTAGGTTTTTATGATTTTGAGTTTTATATCATTTACAACTTGAATAAAGAAAAAAATCATTATTTTCTTTTACAGTAATTTCAAATCATAACTGGTATTATTCTTTTTTTGAGTTTTCGTATTCTTTAATTTTCTTTTCAACTTCTTCTAAAGTACCTTCAAAAGTTTTTTCTTCAGTTGTTTCTTCACCGTTTTTAACAATTGTAGTAGTAATAGTAGCTTTAGCAGTACCATCATGATTCTTTTCAATAGTTACTTTAATGATATTTTCTAACTTGTTCTCAGTAGTAGATTCAGCATCAGTTGAAAGTTTTATTTCATGTTTTTCACCGTTTTTGTCAATCCAGACTTTACTATTTTCTGTCTTTTCATATGTTTCAGAAGAAGCATGTCCGCCTAATATTGGGGCAATAACTAAACCAACTAAACAGGTAAGTTTAATTAAAATATTCATTGATGGTCCAGAGGTATCTTTAAAAGGATCACCAACAGTATCACCTGTTACAGCAGCTTTATGAGCATCAGAACCTTTGTAAGTCATTTCTCCGTTGATTTCAACACCAGCTTCAAACGATTTTTTTGCATTATCCCAAGCGCCACCTGCATTATTTTGGAAAATAGCCCACATAACACCTGACACACAAACACCTGCCATATAACCACCTAAAGGTTCAGCACCAAAAACCAATCCGATAATAATTGGAGAGATGATAGTAATTAAGCCTGGTAAAATCATTTCTTTTAAAGCAGCTTTGGTTGAAATATCTACACATTTTGCATATTCAGGAATACCAGTTCCTTCCATAATTCCTGGGATTTCTTTAAACTGACGACGAACTTCATGGACCATTTCCATAGCTGCTTTTCCTACCGATTGCATGGCTAATGCTGAGAATATAACAGGAATCATTCCTCCAACAAAAAGCATCGCTAACACATCAGCTTTAAAAATGTTAATTCCGTCAATTCCTGTAAAAGTAACATAGGCAGCAAACAACGCTAAAGCAGTTAAGGCAGCGGAAGCAATGGCAAACCCCTTACCGACAGCAGCAGTGGTATTTCCTACTGAATCTAAAATATCGGTACGCTCACGAACGTGATCTTCTAGTTCACTCATTTCAGCAACTCCTCCTGCATTATCGGCTATAGGGCCGAAAGCATCAATAGCTAATTGCATAGCGGTTGTAGCCATCATTGCTGAAGCTGCTAAAGCAACTCCGTAAAATCCAGCGAAATAATATGAGCCATAAATGGCAGCAGCAAATAATATAACAGATAAAAAAGTAGATTTCATGCCTACCGCTAAACCTGCAATAATATTGGTTCCAGCACCTGTAGCACTATTTTGTACGATAGCTAACACTGGTTTTTTACCTAAACTGGTATAATAAGCTGTAACCATTGAGATTAATGCTCCTACAGCTAAACCAATACAGGCAGCCCAAAACACATTGATAGCTGCTACTTCTTTAAAACCTTCTCCAAAGAACTTCATTTGCATTGTTTCAGGAAGCATCCATTTAATCAAGAAGAAACTAGCTATTAATGTTAAAATAATAGCAACCCAGTTTCCAGTATCTAGTGCTTTTTGTACTTGTGCTTCTTTTGCTGTATTGTCTTTGATTCCTACTAGAAAAGTTCCGATGATTGATGCTACGATACCGACTCCTGCAATTACTAAAGGGAGTAATATTGGTCCCATTCCGTTAAAGGCATCAGAAAAAGGTGAGGTTATAGACATATCTCTAATAACATAATTTCCTAGTACCATAGCTGCTAATACGGTTGCTACGTACGAACCAAATAAATCAGCTCCCATACCCGCAACATCACCAACATTATCACCAACGTTATCAGCGATGGTTGCTGGGTTACGAGGATCATCTTCGGGGATTCCTGCTTCTACTTTTCCTACTAAATCGGCACCAACATCGGCAGCCTTGGTATAAATACCTCCACCAACACGAGCAAATAAAGCAATTGATTCAGCTCCTAAAGAAAAACCGGCTAAGGCTTCTAAAACAACAGTCATTTCACTGTAGAAGTTTCCATCATCAGTTATAAATTGTCCAACGAATAATAAAAAGAATAAACTTAGCCCTAAAACAGCTAAGCCTGCAACTCCTAATCCCATTACGGTTCCACCACCAAAAGACACTTTTAGTGCTTGAGGTAAACTAGTTTTAGCAGCTTCTGCGGTTCGTGCATTGGCATCGGTTGCTATACGCATTCCTATATTTCCTGCTAAAGCAGAAAAGATTGCTCCGATAATAAATGCAGGAACAATCATAATACTTGTTGTTTCTACTAATTGAGAGATTCCAAATAAAGCTAATGAAGCAATAACTACAAAGATTAATAGTAGTCGATACTCGGCAGCTAAAAAAGCGAGAGCTCCTTCTTTAATACTTTTAGAAATGGATTGCATTTTTTCATTTCCAGGGTCTTGCTTTTTTACCCAGATCATTTTTATGTACATAAAAATGAGCCCTAAAATTGCCAATGCTATTGGCACATATATCATGTTTTGTTTCATGTTATTGTTATTTGATTAGTTATAAGTGTTCGTAAATATAACAAAATCAATAACTAAACAAAAAACCTCTCAGTTGTAACTGAGAGGTTTTTTGTTTTATATAGGATGATTTTTACAGATTAAATCTTGAAATTTCCATTAGCTTTATGTTCGCTATTTTCATAACGCTCTAAACATTTATCTAAAATTTCGTATGCTTCATCTGCATCACCCCAGTCTCCAATATCAACTTTTTTCTTTTCTAAGTCTTTGTATACTTGGAAAAAGTGTGTGATTTCTTTTTGACGGTGTGGGTTTAAGTCAGTGATGTTGTTATATCTGTTCCAAATTGGATCAGATACTGGTACACAAACAATTTTTTCGTCTGGTCCTTTTTCGTCTGCCATATGGAAAACACCAATTGGTTTTACTTCCATAACACACATCGGGAAAGTTGGTTCAGCACCTAAAACTAAAACATCTAAAGGATCTCCATCTAATGCTAAAGTTTGAGGAATAAATCCATAGTCTCCAGGATACATCATTGATGAGAATAACATTCTATCAAAACGGATTTTTCCTAAATCAAAATCGTATTCGTACTTGTTTCTACTTCCTTTTGGTATTTCAATTAAAACATCAACTGTCTTTCTTTCTTTTGCGGTCATATATTCTAAACTTTTCTTCGTTTTCTAAAATCGGTTTGCAAAAGTAGTGATTTATTAGTTTTTTTAAAGAAAAAATAAAGGTAATTTATGGTTAAATGTATGATTATAAGCCGGGTTTAATACCTATACGGATTGCGAACTTAGGTGTTGGAGCAACAATTGAGCCAGTAGGTGGTGTATAATTACTTCTCCAAATAGCGTCAATCCTTAGAAAACGCAAGTTACCATATCCAATATTTTCTAATCCAACACTGTATTCATAATATAGTTTGTTTGGAGCATTGTAGTTAACGTTAGGTGCTCCACTACTATTAACTAATCCATCGTTTATAGCTCTATTTTGTTGTGAAATGTTTCCGTAAGCAGCTCTAAAAGAAACTAAGCTTCTTAGTTTTAATTTTTTTAATAGCGGTATTCTGTTCAAAATATAACCATTAAAATGGTGCTCAAAATGTCCTGCTAAATATTCATCGGCAACAAAATCGTAGTAATTAAGTAAAGCAAAAGTGTCTTTAACTAATGAGAATGTTTGGTTGGCAGGAATTGGACTTAATAAGGCAACTGGAACTGTACCAAATGTTTTTCCTGCTTCAAAACTAGCGTCTAAAGTTCCAAACTTACTTAGTAAAATTGGTTGACTATATTTGAATTGGATTTTATCATAACTATGGGTTCCATTAAAGGGCCCTTTATAACCTCTTCGGTAGTTTAGTACAAAAGTAGGGAATACGTTTTTTCCAAAACGTCTTTCTACACCTAGTCCGTATACAAATCTTCCTGGAGTGAATGAAACATAAATATCGGAAGCAACATCGGTTACTTGTGATTGAACGTTTCCGTTTTCATCTCTATAATTCATAGAGAAATCTTTCTCAGAAGCTGAAGTTATTTTTGAATGAGAAAAATTAAATCCTACATGTAGGTTTTGTTGAATTTGATAATCGAAGTTCGTAGCTATTTTTTCAATATCTGATAAAAAGAAATTGTCTCCTCTTGAAAATAATGCAGTTGTTCCAAAGCTTCTTCCTAAAAGTTGCGTTGTGTTTAGTAGAGTACTTCCCAATTGTTCAATGTCTTTTTGGTAAGCAACTCCAACAGCTATTCTAGGTTTATAAGATAAAAGGTAACGTGCTTCTGCACCATATTTTACACGTTTATCTTTAAAACCGTAAGCAACATGACCACCTAAACGAAAACGATCGTCTTTAGTTACAAAAGTTCGAAACCCCATTTTAGTTCTAAACCCTTCTACTTGATTGTTGGCAAAAGCAGTCCATAAAGGCCCAATTTGAACACCGATATTTGTGTTTATATAACCACTAGCTACTGTGTTTATTAGTCCTGTTAGGTTTTTTATTTGTTTCTTTTCTTTAACGCTTTCAATTAGTTTGTGTGTTTTTTTACTTTCATTGGTTTGAATATTCTCCCAGTATGAATCTTCTTTTTCATATTGATCAGGTCTAATCTTTTCAATAGTTTGTTCGTAGAAATTTTTAGGAAGAGCTTTGTTTAAGACGTAATTCTTAAAAGTAATATCTTTTTTTATCGTTAACCCTTTGTTACTTTCGTTTTTATCAATGAATGTAAAGTCACCTTCATAGGCATTTTTAGTAGGAATGTAAATACTGTCGTTTCGTACCTCAAATTCTTTTTCAAAACTAAGTCCTCTTACAAAGTTCAAGTTAATACTTTTATGAACTTTCATTTTTAGTTTTTTGATAGAGAAGTTTTTATCGGCTACCCAAAAATTTCCTTGAAAGGCTAAATCTCCATCTCTTCTAGGGAAGAAATATATGTTGTATAGTTTTTTGTTGTTGTTAACAACACTATCGTACAGAACATAGTCATATGTAGAAAATCCATCAGTGGATAAAGGGCTGATGAAGGGTTTTTGAAGCAGTGTTATGTTGTTTTTAAAAACATCAATATTTTGAAAAGTGTTAGCCATTCGGTCAAAAATAAAACCTTGAGCACCTAATCCTTCAGCTTTTTCAGCTTCTATATCTTCTCTAACATTCTTGTTTTTATTATCACCATAAACATTGGCAACTTGTTCATTTAAATAAACAGGAATATAATAGTTTATTCCATCACTATCATATTTTATTTCTTGAAGGGCTTGTTTGTATTCTTTCTTGAATATTTTTTTCAAAAACAAAGTGTCTAAGTTGTTTAGACCTATCTCTATGGAAGTATTTTTTTTGTATTGATAATGGTCAACTAGGTCAAGTCCGTTTTTTCGTTTACGCTTCCATATTTCTTTTAAAATTCTATAAGCAGGATTTTCTTTTTTCTTTAAGCGTTTTTTAGGTTTGGTAACAATAACAACTTCTTCTAACTCATTGCTTTCTTCTTTTAAAACGACGCTTAAAAACTTTGTTTTTTGGCTGACTTTTATGGTTTGGGTTTGAAATCCTACAAAAGATATTTCAAGTATGCCTCTGTATTTATTTGTTTTTAAATAAAACTTACCATTATCATCAGTAGTGGTTCCGTGTGTGGTGTTTTTTAGAATGACATTAACAAAAGGTATTGGAGTATCAAACTCGTCAACTACTTTACCTTGTATTGTTAGTTGTGCGCTTAAAACACTGGTAGTCAGTAGTAATAGTAAGTTAAAAAGATGTTTCATTATTTTTTTACTACAAAATCCTTTTGACGTGAGTCAAAAGGATTTTAATTTATTTTCAATTTCTTTTTTCTTGAATTATTTGCGGTACATTACCTCTTTTACGGCTGATATTACATCATTTGCATTTGGTAGCCATTCTTCTAATAATACAGGAGAATATGGTGCAGGAGTATCAGCGGTATTAATTCTTTTTATAGGAGCATCTAAGTAGTCAAACGCTTCATCTTGTACTCTAAAAGTTATTTCTGATGAAACATTTCCAAAAGGCCATGCTTCTTCTAAAATAACTAATCTATTTGTTTTTTTAACAGATTTTAAAATAGCTTT
This sequence comes from Tenacibaculum sp. 1_MG-2023, assembly GCF_030547425.1. GTDB lineage: Bacteria > Bacteroidota > Bacteroidia > Flavobacteriales > Flavobacteriaceae > Polaribacter. Next base: position 122,983 of record NZ_JAUORH010000007.1, on the reverse strand, counting down.
ATGATCCATTGGACGAACTGTACGTAAATCAATAATTTCAACTGAAATTCCTTCCTTAGCTAATTCGTCTGCAGCTTTGTAAGCTTCTTTGATGATTTTACCAAAAGATACTACTGTTACATCAGTACCTTCTCTTTTAATATCTGCAACTCCAATAGGAATGATATATTCTCCCTCAGGAATTTCCATTTTATCACCATACATTTGTTCAGATTCCATGAAAATTACAGGGTCATCATCGCGAATAGCTGCTTTTAATAAACCTTTTGCGTCGTAAGGATTAGAAGGAACAATTACTTTTAATCCAGGACAGTTAGCATACCAACTTTCAAAAGCTTGTGAGTGTGTTGCTGCTAATTGACCTGCAGAAGCTGTGGGGCCACGGAAAACAATAGGACAGTTAAACTGTCCACCACTCATTTGACGGATTTTCGCAGCATTGTTAATAATTTGGTCAATTCCTACTAATGAGAAATTAAAAGTCATATACTCAACAATAGGGCGGTTACCGTTCATTGCTGATCCTACAGCAATACCACCAAAGCCCAATTCGGCAATAGGAGCATCAATAACGCGTTTATCACCAAACTCGTCTAGCATGCCTTTGCTGGCTTTATATGCACCATTATACTCAGCAACTTCTTCTCCAATTAAGTAAATGCTTTCATCTCTACGCATTTCCTCGGTCATTGCTTCGCAAACGGCTTCTCTAAATTGTACTGTTTTCATACGTTTTATAAGTAGTTGTTTATCAAGAGTGCAAAAATAATAAAAATAGGGGTAATATTGTAGTTTTAAAACCAACAAATGATTATGTAATAATAATATCTTAATTTTGAGGTTGATTAGTGTTGAGGAAAAAATTTATTATGCACGCATAGTAAATTAAAAAAAATCCTTAACTTCGTCGCACAAAATTAAGTTTCTTTAAAACAACGATATATGAAAATATTAGTTTGTATCAGTCACGTACCTGATACTACTTCAAAAATCAACTTTACTGATGACGATACAAAGTTTGATACTAACGGGGTTCAATATGTTATAAACCCATACGATGAGTTTAGTTTAACTCGTGCAATGTGGTTTAAAGAAAAGCAAGGAGCAAGTGTAACTGTAGTGAATGTTGGAGGAGTTTCTACAGAGCCTACTTTACGTAAAGCTTTAGCAATTGGTGCAGATGATGCAATTCGCGTAAATGCTGAGCCAACTGACGGATTTATGGTGGCTAAAGAATTAGCCGAGGTTGTAAAAAACGGAGGATATGATTTAGTGTTAGCAGGAAAAGAGTCTGCTGATTATAATGGACAAATGGTTCCTGGAATGTTAGCTTCTTTGTTAGATTTTAACTTTGTTAATGGATGTGTTGGTGTTGAAATAGACGGAACGAATGCTACTTTAGATAGAGAGATTGATGGAGGTGAAGAAAAAGTGTCTTCAACGCTGCCAATGGTAGTTGCAGGCCAAAAAGGAATTGTAGAAGAAAAAGATTTACGTATTCCTAATATGAGAGGTATTATGATGGCACGTAAAAAGCCACTAAATGTAGTTGAGCCTACAGGAGCAACAGCAGCAACAGCTACTCAAAATTTTGAAAAACCAGCACCAAAAGGAGCGGTTAAATTGGTTGATAATGTTGATGATTTAATTGATTTATTACATAACGAAGCGAAAGTAATTTAATCAGTTAACCTGTTTTAATAGAGTTCAAAAGAAAAAATAAAAATATTTGTTAGTGTTTAAGACTAAGAAACTAACCACTAACGACTAAAAAAATAAATAAATATGTCTGTATTAGTTTTTGCCGATTCATCGGAAGGAAAATTCAAAAAAACAGCTTTTGAGGTTGTCTCATACGGAAAGAAAGTAGCAGAGCAATTAGGAAATGATTTAGTAGTATTAACTATTAATGGAGGAGATGCATCTGAATTATATACTTACGGAGCAGAAAAAGTAGTAGAAGTAAAAAATGGTTTAACTTCTTTTAATGCTAAAGGGTATGCTTCAATTATTAAACAAGTAGCAGAAGCAAAAGGAGCAACTACAGTAATTATTGATTCTAGTGTTGATGGACTAACATTAGCACCATTAGTAGCAGTTGCTTTAGAGGCAGGATATGCTTCAAATGCTGTAGCGTTACCAAGCAGTACAAGTCCTTTTGTTGTTAAGAGAAAAGCATTCTCAAATAAAGGATTTAACAACACTGAAGTTTCAACAGATAAAAAAGTAATAGGTGTTGCTAAAAACTCTTACGGAGCACATGAAAATGCAGTAAGTGGTTCTGCTGAAGGTTTTGATGCTACATTACCTGAATTAGGAGTAAAATCTGAAAATATTAATAGAGCAACAGGTAAAGTTACTATTGCTGATGCTGACATCGTAGTTTCTGCAGGAAGAGGTTTAAAAGGACCTGAAAACTGGGGGATGATTGAAGAATTAGCTGATGTTTTAGGTGCAGCAACAGCATGTTCTAAGCCAGTATCTGATTTAGGATGGCGTCCTCACAGTGAGCACGTTGGTCAAACAGGTAAACCAGTAGCTTCTAACTTATATATTGCTATAGGTATTTCTGGAGCAATTCAGCATTTAGCAGGAATTAATGCTTCAAAAGTAAAAGTAGTAATCAATACAGATCCTGAGGCACCTTTCTTTAAAGCTGCTGATTATGGTATTGTAGGGGATGCTTTTGAAGTTGTACCTCAGTTAGTAGAAAAATTAAAAGCTTTTAAACAAGCATAAAATAGTGGTAATTTATTCTTTTTCTAGAAATTAGAGTTCAACTCATAATTTTTAGTAAATTGTGCCCACCTTAGAAGGCTGTCTAAAATTTTAAGCAAAAGGCCTAAATTTAGACAGTTTTTTGTATTTTATGATGATTGATTGTACATGAGTTTAATTAAACTAACTATAAAAGGAATTTCGTATAGCCAAACGCAAAGTGGGGCATATGCTTTAGTGCTGAGTGAAATGGAAGGAACCAGAACACTTCCTATAATCATAGGAGCATTTGAAGCACAATCAATAGCAATAGCATTGGAAAAAGAAATTCGTCCGCCAAGACCACTTACTCACGATTTATTTAAAACGTTTTCTGATCGATTCTCCATCACTGTTAAGCAAGTAATTATACATAAATTAGTTGATGGTGTATTTTATTCAAGTTTAATTTGCGAACGAGAAGGAGTAGAAGAGGTTATTGATACTAGAACGTCAGATGCAATAGCATTGGCTGTTCGATTTGAAGCTCCAATTTTTACCTATGAAAACATTTTAGATAAGGCAGGTATTTATCTAAAATTAGATGAAGAATTAACAATTGAAGAAGATTTAGAATCAGATGAAGACGAAATCGAGTTTTCAATAGAAGAAGAAGAAGGGAGCTACTCACACTTATCACTTAAAGAATTACACGAACAACTTAACGATGCTGTAGCCAATGAAAACTACGAGTTGGCAGCTAGAATTCGTGATGAAATCAGCAAACGTTCTTAATTTAAAATATTAAAAATGAAGAAACTATTTACCTTCATAATGCTTTGCGTTACGATGATAACTTTTAGCCAAAGCATTGAAAAAAAGTGGAATTTTTCATCAATTACAACAACAGAAGGAGATTCTATTGTTTCTGTAGATCCTACAGACGTTTTTACTTTATCAGAAGGGAACTTTACATACTCATTAGTAGAAAAAGATAGTTTACAAGCTTCAGGAAACTATATTCATCAAAACAACTTATTAATTTTTAACTACAAACAACCTAACGATACAGTTCGTTATTATAATGTGGTTGAATTAACAGATGAAATTTTAATACTCTCAGAAAAAAATATACTTTATAATTTTACAACAGAACCAGTAGTTGTTTTAGGAAAAGAGGTTGAAGAAGTAGTAGAAAGTAAAAATGAAATAATTCCAAGCCAAGGTTTCTCAATGCAAAGTTTATGGAGAGGAGCTTTAGGAATGATAACGTTACTAATTATTGCTTTTTTATTTAGTGCAAACCGAAGAGGTATTGATTGGAAAACAGTAGGATTAGGATTAGCTTTTCAGTTATTAATAGCAATTGGGGTATTAAAAGTTCCTTTTGTACAAAAAACATTTGAGCTAGTAGGAGGTTTATTTGTAAGTGTATTAGATTTTACAAGAGCAGGAAGTGAATTTTTATTCAGCGGTTTAGTAGCAGATATGGACTCATTTGGATTCATTTTTGCATTTCAAGTATTACCTACAATTATATTTTTCTCAGCACTAACGTCAGTATTGTTTTACCTAGGGCTAATTCAAAAAATAGTAAAAGGGTTGGCTTGGTTACTGTCTAAATTTTTAAAAATTTCTGGAGCTGAGAGTTTATCAGTAGCAGGAAATATTTTCTTAGGTCAAACAGAAGCACCTTTGTTAATTAAGGCGTATTTAGAAAAAATGAACCGTTCTGAAATTCTATTAGTAATGATAGGAGGAATGGCTACTGTAGCAGGAGCAGTTTTAGCAGCTTATATTGGCTTTTTAGGAGGAGATGATGAAATGTTACGTTTACTATATGCAAAACACTTGTTAGCAGCGTCAGTAATGGCAGCGCCAGGAGCAATTATCATTTCAAAAATATTATATCCACAAACCGAAAAAGTAAATACAGATGTACAAGTTTCATCAGAAAAAATTGGTTCAAATATTTTAGATGCTATAGCCAATGGAACAACAGAAGGTTTACAGTTGGCAATGAATGTAGCAGCAATGTTATTAGTGTTTATTGCATTCATAGCCATGATAAATGGTGTTTTAGGAAGCTTAGGAGGTTTTGATGGAATTGAATACTTCAGTTGGAAGTTTACTTCTTTAAATGAATTAATTGCAGAGGCAACACCTTATGAGTCATTATCATTAGAATTTATTTTAGGATATGCTTTTGCGCCCTTAATGTGGTTAATTGGAGTAGCTAAAGAAGATATGGCATTGATGGGGCAGTTATTAGGTATTAAATTAGCTGCGAGTGAGTTTGTAGGGTATATTCAATTAGCAGAATTAAAGGATGTAGCAAGTGCTACACACTTAACTTATAGTAAGTCAGTAATTATGGCTACTTATATGTTGTGTGGTTTTGCAAATTTTGCTTCTATTGGAATTCAAATTGGAGGAATTGGTTCATTAGCTCCAGGACAACGTAAAAATTTATCTGAATTTGGTATGAAGGCTTTAATTGGTGGGACGATTGCTTCGTTGATGTCGGCAACCATTGCAGGAATGATAATAGGTTAGCATATTTTACAGAGATAAATATTTTGTTAATTACTTGTTTTTTAGGTTTATAGTTTTGTTTGTTCACTTTTTTTGATATATTTATATCAATATTAACCCTCGAAATTATAATCTATAATGAAAAAATTAAAAAATTTAAACGGAATTAAACTTTTATCAAAAAACGAGCAAAACGAAATTAATGGAGGTCGTTATACCTACTGTAAAGGAAATAACATGTGTTGTACAAGATTTGCAAGCGGTTATGAATTTTGCGATTATGGTTATTGCCAAAGTAATGGAAATTGTATTTGGGCGTAATTATAGTTGATAAAACGTATTTTGAATATAATTTTTAAAAAAAGCATCTACTTTTTTGTAGATGCTTTTTGCTTTTGTAATGTTTTTGGGTTAATCATTGTCGCTAAAATGTTCTTTTATTTGCTTGTATAAATAAACTTGTTTGGATTTATTATTACTTATTTGTTCAGTAAAATTAATATAATTGAGGCTAGCTCTTTTGAGCTCTGTTTGTATTTCGTTTTTATTAAGTTTTTTATTTCTAGTCAAATGTAATAAGTAATGAACAGTACGTTTCAATATGTTTTCGGCTTCTTCCATTTGCTCTAGCTCTTTATAAGTATTTGCTAAGTTGTTACATGAAATAATATATACTTGAATAAAAGGAATTTTTAGACGTATGCACTCTTGAAGGTGATTGTTTAGTACTTCTGCTCTGTATAATGCATTTTTATAGTTGTTCAGGGCTAGTTTATAATTCTTCTTATTAAAAAAATCATTCGCTAAATTAGTTAGTGTTTTCCAATGGTTTTCTACGTTGTTTATGCAAAAATCACTCATGTTATTTTAAATTTTTATTGGCAAAATCCCAGTTTATGATTTCCCAAAAAGCTTCTATAAATTTTGGACGAGCATTTCGATAATCTATATAATACGCATGCTCCCATACATCAAGTGTTAGTATCGGTTTTTTGTCTTTAGTTAAAGGGGTGTGAGCCTCTTTCATAGGAATAATTTCCAATTTCCCCTCTTTATTTTGCGCTAACCACGTCCAACCACAACCAAAAAGTTTGGCAGCTGTAGTAGAAAACTGTTCTTTGAAATGTTCGAAACTACCAAAATCTCTTATAATAAGTTTTGCAATTTTACCATAAGGCAATGCTCCACCATTTGGGGATAACGAATTCCAAAAAAAGGTATGATTCCAGTGTTGAGCAGCGTTATTAAACAACGGGAAGTTATTTTCTTTATATCCTTGTAGAATTATTGTTTCAATGTTAGAGTTTTGAAAAGAGGTGTCTTTTATTAAATTTTTAAGATTGTTAACATAAGCTGCATGATGTTTTCCGTAATGATACTCAAAAGTTTCTTCAGAAAGAATAGAGTTAAAAGCGTTTTTGTTGTAAGGTAAATCTGGAAGTTTTAGTGATATTTTCATTGGTTTTTACTTTTATGTTTTAAAAATTTAATTGCTTTTTTGAGTGATGTTATTTTATGCAGTTCTTGTGTTGCCTTATCCATGTTTGTACGTATTAACCCCGTTTTTTTAATATGCCGTTCTAAGTGCTTTTTGTTCTTTTCTAATAGTTTTATAGCATAATTCATAACCGATAACATTTCGTTGTTTTGCTTGCAAAATTAAAAAGTTAGATTGATCTAACAAATTTATTTTGTGTTTAATTTTCAGTTTATCAAGAAAAATAGTTTAATTGCTATATTTGCTGCATGGATTCATTAGTAGAAGAAAATTATCTTAAAGCGTTATTTTACCTCTCTAACGAGAAAAGAGAAGTAAGTGTAAATGAACTTTCTAAACAATTGGATATAAAAATGCCAACAGTAACGAGTATGATGAAAAAGTTGGCAGGAAAAAAATTAGTAAGCTATGAAAAATATAAACCCATTCGTTTAACAGTTTTAGGACAGAATAAAGCTGTTGCTGTTATTAGAAAACATCGTTTAACAGAAATGTTTTTGGTAGAAGTTATGAGTTTTGGGTGGGAAGAAGTACATGATATTGCTGAACAGATAGAACATGTTGATTCTCCTATCTTTTTTAAAAAGATGGATGAAATATTAGGATATCCTTCTTTTGATCCACATGGTTCACCAATTCCTGATGTTAATGGAAAAATACCGGCTAAAACCTACTATAAATTAAGTGAATATAAAGGAGGAGATGTAGTAAGGTTGAAAGCTGTTGCTAACTCCTCTGCTGATTTTTTACGTTTTTTAAATAGTAAAGGTTTATCGTTAGAAACAATAATTGAGGTACTTTTGGTAGAGTCTTTTGATGGAACCATGACTCTTGCTTATAAAGACAAAAAAGAAGAAGTGCTAAGTAAAGTAGTTTGTGATAGATTATTGGTTGAGAAAAATTAGAAAACAGTTGATAACTTATTAATATAATTTTAAAAGCATTTATATTTTTTGTAGATGCTTTTTTATTTTTACGTTGTTAAACAATCCAACAATTTTAACGGTTAAAAGCAGAAGGATGAAGCAGTATCATGATTTAGTAAAGCATGTTTTAGATAACGGAAACGAAAAAGGAGATAGAACAGGAACAGGAACAAAAAGTGTTTTTGGGTATCAAATGCGATTTGATTTAAATGAAGGGTTTCCTATGGTAACAACTAAGAAGTTACACCTAAAATCAATTATATATGAATTATTATGGTTTATAAAGGGTGATACTAATGTTAGGTATTTGCAAGAAAATGGTGTGCGTATTTGGAATGAATGGGCTGATGATAACGGTGATTTAGGTCCGGTGTATGGACATCAATGGCGTAACTGGAATAGTGACGAGATAGATCAGTTGAAAGAAGTGATTGAAACGTTAAAAAGCAATCCAAATAGCCGTAGAATGTTAGTGTCTGCATGGAACCCTTCAGTTTTACCAGATACTTCAAAATCATTTGCAGAAAATGTAGCGAATGGAAAAGCCGCACTTCCTCCATGTCATGCATTTTTTCAATTTTATGTAGCTGATGGAAAACTTTCATGTCAATTGTATCAGCGTAGTGCAGATATATTTTTAGGAGTTCCTTTTAATATAGCATCGTATGCGTTGTTTACTATGATGGTTGCACAAGTTTGCGGTTACGAAGCAGGAGAGTTTGTCCACACATTTGGTGATGCACATATTTATAATAATCACATGGATCAGTTAGAGTTACAATTATCACGTGAACCTAGATCTCTTCCGAAGATGAAAATTAATCCAGCAATAAAAAATATTGAAGACTTCATTTTTGAAGATTTTGAATTAGTTGGTTACAATCCTCATCCGCACATAAAAGGAGTTGTAGCAGTATAATTTAACTTTATTTTATACATATTGTTTAGTAGCTTTGTAAGAAACTACCTAAAAAGTTATAAAATGAATACAGACGTTGATGTTTTAAAAGAAGATCTCTACGATAAAATAGCAGAAATTAATGATGAAAATGTATTAAGAGCAATTCATACGTTGGTTGACAATATGAGAAATGAAACTTTTGAAGAAGCTACTACAGAAAAAAGAGATCTTACAGGATATATTAAAGAATGGGTGAAAAGTATGTAACCCACTCAAACTAAATTTATGATTACACTCATAGCTGCAATTGCAAAAAATAATGCTTTAGGAAAAGATAATGACTTAATTTGGCACTTACCAGCCGACTTAAAACGTTTTAAAAAAGTTACTACAGGACATGCTATTTTAATGGGACGTAATACTTTTGAAAGTATTGGTAAACCTTTACCTAACCGTACATCAATAATTATTACCCGAAATAATAACTACTTTGTAGATGGATGTTTAATAGCTAATAGTATTGAGCAAGCTATAGAATTAACAGAAGGAAAGGATGCATTTATCATTGGGGGAGCACAAATTTACAAGGAAGCTTTGAAGCAAAACTTAGTTGATAGGCTAGATATTACTGTTTTATATCATGAGTTTGAAGCAGACGCTTTTTTTCCTGAAATTGATAAAACTATATGGAAAGAAGTAGCTCGAGAAGATTTTAAAGCAGACGAGAAAAATAAATACGACTATAGTTTCGTTTCTTATGAGAAACATTAATTATTGTCATTCTGAATTTATTTCAGAATCTCATCATTATACTTAGAAAGACCGAAATGTCAATAGAACTTACTTCAATAACAAAAACATACGGAATACAAAAAGCAGTTAATAATATTTCTTTTTCAGCACAAAAAGGAGAAATAGTAGGTTTTTTAGGTCCAAATGGAGCAGGGAAGTCTACAACAATGAAAATCTTAACGGGGTTTATTCAACCTTCAAAAGGAGCTGTGTTGGTAAGTGGAATTGATGTAATCTCAAACCCTATTGAAGCGCAAAAAAACATAGGCTATTTACCAGAACATAATCCGTTGTATTTAGATATGTATGTGCGAGAATATTTACAGTTTCAGGGATCTTTATACAACGTAGAAAGGCCCAAAATAAATGAGATTGTTGAAAAAGTAGGATTAACGATTGAGGCACATAAAAAAATCAATCAATTATCAAAAGGATACCGTCAACGTGTAGGATTAGCAGCTGCTATTTTACACAATCCTGAAGTCTTAATTCTAGATGAACCAACAACAGGATTAGACCCAAATCAATTAGTTGAAATACGTCAATTAATAAAAGAACTAGGAAAAGATAAAACAGTATTATTGTCAACACACATTATGCAAGAAGTAGAAGCAATGTGTGACAGAGTTATAATTATCAATAAAGGTGAAATAGTAGTCAATAAACCTATTTCAGAACTTAAAACGGATAATGAGCAAGTAATCAAAGTAACGTTTGATTATAAACTAGAAGAGCAATTTATCAAACGCCTACCTAACATAGCATCTTATAAAAACACCTTAGAAAATAACTGGATATTAACCTTTAATACTTCAGAAGATATGCGTCCGGTAATTTTTGATTTCGCACAAGAAAACGGTTTGAAAATTCTTGGATTAAATGCAGAAAACAAAAATTTAGAAAACCTATTTAGGGAGTTAACTCAATAAAAATTGATAGAAGAAGAAAAACTAAATAAACAAGTATAAGCTCTTTAATAAAAAAAATTAGAAGAAAAACCTCTTTACATACTGTGCGTAAAGAGGTTTTTGTTTGGTTTTCGTTAAATTTAAAATTTCCTATTTAAAAAAGTAAGGGTGATTTCCCCCTTTTTACTACCTATAATTCTATTTAATTTTTTTAGGAGAAACTACTTTTATAAAAGAGTTTTTCATTGCGGTTACTCTTCGTAAGAGAGGTTAATTTTACAATGTCTGATTGCTAACCCTTCAATCTACAAGCAAAAACTAACCAAACTTACTATCAAATGATTTTTGAAATATTACAAATCATTACCGAGGAATTAAACACCTATTTCGACGAAAAAGCCGTAGACTTATCAAATATAGCTATGGCTGAAGGAGATGGGAATTCACCAGGTAATACTCCAGATATTTCATTAACTTTAATTAATACACAAGAAGAATTTGCGTTAAAAAATACTTCCAATAATCGTGTAGAAGGAACTTCAGTTAGTTATAGAAACCCAAAAGTATATTTAAATCTTTATGTTTTATTCAGTGTAGATAAATCTAGTTATGCTGAATCGTTAAAGAGTTTAACAAAAATATTAGCCTTTTTTCAAGGAAAAAAAGTATTCACACATCAAAACACCAATTTTGAAGAGATAGATGGACTAGGGGACTTAAAGACCTTTAAGTTTATTACACAATTATATACCCCTTCGTTTGAGGAGTTGAACTACATATGGGGAACCTTAGGAGGTAAACAATATCCATCTGTACTTTATAAAATAACATTACTAGAAATAGAAAGAGATATTGTAACTAAAGAAGGTACTGTAGTCTCTGGTATTGAACAACAATCAATAATTAAAAATTAAAAGGTTATGTATAAAACATTGTTCAATATCAATATATACCACGCATACTTTCTAAATGAAGGAGAACGAACTTTTTTCGAGTTAAATGGAGGAAATAATGGGACAATACCGCTTACAGATGAAGAAAAAAAACGTATAGAAGAACAATATAATATTAGCAAATTTTTATCAATTCAACCTACAAAAGAGACTAAAAAAAGTTTAAAAAACCATAGACTATTACTTAGAAACCATAAAAAAGGAATTCGAATAGTATCAGAAACTTTAGAAGTAATTGCAGAAGAAGGAAACCAAGAGGTAAAAAGATATAGTCCAATTATTACATTATCTGATTCGCTAACGTTAACTTTTTACTTAAAAGTACACCATCCTTATTTTGAAAACTATTCTAACATAATTGAAAAAAAAGAGCAGCAGTTATATTATTTATCAAACAAAAGCTCCTCAGCTATCAATTTATTTGAAACAATCTCAGAGGTGAAAAAATGGAGCTCATTTTTGATTTCAGATAGTGAAACAAGAAAGCTATTACATCAAATAGAAAGTGAAAAGGAGTTTGATACAACTACACCAAACTTAGTAACTATAGCAAATATAGAAGTATCAGAATTAGATGTTATAGAGTCTAAAATAACAAACGCTATTCCTTTAACTAAAGAAGAAGAAAAGGTGATAGATACTATCAATTCTTTTGTGAGAAGAATTAAAAATAGCGGGGTAATAGGTATTGTTCAAATCCAGATATCAGGAGATAACAACACTAGCCTAACAGAAGAAGTACTAGTTAAGAATGAGCAAACAGAATTGTTTGATGTACCAAAACAATGTTTATTAGAGGAATTTCCTCAGTTTGCTATTTGTATTGAAAATAGATCCACTTTTTGGCGTTACACAAAAAGAAGTGAAAACCTCGTAATGACTACGTCAGAAGAAAAACCTTTGACATTTAATGGACGTGTAGAGATAGACAAACAAGATGTCTCACCACAACCACAAGACGATTATTATTTCCCTAATCCTACTCCAGAAAGTATTAAGAAAGAGTCGCAAGATTATTATTCGGAAGTATTTATATAAACAAAAATTAAAATTTAAAACAAGTAATTATGTCAGCGTACAAAACACCAGGAGTCTACGTAGAGGAAATTGTAAAGTTTCCGCCTTCGGTAGCTCAAGTAGAAACAGCAATTCCAGCTTTTATTGGTTATACCGAGAAAGCTAAAAAGAAAGAGGATAATGACTTATTGTTAGAACCTAAGAGGATTACTTCAATGTTGGAATATGAAACATATTTTGGGTTTTCTGAAAAAGAAACAACGATTGGAGTTAATGTAACAAATGCCAATCAAGCAAACGAAGAAGTTTTAGTAACACAACCAAGCAATCCATCTCCTTTTAAAATGTATTATAATATGCAAATGTACTTTGCAAATGGAGGAGGACCATGTTACGTAACTTCAGTAGGAACTTATACTTCAGCAAGAACCAATAATAATACGAATCCCATACTTCTTGAAGAGGTAGGGAATAATGGATTTAAAGGGTTAAAAGAAGGTTTAGAAGCAATAGAATATATAGACGAAGTAACCCTGCTTGTGTTTTCTGATGCAACTTCACTAACATCAGACGCAGACTTTTATAGTTTATATTCATTAGCGCTTACTCAGTGTAATAAACTACAAGACCGTTTTGCAATTATTGACACCTATTCAGATAAAGAATATGATGATGGAGGAGGGGATGTAGATCCGGTAGAAGCTCTTAGAAGTAAACTATCTTTAGGAAAAGATTATTTAAAATATGGAGCAGCATATTTTCCGTATTTAAATACAATTTTAGATTTTTCTTACGATGAAGATAGTATTGATATCCAAGGATTAGAAGAAAGCTTGTCAGTACAAGCGGATAATGTAATCGATGGAATAAATTTAACAGAACTAGATGGGTTATTGACTGTATTGGTTGATACAAAAAATGCTATTGATGGGGCAGGTAATGAAGTAGCATTAACGTTTAAAAATGATGCAATTTCTAGCGTTAAGAACATTATTAGCTATTTAGAAGACATTACTACATCAATTAATGACTTGGTTTCTGAAGCGGAAGACTCAGGAGAAGCCTCTTTAACAGCACCAAGTACAAGTATGACAACTTGGATGGACAGTAATCTAGAAGCTATTCTAGCCGACTTACACGGTAAAATATTTAAACTACAACAAGATGATACAGAAGGAAAATTAATAGGAAGCTTAACTTCTAATGCGACAAATGTTTTTGATTTATTAGGTATTACTGATGAGGTAGATATGACTAATAATGGAATTTATACAAGTTTGGAAAATCAAACAACAACAAATGAGTTATTTGCTTTAAAAGGAGCAATAGATGGTTTAGGAGGTGTTACGACATTACCCTCATTGGCTGATTTAAAAGTTGATAACAACGCGTTGTATAACAAAATAAAATCAGAAATAGGATTGTTACCTGTTAAGCTAGCACCAAGTGCAACAATGGCAGGGATTTATGCTAAAGTAGATTCAGACAGAGGGGTATGGAAAGCACCTGCGAATGTTGGGTTAAATTATGTATATGCTCCATCTGTTAATATATCGCATGATGCACAAAAAGATTTAAATGTAGATACAGTAGCAGGGAAATCAATCAACGCTATTAGATCATTCGTTGGAAAAGGAAACTTAGTTTGGGGAGCAAGAACCCTTGCAGGAAATGATAACGAGTGGAGATATGTATCAGTAAGACGTTTTTTCAATATGGCAGAAGAATCAATTAAAAAGGCCTCTGAACAATTTGTCTTTGAACCTAATGATAAAAATACTTGGGTACGTGTAAAAGCAATGATTGATAATTTCTTAACACAACAATGGAGAGCTGGAGCACTTGCAGGGCCTACGCCAGAAAAAGCGTTTTATGTAAGTGTTGGTTTAGGAGAAACCATGACTACTCAAGATGTTTTAGAAGGGAATATGATAATAGAAATTGGTATGGCAGTAGTACGTCCAGCTGAATTTATCATCCTTAAATTCTCTCACAAAATGCAAGAAGCATAAGTAAATTAACTAACCAAAAATTATAAATAAAAAAATAAAGAGTCATGGCAGAGTCATATCCAATGCCAAAGTTTTCCTTTGAGGTAACCTTTGGAGACACGAAATTTAATTGTACAGAAGTATCAGGGTTAAGTTTCGATAATAAAGTAATAGAGTATCGTGGAGGAGCAGATAAAGAATACCACAAATCAAAACAACCTGGGTTGTTCGAGTATAGTAATATTACTATGAAACGAGGAACCTTTGTAGATGAAAGCAAGCAATTTTATAAGCAATGGGCTAAAACGGTTTATTTCCAAGAAGGAGGAGAGCAGTTTAGAGGAGATTTAACCATTAAATTATTAGATGAAAATGGAGACCCAGCAGTAGTATGGGAAGCTCAGAATGCATACATCACTAAAGTACAACCTACAGATTTAAAAGCTGATGGTAATGAAATAGCTATCGAAACCGCTGAGTGGGCTATTGAGAAATTAAAAATGTCATCGTAATGAACTATCATCCGCCAGTAGGTTTTAGTTTTAAAGTAGAGTTTGAAGATATTTCAACTTCACAAGGAGACAATTCATTTCAATCAGTTTCAGGTCTTTCAGTAGACCTTGAAACTGAAGAAATAACCGAAGGAGGAGAAAATAGGTTCAAGCATACAATACCTGTACGTTCTAAATATCCAAACTTAGTATTAAAAAGAGGAATGCTTGTCGATTCGGAAGTGATTAAGTGGTGTAAAGACGCTCTAGGAAACTTCGAAATACAACCTGTAAATATTAATGTAATGTTATTGGGTGAAGATGAGCAAACCATACAAACTTGGAATGTAAAACATGCATACCCTGTAAAATGGAATGTAGGTGATTTTAATGCTGAAGAAAGCAAACTAGTTATTGAAACACTTGAATTAAGCTACAATTATTTTAAAATAGTATAAAATGCCTATTACTATCAAAGAGTTACATATTAAGATTAATGTGGATGAAAAATCAGTATCACAAGGAAAAACGAGTGGATCAAAAAATGGAAATACTGCAGCTATTGTTACAGCCTGTGTTGAAGAAGTAATGGACATTTTGGAAAGACAAAAACAACGATAATGAGTCAAGGAGAGTTAAAAAAACTAGTCATAAAAGCGTACAAGGATATAGGTTTTACCGATGAAGTTGCAGATGGAGAGTTTGCAACATTAGTAAACCCAGAAAAGTATTTGATTGCCTATAAACCTGAGTATGATGAAGAACAAGGGCAAGGTACAAGCGCAACACAACCAAGTTTTACAAGAATCGCTCCACAAGAACTAGACTTGGACTTGTTATTTGATAGTAGTGGAGTTATAGATGGTAACCCTGATTTAAAAGATGGGATTATTGATAAAATAGAAGCCTTTAAAAAAATCGTATTCGATTACAGCGGAGAAGAACACAAGCCTTATTATTTAATGATTAAATGGGGAGCGTTACTTTTCAAAGGCTCTTTAGTTGACCTTTCTATTGAATATAGATTGTTCGCACCAGACGGAACACCTTTACGTGCCAATGCAAAATTAAAAGTAAAAGGAACTGTTGATGATGATTTACGAGTAGCAAGAGAAAACAACCAATCGCCAGACTTAACACACTATCGTAAAGTAAAATCGGGAGATACTTTACCGCTAATGTGTCATCGTATTTATGGTGACTCAAAGTATTATTTAGAAGTAGCTCGGGTTAATAAAATAATGCAGTTTAGAAAATTACAACCAGGACAAGAAATTTTTTTTCCACCCTTACAAAAATTCGCATAAATGAATAATACAGGAACCATACAGACTTCAAAAAGTGCCGATTTAGTCACTTTTAAGATCTTAATTGAAGGAGAAGAGCTCTCAAAACAATACGAGGTAAAAAGTATTACTGTAGCTAAGGAAGTAAATAAAATACCTACAGCTCAGTTAGTTTTACTAGATGGAGATGCTTCTCAAAGAGATTTTAAGTTAAGTAACGAAGAGTTGTTAATTCCTGGGAAAGAAATTGAGATTACTGCAGGATATCATTCAGATGAAGAAACCATATTTAAAGGAATTGTTATCAAGCATAATCTAAGAATTAGAGCAAACTCAGCACAACTAATAGTTGAGTGCAAAGATGAAGCGGTAAAAATGACGGTAGGTAGAAAAAGTAAGTATTTCTACGAAAGTACCGATAGCGACATTTTTGAAGAAATTATAGGGAATTATAGCTTATCTAAAGATGTAGAAGCTACCAATTATAATCATGCAGAATTAGTACAATACAATGCGTCAGATTGGGATTTTGTGGTTTCAAGAGCCCAAGCAAATGGGAAATTGTGTTTTGTAGATGATGGAACGATTACCATAGCCAAACCCAATGTGAGTCAATCAGAAATTGAAACTGTAACCTTCGGAGGTTCCTTATTAGACTTTGATGCAGAAATAGATGCACGTCATCAAGTTAAAAAAGTAGCAGCTTATAGTTGGAATCATGCCGACCAAGAAGTGGTTGAGATTGAAGGGAAAGATCCAAGTGTAAGTTTAAACGGAAACCTATCTGTTTCAGACTTAAACAAAACAATAGGTTTAGAAAGTATGGAGTTACGACATGGTGGTGTGGTAACCGACACCGAATTACAAGATTGGGCAGATGCTAAATGGTTATTTCAACAATTAGCCAAAGTAAGAGGACGTGTAAAATTTCAAGGAATCCCATCAGTGAAACCAAACACCATTTTAAAACTAGAAGGTGTAGGAGACCGATTTAACGGAAATGTATATGTAACAGGAGTTCAACATGTTATTTCAGAAGGAAATTGGGTAGCCAATGCACAATTTGGCTTATCAACAGAGTGGTTTTCTGAAACCTTTGAAATCTCAGCAAAACCAGCTTCAGGATTATTGCCAGCCATTCAAGGTTTACAAGTAGGAATTGTTTCTCAATTAGAAGAAGATCCTGACGGAGAAGACAGGATTCTAGTGCAAATTCCCATAGTAAATAACGAAGAAGAAGGTATTTGGTGTAGAGTAGCTTCACCCGATGCAGGAGATAGTAGAGGTATTTTCTTTCGTCCAGAAATAGGAGATGAGGTGATTGTAGGGTTTATCAATGAAGACCCTAACGATGCCATTGTTTTAGGCATGTTGCATAGTAGCGCAAAACCTTCACCGATTACAGCAACAGACGACAATCATGAAAAAGGAATCATTACAAGAAGTGAGATGAAAGTGTTGTTTGATGATGATAAAAAAATAATCACGATTGAAACACCTGCAGGGAAAATTATTTCACTTGATGAAGATGAAGGAGCCATAACAATTGAAGATGATAACTCTAATGTAATAACTATAAACGGTGACGGAATATCAATGGAAAGTGCAGGAGATATTTCATTAAAAGCATCAGGAGATGTGAATATTGAAGGGACAAATGTGAGTATAGCAGCCAATGCAGAATTTAAAGCAGAGGGTAGTGCTGGAGCGGAAGTTTCAACAAATGCTATAGCTGTTTTAAAAGGTTCATTAGTCCAAATAAATTAAAAAAATGGGAAACCCAGCAGCAAGAATAACAGATATGCATGTATGTCCAATGGTAACAGGAACGGTTCCTCACGTTGGAGGACCAATTTTACCAGCGGGAGAACCTACCGTACTAATTGGAGGATTACCTGCGGCAAGAGTAGGTGATATGGCAACATGTACTGGACCACCAGACAGCATAGTCGCAGGATCAGGAACAGTATTAATCGGCGGAATGCCAGCAGCAAGAATGGGAGATAGTACTTCACATGGAGGAACTATTGTACTAGGAGAAGCAACAGTTTTAATAGGGTAACAATGGAAAATAAAAAAGCATTTTTAGGAATAGGTTGGGATTTTCCACCAGAGTTTTCAAAAGATCTAAGCGAAGTTGTCATGATTTCTGAAGAAGAAGATATTAAAAGTAGCTTGGAAATATTGTTAACTACCAGATTAGGAGAACGTGTAATGCTACCTAATTACGGTTGCAACTTACAAGAGCTTCTTTTTGAAAAGTTAGATAGAACGCTAATAACCTATGCCAAAGAATTAATAGAAACAGCAATTTTATATCACGAACCTCGAATAGATGTGATTCATATTGATGTTTCAGAAACAGACCCTTTAGAAGGAATGTTAATAATAAAAATAGAATACAGAGTTAGAGCTACCAATAGTAGAACGAATGTTGTTTTCCCTTTTTATAAAGGAGAAGGAACCGATATAAATTAAGACACACCATGAGTAAAATCATTTCTAGCATATTACAACGAAACGGAACAGGACAAGAGCTGCGTTATATTGACGCATTAGATCCTGATAATTTCGAACTTCACGATTTTACTATAGAAGATTGGATTTTGTTTGCCTATAATTTTGCAGAAAAACTAAATTATTTTCCTACAGAAAATCATAAAGTAGCATCAGGAGATTGGCAATATTTTTTTAAAAAATTAACCACGTCAACTATTCCTTTTAGGGGAACCAGAGAATATCAAAAATTAAAAGAAAATATTAGCTCAACTCTTAATGGATATACGGAGGAAGGAAAGTTGAGTCCGCATTTAACCTTATTTGTTTGCTTCTTAGAGTTATTAGAATTTTCAAAAGAACGATTTAATAATTTAACCAAACGTCATTTAGATTTTTACTACAAAGAAATATTACAAGTTCAAAAGCGAGAACCCATTTCAGATCATGCACATATAATTTTTGAATTAGCAAAAAAGATTGCAGACAAACGAATTGAGGAAGGGACTTTATTAGATGCAAAAAAAGACGCTTTAGGAAATCCATTAGTATACGAAACAACAGAAGAGTTAATTGTAAACAAAGCCTCAGTAAGTGCTATAAAAACTATTTATAATAACAATTCAGAAGGTTTACAAAAGATAAAAGCGAGCGCGGTAGCTAATACAAAAGATGGTTTTGAAGAACCGTTACCAGAGGATGCTCCATATTGGTATCCTTTCGGATATCCTGCAAGTAAAAAAAATGCTACTGAATTACCAGATGCAGTAGTAGGTTTTTCAATTGCCTCACCAATGTTATTATTGCAAGAAGGGGATAGAACAGTAACAATTAGGATTAAGTTTAAAAACAATTTTGAAGAAAACTCTTTTGATGTAAGTGAACTACTTCAAACTGTTCAAATTTTTGGAAGTGGAAAAGAAACATGGATTGAACCAACATTGGTTGCTATTAACAGTGTAAATGATGGAGCATTAATTACTACGAATCAAATAAGTTTCACATTTAGCTTAGGATATGATTCAGGTGCATTAGTAGGATATAACGAAGAGTTTTTACTAACAAAATATAACACTTCACATCCGTTAGTGCGTTTTGAATTTGATGTTTCAACTACTGTGGGGTATGATTTTTACAGGTTTTTAGCAGGAAATACACTTGAAAGAGTAACTATAAAAACAGATGTCAAAGGAGTAAAATCAGCAACCGTTGAAAATGATAATGGAACGGTAAGAACTAAAAAACCATTTCATCCTTTTACAACTCGTCCCATTGAGAGGTCGAATTTTAGTGTGAGTTATGACGAAGCTTTTTCAAAAAAATGGAATGATTTCACCGTAAACCTACGTTGGAAAAATACCCCAGAAGACTTTAAAGAATGGTATCAAGCATATGTAACATCACCAAACTATTCATCAATCAATAAATATATTGAGGTACTCAAAAAAGAGATAGATGAAAGAGCCTTATTGGTGAATAATGAAACGCATTTTAAAGTAGAAAAACGATTATTACACGCCGCGGGAGAAGCCAATGAAACAGTAGGGGAAATAAAAAATCTCTTTATAAAAGAGGTAGATGAAGAGACTGATGAAGTAAGCTATATGTCAGAGTTTGAAGTGAAAAATACTGCAAATGCTTATGAAATAGAAAAAGCAGAAGCTTTACAACTTAGTTTAGAGCAATCTTTTTTACACGAATTATATTCTAAATTGTATGCATTAGCAGTAAGTGCAGATGATAAAGATATTATTTTTCCTAATGAGCCTTACACTCCTTTGGTTGAGTCAATTTCTGTGAATTATTCAGCAGAAGAAACCATCGTGATGGAAGGAATAAGCATGGAAGGAAATCGTATTCAACTTTTTCATGAACATCCTTTTGGTCAGCATGAAGAAAATTACGCAGAAAAAAAGTATTTACAAGAAGAAAAAGGAATTGTAGATGTTTTTGATAAAGATGTTATTCAAACCACACTAGTACCAAAATACTGTATAGGAGGTCATTTATTTTTAGGAATTGAAAACTTAGCACCTCAACAAAATCTTTCATTATTAATTCAAGTATTAGAAGGAAGTGAAAATCCACTAGTAGAAAGCTTTGGAGAAAACGAAAAGATAAATTGGTCGATATTATGTAATAATAAGTGGAAAACGTTAGAAAATAATATCATTTCTAATAATACAGACAACTTCTTAAAATCAGGAATTGTTAAGTTTTCAATACCTAAAGAAGCAACTTCAAACAATACATTATTACCGTCAGGTTATACTTGGATAAAAGCACAAATGAATAAATCGTTTGAAGCAGTATGTAAAGCGATAGGTATTCATGCACAAGCAGTGGAAGCGTCGTTTGTAAATAACGATAATGAGGTAAATCATTTAAAAAACGGATTGCCCAGTGGCACCATCAAAAAAATGGTGACACGTATACCACAAATTAAATCAGTTTCACAACCTTATAGTTCCTTTGGAGGAAGCCCTGAAGAATCAGACGATAATTTTTACAGAAGAATAAGTGAACGCTTACGTCATAAAAACAGAGCGATAACTTTGTGGGATTACGAGCATTTAATTCTTCAAGAATTTCCAGAGATTTATAAAGTAAAATGCTTAAACCATACTTCAGAAACAAGTTTTACAGCAGCGGGTCATGTAACACTCGTAGTTGTTCCAGATACTGTTAATAAGAATGTGTTTGATATGTATCAACCACGAGTAAGTAAAGCCACTTTAAACAGTGTAACACAGTATATCAACTCATTAAATACACTACATGTAAATGCAGAAATTATCAATCCTAATTACGAAGAAGTAAGTATAGGTTTAGAAGTAAGTTTTTATGATGGATATGATGAGAATTTCTATACCGAACAACTAAAAACTGACATTACGAAATTCCTATCACCTTGGGCGTTTGACGAAACCAAAGAAGTAACTTTCGGAATCATGTTACATAAAAGTGTTTTAATCGATTATCTAGAAAAACTACCCTATGTAGATTATTTACAAAATGTAACCATGAATGGTGATGCCAAGGTGTACAAAATAGAACCAAGTGATCCAAAATCAATATTAGTATCTGCCAAAAAGCATAATGTAAGTACTGTATTAACTACCTGTAAAGGAACTAAAAAAACCATAGAACAAACATGTCAGCTATAAACGAACATATCAATATTCCTAAGAATATATCTACCAAAGATGACTTAGATTTTTCTTTTTTAAGAAAAGAAGGAATTTCTTATTTAGAAACATTCGGAGGTAAGTTATGGACTGACTTCAATTCGCACGATCCTGGAGTAACTATTTTAGAAATGTTGTGTTACGCTATTACCGATTTAGGGATGCGTATTAATACACCACTAGAAGATTTATTAGCATCTAAAGATCCAAATTTATCACTACAAGCACAGTTTTATAAAGCATCAGAAATTTTTCCAACGAAACCAGTCAATGAATTAGATTATAGAAAACTGTTTATTGATTTAGAAGGAGTAAAAAACTGTTGGTTGCGAATTTATGATAAACAAGTGTTTGTTGATTGTAAGAATAACAAATTAGGGTATCAAAAGTTTGAAGAGATTCTACCAGAGTTTCAAAAAGATTTTAAGTTAAAGGGGCTGTATTCACTGTTAGTTGATTTAGAAGAGGGCTATACAAAAGAGCAAGTGCTTCCACATATTAAAAAAACATATCACAAGAATAGAAATTTATGTGAAGATTTAATAGAGGTAAACGAAGTAGATACGCAGCTTATTGCCATTTGTGCAAATGTTGATGTTGTGCCAGAAGCCGATGAAGAATGGGTGTATGCTACTATTTTATTTGAAATAGAAAACTACTTATCACCGTCATTAAAATTCTATTCAATTCAACAAATGCTAAATAGAGGGTATACTACCGATGAGGTATTTGATGGACCAGTGTTGGAAAGCGGATTTATAGATATTGAAGAGCTTAAAAAAGCAGAGCTAAGAAAGGAAGTACGTCTTTCAGATGTGATGAAAATCATAATGAATGTAGAAGGAGTTAAGTTAATTAAAGACATTTCTGTAGGATTTTGTGACGAAAACATCGTTCAAGAAAATAAATGGGTAGTTTGTATCGATCCAGATAAAAAACCAGTATTGTGTGAAAAAAGTACGTTTAATTTTAGCAAAGGATTTCTCCCACTGAACTTAAATTATGATAGAGTAGATGAGTATCTTAAACAATTAAAAGAAGATGAAGTTGCTTTACAACAAATCACAGCCGAAGAGAAAGTTTTATCACTACCCAAAGGCAGTTCAATAGGAGCTGGAGAGTACACTACTATTCAGAACGATTTTCCTGATACCTACGGAATTGGTCAAGAAGGGCTAGCAATACACGTAACCAATGAAAGAAAAGCAAAAGCGAAACAACTAAAGGCGTATTTAACATTTTTCGATCAAATCTTAGCAACCTATTTCAAACACTTATCAGAAGTAAAAACATTATTGTCTGTTAGCGGAGAAGAAACTCGAACATTTTTTACGCAAGCAGTAAAAGATATTAAAGATTTTGATGAGCTTGTAAGTGAATATCCAGAATCAAACGATGATGAATTAACAAAGCTATTATTCAATCAGTTTGATAATAATGTAGAACGTAGAAATTCCGTTTTAGATCATTTATTGGCGCGTTTTGCAGAACGATTTGGAGAATACACGTTTATTATGAAAGCGTTGTATGGAACGGCAACCGATGAAATTGTACTATCGAACAAAGAAGCCTTTTTAAAAGACTATAAAGTAATTAGTAGTGAAAGAGGACTTGCTTTTAACTACTATAAACAAACCCAAGAAAATCTATGGGATACGAATAATGTATCTGGATTTCAAAAACGGATAGCACGTTTAATGGGAATTACCAATGAAAAAAGAAGACATTTAACGGAAACCAGTGTAGATATTTATGAAGTAACAGAAGGTAGTAATACATACAGATGGAGGTTAAAAGATACTAATGGAAATATATTACTATCAGCAACTGAAAACTATACTAAAAAAGTTTTTGCTATTGAAGAATTATACTTTGCAGTATTACAAATTGTGCAAACCAAGGAAAAAGATATAGAGGAAGCTTTTGAAGAGGGTATTACAAATAATATGCAAGTAGGGTTTATAAGAATTCATGAATCTACACCATCAAAACCTTCTATTCCAGTAAAGTATTCTTTTGATGTTATAAATCCAGAAAAACCAGAGAGCAGTACCGATTACATCATTGCAAAACAATACAAATACTATACTGATATCAATGATTTAAAGGAAGCATTGTTAAACACAATTTCTTTTCTGAAAAAAGATTTTACAGAAGAAGGAATGTTTTTAGTAGAACACATGCTATTGCGTCCAGATGTTACCAATAATGAAGCAACAAATTTCTTATCTATTTGTGCTAAAGACTGTGAAGATTGTGGAACGATTGATCCTTATTCTTACAGAGTAAGTATCGTTTTACCAGGATATACCTATCGTTTTTCAAACCCAGATTTTAGACGTTATATGGAAGATGTGATTAGGCAAGAACTTCCATCACATATTTTACCGAGAATTTGTTGGGTAGGAGAACGAAAAGGAACTATCGCAGATGAAGAAAACGATTTGTTACAATTCGAAAACGCATATAAAAAGTACTTGTTTGTAAAAACAAACCTTGAACAGGAACAACCGACAGAGAATAATGAGTTACCAAACTTAATACAAGCAATGCAGCAATTAAATACGATTTACCCTGTAGGAAGATTAACCGATTGTAATGCAGAAGACGAAGCATTAGATGGAAGAATTATACTAAACCAATCTAGTATAGGAAACATACAATCAGAAAAGGAAAATACAAACGAAGAAAACTCATAAAAATAGTACGTGTTTATTCATTAACACAGCCAAAACATAATACGTATGGAAACGACCAACTTGAAACTAAAAGAAATTACAACCGAATATAGCAAGTTTAACGCTAATCAGGTATTAACAGAAACACAACTCAATACATTTATCGATTATTTTGATGATCAAAATCGTTTGTCAAGACTTGGTTTAAGTGGTGTTGGGATAGCCTGTGGGTTTGAAGTAACTCCTAATTTCAATATAGATAAAACAGCAATAACGAGTATTGATATTGCCCAAGGAACAGCGGTAACTACTGATGGAGATTTGGTTCAGTTTTTTGAATTAATAGAAGAAAATATAAAATCAAAAAAGTTTTCATTCTACAAAAAATTTGAAGATACCGATGGTAAATACGAGCGATTTAGAAATGCTCAAGACAAGCAATATGATTTATGGGAGTTACATAGTGAGGAAGATGAGTCGCATACCCCTTTAGTTGAGTTTCCAGAGATACAAAAAATGGCTGTTCTGTTGTACCTCGAACAATATCCAAATGAAGACGTATTGTGTAATAAACTAACATGTGACAATCAGGGTATTGAGCAAATTAATAATTTACGCGTATTATTTGTAAGTATTGAAGATTTAGAAGCTATTGTAGCTAAAGATATTATCTATTTAAAGCACAATTGGTATAAAATAAATAATGAACTACCTGTTGTAGAAACAAAAAGAGTGGTGTTAAATGAGAAAAACACCAAAACATTTTCAGAATTAAAAGCTCAGTTTAGCAGTGCGATTAAAGATGAAAGTATAGGTGTAGATTTAATTGAAGGCTTTGATACGATATTCTCAAAATTTCAAAAACCATCAATAACTACTAAAATAAAAGAATTATTTAATTTTAGTCCGTTAGCAGTTCCGTTAGATTTTCAATACAGGTATGATGTCATAAAAGATTTAGTGGATACTTACAATGAAATTAAAGAATTATTACTCCATATTAATGTAAACTGTTGTCCAGATATTGGAGCTTTTCCAAAGCATATCATGTTAGGAAAGTTGAAGAAAGAAACAGCATATCCAGAATTACGTCACCGATTTTATAAATCAACTATTGTAGGTCATGAAAATGAAAACCTTCAAAAACTACAGTTGTTAATTGACAGAGCTATTACTATTGCAAGCAATTACATAGGGAAAGAAAAGTCAAAAGAGGTGGTAATAACTCCATCGCAAGCGCATACATCATTAAGTGAAAAAGCAATTCCGTTTTATTACAATGTTTCTTCGGAACTATTGAAGAGGTGGGATTTTAATAAAACAAAAAACTATAGAGCGAATCAAAATTTAAGTTACCATAAAGAAAACCTAAAAAAGTCAGTAGCAATTCAAAACCCACTATCATACAATATTGATAAAAATGATTTCTATAGAATTGAAGGGCATCAAGGTAAAATGTATAGAGAAGCCTTAGCAAAAATAATAAAGCTTAAAGAAGATAACGGGTTGAGTTTTGATGTCAAAACACTTTCAATTAATGCAGCTGAACAAACAATTAATATAAACAATTACGAATGTGAGTTTGAAGATTTAAAAATGTTGTTAAACGCATGGAGAGCAGAGCAAAATTGTATTTTATCAGAAGTAAGTAAAACATTTTCAGCGTTCAAACTAACCAATCCAAAGGTTAATACAGTAGTAGATAAGTTAATTCCATCAAAAGGTAAAAGAATAATTGCAACTGAAGAAGTAGCAGCTGACACTGCTTTTATGGACAAGGAAGTAATAAATAAAATGAAGTTTCTTTCTAAGGAGGCAACTAAAAATCAAGAAACAGTATATAGATACAATGAAACTGTTTCAAACAAATACCAAGATTATCTACTTAATAAAGAAAATATAGTTAAAGAAAGTTTAACGAAAGAGGAAGACTCGATAGGTTATTTAATAGATCGTGTAATAGATAAAAACAAAGAAGGGTCTGCAAGTGATATTATTGTTGAATTGAACAAAGAAACGGAAGCTTTAAAAGAAAAAGAAGTATGGAAAGAAGAACCAACGCTTAGTGATTTTATATTAACAGACCTTACAGAAACGTTAGTTCATACGTATGTTTTAGATACAAAAATCCCATTAAATATAAGAGATATAGATAACCTTGTATTAACAAGCTATAAATTAACAATAGCGGAGCTGTGTAAGAAAGTAAAAAACCTACAAGCAAAATATAACAGTACCTCATTGGAAGTTTCAACCAAACAAATTTTAGGTTTATTGATTAACCAATTATCAATTGTTTGTTGTTCAGGAAAAAAGTTAGAAACATTACTAGCAGAAATAGAAAAAAGAAAGAAAAAAATTTTAGAAAGAATACAACTTTCAGAATTTGTAAAACAACATCCAGGTATTGAACATAAAGCAGGAGTTATTCCAGGAGGAACTTTTGTAATGGTTTATGTTACCGAAAATGCAGCAGATAAAAATACATTTGATGATGTAGTGTTAAACATTGTATTTAAAAATCAACCAATAACTTCGGATAAAGAATTAGGTGTTAAAAAAGAGTTTACAAACTCTAAAGATTTAGTATTTGGTAAAGATGAGATTATTTATAGAAATGGAGGAATAATAAAGCTATGGGATAAAAGTTCAACCGTAGAATTTTCATTTGTGGATGGACATTATTTTAATTTTAAAGGAAAAAGGTTTTCTGATCAAGATGTAGTTTTGGTAGGTAAAACATTAGCAGAAACAGTAAGTAATTTTTCAGCTTTTTTAAATAGAACTTGGTCTAGAGCAGGAATGTCTAAATTGCTCAATGCAGAAGAAACGGTTATGTACAAAGACGGTTCTGTAGGAATGCGTATTACTATTAAAGACCATTTAGTACCTAAAGACGAATACTTTTTACAGCTATATAACCCTGTTGTTTTAGAAACTAAGAAGAAACTATATTTCGACGAAAACGATGTAATTAAAGAAAATGAAACACTGAAAAACACAGTAGTAGCAGATTTTTCCTTACCATATATGTGTTGTTCAGATTGTGCTCCAGTGAACTTCATAATTCCTAAAGAACCACCATTTTTAAGCTTGCCAGTAAGTACTATTTGTTTGAAAAAAGATATAGAAATTGACTCTTTACTATTTACTGTAAGACCATTAGATGGAGACGTAAAAGCAAATGTGCCTGAAGGTGTGGAGTCAGGAGTTTATCTAGACCCTGAAGATAAAAAATGGAAAATTGATGTTACAAAAATAGATAAGAGCCTATTAGGTAAACCAATTAAATTTATGGTTAATGATGAACCTACAGATTGTGAACTTATTGTATATCCAACATTAGAATTATTGGTGGAAGTAGAACAACCTATCGAATATAATGAGGATAAATCGAAAGCTAGAGTAACCTATGTGCTACATTGGAAAGACACTGATTTTGTAAATGCTGATTTCTTTAACAATATTAAATATGAGTGGGATTTTATGGGAGATGGCATCAAGGTAGAACGTACACCTATAAATAACAAAGTTTTCCAAAATTATATACTACCAATTGATGATATAAAAAATGAAATACAACCAGGGTTAGAAATTTCATTAGGTCCATGTAAGAAAACGATTGCTATAAAACCAATAGTTTTTGATACACTAACACCATCTGAATTAGCAATTCAGCCCACATATTGTATCGATTTTACTGAAGAAAAAGTGGCTAGAATTCCATTTACGAATGTTAATGGAACCATAACCATTGTAGATGGAGTCATAAATGGAGTAACGATTGAAAACAATGAACTAGTTGTTGATATAGCAGTTTTTGAAAATTATGGTCAAATAATTGAGTTTTTAGAAGACGGACAAACAACCAATGCAAGAATCACAATTCATGAAGTTAAGCAAATAAGTATTTCAGAGCAAAGTGAATCAAGGTTTATGTGGAAAGACGGACAGTTATTTTACGAAGCAGCTTTCGAAGCAATACTTCCAGAAGGTGTAAAACCAGAAGGATTAAAATTCAATTGGAGTGTAAACGATATTGAGTCAGGAACTGAACTTTTTAATCCTAAATTATTGGTTAAAGAAGGAACAGAAAATACATATACAGTAGTACTTACAATTACTGATGGTAATAGCTGTTTTTCAACCGCGGAGTTTACAAAAACTATTGCGTTTCCAGAGTTTATAATAAATTTACCCACTACTTTTTGTTTAAGTGATAAAGAACCTTATCCAGTTATTGTGAGACCACAATTTGAAGGAGTCCAACTCACAGGTGGAAAAGTGAAATTTAATAAAGAAACAAATAATTGGGAGTTTGTACCTGCTAATTCTGGACTAACAGATTCAGGAGTTGTAAGTATTGGTATTGTAGGAACATTTGTAACACAAACAATTAATTTAACAGCAACACCACAAGCAAGATTTACACATAGTTTTGATTCAAAAACGAGAATATTATCGTTGACGAATACTTCTGAAAAAGGAGATAAATACGTTTGGATAATTAACGGAGTTGAAAGAGAACCTCAAATAAATAGAACAACAATAACAGAAGACCTGAGCAATTTTGATGGAGATTCAGTAAAAGTCTCTTTAACGGTAGCAAGTGAGTGTGGAGAACACACAATAACAGAAGTGATAGAAATTGGAAAAACACAAGATAAAACCTGTGAGGAAATAACAAAAACAGAAGTTGGAAACTATTATAAGTTAAATAAGTTTAGTATAAATGATGGAGGTAGTGGTACTAATGTTAACATGGTTGTAGTAGTTCCTACAAATGACGCTTATAAAGCAATTATAACCGATGAAAGTAATTCTTACCTAATAGGAGAAAATAATAATCAGTTAAGAGGTATATTCTCTAAGTTACTTATGAACACTTCAAAATTACTCATTGAAGATATTGAAAACAGAGCATTGCTAATAAAATATTTTAAAGCAGAAGCTCGATTATTTTTAAACATCCTTCATTGTCAAAAGCAAACAGTTTTAGAGGAAAATAGACAAGTTATTTTAGAGCTGTTAGAAGTTATAGATACTGCTTTTATTTCATTTAAAGAAAATCAAATAAAAGTAGCAGATGAGGCTTTTCTACAATTTTTAAAAGCATGCTCAGTAGAAATTCAAGCTGAATACATTACTACGTTTATTGATGGAAAACTAATACCAAACTTATAATGCTTGCTAAAGGAGATCATAGTATTCAAAAAGTATTTGTTGAGGTAAATACGAAAAGTAAAAAGGTAGCTGAGGAGTGTAAAAACACTATCGAAAACTTTTTACAGAAAGAAGTATTTCCAGAAATAGAAAAGTACTTTAATTCTCTAGAAATAGAGAATGAAGTACTTATTCAACAAATAGAAAACTTAAATATTGAAGTTAATATACCTAGTAGCAATACATCTATAAACGATAGTAGCACAAAGCGAGAAATAAAAGAACAACTCATAACGAAGTTAAAAACAATTTTTAAAGAGCCAGAATTACATGAGGTAGCTATAAAAACTAGTACTGTATCAGAATCTAAATTAGATACTTTTTTTCATTTTTTACAACACGGTATAACTGGTTGGAGGGGGCAAAACAAAGAAAAAAACTTCACGAAAAAAATATTATTTGAAATAACCGAAAATCAAAGTTTTGAAGAACGTTTTTTTAAATCATTAAGAGACCCGATTCAAAAAAAACGATTAATTCAACAGTTTAAGGCTGAAGAGTTACAAATATTATTTCTAAGTATTTTTAATAAACCTAAAGGATATGAATCATTTCTAACAACCATTAAAAAGTTTGGTTTTAAAAACCACAAGATAAAAAATAAAGTATGGGATTTTTTCATTAAAGCTATAATAAACAACGACTTTTCAAGAATAGTAGATGTAATTCAAGAAGAAATAATAATATTAAAAAGAACAACATTTCTAAAGAATTATACAGAAGAGTTAATATTTTTTTTAGAAGAATTG
This sequence comes from Tenacibaculum sp. 1_MG-2023, assembly GCF_030547425.1. Classification (GTDB taxonomy): domain Bacteria; phylum Bacteroidota; class Bacteroidia; order Flavobacteriales; family Flavobacteriaceae; genus Polaribacter. The sequence continues at coordinate 92,654 of NZ_JAUORH010000007.1, read as the reverse complement.
GTTTTGGAAAACACAATATTTAAAAACCAAATTAATGTAGAAAAACTAAAAGAACTTGGAATTAAAATTGATAAAAAACAAGAAAAGGCAAAAGAAGAAAATATAGATATTATTGATGATTTTGATAAAAAGCATAAAAAGGATGAAGGTATAAATATAATTCGATCAAATAAAAAAAGGGTTAAAAAGACAAATAAAATAGACCTTGAAGTTAACAACACCCATGGTCAAAATATAATTAATAAACAGAATATTGAAAAGAATAAAGTTGTTGATGAAAAATTAACGTTTAAAGATAAAGAAATAGACAGTCTTAATTTACCCATTTCTTTTGAAGAAAGCGATAATCAAAACAAAAAAGAGGATTTAAAGAAACAGTTATCACCAAAAGAAAAAAAGAAAGAAGTAAAAGAAGAACTTAGTACAAAAATGCAGCAGAAAAGTAAGAACATCTATAAAGATAAAGATGTAACCTTAAAAAATGAAAAAGCACTCAAAGATCAAAAAAGGGCTGAATATAAAAGACGACATAACGAGGCATTAAAGAATACATTTTTAAGTAAAAAAGAAATCGTAAGTGAATTTAAAACTCATATTGTAAAAAATGCAGGATTAATTTTATTACACCCTTTTTTAAAACAGTTTTTTAACTCATGTGGTTTTTTAAACAAGGAGAACAAAATTATTAAATCCAATGAAGCTGTTCACTTATTACATTACGTAGCAACTAAAAAAGAACAACAGTTTGAAAACAATTTAATTTTCGAAAAATTTTTGTGTAATCTGCCCATACAAAGTTCTATCGAGAGAAATATAGTACTGAGTGATGAGCTAAAAGAAAAATCAGAAGAATTGTTAAAAGCAGTACTTCAAAATTGGTCGGTTTTAAAAAGCTCTTCAAACGACCTATTGCGTAATGAGTATTTACAAAGAGAAGGAAAACTAGATTTAACTAAAGACAACCCCAATCTAACAGTTGAAAGAAAAACACAAGATATTTTAATAGATACCAAATTACCATGGAATTTAAGCTTATGTAAACTTCCTTGGATGAAGGAATTAATCTTTACGAATTGGTAAAATATAACTAAAACTTTAAAAGTCATGTTTAAAAGAGATAAAAAACCAGAAGCTAATAACGTTCAAGCAAAAGATAAAAAAAAGGATTTGTTTATTCAGCCGAAGTTAGCATTTGGAAGAAAAGGAGATCAATATGAAGTTGAAGCAGATCAAATGGCTGATAAAGTTGTAGGAAATAATAAGGAAGCTAATTCAATACAAAAAAAAGAAAATGAAGAAGAAATACAGCAAAAACCACTGGCTTCTGAAGTAACACCTTTAGTACAAAAAATGGAAGCTACTGAAGATGAGCAACCCGTTCAAAAGATGGAGGAAGAAGAAGCGGTGCAAAGTAAGGAAGAGGAAGAAACAGTACAATCGAAGTGCGATAATTGTGAAAAAGAAGAGAAAGTACAAAAGCAAGAAGAAGAGGAAGCTGTGCAGTCAAAAACGGAAAAATCTACTTCAACAAAAAATAAACCTTCTTTTGAAAGTAAGTTAAAAAGAGAAAATGGAGGTCAAAAAATGGATGCACAAACACAAAGTGAAATGGAGTCAGGTTTTGGAGCCGATTTTAGCCGTGTAAACATTCACAACGATTCAGAAGCAGCACAAATGAGTCAAGAGATAGGAGCGCAGGCATTTACACACGGGAATAATATTTATTTTAACGAAGGAAAATACAATCCAAACTCCAAAGAAGGAAAACATTTGCTAGCACATGAGTTAACACATACCATTCAACAAAAAGGAATGGTGCAGAAAAAAGTGCAAAAGCAATCTGGAAGTAGTAGATGTGCTGCTTCTGATGTTCGAAATTATCGCTTAAGAAGTGGAATCGACTATGATTTTATGGTGCCAGAAGGTTGTCGTTCATCAATAACTTTTGAAGCAAAATGGGAGTTTCATGATAGGGTTAGTTGTTGTACAGGGGAAACACCCTATGAAGTATCAATAAATGGAGGAAGACGACAAAGAATGCCTGCTGGAGATACACATTGCGGAGATGCAGAACCATTTCCATATGAATCCAGAACTTTAAACACAGGTTCTGGTTTACAACGAGTTTCTATTAGAGTAAATCCATTGGATTGTCCAGGAATAAGACTTTATGTGAAAATAACTACAGTTATAAGATAATTATATAAAAGAAACTTTATGTTTTCACCAAAAACCCAACATACCACAAAACCAATTTCTTCAAAACCAAATGGAGGAGGAAGCTTTATTCAACCTAAATTAAATGTTGGGAAACCAGGTGATAAATATGAGGTAGAGGCAGATAGAGCTGCGGATAAAATAGTAGCGAAAGGAAAAGAAACCCCAAACTCTTTTTTCGCACCGACAGTACAAAAGAAAAATGAAGAAGAGATTCAAAAACAAGAATCAAATGAACAAGAAGTTCAGCAAAAACCTTTGGTTGATTCTATAAGTCCAGTAGTTCAATTAACATCAGAAAAAGACCTTCAAAAACAAGAAGAAGTACAACAAAAAGAAGAGGAAGAAGTACAAAAAGTAGAAGATGAAAATATTCAGGAAGTAACAGAAGATAATCTACAAGCTAAAGAAGATAACACTACATCATTTAGTAATGAATTAATTCAACAAAAATCTGAAGAAGAAATCCAACAAAAAGAAGAGGAGGAGGTTCAGGAAAAAGAGGAAGAAGAAATTCAGCAATTGCAAATGTCAGGAGGAGACGATAGTTCTTCGTTAGAAAATGATTTGAATAGCTCAAAAGGAGGAGGAAGTCCATTGCCTTCAAATACCCAAAACGAAATGGAGTCAGGTTTTGGAGCTGATTTTAGTGGAGTACGTGTTCATAACGATAGTAATGCGGTACAAATGAACCAAGAACTAGGTTCACAAGCATTTACCAATGGAAATGATATCTATTTTAACGAAGGGAAATATAATCCAGAAAGTGATTCTGGAAAGCATTTGTTGGCACATGAGTTAACACATACCGTACAACAAGGAGCTTCGCCAGCAGCTAACAATGTTCAAAAATCGGAAGGAGAAACTGATACAGTAACTTTAGTGGCTCCCACTCAAGCGATAGACATCACTAATGGACTACAACTATCTGATGATTGGTTGGCTTATATCGAGCAAGAATCAAGGACACGTAACTTTGATGTAAATGTTAAGATTGGTACACAATTCGAAGGAACTATTAAAATTCGAAAACTTGGAAGACCTGCAGAAGGACAAGCTCAAAAGTTTGAGCTTTCAAGTAGTAGAAGAAATAATCATTTAGATGTCCGTGGAATGTCGTTTTTAAATCCGCTCAGAGATGCTGGTGTATTTCCTGTTTTAGTATTGCGAAACTTTGGAGAAGAACAAAACACCACAGGATTTTTAAGTGTTAGAGCAGGAGAAGAAGTTGTTCCAAATGTTTTAGGGATTATTCAAAAAATTAATGAGAACCTTGAAGCAATGAGTTTCTTAGGATTGAGTCCTATAGAAGTTGCAGAGGGATTAGAGAACAGGTTTGAAAACGGAGGATTAAACTTTAGAGCGAATAATTTATCAGCCAATATTGATGGATATATAGAAGCAACTGGTAGTTTAGGAATTACAGACTCTAATTTAAGCTTTGAACTCAATTCCACCGTAGATATAGCAGGGTTAGCATCGGGAGAGTTTAATGTAGCAAGAGGCGCTGACGGAAAATTAAGTGGACAAGCAAGTATTGGTGCAGATATAGCAAATGTAAGCGCATCTTTAAATGTTGAGTATGATGATGGAGCAGTAACAATACAAGGTACAGGGAGAATGAATTCAGATAAATTTTCCGGAGAAATCACTTTATTAGTTACCGATGCTACTCGTTCTCGCCAAATGATGCATGCTGCATTAGGAGTAGAAAGTATGGATCAGGAAGCTGAAGCATCCGCTAATCAAGAGCAGGCTACTGTATCAAAAACAAAAGACAATCAAGTATTAGCAGGTTGGGGAGAAGTGCAAGCAACTATAACCCCTTGGCTGGAAGGAACAGCTAAAGTAGGAATAGATAACGAAGGGCATGTCACCATTGTAGGAGAAATTGTGGTTCCAGATGAGATAGAGTTAATGGAGCAACGTGGGAAAAAAGTAGATATTTTCCAAGTTGAAATACGAGCAGGCTACGGTATTCCATTAGTAGGACAAGTGTTTTTATTCGCTAGTATAGGAATGTTTGCCAATGCAGGTTTTGGGCCTTTGGTATTAAAAAATGTAGGTTTTACAGGAACCTACTCTACGGATCCATCAGTATTACAGGAGTTTAATATCACAGGAACCCTAGGAATCAATGCTTTTGCAGTACTTGGATTAGAGGCTGAAGCAGGTGTGGGAGTTACCTTGATAGGTCACGACGTAAAAGCGGGAGTAAATGTTACTGCAGCAGCAGGATTAAGAGCGTATGCAGAAGCCACACCAACTTTTGAATATAAAGAAGAAGCTTCTCCAGAAGGAGGAAAAGTAGGAGAATCAAGATTAAAAGGACATTTTGAAGCAGCAGCCCAATTGTTCTTACAATTATCTGGAGCCTTATTTTATGAACTAGACAGTCCATGGTGGTCACCAGCACCAGATGGTAGAGAAGAATATCCATTAGGGGAAGTACAATATCCAATTGGAGATAGTTTAGGAATAGGTGCCGATGTAGATTGGCTAGTAGGAGGAGAAGAACCGCCAGAATTAACCATGTCTCCTGTTGAGTTTGATGCAGACAAGTTTACGGCTGATGTAATGGCTGATCCGCCTCCACGAAGTATGGGAGACAGTGAATCGAGTCCTGAAGGAGAATGGCAAGGAGAAAACGCAAATAGTAATCAAACAGAAAACCCTGAAATAACAGGAGAAGGAGAAGGATTACCACCAGGTAGAAGAGAAGAAGATTTAAGTAATCTTTCAGAAGAGCAAAAATACATGCGTGCTTTAGATGAATTGTCTCAAATGGAGAATGCCAATCCAAAACCTACCATTGGAGTAGTAGAAGATAAAATTAATACGGTAAAACGCAGGTATGGAATTCGTAGAATTCAAACTAGAAATGAAGAAGCAGAAAGTGTAGCTGTTTATGTAGAACATGGAGAAGAAAATAACGGGAGACATCTGTTGGGAATTGCTTTAATGAGTGAGGCGGAACAACGCAGAATGATTACTGAATCAATTGAAGATCTTAGAGCTAGAGAAAGAGGAGCTGTAAGTGAAGATAATAAAATAGATGAATCTGCAGCTCAAGATTTATTGAGAATTTGGAAAAGTGAACACGATGTGATTATCTCTGCGAGAGTTGTTGATGGAAATGATACTTGGGACTATCTGCTTACTATAGGAGAAAGAAATCAAACAGAAATTGGTAAACCCAAAGTAGAAATTGTTGAATCTGTAGATTCAGGTTTACAAGAAGGAGATGGAGAAATAGGAAAAATTGTAAGGTTTGATGCTGAAGGTGAGAATCATAGGATTTGGATTAGAGTTTCTGGAAACGATGTAGATGTTATGATTGCTAGTAATCCATCAGTTATTGCAACGAAGTTAATAGACTGGCGATCTAGGCTAGACTCATTAGACGATACTAAGAAAAGAGTAGCTAGAGGCTTCTTAGATTCTGCCGAGTATTTATATGAGCAAGTTAAAAATGAGGCAATAACAGCGAATAGAGAACTTTCAGAGGCTACAGCTACCCCTACTCCTGATTCGACTTCAGAGGCAGTAGAAGCAGATGACAGAGTGGAAAGTACTCAAGACAGAATGGTTTCTATTTTTAGAAACTTATTCACCATTTTTGGTGATACTGATAATGAAGATACGATGTATGTTGGGTTTGAAAGAGATATTGTATCTAAAACCCACTTGAGTGCTCATCCAATGCTATTGCAAGAATCTACTGCAATTTTTGATTCAAATAAAGCTTTAAGAGATGAAAATAAGAGTAGAGGATTTAGTTCATGGTCAGGATTGGTTAATAAGTTTAAGAGTGATGGTCCAAAAACAAAGCAGGTAATAGAACACCCAATTTCGAATTCAGAAGCTTACGGAGATTACACCAAAGAGCAAGTTAAAAGAGCCGCTGATAGAGTGTTAGATTCATCAATTGAAAATACAGAGAAAACAAATGTAATTAATCAAAAGATTGCAGAAATAGAAGGAGGAGAAGCAAGAAATGCCTATGCCAGTATTAGAGATCAGGTGTTTGATAGAGAAAGAGAGCCAGTAGCTAATCAACGATTAGATTCTTTATTTAGAGGAGATGAAGGAGAACATAATCAATACAAAATTTTAGATTCTAGTGTCGACTATGATGGGACTTCAAGCGGGCAATTAATTGTTAATTATAACTATACGGTTCAGATAGGGAATCAGCCTCCAGAGAAAAGAGAATTTACTGTAACAATCCAACAAAGTCAGTTGAGCACTGGAGGGAATATTACAAATCACTCAATAGAAGGAAGGAATTTAGCCTTAAAAGAGCCTGGTTCAAGAGGTAGAACAGTATCTGCTAGTAATGTAGATGGTAGAACTGCAATTCAAGACGCTAATACCAGTAATAGTTCAGATAGAGACAACGTACTTAATTCACCAAATCAGGAGAATTATCAAGAAGTTATGGATGGTATGAGAGACCAGTTTACAGGTCAGGTAGATGATACAACCATTAAGTTTAATGCTTCTCACTTAATAGCCGATTGGTTCCAAGGTTCAGGGTATGCTCAAGCACTCAATTTAATGACAACATCAGAGCACTATAACAAGCAAATTATGTTTGGAGCAGAATCTCAAATAGAAGAACGTTTAGCTACGGCAGAAAGAAGGTTTAGGAGCATTAAAGGAATTGAGTATATTACGTTTGATTTAAGTGTAGACGCAGAATGGATGTCAATTTCTGATAACGCTGTGAGTGATACTATTTCTAGTCAAACACAAGAAATCTCTGGAGAAACACCAGAACAGAGAAGAGAAAGATTGCAAGAGCTGCATAGAGTGCTTTCAAGAGATAATGACCCTAAGTTTTGTAGAGGAGTAAAATATAGGGTTGTAAAAATCCATCTTAAAGATAAAGACGGAGGAATCATAAGATCGGTTAATTCTACAATATTTAGAGAGATTGGTCAAGATGTACATTTAAGAGAAATACTTAGCAAACAATAATTAAAATGGAACAAATAAAAATCTTTTTAGATCGATTTACACAGATAGAAGCGCAGGCAAATTATTTAAGATTAAAGCCAAATGTTAAGAACTACAACAACGCTTATGAACAAATGAATACTTTTTTAATAAAAGAATTAGCAGGTCAGATGGGACTTTTAAAGCTTGAAAAGTTAGAATCTGAAAAGTTTTATAATGATTATAAAGACTCTGAGCCTTTCAATACCAGAAAGGTGTATAAAATAAGTCATTATAAACATGAGAAATATAAAGATGTTTGGGTGGCTTATACGTCTGAGATAAACCCATTTGATGATTTCAACACTATGTCTGAATCCTTATTTATAATTAGAGAAGGTGAAAATTATAAAATAGCAAAGCAATATATTTATTCTAGTTACAGCAGTGATGGAAATGAAACTTCTTGGGAAGAGCTTCAAGGGGATAAGTGTCTTACTTTTAGTTCTTTGGGGGGGTATGTTAATTCTGAAAGGTATGATGAACCATTGGATGATGAAGAATCAATGAAAATGTATTTAGAAGACTTGTAAACTACGTTTTTAAGAGTATCATTATTTATGAATAATATTTTAAACTAAACGCTATAATTTAAATCTTTAGCGTAAAACAATAAATGAAACAAACAAAACATCTCATATTGAAAAGTCAATCACACTTTGATGAAAAGATCTCTTATTTAAGAGAGGTCATCTATTATAGATTCAAAAAAGAATTTTCATCTGAAGAACTTGCATTTCCAATATTTAGTGATATTGCTAATGATAATTCTGAGTTTTCGAAAGTTATAAATAAAAACAACTTAAATATAGATGAGATATTAGTTTTGTTAATGGTTTTTATACCTAACATTTCACCTAATTTTTTTAGTAATATCATCTCCGATTTTTTACCCAACGGAGGTGAACTTCCTGAATTTGGAGGTGTAAAAGGAAAAAATCATAGGGGAATTATTCCGACGGTTGAAACAGCTTTATATATCTTGGCAGGGAATGATGTCGAAGAACGTAAGGAAATTACAAACTTTATACTGTGTGATAGTAAACTCATAAAAAACTCCATTATAGGAATAGAAAAAGTACCCTATGGAGAACCTATGATGTCGGGAAAATTAATTTTAACAGAAGAATATGTACATCTATTTTTAACAGGTAAAGAATTAAAACCACAACTAAGTCAAGATTTTCCTGCAAGCTTAATAACCACAGATTTAGAGTGGGACGATTTGGTATTGCAAGAAAAAACATTGAATGATGTAAAAGAAATAGAAAACTGGTTGGCGTATAAAGAAATTTTAATGAACGATTGGGGCATGTCTTCAAAAATAAAACCAGGATATCGCGTGTTGTTTTGTGGACTCCCAGGAACTGGAAAAACATTAACAGCAGGTCTGCTAGGAAAACATACAGGAAAAGATGTATACAGAGTAGATTTATCGATGGTTGTATCAAAATATATAGGAGAAACAGAAAAAAACTTATCTAAATTATTTGATAAATCCATTAATAAAGATTGGATTTTATTTTTTGACGAAGCTGATTCTATCTTCGGAAAAAGAACCAGTGTAAGAGACGCCCATGATAAATACGCTAATCAAGAAGTGTCGTATTTACTACAACGCATAGAAGCACATCCAGGATTGATTATCCTAGCCTCTAACTTTAAAAATAATATAGATACAGCATTTACACGTCGCTTTAATAATATTATAGAGTTTGAAACACCAAACTATGAGGAGAGGTTAGTATTGTGGAAAAAGAATTTACCTAATAAAATAGAGCTTGAAGGGTTAATTACAATAGAAGAATTAGCCAAAAAATTCAATATTACAGGAGCTAATATTGTAAACGCAGTTCAATATGCATGCTTAAAAACTATAGCTAATAAAGAGAATAAAATATTAAGACAGTATATTTTAGAAGGAATAAAACGAGAATACACAAAAGAAGGAAGAACAACGAATATTTCAATTTAAAAAATAGGATATGAAAACAATAAATCAAGTACACGGAATTCCATTACATTATGCACGTTTAACAAATCACCCATACGGAACAAGAGGAGAACAACGTAATTTTGCAATAGAAGAGCGTTTTTTAGATACTTTAAAAGAAGCGCTTCAAGAGGTTTTCGAACACTGTCCTTTAGGAATTCCAGAAGTAATTACCACAGCAGGAATTTTTGTTGACAAACCTGGACAGCATGGACATGGAAAAGCGTTCGACTTGGATGCTATTTTTTGGAGAGATGAAACGTTAGTTACGTCTAATTTTATACATCAAAAAGAATTGTATTTAGGAATAGAATCTTTTTTAAGAAAACACTTTGGTATTGTATTAAACTATTACTATCCAAACCATAAAGATCATTGGCATGTTGATACAAGTGTTCCTGTTGATTATAACGAAACATCAAAATCAGAAACCTTATACTTACAACTAGTGTTAAAATATATTTATAAGGAAGAAATTTTAGTTGATGGTGTATGGGGACGTCAAACTTCAGGAGTAGTAAAAGAGGTTTTTGAAAGATTAGGAATTAATACACCTATAACGACCAAAGTAAATTATGTAAAGTTCCTAGATATGACGGGCAAAATAGCATTTAAACTTTATGAAGAAAACACTTCTCCAAGACACTTATTAAGTAACTTGACAGAAGTCGTAGAAGATTTACCACAACAAAGTAGAATAGCTGTACGAGAAGCATTAAATAGTTTTTTAAATCATGAAGAAACAGCAACTTGGTTAAGTGATTTTGAAGAAATCCATAACATAGATACTATTATAGAAGAAGTAATAGCATAAAATTTTTTATTTGGAAAACTGATGCTTAAACCACACCTTTTTCCAGATTCTTTTTAAAATTAAGAACGTAACATTTTCTGTATATACATTCATATCGGTAGATTCAACAATTTGTGAGTCTTTTTCAGAAACATCAATGCAATATAAAAGATTGGTGTATGAGCTGAAATCGTGTAATATGAGTTCTTTTATTGATGTCTGCAACTCCTCTTTCAATTGTAAGGGAGTACTTTTTTCAGAAAAAGAAGTATTAATTCCTGTTAAACCAAAATCTTTGTTAAGTTGAATTATAAGTTCTTTATATAGCTTGGTATTGGCTACATTAGTTAATAAATCTATACTATTTTGATAACTTGGAAACATTTTCTTAATTCAGCTTGTAATTAATAAACTGCTCATCTAAGGCTTTTAAAAATTCGCTTGATACTTTAATCTTAGTCGTTCTACTTGGTAAGCTTAATTCTATTTTTTCTTCAGCATCCCAAATAGTAAAATATAAACTATGTGAACCTTTATTAATAGCAAATAGGTGTTGTAATTCTTTTATAGTGTTTTCTTTTACTTCTTTTAAAGGAATTTTAATAGTAAGTTTTTTGCACATTTTATCCATAATGTCATGTAATAGCAAAAACTCATTAAACCCAACTCTAGGATCACCTTTAACACCTTCTTTATTAGTCCACCCAGGTTTGATAGTAGTTTTGATAAATAAAAATGAATTTGGAACTAAAAAGTGTTTAAATTTTAAGTAATCTTCTCCAAAAATTCTAAATTCAAAACTTTCGTTATAATCTTCTATGATAAATGAAGCCCAACCTTTTCCTGCTTTTGAAACACGGTGTTGTACATCCGTAACAATTCCTGCAAAAGAAAGCCCTAAACCTTCATACTGCGCAATATTTTTAAAATGAGCTAAGGAAGCGTTACAGAACTTTAGTTCATTTTTAAAATCATCTAACGGATGCGCAGAAATGTACATCCCCACAACTTCTTTTTCACGAGCCAATAATTCCATAGTTCCCCAAGTTTCACATTCAGGAATTAAAGGTTCAGGTAAATCAACATCCGAAGCTTCTCCAAATAAAGATACCTGAGATGAATTCTGATTTTCTTGAAACTTATTTCCAAAACGAATAGCCTTTTCTAAAAAAGTTTGTCCTTTTTCATCTTTCACATAATACTGAGCTCTGTGAGTATCTGTAAAGGAATCAAAACCACCAGCTAATACTAAACCTTCAAAAGCTTTTTTGTTGGCGACACGTAAATCAACACGTTTAGCAACATCAAAAATGGAAGAATAATGCCCATTTTCTTTACGTTCATCAATAATTGCTTTTACAGCAGAACCACCAACACCTTTAATTGCCGCCATACCAAAACGAACAGCACCATCCTTATTTACTGAAAATTTAGCATACGATTCGTTTACATCAGGTCCTAGTACCTCTAACCCCATACGTTTACATTCCTCCATGAAAAACGAAACCGTTTTAATATCGTTCATGTTATTTGAAAGCACTGCAGCCATGTATTCAGCAGGGTAGTGAGCTTTTAAATAAGCGGTTTGATAAGCAATCCAAGCATAACAAGTAGAGTGCGATTTGTTAAAGGCATACGAAGCAAATGCTTCCCAGTCTTTCCAAATTTTTTCTAAGGCTTTTTCATCATGACCATTGGCTTTTGCTTGATTTACAAACTTAGGTTTCATTTTAGCTAATACCGCAGCTTGTTTTTTACCCATAGCCTTACGGAGTACATCGGCCTCACCTTTGGTAAAATCAGCTAACTTCTGTGAAAGCAACATTACTTGCTCTTGATATACGGTAATCCCATAGGTTTCCGCTAGATATTCTTCCATAGCAGGAAGATCATATTGAATTTCTTCGTCTCCATGTTTTCTTCGGATAAAAGAAGGGATATATTCTAAAGGACCTGGACGATACAAGGCGTTCATTGCAATTAGATCTGCAAAAACCGTAGGCTTCAATTCACGCATGTATTTTTGCATTCCAGGAGATTCGTACTGGAATATCCCTACAGTTTCTCCACGTTGGAACAGCGCATAAGTTTCTTCATCATCAATAGGGAAATTTTCAGGATCGAGTTCTACACCGTGACGTGCTTTTACAATTTTTACGGTATCTTTAATTAGAGTTAATGTCTTTAATCCTAAAAAATCCATTTTTAGTAATCCTGCACTTTCTACTACCGAGTTGTCAAACTGAGTAACATACATATCAGAATCTTTCGCTAGAGATACAGGTACGAATTTGGTAATATCATCAGGAGTAATAATTACTCCACAGGCGTGAATTCCCGTATTACGAACCGAACCTTCTAAAATTCTGGCTTTGTTAATGGTTTCAGCTTCCAATCCACTACCATTAGCAATGGCTTTTAACTCGTTTACCATTTCAATTTCTTCAGAACGAAGTTTTTCTTTTAACCCTTTCTCATCTAAAGAAAAGATTTTTTTCAACTTCATTCCTGGAATTAGTTTGGCAATTCTATCGGCTTCAAATAGCGGTAAATCTAGTACACGAGCAGTATCACGTACAGATGATTTCGCAGCCATAGTACCGTAGGTAATAATTTGTGCTACTTGGTTGGCTCCGTATTTTTCAATTACATAATCCATTACACGGCTACGACCTTCATCATCAAAATCAATATCGATATCGGGCATCGATACACGTTCAGGATTTAAGAAACGCTCAAAAAGCAAATCGTACTGAATAGGGTCTATATTGGTAATCCATAAACAAAAGGCAACTACTGAACCAGCAGCAGATCCACGTCCGGGACCTACTGATACATCCATGTTTCGGGCTTCTCGAATAAAGTCTTCTACAATCAAGAAATATCCAGGATATCCTGTTTTAGCAATTACATCTAGCTCAAAATCTAAACGTTCACGAATACTATCGGTAATTTCTCCGTAACGTTTTTTGGCTCCTTCATATGTTAGGTGACGTAAAAAATTGTTTTCCCCGCGCTTTCCTCCGTCTTCAAGATCTTTTTCATCTTTAAACTCTTCAGGAATATCAAAGGCAGGTAATAATACATCGCGAGCTAAACCAAAAGGCTCAACTTTATCCACAATTTCCTGAATATTGATGATAGCCTCTGGTAAATCAGCAAAGAGTTTTTTCATCTCTTCGGTAGATTTAAAGTAATACTCGTCGTTAGGTAATCCATAACGGTAACCTCTTCCTCTACCTTTAGGAGTTGCTTGTTTTTCCCCGTCTTTTACACATAATAAGATATCATGTGCATTTGCGTCTTCTTTACCTAAGTAAAAAGTGTTGTTTGTAGCAACAATTTTTACATCATGTTTTTTAGAAAAAGAAATAAGAGTCTCATTTACGACTTTTTCATCTTCTTGTCCGTGACGCATTAATTCAATGTACAAATCGTCACCAAATTGTTGTTTCCACCAAAGTAATGCCTCTTCGGCTTGGGCTTCACCGACATTTAATATTTTACTAGGAACTTCACCATATAAGTTTCCTGTTAATACAATTACGTCTTCTTTGTATTGTTCAATAACTTTTTTGTCAATTCTCGGAACGTAATAAAATCCATCAACAAAGGCTATAGAAGACATTTTAGCTAAGTTGTGGTATCCTTTTTTATTTTTTGCTAGTAAAACAACTTGATATCCGTTGTCTTTTTGACTCTTATTAGTATGATCTTCACAAATATTAAATTCACAACCTACTATAGGTTTTAAAATACTTTGTGTTGGTTCTTCTCCTTTTTCTAAAGCTTCTTTGTTAGCTGCTTCGGCGGCTTTATTATGTCCTATAACTGCTTGTACAAAGTGAAAAGCCGCCATCATATTACCTGTATCAGTCATGGCAACTGCAGACATATTATCGTTAGCAGCAGCATTTACAATGTTACCAATTTGAATGGTAGACTGTAAAACGGAGTATTGTGTGTGGTTATGTAAATGAGCAAACCTTACACCTTCAAGTTCTGCTAGTCCTTCAGCGGTAGAAATTGTATTCGCTTCTTCAGTTTCTGAAGATTTTCTTTTACGGATTTTTTCACTTTCCTTTTTAAGGTTTAAGTGTTTAAGTCCGACTACTTGTATTGGGGTTGGATTAGTTTCTGTATAATGGTGAAAATAATCTGAAGTAACATTTAATTGATCTTCTGTATATTGACGTAAGCGAATTAATTCTAAAAAACAGCGAGTAGTTGCTTCTACATCGGCAGTTGCATTATGTGCTTCTCCAAAACCAGTTCCGAATAAATGTTGGTGTAGTTCGGTAAGGGTAGGAAGTTTGAATTTTCCTCCACGACCACCAGGAATTTGACATAATTGTGCTGTGTGTTCAGTACAGGTGTCTAAAACTGGTAACTCTGTTAAATTATTTTCAACGCCTAAACGGTGAAATTCACAACCCATAATATTGACATCAAAGCCAACATTTTGTCCAACAATAAAGGTTGTTTTTTGTAAAGCATTATTAAATAACTTTAACCCCTCACTTAATTGGATACCTTGCTCAATAGCCAAATCGGTAGATATTCCGTGTATACGTTCAGCATCATATGGAATATTAAATCCGTCAGGTTGAATTAAAAAATCGTTATGTTCAATTAAATTCCCTAATTCGTCATGTAATTGCCATGCAATTTGTATGGCTCTAGGCCAGTTATCGGTATCGGTTATTGGAGCGTTCCAGCTTTTAGGTAATCCAGTAGTTTCGGTATCGAAAATTAAATACATGGGCAAAAATTACTTGTTGAAGCGTTTTGGGTAAAACAAAGTGTAAAAATACGAAGAATTTGCATTGATTAACTGAGAAGTTATTAACGAGTGTTTTAGCTTGATGTAAAGGCTTGAATAGCTGATTGTAATCAAAAAATGATGTTAACTGTAGGTTAAGTTTAAAAGAAAAATAAAAAAAAGTAGTTGATAATCAATTAATAAGATTTATATTTGCACTTTAATATAATATTTTTTACAATGAAAGAAGGAACAGTAAAGTTCTTCAATGAATCTAAAGGTTTTGGATTTATTACAGAGTCAGGATCAAACACAGAACATTTTGTACACGTATCAGGTTTAATCGATGAGATTAGAGAAGGTGATACTGTTGAGTTTGAACTTAAAGAAGGAAAAAAAGGATTAAACGCAGTTAGCGTTAGAGTATTATAATATATCTCAGAATTTATTTTTCTTAAGAGCCTGTTAAACAGGCTCTTTTTTATTTTAATAAAATTAGTTTTTTGCTTTTAAGTAAAAAAGATTTTATAAATTTGCGCCCACTTATCACGAGATGGTAAGATTTATTAATAATCAAGGTCGCGTACCTTAAAAATTAAAATTATGCCTGTAAAAATTAGATTACAAAGACACGGTAAAAAAGGAAAACCATTTTACTGGGTAGTAGCTGCTGATTCTAGAGCTAAAAGAGACGGTCGTTTCTTAGAAAAAATCGGAACGTACAACCCAAACACTAACCCTGCAACTATTGACTTAGATGTTGATGGAGCTGTAAAGTGGTTACAAAATGGTGCTCAACCAACTGATACTGCTAAAGCTATTTTATCATATAAAGGAGCTTTATTGAAAAATCACTTAGCTGGTGGAGTAAAAAAAGGAGCTTTAACTGAAGAGCAAGCAGAAGCTAAATTCAATGCTTGGGTAGAAGAAAAAGCAAATAAAGTAGCTGGTAAAGTTGACGGTTTAGCAAAAGCAGAAGCAGATGCTAAAGCAAAAGCTTTAGAAGCTGAGAAAGCTGTAAACGAAGCACGTGTAGCTGCTGCAACTCCTGTTGCAGAAGATAGCGAGGAAGTTGCTGTTGAATCAGGTGCTGATAGCGAAGAATAAAAAACTGTACTACGATGATGCAAAAAGAAGATTGCTTTTATCTTGGCAAAATCGTTAAAAAACATAGTTTTAAGGGCGAGGTAATTATTAAGTTAGATACTGATGAACCCGATCTTTACGAAAATTTGGAATCAGTTTTTGTCGATTTAGGCAATAATCTGATTCCTTTTTTTATTGAGAAGTCTACCTTAAGTAAGGCAACAATGTTTCGAGTAAAGTTTGAAGATGTAAATACAGAGGCTGATGCTGAGGCTATTTTACGTTCAGAAGTTTATTTGCCATTGGATTTGCTACCAAAACTTTCAGGAAACAAATTTTACTATCATGAAGTAATAGGTTTTACAGTTGTTGATACTGCTTTTGGAGAAGTAGGTGAAATTGTAAGTATTAATGACTTTTCTGCCCAACCTTTATTTGAAATTGATAGAGAAGGTAAAGAGATTTTTATCCCTATGATTGATGACTTCATCAAAAAAGTAGATAGAGAGAATAAAACTATAGAAGTTGAAACTCCAGAAGGATTGATAGAATTATATTTAGGATAAGAAAGATATTTCATAGAACAAAAAAAAGTGGAAGGAATTATCCTTCCGCTTTTTTTGTTGTAATTATTTTATTGAAGTTCCCAGATTTCATAACTGTTAACCTTGTTTTTATCTTCAAAAAGCTTAAAGGTTGTGTTGTCTAATAGTGTTAACCAAACTTTTTTATCTCCAACGATAATATTATATTCTTCACCACTAACATGTTTCCATGTGCCAGAAGAATCATCGTTTGTTATACATTCGTTGTCCACTTTTTCATAAAATGTAGCTTTAAAAGTGTTATTTGAAAAAAAATCTGTAAAATCATTTTCTTGGCATTCTCTTAATTGAGTTTTTTCACCGTTTAAATATTCTTCAGAAATTTTCCAAGTTCCAATTAATGAGTTGTCAGAAATGTCTTCATCACTAGAGGAGCAGCTTAAGAAAGTTAAAGAGAAAGCAAATAATAAAATAATTTTTTTCATAGTATAAAATTTAGAATTGGTGTAAATATATAAAAGTTTAACCTACTAAAAGGTTATTGTTTTTTCAGGATATGGATTAAAAAACATACTCAAATACACAATCTTCTCCATTTTCAAAAACTTGTTGCATTCCAATAAATTCAAAACCTAATTTTTTTAATAGTTTTTGAGATTTTTCATTTTTAGGCATGGTTAAAGCTAGTACTTTTTCTTGTTTAAACTTAGTACGAACGTATTCTATAATTAATTTTGTAGCCTCTGTAGCATAACCTTTACCTCTTCCCTCGGGTAAAAAAGCATAGCCAATATCAATAAAATTTAATTTATCTCTTTGTAGCGCAGTTGAGGCTCCAATAGGTTTGTTAGTTTCTTTTAAGATTACGGTAAAAAAACCTAATCCACCTAATTTCGAATTTTTAAATAAAATATCTTTTAAGTAAACACGAGTTTCTTCAATAGATTTTAAATTTTTATCACCAATAAACTGAATCCAATCAGGATCATTAAATAGTTGGAAGTAAAAATGAGCGTCACTTACTAGAGCTTCTTTAATAATTAATCGTTCGCTTTCTAATAACATAGCCTAAATATAAATTAAAAATGTACTTTTGCGAAGCAAAAAAAGAATAAAATGAGTTTATTACAAGAATTACAAGATAGAAGTGGAAATCAATGCGAATTATGCGGGTCAAAAAGCGATTTGTCAATTTATGAAGTGCCACCAATTTCAACAGGAGGTGTTGACGGTAGTTTGTTGGCTTGTAGTACTTGTATTGAGCAGATTGAAGATGCAGATAAGACAGATGCAAACCATTGGCGTTGTTTGAACGATAGTATGTGGAGTGAGTTTAGAGCAGTAAAAGTTATGGCTTGGAGAATGTTACACCGTGTTAAAAAAGACGGATGGTCACAAGATTTGTTGGATATGATGTATTTAGAAGACGAGGATCTGCGTTTTGCTGAAGCTACAGGTGAACATTTAGATGAGAGTGAAAAAATAATTCATAGAGATGTAAACGGTGCTATTTTACAGGCGGGAGATAGTGTAGTGTTGATTAAAGATTTAAAAGTAAAAGGTTCTAGTATGGTAGCAAAACAGGGAACGGCTGTACGTAGAATTTCGTTAGATCCTGAAAACGCTAAGTATATTGAAGGTAAGGTAGGAGCTACTCAAATCGTGATTATTACCGATTATGTAAAGAAAATGGCTGAAAAGGAATAGATTCAGTTTGAAAGAAGTTGAGTTTTCAAAGTTTCAAAGTTTAAGATTTTACTTTGAAACTTTGAAACTAATTATTTCTCAGTATTATAATATACTTTATAAAACTTCATTTTTTTGTCTTCGTCGTAACCTTGCTCTAAGTATTCAGCAGAAGCATCAGGAGCATCAACATCAATTTTAATTTGGATATTGGTGTCCAGTTTTATTTCTGTTTTAAACTTACTTTTTTCCTTTTTTAAAACCACATCAGAGACTTCGAAGTTATTACGTATTAATACGTCATTTAACTTTTCAAAGTGTTGTTTGTAGTCTTCAAACATGTCTTTATGCTTGTCCTCTTCAAAAATTTCATCTTTAAACCCGTGGTAGTCTACGCTTTCGTGTTCTTTAAAGTAATCAACAGTATTAGCTAAAAAATTACTTTGCTCTTGTTTTCCTAATTCAGGTTTTAGAATTTCTTCAGAAAACTCCTTACACATTTCAAGGTAGTTTTGGGTGTGCAAGTTACGATCATCAGCATATTTTACACTTAAAAAATTCTTTATCCAGTATTGTGCATCGTATTGATTGTTGTCTACTGATAAAACCACAGTTCCTTCTGCATCAGTAGAGTTTAAAATTAAACAACCCTTATCCAATCTTTTGGTTGAAATTCCTTTTTGTACCACTACATCAAAACTATCATCATCTAAATAGGTTTGAAAGAAATCTACTTTACTTTCAATTTTAAAAACTCCAACAGCTTCAGTTAAAACATCTTTATACTCGATACCTTCAAAATAGGCAACAATAACATCTCCTGTTTTAATATTGGCAGAGTTTGATTGTTCGTAAAGGTGATTAACAATATTTTTAGAATGCTCAATAAAAACCTCATTGCTATCATCTTCAAAAATATCAGCAGCGTATTTATTTATTTCATTTAGTCGAACATCTGCATGATGACTAAAACGGTAACTTTGCGTAACAGCCCCGAAAGGTTTTAATAAAAAAGGAAGTAATAATTCGTAGCTCTCTTCATCAAAACGAACTAAACTTTCTGAAAAAGCATTTTGTCCACTATTATACTTATTCCCTACTTTGTGAATAATACACTTATTAATTTCGGTACGAGTTCTTTTAATCATCTTCTAAAAAATTGGAAGACAAAAATAGAAAAATTAAAGTTCGAATTTTAATTGTTCAGGTAACAATTTAAATGATTTTCGATGATAAAGAGTCGCTCCAAACTGACGAATAGCTTCACGGTGCTCTTTAGTTGGGTATCCTTTGTTTTTTTTCCAGTTATATTGAGGGAATTCTTGATGAATTTTTTCCATATACTCATCACGATACGTTTTTGCAAGTACAGACGCAGCTGCTATACTCATAAATTTAGCATCACCTTTTACAATAGTTTGATGAGGGATTTCTTTAAAAGGCCTAAACTTATTTCCATCAACAATAATAAACTCGGGTTGCATAGCTAATTGTTCTATTGAACGGTGCATTCCTGTAATTGACGCTTGTAATACATTTAGTTCGTCAACCTCTTCTTGATGTATAAAAGAAACTCCAAATGCAAGCGCATGCTCTTCAATATAAGGTCGAAGTTTTTGTCGTTTTTTTTCAGAAATCTGTTTAGAGTCATTTAATAACTCGTGTTTAAAGTTGTCAGGTAAAATAACGGCAGCAGCTACAACAGGTCCTGATAAACAGCCTCTACCAGCTTCATCTGTTCCTGCTTCAAATTTATGCCCGCTATAATTTAATTGCAACATGCTACAAATTAACAGATTTCAAAGAAATTAATCGTGATTTTTGTCGTTAAATTATTTTACTTTTGTTGCTATGAAGAAAAATATCTTAGTATTTTTTTGTTTGATAAGTGTTCAAGTGATTTTTGCCCAAATAAGACCAATTGATGGGGGTTTTGGAAGAGATAGAGGAGGGCTTAATCAAAATGTGGATTCACTACCTGATAATGAAATAAATGTAAAGCTTAGTGGGAAAACTAAGTATACTGATTATAAAATTATATCACACAAGAATGATACTACCATTGTAGATACCACATTGACAATTCAAAAAGAGTACAAGTTTAATTTCTTAAGAAAGGATAATTTTGAATTGCTAGCTTTTCATAATCAAGGGCAAACGTTTAATAACTTAGGATACGATTTTACTAATATTTCACGATTTCCAAATATAGGATTTAGAGCAAAAATGTTCAATTATTTTGATATTGAAGATGTGAATTATTACCATGTTCCTACACCTACAACGGAAATTATGTACCGAACTGGTTTGGAACAGGGACAGGTATTAGATGCGCTTTTTACTACAAACTTTTCCAAGCGATTTAACTTAGCTATAGCCTATAAAGGACTTCGTTCACTGGGTACTTATAGACGTTCTTTGGCTAGTACAGGTAATTTTAGAGTAAGCTTTAGCTATGAGACTCCTAAGGGGCAATATACAATTAGAGGACATGCTGTAAATCAAGATTTTTTTAATCAAGAAAATGGAGGGTTGACAGAGACATCATTAGAAGCGTTTATAGCTGATGACCCTAATTTTAGTGGGAATAGAGGTAGGATGGATGTGAACCTGAATACTGCTGAAAGTAATTTAGATACCAAAAGATTATACTTTGAACATACTTTTAAGTTACTTTCTTCAAAAGATAGTGTAAGTCAAAAAGATTTCTCTAATTTAAAACTAGGACATTCATTTACTAGAGATTCAAAGTTTTATCGTTTTAATCAAGGTACAGCTTCAGATATGTTTGGTGATGCAAATATTTCAAGTAATATAAATAATAAAACTATTTACTTGCTGTATAACAACCAGTTTTTTGTAGATTTTAATTCAAAATATGTCTTGGGAAAATTCCGTGTAAAAACAGAATTATCAAACTACACGTATGGATATGAAAACTTACAAAATAATACGGTTGGAATAACAAAAAATAAGTTGAAGGGAGATGCCATATCTTTTGGAGCTGATTGGAATGGAAGAATTGGGAATTTTCATGTTAATGCTTCAGGTAGCCTAACACCGGGAAGTGGGCGATTATCAGGGAATAACTTTTTTGGAGAAGCTTTTTATAAGAAAGACAGTGTACTGACTGTAAAAGGAAGAATGGGGATTAGTAATAAATCACCTAATTTTAATTTCTTATTGCATCAAAGTAGTTATGATGATTATAACTGGGAAAATAATTTTTCTCAAATAGGAACACGTTCTTTAGGAGGAGTTATTGATTCTAAATGGGGGAATGCTTCGTTAGATATTACCAACATTAGTAATTATACGTATTTTGATGAGAACGGACAACCGCAACAGTTTTCAGGAGATGTTAATTATTTAAAAGCAAAAGTATCTAAAGAATTTGCCTTCGGAAAGTTTGCTTTAGATAATACCTTAATGTATCAAAAAGTAGCAAGTGGAAATAGTGTTTTTAGAGTTCCAGAATTTGTTACTCGTAATACACTTTATTATACTGATGAATGGTTTAAAGGTAAACCTCTGTTAGTACAAATAGGAGCGACGTTCAAGTATTTTTCAAAATATAAAGCGAATTCATATAATCCATTGTTAGCTGAATTCACCTTACAAGATGATACAGAAATAGGATATCCAACGCTAGATTTGTTTTTTAACGCACGGGTTCGTAGAACTCGAATTTATTTTAAAGCAGACAACATAAGTTCTTTTGTGTTAAAAAAGAATTATTTTTCGGCTCCGAATTATCCATATAGAGATTTCGTAATTCGTTTTGGAGTAGTGTGGAACTGGTTTATATAAAATGAAAGAGAAGCTACGACAAAACTGGAAGTTGTTTTTAATAGCAAGTTTAACTTTAGGTTTAGCACCTTTTAGACCACCACATATTGTAGGGAAGTTACAATGGATAGCAGGAGGGAATGCTTTTTCAGGAGAACACGCTATGCAATTTATGGATTGGTTTGATGTATTTTTACATGGAACTCCTTGGATACTTTTAATTGTATCAATTATTTTACATGTTTTCAGGAAAATATAATTCCATTTCAGGTAAAAAACGCCCTTTAATACTGCTTTTACGTTTATCAATTACCTTAAAACCATGTTTTAAATAAAATGATTCTGAGTTAGGATCTGATAAAACATTCAATACGGCACAAGATTCTCTTCTGCAATAGTCTTTAGCATGTTCTAAAAGTTTAGAACCAATACCTTGATTTATGAAATTAGGAGAAATAAATAAAAAATCTAAAAAGCTTGTTCTAATATTAGCTCTGTGTAAAACATAAAATCCGGCTGTAATATCATTAACTTGAAATTTATAAATATTACAGATGGCAAACATTTTAGAGGTAACGGTTAACTCATTCTTCCACTTCTCTATTTGATCTTTAGAGTATCCCCAGTGTGCTTTAGAGCTTAAAGCAATTTCAGTTAATAAATCAGCATCTTGTATTTGAGCTTTTACAATCATAAAAAAAGAACCTCACGAAAGGTGAGGTTTATAAATGTTATTCTTTAGAAGCAAGTTGTTTTATTTTAATTCTAAAAGCAGCAAATAGTAATGTTGTAAATGGGCTTAGCCAATTAAACACTGCATAAAAAGCATAATCTATCACCGGAACTCCTAATACTCCTGAGTGGTAAGCTCCACAAGTATTCCATGGAATTAAAACAGAAGTAACAGTACCTGAATCTTCTAAAGTTCTACTTAAGTTTTCAGGGGCTAAACCTTTGTCTCTATAGGCTTGCGCATACATTTTTCCTGGTACAACAATTGCCAAATATTGGTCAGAAGCTGTAAAGTTTAAACCAATACAAGTGGCAACGGTACTGGCAAACAATCCAAATACTGAATCAAATAAACTTAACATAAAACTACTGATTTTAGCTAAGGCTCCGATAGCATCCATAACCCCACCAAAAACCATTGCTAATAAAATTAACCATACGGTTCCTAGCATCTTTTTCATTCCCCCAGCAGTAAATAAATCCTTTAATACTTCATTATCAGTAGCTACAGAAGTTTCTACGGTTATAGCTTGCATTATTCCTTTGTAAGCAGATTCAAAATCTAACTTTTCAACTTCAGAAATTTGAGCAACTACATGAGGTTGGAAAATCAAAGCGAAAGCACCGCCGAATATAGTTCCAGCTAAAAGAGCTATTAAAGGAGGTGTTTTTTTTATGATAAGGATGATTACAAGTATAGGAACTATAAATAACCACGGAGTAATGTTAAAGGCTTTGTCAATATCGTTTAGCATTAGCTGTGTGTTAGCTTCACCAGTGGTTGTTTGTGTAAAGCCAAGGATAATAAAAAAGATAATGGTTACAATAAATGTAGGTACTGTAGTGTAGGCCATGTATCTTATATGTGTGAATAAATCTGTACCAGCCATAGCAGGAGCTAGGTTTGTGGTATCTGACATTGGTGACATTTTATCTCCAAAATATGCACCAGATAAAACAGCACCAGCTGTCATTCCTAAAGAAATACCTAACGCTTCACCAATTCCTATTAAGGCGATACCAACAGTTGCAGCTGTTGTCCAAGAGCTACCTGTAGCAATAGAGATTACAGCACAAATAATTAAACATGCTACTAAAAATATGGTAGGGTTTAAAATTTGTAAGCCATAATAAATCATTGAAGGTATAATTCCACTTATTAACCAAGTTCCAGCTAAAGAACCTACCATTAAAAGTATTAAAATAGCACCTGCGGTAGATTTTATGTTTTCAGCAACCTCTTCAATCATTCTTTCGTAGGAAACTTTGTTCTTAAAACCTACAATAGCTGCGACTGCACCACCCAATAATAAAATAAACTGATTACTACCACTTAAAGCATCGTCTCCAAATACATACACATTGTACGCTAGCATTACAATCAGAGCAAAAACAGGAATCAAAGCTTCCCAAATATTCAACTCTTTATTTTGAATTATTTTTTGATCTTCTATTTCAATTTCAGATAGGTTTTTGTCGTCTTGCATGTGTGATATTTTTTTAGGCTTGTAATGTTACGACTTTGTAAAGAATTACACAAATGTAATCAGTTGGGAATCTAGTTACTATTTAATATATCAAGTATAATAGGCTTTAACCCACTAAAGAAGAATTCAACCGCAATTACCATAACTATAAGCCCCATTAATCTCATCATAACATTTATACCAGTTTGCCCCAGTATTTTAATGATTTTTGAGGAGCTATATAAAATTAGGTATGTTGCTATAATTACTAAAAAAGCAGCAATGATTAATGCTAGTTTCATTTCAAAGGATTTAGCATATTCCATCATTACAATAGCATTGGTTAAGGCACCTGGACCACAAATCATTGGTATTGCTAATGGAGTAACAGAAATGTCGTTAACATATGTTTTAACTTCAGAGCTACTTAGTTTTACTTTCCCTAATCTTGCTTGAAGCATATCCATACCCATTAAAAAGAAAATTACTCCACCAACAACTCTAAAGCTGTTTACAGAGATTCCAAAAAAGTTAAATAACAATTGACCAGAGAAAGCAAAAATTAAGATAGTTATAAAACTAACTATGGAAGCTTTTTTTGCAGTTTGATTTCTGCTTTCCTTGTCTAAATCAGCTGTCATGGTCATGAAAATCGGCATAGTACCCAACGGGTTAATCAGGGTAAAAAATGAGGTAAAAGATAAAATGCCAAAAGTGATTATTTCGTTCATAGTTCTAGGTTAAAGTATGTCAATTTCTTTCATACAGGTATTTATCATTTGATAAGTGCGTTCTATATCGTTGTCTAATCCAATAGAAAAACGAATCAATCCATCAGTAAGTCCCATTTTTTTCTGCTCATCTAAAGGGATTTCTGATGAGGTTGAAGTACCAGGAGCAGAAAATAAGGTTTTATAAAAACCTAAACTTACGGCCAAGTACCCTAAGTTACGTTCTTGCATCAATTCCATTAAAGTATTTGCGTTATCTAAAGAACCAACATCAATGGTTAGCATTCCTCCAAAACCATATTCTTCATTCATCATTGATTTGAAAGTTTTGTGTGAAGGATGCGATTCCAATCCAGGATACACAGTTTTTAATCCATCAGCTTCAAATTTTTCAGCTAAATAACGAGCATTTCTACTGTGTTGTTTTATGCGAATATGTAAGGTTCTCATATTTTTAAAAATAGATGCAGCTCGCATTGAATCCATCGAAGCACCAAGTAGCATACTAGCTCCGTCAATTACACTTTTTTGAGAATTGATAAAATCTGTAGTTCCACAAATAACTCCTCCCATTGTGTCTGATGAACCGTTAATAAATTTAGTTAAACTATGAATTACTATGTTGGCACCTAACTGAGCAGGAGAAATTGATAGAGGAGAGAATGTATTGTCTACAACTAATTGTAAATTATGTTTTTTAGCTAAAACTGATAAGGCTTCGATATCGGCAACTTCTAATAATGGGTTACTTACTGTTTCACAGTATATCATTTTAGTTTTTTTAGTAATCGCTGCTTCAACCACTTCTAATTTTGTAATATCAACAAAAGATGTTTCAATACCCATTCGAGGTGTGAAATTTTTTAAAAATGCATAGGTTCCTCCATAAATAGTTCTACTAGAAACGATATGATCTCCAGATTCACAAATTTGTAAGATGGTGGGAGTAATAGCTCCCATACCTGTAGCTGAAACATTAGCAGATTCTGTACCTTCCATAGCGGCCAAAGCTTCTGATAGGTATAAGTTTGAAGGAGATGAATGACGAGAGTATAAATAACATCCGTCTGTATTTCCTTCAAAAGTATCAAACATAGTTTTTGCTGATAAAAAAGTGTAAGTGGAAGAATCAGATATAGATGGGTTTACACCACCAAATTCTCCAAAGTATTGTAGGTCTTGTATGTTGTTTGCAGGTTTAAATTTCATATCTGTTAAGGTTAATTATTAGTGACAACTAAAATCAGTTTTAATTGTTTAAAAATCAATATAAATCTTGGTTTATAGATTTTTATACTAATTTTGTGTTTGTAATTAGTTTTTTATTAGGTGTTAAGCAAAGAATATATAATAAATACAGATTTTTTTTCATATGAAATTAGATAATATAGACAAGAAGTTATTAGGATTGCTTCAAACAGATAGCAAACAAACTACAAAACAGCTTTCACTACAATTGGGATTGTCTGTAACAGCTGTTTACGAGCGAATTAAGAAGTTGGAAAAAGAAAAAGTTATTAAGCAATATGTTGCTTTAGTTAACAAGAACAAAATTGAAAAATCGTTTTTAGTTTTTTGCCATGTGCAGCTAGAGAAACACAATAAAGATCATATAGCTGTTTTTGAAAAAGAAGTTAATAGGCTAGAAGAAGTAACTGAATGTTTTCATGTAAGTGGGGATTATGATTATATTTTAAAGGTTTATGTAAAGGACATGGACGCATACAGAGACTTTATAGTAAATAAACTCACAGCGTTAAAACATGTAGGCAATACCCGAAGTGTTTTTACAATTGATGAAGTGAAAAATTCGATAGCAATAGCGTTATAAAATATCCTGTTGATTTTTATAAAAAGTATCAGTTTGTAGTTTCATGAGGTTACGAGCCATTTTTTGTTTGTAGTTGTAAAGTTCTTCTTCTGTTTTTAAATCAGAGTATACTTTGTTGTTGAGGTTTATATCTGTTTGTAAAATAACCTCTCTTTGATGGACTTGTTGTTGAATCCAAGTTTTTACTTGAGATTCATGGTTTTCCAATTTATAATCGTATTCACTTTTTGAACTGATAAGTTTAGCAAAAATTGGGGCAGTTTCTATTGCTAAAAATAATAGGAAGATAAAGAAAGAAGGTAGCCAAGGTAGTTTGTTTAGTGCGTTAACTCGAGCCATTAAACCATCAAAGTTAGAAATAATAGGTTGTGTTTTAGATTCAACTTCTTTTTGTTGTTGAATTAGATTTCTAACAGTTTCTTCTTTAGTTTTAATTTTTTCATTGTTTGAAGCTTTTAATTGAGTTAATTCTTGTAAAGCTGTATCATGCTTGTCTCTCTTTTCTTTATAAACAGGACCTTTTCCGATTAGTTTTGTGCCTTTTCTTCCTTCAGCTTCCGCAATATAAGTTTCATATAGTGTATTGATTTCTTGTTCTTTAGTAGTTATTTCATTTTTCAGTGAAGTAATTTCACTATTAATTTTCTCTATTTCAGGTGAGAATTGTTGCGCAATTTGAGTTTTGTTATCTAGTGTCATTTGGTTTTTCTCAGTTAACAAAACTTGGTTGATTTCCTTTTCAAAAATCTTTAATTCTAAAGGTTTAGAAATTACGATTGCAATAATCATCGCAAGTAATAATCTTGGTAGAACTTGTATAATTTCTTTTCGCTTTGACTCTCTTTTTTTTATGGTTGAAACAATAAATCGATCTAAATTAAAAATGAGAAGTCCCCAAATGATTCCGAAGAAAATGGATGTATATATATTGTCAAAAACAGTATACAAGGCGTAAGCAGAGGCAATAGTTGCCATAAGTGCAGTGAAGAAAACTGTAGCGCCAATACCCGCATATTTATTTTGCTCTCCATTAGCACATTTTTCGAGTAAATCTAAATCAGCACCAGAACAAAGAAGGAAAAATCGTTTTAACATAAAATAAGCTTATAGTTTAATAACGAGTGATTTAGGGTTTTGTTACAAAAAAAAGCCTCATTTAAGAGGCTTTTAACAGAATTAGTTTTTTACAACCACAGGTTTGTCTGAAAATTTAAATATTGTTTTCCATTTTTACCCAACTTCGTAAGTTTATAGAGTTATTGGCTTCTAAAAGTTTTAAATCTTTTTGATAATTACATTGCTAAAAAAATTAGAATTAATTTTACAAATGTAGAGGGTGTAAAATAATATAAAAAAATAGCCTTGTTTTCTACACAAGGCTATTTTATTGATGTTGTTAAGGATGAATTACTTAGATAATTCCGTAAAATATTGATAAAAATAAGGAATGGTTTCAATTCCTTTTAAGTAATTCCATACACCGAAATGCTCATTTGGTGAATGGATTGCATCAGAATTTAATCCGAATCCCATTAAAATGGTTTTACTCTTTAATTCTTGCTCAAACAAAGCAACGATAGGAATACTTCCCCCGCTTCGTTGCGGAATAGGAGTTACTCCAAACGTTTCTTGATATGCTTTACTTGCAGCTTGGTAACCAATATTATCAATCGGAGTTACATATCCTTGTCCACCATGATGCGGTTTTACTTCTACTTTTACCGATTTTGGAGCAATGCTTTCAAAATGTTTTTTGAACAATTCAGTAATTTCTTCCCATTCTTGCCCAGGAACTAAACGCATTGAAATTTTTGCGTATGCTTTAGAAGCAATCACCGTTTTTGCTCCTTCACCAGTGTATCCACCCCAAATTCCGTTTACATCTAAAGTAGGACGGATAGAGTTACGTTCGTTTGTGGTATAGCCAGCTTCTCCATGAACATCGTTAATATCTAAAGCAGCTTTGTATTCATCTAAAGAGAAAGGCGCTTTAGCCATTTCATCACGTTCTTCACGAGATAATTCTTCTACTTTATCGTAAAAATCAGGAATGGTGATATGATTGTTTTCATCGTGTAATGAAGCAATCATTTGTGTTAGAATATTAATAGGGTTTGCAACAGCTCCCCCGTATAAACCAGAATGTAAGTCTCTATTAGGACCAGTAACTTCTACTTCTACATAACTTAAACCACGTAAACCAGTGGTGATTGAAGGAATGTCATTAGCAATCATTCCTGTATCAGAAATTAAAATTACGTCATTAGCTAACTTTTCTCTATTTCTAGGAACAAACCATGCTAAGCTTTCAGAACCAACTTCTTCTTCACCTTCAATCATAAATTTCACATTACAAGGTAAGTTCCCTGTTTTGGTCATGTATTCTAATGCTTTTACATGCATATACATTTGTCCTTTGTCATCACAAGCACCACGAGCAAAAATAGCTCCTTCAGGGTGTATGTCTGTTTTTTTAATAACTGGCTCAAAAGGAGGAGAGGTCCATAAATCGATAGGGTCTGCAGGTTGTACATCGTAATGACCATAAACTAATACAGTAGGTAAGTTTGGATCTACTATTTTTTCTCCATATACGATAGGATATCCAGGGGTTTCGCAAATCTCTACTTTATCACACCCTGCTTTTTCTAAACTATCTTTAATGGTATCAGCAGTATTTAATACATCTTGATTATAAGCAGGGTCAGCGCTTACTGATGGAATTTTTAATAAATCGATAAGCTCATTAATAAAGCGATCTTTATGTTGAGCTATGTAATCTTTTACGTTTTGCATGTGTTGTATATTAATTAGCATCAAAAATAAGAAAAATAGTATACTTCTTCTTTGTAGTTTACAAGTATTGTTTATATTTGCATCCACAAATTCAGAAGTACGCGGGCGTGGTGGAATTGGTAGACACGCTAGACTTAGGATTTAACCAAATGGTTATTATTAAAATATTGTTAAAATGCGGGCGTGGTGGAATTGGTAGACACGCTTGACTTAGGATCAAGTGCCTCACGGTGTGAAGGTTCGAGTCCTTTCGCCCGCACAAAAGCCGAAGAGAAATCTTCGGCTTTTTTATTTTTAACAAGGGAATTTCGTCACAATTTTTAGACTTGGGTACAACATAGGTACAACATTTGGCTATTTTAAGAACCTCATTCGTATTGGTTTACATTACTTCTATTTAGTCTCAAACCTTATTAAATTTCATAGTTGTTAATAGATTTTAGTAAATAGCATTCATATTTTTTCGTTAGTGAGAGTTTATTATCATACAATATCACCGCAATTTAAACTCGTAAAATACATCCATCAAAAGACTACGGCATAAATCCAACGCTCTTTCCTTTGCTTATTTATTCCGTTTCCTTTTGAGCCAAGATTTTATCTTCCGTTTGGTTCCTGCTTAAATATTGTTTAATCTAAAATTTAAGTATTATGACAACAAAAGCAAGTACCACAAGTAGAAACGGTAAATCAAGTACAGCCGTTAAAAAGGAAGTCAAAGAAAAATTGACACAAAGAGCAATTGGACTTCAAATTCAAAACCTGAGTATTGATAAGGTCATTCCAGACCCAATGCAACCAAGAAAGACATTCAACGAAGCATTACTACAACAGCTTTCCGAGAGTATCAAAAAGCACGGTGTACTTCAACCTATTACTGTACGTAAATCTGGAAAAGAGTATGTCATTGTAATGGGCGAACGCAGGTTTCGCGCTAGTAAATTGGCCAGTAAGAAAACGATACCCTGTATCGTGAGAACGTATAAGAATAATGATGTTTTGGAAGTTCAAATCATCGAAAATCTACAAAGACAAGATGTCGAACCTACCGAAGAAGCAGAAGCAATTGCCTTTCTGAGTGAGAAATATGCACCTTCTGAAATAGCAAAACGATTGGGACGAAGTGATAATTTTATAAGACAGCGTTTGAAATTAGCTGGACTTATAGAAGGGTTTAAGCATTTTGTTCGCAATGGGGATATGACCATTTCATTAGGAATTGGCGTTGCACTATTCGAACCAGAAGAACAGCAAATGATGCTTGAAACTATGGGCGAAGATTTCAATGCCCATCAAGTTAACAGAATGATTAAAGACCAGACCTTTGATTTAGAAAAAGCATCTTTTGATGTCGCTGACAAGAAATTGATTGCAAAAGCTGGAGCTTGTATTGAGTGTCCGTTCAATGCGGCAAATCAGGGTAATTTGTTCGGGGATGGTAAAATGGTATGTACAAAATCAGCTTGTTATGAATCGAAGAAAAGCAAGTCGTTTTTGAACCTGATTGACAAAGTAAAGAAAGAAAAAATCATTCTTATTCCGGAGATACAGAAATACTGGGCAGACGAAGAACGAAATCAGCTCATTATCGCCCAACTGGAAAATAGCGGATTGAAAGTCTATCTTCTCGATGATGTGAAAATCATAGAACAACCTATTGAACCTACAATAGAAGCAATCAAGAAAGAGTACCAACATTACGATTATTCTGAAGCAGAACTTAAGGAGGAATATAAAGACGCTCTTGAAAACTATACAAGGGAATTGGAAACATACAATTCTGCAAAAGAAAATGGATTTGTAAATGGTATCGTTTTCCATCCTGAAACATACAGATACAAAGAAGTCTTTGTAAAGATTATCGAAAAATCGAAAAGTGAATCGATGACCTATACCGCACCATTGGCTGATAGAAAAATGGCTGACTGTTCCCCTGAAGAACAAATCATTAAAATCAACGAAAGGGAAATCCGCAAGAAGCAAATCGAGAACAACAGGCAATTTGAAGAAGTTGTCGAAATGATAAGAGAGACCAAATATATCGAAACTAAGAAAACACTTTCGGTAGATGAAATGGTCGCATTCTCATTATCGCTCTATGAAAATAATGTGGGCTATTTGTGTCAACAGAAATACTTTTCTGGACTTTTAGGAGATATATCTAAAATGACCAGAATTGAGATTGTGGAAAATTTCAAGAAGAAGTTCAAAAAGGAAATTTTTCATAAGCTGATACGGTATATGCTCACCAAGCAAGTCCATTTTGGCGAAAGCAATCACGTAAATAACCTAACGAACATTTCATTTTATACTGCAATGCAAGGGTATTACAAATCTAAGATTGCCAGCATAGAAAAAGAATATACCGAGAAGCGACAGAAGCGTGAAGAACGTTTGAGCGCGCGCATAACAGTTCTTGAAAAACAAATTCAGGAACTTAAAGATTAGCTTTTGTTGTTTGAAGAAGGGTTGGCATTCGTGCTAGCTCTTCTTCTTTTTTTTTGATAATACTTTAATAAAAATGGTTATGAAGTAGAATAATAATCAATCAATAGTAGCGCAAAGGTAAACTCGTAAAATACACCCATCAAAAGACTACGGCATAAAGCCAACGCACCATCCTTTACTTATTTATTCCGTTTCCTTTTGAGCTGAGATTTTAGCTTCCGTTAGGGTAACCGCCCAAATATTGTTTAATCTAAATTCAAAAGCTATGTATTTACAAAATTTACAGCAGGATGAAATCTTTGTTCCATCAGAAATGAAATCCTTAAAAACACTTACGCAGATGGAATCTCGACGCGGACTTGAAAACGTCATTATTTCCAATGGAAAAATTGTCAATGTAGTATCAAACAGCTACGGCCACATTCCAAATCAATTGTTCTTCAAGAAAGCTGAAGAAATGCTATCCGATGCACAACTGAACTATCACAAACGTACCATCAATAAGAATGATAGGTCTTTCATTACAGACTTCATTATTGACGATAAAAGTCAATTCTCTGTAAAAAATAAAGAAGATTTGATACTGCCGATGCTTCGGTTTAAAAACTCTTATGATGGTAGCGAAAAGACCTCTGGCCACTTTGGTTTTTACAGAAAAGTATGTTCCAATGGTTTGCACGTTTCTCAGGCAGAAATTGAGTTTTCCATTAAGCACAGTAAGAATAATACACACCTTATTATGCCAAGGTTGAACAACTTGTTTGACAAGTTTTTGGATAATGAGTTCTATACCATTACCAAGAAATTTGATAAGATGAAAGAATTTAAAATCATCGATACGCAAGAGTTCGTAAAGGCCATTCTTGACAGAACGAAACTGTTTAGATATGAGTGTAGTGATAAGAATAGCGACCCTTCAAAAAAGTCTCGTGAGGTAATAGAAATCCTAAACTATGAAGCCTTGTTGCTCAATGAAGAACCGAATCTATGGTTAGGCTATAATGCCTTTAATTCGGTACTGCATAATACATTGAAGAAGAGTTTTGGCCAACAAGAGCGGTTGGATAAGAAATTATTTGATGAAGTCTATGAAATGGCTTAGAGATATTTAAAGGTTTATCCAGTACCTATTTAAACTGGATTTTCTCTTACACTTAAAGTTTAATCGTACCTGTTTATAGACAGGTCTAAAATCCAAACATTATGAACACTATAAAAATGGTACAGCTCGACTTCGGTTTTGAGTGCGAACCTATACAAGTAAAGGAAAAAACATTGAAGCCTAATAAAAAGCATAGTAACAATTTTGTCTTCAATTTTATGGATTGTCTTACCAGCCCAATCATCGTTTTTAAATCCCCTTGGCAGGATATAATTCCTAAAGACTTACTGAATAGCGTAAAATTATCACGACTGTTATGTTCAATGCAGCAAGAAGAAATGGCTTCACTTACTGAAGCTTTAGCCTATATGATGCCCAGAACGTATGAAGCACCAATGCCAACTGAATGGGTAAATATTTATACTTGGTTAGGACTTCAATATGCACGTCAGTTTAAGAATAGAGACCAATTAGATGCAATGAAAGAAATAGCACCTAAAGAGCTTTCAGAATATGAAGTGGGACTTTTGAATAATTTGAGAAGATGGATTTATGATAAAAGAAGAAAAGCTCTAAAAGATAAATTAAAAGTGGCTGAAAAATCAGAAAAAAAGATGTTGCCTCAAAACCAGAAAGAACTTTTTTGAGGACAAGTTTACGCTCTATAAAAAAATATTAGCCTTTAATTGAAAACAAGTTTTATAATCCCCTCAGCACTTTCCCCTTCATTTCGCGAAAAGCTCCATTACGGAAAAAGAGCTTCGCTACATAAGTCTTGGACACAATCCCCAATTTCAGCTTTCCATTCCGTTAACCCTTCCCGATACTCTGGGAAGGAACACTACATTCCATTGCCAAAATTGTGAATTAAGTCCGCTTGCCAAAGCGGAAAGCCATCACTTCGGTTTTCTTAACAGAATTTGCGGTAAGCCCTTCTTGAGTGCTTCCTCGAAAATTCTTAAAAACCGAACCGCTGTCTTACACATTTTAAGGGGTTTATAATGGATAAAGCCTTTATTGTTTTTCGGGTCGTCGAAAAACAGGCACGACATTAACCAATTCTAATTTAACCACAGCTACTTATTTCGCTTAACTGTCGGTACGCTCAAACGCAACTGCGTTTAAAAGAATTGCTAATGCCCTTATGGAACTTGTCAAGACTATACAGAGTTTTAGTGAAAAATAAGGTTTCTACTTCCTTGAAAATCCAAGGATTTTACTACGTCGCAAACACACCTGATTTATTCTCTAAAAGTCTTGACAAAACCCACTCTATCCATTGTGCGGTGCACGAAAGAAAAGAACAAACACCCCTTAAAATTTAATCTGTTTTAAATCAATTGGGGAAATATAAATCACTTAAATATTTTATTATGAGTACTATTAAAAATCACGTACAGTTAATTGGAAACGTTGGACAAGAACCAACAATTACGAACCTTGAAAGCGGTAAGAAAGTAGCCCGTTTTTCACTAGCAACAAATGAGTATTACAAAGACAGCAAAGGCGAAAAACAAACAGATACAAATTGGCATACAATAGTAGCCTGGGGCAAGACTGCTGAAATAGTAGAAAAGTATGTTCAAAAAGGAAAAGAAGTTGGAATATCGGGAAAACTAAAAACTCGAAGCTATACAACTGATGATAACGAACAACGCTATGTAACGGAAGTGGTAGCCGATGAAATCCTTTTACTTGGAAGTAAAGGCGATAAGTAAACCTAAAAATGAAAGAGGGCGTAACCGTCGAAAGATGCGCCCTCTTTTTCATTATTCACATTTTAAATACTATAAACAATGAAAGCACAAGTTAACGAAATAAAAATAAGCTACAAAGGTGGACTGAAATCTTCAATGTGGCAGAAAATTAGCAGTTCACAAGATGCAGCTGAACTACTTTATGAAGATTGGGATAAAGATACCATAGGCATACAAGAAACCTTTAAAGTTGTATTGTTGAACAACAGCAATAAGGTAAAAGGGGTTTATCAACTTTCACAAGGTGGAATTACAAGTACGTTAATAGACCTTCGGATATTGTTTGCGGTTATTTTAAAATCTCTATCAGTAGCTATAATTTTAACGCACAATCACCCAAGTGGAAAATTACAACCTAGTGATGCAGATAAGAATTTAACGAATAAGATTAAAAAGGCATCCAAACTATTCGACATTACCATTCTTGACCATTTGATATTTGCGCCTAATGGCGATTACTATAGTTTTTCTGATAACGGAATTTTGTAAAACAAATAGCTATGGTATATCTCAATTTTACGGACTTGAGCGAAGAGGCTCAAAACCGACTTTTAGAAAATTCTAAAAAAGATGTGGAACGAAAATTTGGGGATGCTATCCGCAAATACGTAAAGGGAAATTACACCTGTTTTGAAACGATTATTGAGGAAGAAGCACTTCGGAATTTGTATTCTTATACATACGTTTTCAATATATAATTTTGTCAATTTTTAAACCTGACACCTCTGAATTTTTAGAGGTGTTTTTGTATGCAAATGATATCCAATTCAAGAAAAAAAATGTATCTTTACATTGCTGAAATTCAGCGCACAAATTAAAGTAAGGTTATCCACTTTTTGACTTTCGCCGATACCCTTACACATCGAAATTTAACATACTGGAAAATCATTTTCCTTGAAAATGGCAATCGGCTTTTTAGCCGGATTGTATGGATTTTTGTCCCGCGAGCGGGACGAAAAGGAATAGCAAGAGGGTAACACGCTGCGCGATGTTTCGGGTTCCTTTTCGTTTTTAATTAACTGATTGTCAGTTAATTAAATTTATTATAATTTCTTGACAATCAACGATTTGCGACAAACGGGCTGGAAACGCCCATTTTTAGGGAAGATTTTGCGACAAATCGGCGAAATATGGACTCATTTACTGGAATTAGATTTAAAAAGGAAACCGCAAAGCGTTTCCAAACTTTCTCACGCACTTACTTCAAATCGCATACCGAAGCGATGTCCACGATGCTCGATTTTTTCTTCTATAATGAAATTTCGCCAAAGGAAAAATTAGGGCCAACTGGACGTACAATTGAAGCCAAATTACTCAAAAGAATCAATGCGGTCATTGCCATAATGCGGGATGTCGAAAAGACCCAAACCAAGCCTACTGTGGCTATGATTCAATCGCTGTTTGAAACAGAAGAACCAGCGAAAAAACCTCTGATTGTGGAAAAGAAATATGCAGAAGAAAAGAAGGAAGTTCGCTTTCGAGAAAAGCAAAACCAAAGCAACCAACTATAAATTTTTGAGCTATGTACATTACAATAACACCTCAAAAATTAGGCAACAATTATTCACAAAGTTCGGCTGATTTTGTAGGCTATTTAGAGAAAGAAAATCAAGGCTTGGAACAGCATGATATGGAACACTTTTTCAATCAATATGGCGATGAAATTTCTGCTGAAGAAGTGGTAAAAGAAATTGATGGAAACACCGCAAAATTGAAAAAGAAAGAACCTAAGTTTTATTCGATTACAGTCAGTCCTTCAAAATATGAATTACGAAAACTTCAGAACAACAGCCAAGATTTAAAAACGTACACTCGTGAATTGATGAAGGATTATGTGGCTTCATTCAATAGGGAAATTAATGGGCGACCCATAACCATCGATGACATAAAATACTATGCTAAAATAGAACACCAACGCACCTTTAAAGGAACGGATAAGCAGATAAAAGAAAATCAACCTTTTGCTACAAAAATACTTCAGCTCAAAACGGATATCCGAAACATCCAAGAAGGACGAGCTGAAGGGAATATCAAAAAGATGAAAAAGGAAATTGCTAAACTGGAACGCCAAGCACCACATCAACAAAATGGAAAACGGATAGTCCAGGGAATGCGAAAAGATGGAAACCAAAGTCATATCCATATCATCGTGAGCAGAAAGGACGCTTCCAACTCTGTTAGCCTTTCCCCAGGAAGCAAGCATAAAGCTTCCGAAGTTGAAATGCACGGTAAGAACGTGAAACGAGGTTTTGACAGAGACAAATTTTTTGAGAAAACAGAAAAGACATTTGACAAGACTTTTGGCTATAAACGAAACTTTGCCGAGACCTATAAGGCACGAAAGGATTTTGTAAAAAATCCAAAGCTCTACTTTGCTGCTTTGATGAAATTACCAGCTAACGAAAGAGCATTGGCTTTCAAAATGATGACAAAAACGGGATTGCCAATCGTTCCCAGCATTCCAGTTAGTCAAGCGCAAATGGCACTTCGAGTTTTCAAACGGTTAAGACGTGGCGCTGAAGTGGCCATAAAATCAAGTTCAATAGGAATATAGTAGCTATGCGAATAGACAATCTTATAACGATACTTTCAATCATTGGTTTGACCAGTACTGTTTTCTATGCGATGTTTCGAGTAAGCAAATATGCGTTTTTATTAAATATCACTATGCTTTCATTTCTTGTTTTATATATTTCTGAAGGAAATGAATTAGTATCAATATTATTGTATTTGGTGTGTCCTCTTATGCTAATTAATATAGGACTGTATGTTTTTCTGCATAAAACTGAAAACGCACAAAATGGAAATACTAAATATCAGGTCAGTTTTTCTACGAATAAAGGAAACTTCAAATTAGATAATATCAAACGTGGCGCATCCGTCATCGGATCCGCCGGAAGTGGAAAAACCGAAAGTGTTGTTTATGGATTT
This sequence comes from Tenacibaculum sp. 1_MG-2023, assembly GCF_030547425.1. Classification (GTDB taxonomy): domain Bacteria; phylum Bacteroidota; class Bacteroidia; order Flavobacteriales; family Flavobacteriaceae; genus Polaribacter. The sequence goes on along the minus strand of NZ_JAUORH010000007.1, from coordinate 54,988 downwards.
CTAAAACATTTCCAGAAAGAGAGTTTTTGCGGAATCATACACGACTATAAGGACTTTGAGCTGACCGAAATGGCATATCCACTTTTCAAGGATAGTGATATTCCGTTTAAGGTCATTTCCTTCGATAAAATTATCCATCGGGTAAATCCTATTGCTCCTCATTATTTAGAGAACGAGGAAAGCGTAAATGAGGTGTCGAGGGTGTTGATTGAAAACCTTTTGGAGCAAAGGGAATCAGGAACGACTGGCACAACAAAATTCTTTAACGATGCAGCTGAAGGATTGATTGGTGGTTTGATTTGGAAACTGAAAACCGACTATCCTAAATACTGTACGCTACCACATTTAATAGCAATTTATCAATTATTGGACACGGATAGCCTTATTCAGTTTTTAGAAACCAACACCACATCACGAGCAATGGCAGATGCATTTATTAGTGGTAAGGATTCGGATAGGCAGACAGCTGGTGTGAAAAGCACCCTGGCCAATGCCCTGAAACGTATTAGTACGCAACGCATATTTATGGCATTATCTGCAGACGAAGTACCATTAAATATCAATAGCGAGGAAAACCCTGCAATCATTTCGGTAGTAAACAATCCAAAATATGAAACATCTTACTCGTCTGTAATTGCTACTATTATTCACACCATTACCAAACAAATGAGCGTGAGAAATTCTAAACCTTCATTTTTGTTGATGGAAGAAGCACCTACCATTCGATTATTGAATATGCATCGTATTCCAGCAACATTACGTAGTTATGATATAGCTACAATTTATGTGATGCAGGATAAAATCCAGAACGATATGATGTATGGCGACAAGGCAAGCAAAGCTATTTTGAGCAATCTTTCCTATCAGTTTTTTGGAAAGGTAAATGACCCGGACACAGCCAAATACTACGAACGCTTTTTTGAAATCATTAAAGACCCTACCAAAAGTATTAGTCGTGGACACAATCTCGATTTTGATACACGTATTACAACTGGCGAAAAAGAAATTCCAAAAATTAGAGCAGATGTTTTTTTTAGGCTAAAGCAAGGCGAGTTTATTACTTATGCTGATGGAAAGGATAAAAAAGTACAGTTTAGATTGACTGACATTGAACGAGAATTACCAAGGGTGTCCAAACCGTTTTCTCAGGCTGATTTAGAGGCTAATTTTGAGAGAGTTTATGAGGAAGCGAAGTCGATATTTGAGTAAGATTTGGTTGTACTTCGGTAGAGTTTCATTCAAGCTTGATAATTGATATATCATCACCTAACTTTTCTTTCAATTGAGCTTCAGTAATTTTTTCAGGAAATGCCATCGCCAATAAATGTTTAGGTCTCGACATAGCTACGTATATAATACGTTTCTTTTCCTTTAAAAATCCACCGTTTTCAGGCTCTAAATCCCTGAAATTAATATTACTTGCGTGGTTTTTTTCGTCAAAAAAGATAAGGATGGCATCTAACGTTTTTCCCTTGACCTGATGGACCGTGGTGAGTGAACTAGTTTTATCTATATCAACTCGATTAAAGTGTGCTGAAACAGGTTCCGTACGTGTAGCTTTAGCAAAATACGTTGAGGTTTTTTTCATTCCAAAATCTATATCAAAGTCAAGATTTAGAGCTTCCTTTATGTAAGCCGGACATAGATTTGACCAGTCCTCTATAGTATGCGACAGCTCTGGCAACCCTTCTACAAATTTTATAATATGAGCGTTGAATAAAAAGTCGGTTTTTAGTTCAGCTCTTAAATGGCCAAATTCAGCAAAAGAGAGGTCTTGGTTTTCCAAACGGATTACTATGTTTCTTGCTATGTTGATGGCGTCCTTTAAGTTCTTATCATCGTATTCTATTTTAGCAGCTATGAGTTCGTAAGCCATTGAGTTGTGCCAAGGTCGCTGTTGTGCGTCTCTACCAAGCATTTTGTTCCTTACGCTATTACCGCGTACAACAACCTTCAGTTTTTTATAATCTTTGTCACTGCAATATTGTTCAAAATGATTTATTATATCGCCTCTATTATCGGCTTTGTATCTATATACAAGTAAGGGCTCTTTTAGGTCTGTTTCGCAAGCACTTTTTATAGTACGTTCAGCTTCTGGTCGCAATAATGAGAAACAGTCTATAATGCGCTGTGGCGACCTTCTGTTATTTGATAAATCTAAACCTAAATAATCTTCATTTTTATACTTATCTAGAAATAATTGAGGGTTGGCATCCCTAAATTCATAAAGACTTTGATATGGGTCGCCAATAAATTCGATGTTAGCTAATCCTTGATTGTTTAGTTCTTCAAAAATTTGATGCTGCATTAAAGAATTATCCTGTGCTTCGTCAACAATTATGTGCGGAAATCTCTTTGATAACCATTTACCAATACTGGGATTTTTCTTTAAGAGCCTTAATGCAATAAATGCAGAATCATTAGTAGTGATAAGGCCTTTTTCAAACTGCCATCCTTTGATGTATTTACAGTATTTTTCAAAAACATCTAAATCTACTTTTTCTTCAGCAGGTGCATTTCCGTTTACGGTATAGCTTCCATCTGGTTCAAGTCTTATTTGTGATGGCTGGTATTGGTAGTATATGCTTCTATTAGTCTTCGCCTTAAAAGAATTCATTGGATTTCTAAGACCATCAACTAACTTTCCACTTCTGTTTCTATATTTGGTTTTCCAAAATAAATCTAATCGTTCATTGCTTTCCAAAATTTGAGGTCTGGCAAAATTTCTTTCCAAACGGTAATAAAAAGGTAACGTTATGAAAGTATTGATGAAGCTGTCAATGGTACTTACGAGGTGCGGATATTGCAAAGTTCTACCACAAAGTTGATTGTACGTTAGATTGAGTTCATCTTTTGCTGCGTTGGTAAACGATATGCAGGCTATTCCTGAATGACTGCCGTAAGTACTTTTATACTCTTCTTCTAGGTTGATTATCTTTTGAGAAATGGCAGTTGTTTTTCCACCACCAGGGCAAGCATTTAAAACGACCTTGCCCTTAGCATCCAAATAATCTTGTAATTCTTCTGTAATATCTAACTTCATCCTATCCCTTCAAATGTTTTAGACTTTTACGAATGTATTTTGGGATAACAAATTCTTTCCTAGCACGTTTTAAATTTTTGAGGATGTAAAGTGAGAAGTTTTGAGAAAAAGTACCTTTCGATGGAAAAGACTTCCATAGCAGAATTGCAACTTTACGCTGTTGTTCTTCGGTTAGTTCCTCGTCAATAACCGCATCAACATATTCGAGTATCGCTTCAGCTTTGTCGGACCTTATTTTGTTAATATATTTGAAGAGAAAGTTATTTTCAATGCCTTCTTTTGTCTTCGGTATATTGGCAAGTGCTAATTCATATTCCAATGTTTTTTCAGCAGGAAATATTTCGATGGTATCTTTTCCATTTTTAGCAGATGTGATATTTGGGATTCTCGACGAGACATCTGCTGCTTGAATGGCAGCGTCTAGCTCATTGAGTTTTTTGTAATCTTCATCGAGCAAATTGTTAAATGAAAATTCTTTCTTTTTTGAGTCCGGAAATTTATCATTATCCGTTAAAATAGAAATAGGCTTGTCAATCGATTTCTCTGGTTGATTGGAATTAAACAAATGGATGAACGGATAAAAACTTGTACCACCAATGTTGACGAGTTCAATTCTATAATCTTCTAAACGATATTTTTTAATTGCTGTAAAAGCTGTAATCAAAAGTTCTTCAGATATACCTTCAACGAAAAGAATAGCTTTAGCAAAAAGCAATTGGGACTTCGTGACATCGATATATCGTTCTAGCTGCTTTCTTTTCAATCTAAAATTGGCAGCAGTTAGTTTTTTGTCTTTAACAGTATTTTCCACAATTTCTTCTGAAACTCTATCTTGAAATTGTTTGTTTAGTTGGAACGCCTTGCCATCAAGTAAAATTAGGTTCTTTAGAGGGACTTTTGATGTCAATGTAGGCGAATGTGTCGTAATGAACAACTGACTGTTTTTGGATTTGCTGGAATCTCGCAAAAAGCCATATAAACTTAATTGAAGCTGCGGATGAAGGTGCGCTTCTGGTTCTTCTATAAGTAAAGCATAATGAGGCACTTTATTTTCTTCAATTTGGTCTTTTATATCGCCAAGTACTGTTGCAATGTAAATGAGATTATTTTGACCTAAACTATTTTGCCGTAATGAAAATCCTTCACCAGCTAAACTGTCTCGGTCGTGGGGTAAAAATGGCTTTATAGCATTTACGATATACTCGGTTTTGGATTGCTCAATTTGAAGCCCTATTTGGTTATCCTTAAATCGCTGGTATATACCCGATAGGTTATTATTTACCCCATCACGAGTTTCAGAAACTTCGTCTTGTGCTAAAAGCTCATCATTTGCAGTTCGCATTATGCCTTCAATGACAGCTTCAGATTCATTTTTTTCTACACGTCTTTTTATTACACGACCTAAAACATTTCCGCGATTAGTCAATAAATCGCGCGTACTATCTCGTAAGCCACTCAAATAGTAATGTTGGAAAATAGAAAATGTATTGTAGTCAGCTTTTTGACCTTCAACATTGCCAGTATAGTAGGATGAAATAGGATATTTACCACCTTTGTCTTCGTATGTTAATGTAGCCTGGGCATATTCATTGGCATCGTCATCTATAACCATATACTCATAGAGCGCACCTCTTTGAGCGGCTGATAAACCCTTAAATTGAAAGATAATCATAATCTTCTCTTCTCTTGAGATTGTGATGTTACCTTCGCCATCTTTTTCCACACTTTCGTGAAAATCAGAGAAACCAACAGAAATGTCCCGTATGGGTTCGCCCATGTTATACAGTAATCTAATTGCATCGATAACCGCCGATTTGTTACTTCCGTTCTCACCGATTAGTATATTAATACTTCGGTTGAAACTAAGTTCCATTTCTTTGATTCCTCTAAAATTTTTAATAAAAAGTTTGGCTAAATACATACGCAAGTTGGTGGTTGGTTTAGCCGATAAATTTAACAAAGTTAATCCTGCATAAAAAGAAGAATTATCATTAAAGCCCAAATCCTTTAAAATCTTCCTTTCTGTATTCTTTGCTGTGTGAGATAGTTGGGTTTTTGAAATAACCTAATTCGTCTTGTACTTCTTTAGCACCTAAAATAAATTCCTCGCTCATTTCTGGGATATAGTGTGAGCAGATGTCATAGACTTCTTGTCCACTACCATTATTCCCAAAACCGATACCGATAACTCTTTCTACGGTTGGGTTTTCCATTCTGGCGACAACACATCTAAGCTCTAGTTCTTTTTCTTTGCCTTCCCAGTTCTTGGAAGTCAAGGGCATAAAAACGTAACAATGTTTGGCATTTTTCAAAGGTCTTAACATTCTTGCACTTGATTTTCTTTGAATTGCATTGTCGAGAATACCACCTAATTCTATTCTATTTATACGAGGTTCTTGATTGATAACTCTGATGGCTTCCTCTAGCTCATTTCTGCGTTTATCTGTTGTATCTTCAGAAATGTGGTAGTCGTGCAATTGGGCAATCATATAGTCCCAAATATAGCTTTGAGGTAAAAGGTTTTGCCATTCTGTATATTCTTCAGATTCTACATAAGAATCCCATAAGCCACCATCAGATACTATCGAATCAACTTTTTTATCAATATCAAGACCAGTTTGAATGTAGAAAGCCAGAAAATCGGATTCTTTGGGCATTGAAAAATATTTCCCTTCTAAGAATTTAACCTTATCTGTAAGGTATCTTGTAAAATCGGTTATAGTGTCCAATTCGGTTAAAAGAATAGAAGTAGTTTCTTCATCAAAAACGTGAACATAGCCTTGACCAAAATCCCCATACGGTAATGGGAATGTTTTGTCACTTCCAAAAGCAATTGCAATTTTGTGTATTATTCTGTTATTTTTTGGTGGTAGGGAAATTTTGTTCGCTCTGTTTTTAGCATAAACTTCATCGACAGTTTTAAGATAGCGCTCAGCACCGTAGATTTGTTTTGCTGAGTCTTCAACAGCTTTTTTTACCCAACGCTCGTATTGAACTTTTTTATCAGTATGGTTAGATACTCTAATATCCTTTACGGATATAATTAATAGATAATTGCCACACACAACTAAAACATCACACAGTTCTTTATTCTTTTTACCTATTGGATTGGGGAAATTCCAAAAAGGAAGAAACGATTTTTGGCATAGGTCAGAAACGTACTGTTCAGAAGGTGTCATTAGAAAATGCGGATATCAAATTATTTTTTACAAAGAAAGAATAAAATATGATTTACATATTTAAAAATGACTGGTACTTTATCTCAAATGGCAAAATCAATTTCCACAACTTAATATCATTATCTTTACTGTCCGATTTTAATTGTAAAATGACCGAAACAAACCGCATAGAATACAAACGTGAACTGTCTGATGGGCTTGAAAAAGAGGTCATTGCTTTTTTGAATTATCGCGAAGGTGGCATTCTCTACATAGGTATTGATAAAGAAGGGAACACTTATGGTTTGGCAGATGCTGATGGCGACCAATTAAAAATCAAGGATAGACTCAAAAATAATATCCGTCCTTCAGCACTTGGTTTGTTCGATATTGTGAGTGAGGAAAAGGACAGCAAGAACATTCTAAAAGTCATTGTTGCAAGCGGTCCAGAAAAACCTTATCATCTTAAAAAATACGGGATGAGTGAAAAGGGTTGTTTCATTCGTTTGGGTTCAGCAGCTGAACCGATGCCGCAAAAAATGATTGACGAGCTATTTGCCAAACGCACTAGGAATTCTATAAGTAAAATTAAAGCTGGCAGACAAGATTTAAGCTTTAGCCAGTTAAAGATTTACTATGAAGAATCAGGATATACCCTTGGCAAAGCATTTGCAAAGAACCTGGAACTATTGACTGAAGATGGTGCATTTAATTATGCCGCCTATCTTTTGGCAGATAAAAACAATACCTCTATCAAGGTTGCTAAGTATTCTGGGACAACTAGAACAGACTTGATAGAAAGTAACGAATACGGTCACGAATGTTTGGTAAAAGCTACTAAACAGGTAATTGATAAAATTGCCGTAGAAAATAGAACTACAACAAAAATTACATCGAAAGAAAGGCAACAGACTAGTCTCTGGAATCCCATTGCATTGCGTGAGGCTATCATCAATGCCTTTGTGCATAATGATTATACAAATGAGATTACCCCAAAGTTTGAAATCTTTACCGATAGAATTGAAATCACATCGGCAGGTGGTTTACCTGAAGGGTTGAGTAAGCAAGAATTTTTCGAAGGCTTTTCAGTTCCACGCAATAAGGAACTGATGCGTATTTTTAAAGATTTAGAATTAGTAGAACAATTAGGTTCTGGCATCCCTCGTATTTTGGGACATTATGGAAAAGAAAGTTTTAGTTTTTCCGATAATTTTCTAAGAATGACTTTTGCTGTTCAAAAAGATACCAATGAAACTTCTGTTAAAGTTGATGATAAAGAAGCTGATAAAAAAGGTGGTGTAATAGGTGGTGTAATAGGTAGTGTAAAAGGTGGTGCAATTGATGCAACTGGAGCTCTAACTAAAAGACAAAAAGAAGTACTTAAACTAATTGCTGCTAACCCTTCAATAACATATAATGATATAGCTGAAGCTTTAGGTATTAATGAATCTGCTGTAGGAAAACATATTACAGCTATCAAGAATAAAGGATTTTTAGTACGCCACGGAGATACTAGAGGTTATTGGGAAATTAACCTTGAGAAAAACTAAATTAAAACTTCTTTTTAAAAAGGCCCTTTTTCCCTCGGATCTTTATTAGTCACTTTCCATTGGTCATTTTCCTTAACGAGCTTAAAGATGCCCGACTTTCCATCAAAAGACGTTTTGTATTTTACCCAGGCAATTTCGCCTTCAATAGCCTCATCCAAAATTTCTACTTCGATTTCTTTGTCTGACTCTGGAAGCATATTTTGAACCGTAATTAAACTGGCGTATCCATCTGCTGTTGTGTGCTTTTTAAGAGTTGATTCATTTTTTGAGAAAAAACTTTCAGCAACAATTTGTGCTGTTTCGGTGTGTGACATATTATTATTTCCTGCGCAGGAAATAAATAGAAGTACGATTGAGCAAATGAGTAATCTTTTCATAATAATATTAATTTGGGTTATTGATATATCTATGTGATATATTCAGTTTTATATTGCGTTCGCCATCATTCTCATTCAATTCCAAAATTGCCCTACGGTCATTCGATAACGAAAATTTGGGCATTACATAAACAAACCGTACCATTTTACCTTCTGCAATTTTTGAAGGCAGATAGTACTTGTAAATAGGTTCTTGATACAAACTCTGTAAAGATTTCTTTTTCCCTTTTTGTCGAGTCTCGATGGAGAGGTTCAAAAAATTCAAATCGTAATCCATCGTAGAATTATTCTCAATCTGGATAACGAAGTAGAGTTCTTCTTTATCAAAAACAACATTTTTAACATTCAAGACAATGCCTTGTGTTCGCTTCTTAATCCGACCAATACGTTGGTTTCTGTTAAGAAGATAGGAGCAGAATTTTTGATAATAGTAGGTTCTGTTATCTATATTTTTTTCAGAAGTTACAACCTGAATCGAATCGGTTACAATTGGTTTTTCATTCCCTATACTATTTGATAATGGAATGAAATAATTGAGCTTTGACAGCTGCTTTTTATATCTTACAATATACGAAAAAATTGTGCCATTTCTGTTGATTACCAGCAGATTACTTTCTTTACCAGGCTTTGCCTGAAGTAATCCGAAATACTGTTCTTTTTCACGATTGTAGGTAAAGATGAAATTATCTGAACCAGTTATACCCTGTCGTATGGGTTCTGGGAAAAATAGCGCAACATTTTTAGTGTCGTTCGCATAAATTGTGTCTAGTACTATGTCTGTTTGCGCTTTTGCAAAAGCGGAAATCAATGATATCAATATTAAAAATAGGGTTTTCATAATTTTGGTTTTAGAATTAGTCTGTAGTTGTTAAGCACAGTTACCTTCACGCTTCTATTACGACGTCTAAATACCTGTGTAATGCCACCCACTTGTGGAACAGTTGGAATGTTGATATCACCTATAACATCATCCAGTACTTCCGTGGTAGCCTCTGCACGAAAATTGTTTTGCACATAGATACCTTCGCTACCATCCAGTAAATCGAAAGCTTTAAGTTTCGTCGGATGGTGCTTTATGTTTTCAATCTCGATTAAAGCACGATTGGGCTGAAAACTGATAAACCCAAAAACAAGTGTATTCTTAGGCATCAGCTTACCGTTAATAGTCGCTGATTTAGTAAGGCGCATTCGTAATCGAGTATTTGCTTTGACAACCTGGTCACCATCTACAACCACATAAATAGTTGCATCTGTATTGCCTATAATCGAAATTTCATTGGGTTTAGGCGAAGCGGCAAAGAACAGTTGATGTTCCAGCCCCAATTCTTTAGCCTCAATTTTTTGTTCTCGTCTTATTTCGGCAGAATCTATTTGCTGGATATTGTTTTGGGCAACTTTCTTTTGTCCAAGGTTTTGATATTTCTTTTCAGAGTACTGAATCTTACCAGCATCATAAATACTATCTACAATGCGTTCTTTTTCCCGTTCCTGAAGGTCAGGGTCATAAAAGCCCAAGGAATCAATCAGTTTTTCGTCATAGATGCTGGGTGCATTATTTTCTCGTACTTCCTTTAAATCATTTATGGCATCCAATTTTGAATCATACTCTTTTTGGTTCTCATCTAAATCGGGTATCAAGGTCTGTTCAAGATTTTCATTATCACTTTCGTCATCGCCCATTACCATCATAGAATAGGATATCAGGAATATGAAAATCACAACCAATACAGCTGCAAATACAATTTTATTTTTTTCAACTTTCATCGTTTATTTTTTTTAAGGTGTTCTCGAAATAGTTTGTAATCAACAATCCGTGGGGATTGTTTGGAAAGTTTCGGTCTACCGGAATTAAGTTTCCACTAGAAACAAGTTCGTAGGTATCGATTATTGAACCTCTATTGATTTCAAAAATGGTAACAGTTCTAAAAACGTATGTTCCGTTTTGTTCTTCGATTTGTGAATCAATACTCAGTACTTTCTGAACTAGCGAATATTGTAGCAAACGGTTATAGACACCATCCGCTTTTTTCTGACGATATAGATTGTCCACGGAACTATTCCCCAACCAAAGTGCCTTTTCTAAATTACGCTCATAATTACTGGCGTCAATATTATAGAAGTAGTTATGGAACAGGTCTAAATGGGCTAACGCTTCTACCTTGAAGTTTTCTTTTTGGGTTACGAGCTTCAGGGGAATAATACTTCCATCAGTATTAATGGCAAAGGCACTATTAAGAGTTTCTTTATTCGTTTTATATACCATAAATAGTGAAAAGGTGCTGGATAGCATTGCAAAAATGACAACTGCCAACACGATAAATCTGTTCAATTTTAAGACTGCATAGATATTTTTATAAGGTGTTTTCATTGTTATTGGAATTAACTGGTAAATAATCTGAGGGTAAATGATGTGGCACGTTTGTATAATTTGAATTTTAGAAAAACAATGAAACCAACTGAACCAAGCTGAACCACAGGCGCAAAAAAGCCCTGGCCAACATCTGTCCCAAAAAGGTTTGTCCAGAAGTTCGTATTGATTTCAGTATAGAGTGCATTTACAAATACATTGACCAAAAAGAAAGCCGGCACCAACATATAGACAGCAGCGTACAATTTGAAAAATGTATAAGCAAGCGAACGGAATTTTTCAAAAACCGCCAGACTTATTACGAGCGGGAAGAAGGCTTGCATTATACCCAAAAGGAAATAGCGTTCAGCAAGAAATAGTGGATAGATGAACAAATCCAGAATCCAAAGAAAAAGGCTTATGATGAATGCGAATATTTTGAAACCGTAAAGTGGTGTGACCAAGGCTTCGTATAACAGCGTCATTGCCGCTTGTGCAACCTCGATGATACTTACATCCTCTTCAATAGGAATATCCTGCATTTGTAAAGGCAATAAAGCTGGTGCTGTACCACGATATTGCGCTTCAATAGAAACCAAGATACTATCGAAAAAGCCCAGGACCTGTGTTGAAAATATGACCAGAAGAACAACAGCAAAATTCTTGGTCAATTCCCCTGGGCTTAATCCCCAAGTATAACCATCTTTATCCGCAATGCCTTCATTGTATTTTTTAAGGATATTGACCAGAAAGAACAAAACGGCAAGCGTTTTCATTCCTGCAATAGTATATTGCGAGAAACTGCTGTTCTGTATGGTTTGAAACACTGCGTCAACGTATTCCAGTCCAATCCCTAAAAGTATGGTTGCGGTCATTATTAATATTCTGTTTCTCGGTTATTCACTTTATCCTGCATTTTTCTAAAGGAAATGATATCACGATAGCGCTTAGTTTTTGTCTTGATATTGGAAACCATTTCTTTTGATTCCTGTTCTTTTTGCTTTAGGACTTCAGCACGTTCGGCATCAGACATTTTAAGATTATCGCTAGATAATATTTCGCCCATAAAATCAACCGTGTCCAAAGAGTTTTGGACTATGGCATCAAATGATTCTGCAACCCGTGTAACTTCCTCGGGCTTGATGTAAGGCGAGTTTAAAATATCCTGCAAATCATTTTGCATTACATTGATAAGGCGTTGATTGTTCTGTGCTATTTCCTGAACCGCCCTGAGTTGCTGTACCACACTTGATACTTTCTCAATACTTTCTTTTGCATCTTTCAAGAACTTTACGGACTTGATAAGTTGTGAGGTTTGTTTTGCTGATTCCACTAGCGATTTTACCAAACTTACAAAGTTGGTATTGTCATAAACTGGCATTCCCTGGGCGGTCGCACCGCTAGGCAATAAAAGGGCAACCATTAAGAATAGCCCGAACAAGATTGTTTTGATTTTTGTTTTCATAATATTATGTTTTAGATGTGAATTCTTTAATAGCCAATTCCATATCATTGGTCTTTTCATAAATGGCCATTATGGCCTCGTTTTCCTGTCCATCGGTTAGGTAGGCTGCGTACACTTCTTGAGGAACTTCAAGCCTAAAAATGTTGCTTTCCTTTCCTATTTTGATGAACATTTCTGTATACTTCCGTGGTCCAGAAAGATTGTTTTTGATGGATTTTAATTGATTTAAATCGTGGCTAGATAGATTGAGCCTTTTGACCAATTCGTCATAACCTTTTTCATTGTTTAGGCTATAAATGACTTGTGTGTTTTCTAGTATGCTTGCCGATGTTGAATTGTTGGGAAGCTGATTTATGGATTGAAGAATAATGCCTATCGCACCATTCTGTTTACGAATCGCTTGATAGTAGAATTCAACACTTTCCAGTACGTTTTCGAACTTCAGTTGCTTTGCAAACTCATCGAAAAGTATGATGCCTTTTTCAGCTCTGTTTTTCCAAATCGTTCTTTGGATGGCTGACTTAATCAACTTCAACATAACGGACAAGATTTCCTTGTTATCCTTTACTTCATCCAGCTCAAAAACAATCAATCGTTTATCCTCAATTTTATAGGTCTGGTCTTCACTTACTTCAAAAAGGAAGCTGTATAGACCATCGCCGACATATTCGGACATTACGTGCAAGAAGCTTGTAATATTGAAGTAGTCGGGATGGATTTTTAAGGTGTCCAGAAGGTCTTTCTGATTCCTCTCTATAAAGTTGTAGAAACCATCTAAGGAATGATTTTCTGAAGTATTATTGTAATAATGGCGTAATATCTTTTTAACCGAAACCGATTGTGCTTTGGTAACTTTTAAATCTGAGGCGAAAAGTTCAAACAAGAAAACGGACAAGTCTTCCAAACGTTCTGGTGTTAGGTCATTTTTATCACTTATATAAAAAGGATTGATGCCTAAATTTTTGCCACTTTCATAGCGAAGCACAGTATATTTTTCGGGATAGAGTTTGGCAAATTTGGTGTAGGATCCACCAAGGTCAATTATGACCAGGCGGACACCACTTTCAAAATACTGGCGCAGAATGTTATTTGCCAAAAAGGACTTGCCTTCGCCAGTAGGTGCAAAAATGGCAAAGTTTCTTGCCTTAATGCGCTTCTTGCGTTCGTCCCAAACATCTTTAAGAACAGGCACATTATGTTCCCTATCATTAAAGATGATTCCGGTAGTATCAGAATTATAATTGGTGTTATTGATGAACAGGCATAAAGCGTGTTTTAAATCGGTAACATATAAATCGTTATTTGAAAAGTTTGAAGAAAAACAGCAGTAACTATTTAGGATATAATTCTTTCGTTCCTCACCTCTAGGATAGTAAGGAATAATGTCTAGTTCCTTAAACTCGGTCTTTATTTTTGAACCGATTCGACTTAAATTTTCTGGGTTCTTGTCCCAATAGATGATGTTTAAATGACCTCGAATAATACGTGCATTATCATCAGCGTTGATTTGGTCAAGGATATGCTGAATTTTACCGAGGACTACTTTATTCTGCGAACCGAAGTTGGAACTTTTATTAAGTTCTTCAACTTTCTTATCCAGTAGCTTGCGCCACTTCTGTTTGTCATCCAGATAAAGGATTTGATTGACAATATGATTTTCATTAAGCGTAAGCCCTAAGCCATCAATAAACCCTTGATGAAACACAAAATCGTCAGAAGTAAATTTCTCATTGGTCTTGCTACTCTGTACACTTTCGCCAAAGCACAGTTCGCTATTGATAGCCAGGGCATCAAAATGGTTTTCGCCAATATTGACGCTTTTTTTATCTAATATGATATCGGTGTCAAACCCTTCATTAAAACCATTGAAATATCCATTCGTTAACTGCTGAATATCTTTCGCTTTAAGCGAAGCAAATTTCATTTTTCGACTATTGTTTATGAAGGAAACAGAATCACTAACAGAACCGACAAAGCTCTTAACGTTGTCATCCAATTGTTGTGTAATCCCTTTGGAAACTTTACAGAAAGGGTTGACATATTTTGAATTGTTCAGCGCTTTATTCTTAGTGAGCGTAAAGAACAAAAAGCAACGATGTTCCATATAATCACGTCCTTTGAAATGGTCGTGTGTCGCTTTTTCTAAAAACGTTGTATTGGGAAGTGCTTCTGAATTGTATGTTTTTTTAAGATATATGTCCTGCTTTTGCACTACAGTACCAATAGGTAATGATTTCAAAGCCTGAAACCAAGCACCGTGTATATCTTCAAAGTCTTTTTCGGATAGTGAATAAATTTCTGGTAACGTACCTTCATAGCACAGGACAACATTACCATTGTTGGCAAATATGATATTGTCTTGAATATCTACAATAGGTTGATATGCTGAAAGATTAATCTTGTTCATAGTTGAAGCCAGAGTTTCTTTTGTTACTTATTATTCTTGGAAAAGCATTAGCCATCTGAAAAATTTGTGGGTTATGTGTTATTCTCGTTAAGGCTACGTACAAGGCAGCATTGAAAACGAGTATGCCAATTATTATCCCGAAGCTGAAAGAGAAGATTATGATGAGCAGCGAAGCCAAAATGGAAACCATCATTAACGCAAACAGGGAAATAGGCAGTCCAAAAATGACCGCCCGTTTCCTAATGTTTTTATAGACCTCGAAGCGTTTCATCTTAAACAACGATGCCTATTAAGTATGTGAAGATGCCGACAACTGCGCCAGCAATCAAAACAAACACAAGTACTCTAGTAATCCCTTTTTTAAGGTCTGCGTTTTCCCCAAAGAAATGTCCTGCATTAAACAGGAAACCAACTAAAAAAATGACACCAAGTAAAATTGGAAATATGGTGCGTATGGTATCGCCCACATCATTAACGGAATCTTCAATGCCACCAATTTGTGCAAAAAGTGATGTTGAGAGCAACGATAAAAAAGTTGCTAAATAGATTGATTTTTTCATAATAAAACTGTTTAAATTTTTTATTCATTTTCTCTTTCTGAAATTTACATATATTTGTACATAAATACTTGAAAATCAAATATTTGTGAAAAAAATATTATTTGGAATCGATTGAATTTAATTGCTATTATTTGGCATCAAATTCTATGATTTTTTGAAGGGAAATTGTTGATAACCTAAAAACTTAAAATGAAAAAAGTGCTCAAAAACGTCAGTTTTGTCTTTTTGCTTCTAAAAATGTGTATCGTTTTGGGACAAGAAGCAAGTACTCAAAAACGAATTATAATTGACGTTGGTCACGGTGGAAAAGATACTGGTGCCATAGGCATCAATAAAATCCAAGAAAAGGATATTGTATTGGATATTGCAAATGCCATTTTGAAGCTAAATAATGACTTAGATAAACCTTTGGATATTTATTTAACCAGGTATAGTGATACACTCATTTCACTATCAGATAGAACCAAGCTGGCCAAAGCTCTAAAAGTTGATTTATTTGTCTCTCTACATTGTAATCATTCAGATAATCCAGATGCAAGAGGAATAGAAGTTTATGCTTCACAAAAGGGAACAAATAATTCCAAAGAATCTATTTATACAGGTTATCAAATTGAAAAAGCACTTTGCAAAGCCATAGGATATAAAAGTAGAGGAGTGAAGTTTGCAAATTTTCAGGTACTACGTGAAACTATTGACTATTGTACTTCGGTTCTTTTGGAACTGAGTTTTTTGAGTAATAGGGATGAAAGCAGTTATATTTCTGTTTCTAAGAATATCAAATTAATTGCCTTAGCCATTTTATTATCTATTAAAAACTAATACTATTATGAAAGATATATTTTTAGAGTTGACAAAAAGTTTAAAAGCTATTGTACTACAATTTATTGCAGAAGTAGTTTTATTATATAAGTCTTTTAGAAACTAGACTACTGCCATTTGTTTCTAGCAGTTCTATTAATCAAATAATTGCTATATTAAATGTTATATATTTAAGTGTTTGCTTAAATAAGAAAATAATGTAACTTTGCTTTATGGACAATAATTCTTGCATAAGACAACAAGCCGATTTAGAACAAATTAATCGTTGCAAAGACACGGTTTCGGAATTAAACGAATCGTTCGACTATTTGGCGAATGGACTTTCATTAGTTGGGAATAGCGTAAGACTTAAAATACTATACCTACTCTTTGAAGAAGATAGGCTTTGCGTTTGTGATTTAAGTGATATTCTTGGAATGAATATTTCGGCCATTTCCCAGCATTTGAGAAAAATGAAAGACCGAAATCTATTAGAAACCGATAGAGAAGCCCAAACGATTTATTACTCATTGACCGCTGAATATGAAAAACTACTCAATCCGTTTTTCGCAATACTTGATAAGAACAAAGTTTTAGAAGCAATATGAAAAGTGAAAATAAATTAATTGGAGCAGGCTTGCTAACTGCAATTACAGCTTCCTTATGCTGTATTACGCCTGTTTTGGCTCTTATCGCAGGAACAAGTGGGATTGCTTCAACATTCTCTTGGATAGAACCTTTTAGACCTTACCTAATCGGGCTTACAATTTTAGTTCTTTGTTTTACCTGGTATCAAATGCTAAAGCCTAAAAAGGAAATCGATTGTGAATGTGAGACAGACGAAAAACCAAAATTCACACAGTCCAAAACTTTTTTAGGAATTATAACTGTATTTGCAATAGTAATGTTGGCATTTCCATACTATTCAGGAATTTTTTACCCAGACACGGCAAAACACATTATCGTAGTAGATAAATCGGATATTAAAACAACTGAATTTAAAATTAGTGGAATGACCTGTGCGGGTTGTGAGGAACACGTAAACCACGAAGTAAATAAACTCAGCGGAATCGTGAGCTCAAAAGCATCATACGAAAGTGGAAATGCAATCATTGAATTTGATAAAACCAAGACCAATGAAGCGGAAATTGAGAAAGCAATTAATTCTACAGGTTATAAAGTGACCGACAAAAAAGAAAAATAATGGAAACTATATTGACATCTGAAATAACTTGCCCAAACTGCGGACATAAAAAAGTAGAAGAAATGCCAACAGAATCCTGTCAATTCTTTTATGAATGTGAGAGTTGCAAAACGGTTCTAAAACCAAATGAAGGAGATTGTTGTGTTTATTGTTCTTACGGAACTGTGCCTTGTCCACCGATTCAAGAAAACAAAAGTTGTTGCTGAAAAGACAATACTCTAAAAAATGATATATTAGGAAAATGCAAACGGAAGAAGAAATCCTAAAAATAAAAAAAGTAAAAAACACCGCAGTACGAACGGTTGTTCTGCGCCATCTTTTAAGCCTAGAAAAAGCTCAATCATTAAAGGATATTGAAAATGCGCTGCCCTATACGGATAGAAGTTCTATTTTCAGAACACTAAAAACATTTGAGGAAAACAAAGTTATCCACAGCATTGAAGATGGCTCTGGAATGACCAAATATGCAGTTTGTGCGGAAGGCTGTAACTGCGACCCAAAAGATTTGCACTATCATTTTTATTGTACTAACTGCGACAAAACGTTTTGTCTTTTCGACGTTCCTATTCCCAATATTCAACTTCCAAAAAATTTCAAGTTACAACAAGCAAATATGGTCGTGAAAGGCCTGTGCGACAACTGCAACAGATAATCTTTGCAATCGAGTTGCGGTAAATGCTAAATACATTTGCAATATTCTTAAAAACCAGAATAAGCAAATGAAAAAAGTATTTTTAAACACATTATTTTTAATGTTATCAATTATATCATTCGCACAAACGAGTGATATTTCCATTTCTGTGAGCGATGCCGAAACAGATGGGCCATTATTGGGAGCGACTGTATATTTTGAAGAATTAGAGAAAGGAGCAGTAACAGATTTTGACGGAATTGCCACATTTACAGAAATCCCAAATGGAAACCAAACCGTAAAAATTTTATATGTAGGTTTCAAAACCATTGAAACCACTATTGAGGTTGGCACAAAAAAAGAGTTCTCTTTCAAGCTCGAATCGGGAGGAAATGAATTGGATGAAGTCGTTATACAATCTTCAAGAAGTACACGAACTGTTAAAAAAATACCCACGAGAATAGAATTTATAGGTGTGGAAGAGTTGGGCGAAAAAGCAGTAATGAATCCAACCAATATTTCAATGGTACTTCGTGAAAGTACCGGAATACAAATGCAACAAACCTCGTTAAGTAGTGGAAACACCAACATTAGAATTCAAGGCCTTGACGGTAGATATACTCAACTTCTAAGAGACGGGTTTCCTTTGTATGGTGGATTTTCAAGTGGTTTGAGTATTTTACAAATTCCGCCTCTAGACCTACAACAATTTGAGATAATAAAAGGAAGTTCTTCTACACTTTATGGAGGAGGGGCTATTGCGGGTTTAATAAATATGGTATCAAAAACACCTGATGAAGAACCATCTTTGGATATTATGCTAACTCAAACACAAGCGTTGGGTAGTACAGCAAATGTCTTTTATAGTAAGCGAAATGAAAAATTTGGAGTTTCATTATACAGTTCTGGTCATTACCAAAAAGCGTATGACCCAGAAGATGATGGTTTCAGCAATCTACCAAAAACAACTTCGTTATCTTTTAACCCCAAATTCTTTTATTATCCTTCAGAAAAAACAACTTTTTGGATAGGTTTAAATGGAACTTATGACGACAGAATTGGTGGAGACATTATAAAAATTGAAAGTGGCGAAAATGGGATTCATCAATATACCGAAGAAAATCTTTCTAAAAGATTGAGCAGTCAGGCTGTTTACGAAACACAGATAGATTCGGTCAGTTCATTGAACATCAAGAATAGCATCTCATTTTTCGATAGAAAACTATCTATTACCGATTTCAGTTTTGACGGCAAACAAACCAATACATTCACAGAAATCAACTATCAAAAGGCATCCAAAAAAACCGATTGGATTTTTGGTGCAAATTTATACACATCTAATTTTGATGAAAATGATAATGCGACATTACAACGAGACCAAACAGACGTTACTTATGGAGCATTTGTAAACAACATTTACGACGTTTCAGATAGTTGGATTTTAGAAACAGGATTAAGAGCAGACTACAATACAGATTTCGGTTTTTTTCCACTTCCAAGAATTTCCTTGCTTTACAAGAACGACAGCGGATTTTCGAGCAGAATTGGTGGTGGATTAGGTTATAAAATACCAGATATTTTCACCGAAGAGGCGGAATATATCAGTTTTGAAAATGTACTTGCTATAGATAAATCTGCTTTAAAGGCAGAACGTTCCTATGGTGTCAATTTTGATGTGAATTACCAAACAAGGTTATTCGATGCGGTAGGTTTTAGTGTTAACCAACTCTTCTACGTTTCAGCTATTAACAACGGGCTATTATTAAATTCAACAGACGATGGATTTTTTATGTTTGAAAATGCAACCGATAAAATAATAAGCAAGGGAGCGGAAACCAATATTAAATTTACGTACAAGGATTTTAGATGGTTTTTAAACTATGCACTCATCGACACAAAGCTGAACTATTTGGCAGGAAATCCGCAAAAACCGCTCACAGCAAAACATAATGCAGGTAGCGTTTTAATGTACGAATCTGATAAATGGCGCATAGGTTATGAAACTTTTTACACAGGAAAGCAGTTTTTGTCTAATGGCACAGAAACCACGGATTTTATAACTATGGGATTACTTTTAATGCGAAATTTCAAATTTGGAAGTGCCTTTGTGAATTTTGAAAACTTTACAGACAGAAGACAAAGTAGGTTTTCACCTTTGGTTTTACCACCACACGACAATCCAGAATTTCCAGAAATTTATGCGCCTACGGACGGTTTTATTTTTAGTGTAGGAGTAATTATTAAACCTTTTGGAAACGAAGATGAAGACTAAAATGAACAAAACGGTATTTGAAATTAGCAAGATGGATTGTCCTTCCGAGGAAAACCTAATCCGAATGAAACTGGACGGAATTTCAGAAATTAAAAATCTTGATTTCGACATCGCCAACCGAATACTGACCGTTTTTCACGACGGACAGGCAGACCAAATTGAAAGGTCGATTGACGAATTGAAATTAAACGGAAAGAAAATTTCAACAGAACAAACCGACCAATCTGAATTTAACGAAAATACAAACCAAAAAAGGCTACTTTGGATTGTACTTGTAATCAATTTCGCCTTCTTCATAATCGAAATGACGACAGGACTAATTTCAAAATCAATGGGATTGGTAGCCGATAGTTTGGATATGCTTGCGGACAGTTTTGTTTATGGAATTAGCTTGTTTGCGGTTGGTGGAACGTTGATACGGAAAAAACGGATAGCCAAAATTGCTGGCTATTTTCAAATAATACTTGCGATTATCGGATTTGTGGAAGTATTGAGAAGATTCTCTGGAGCCGATAGGCTTCCCGATTTTTCGACAATGATTATCGTTTCAATTTTTGCGCTTATTGCGAATGGCCTATGCCTATACATTTTACAAAGGTCAAAAAGTAAAGAAGAGGCACATATGAAAGCGAGTATGATTTTCACTTCTAATGATGTAATTATCAACTTAGGAGTTATAACCGCAGGAGTTTTGGTCAATTGGCTAAATTCTAATAAGCCTGATTTGATTATCGGAACAATCGTATTTATTTTGGTCATTCAAGGTGCGTTCCGGATTTTGAAATTAGGCAAGTAAACCTAAAATGTAAACAATTGAATGTCTATTTTATTTCCTCTTACCGCAAGCACTTTTATAAAAGAGTTAAAGCTGATAGGTAAGTCCAGAAAATTATGAGCGCAGATTGTAATTCACTATGTATCTGCATTTATTATTAATGAGATTGGACTGATGGTTTGTTCTTCTATCCATTTATTTTTCTCGATGAGCTGGTCTATTAATTGCGTTTCTTCTTCAGTAAAGGCATCTGCATCCAACTTAGACAACAATCCCTCTTTCCACTTACTGTCGTGCTTACCAGACTTAATTGGTTTTAATAATGGACTAGGTGGAATAATTAGAGTTATGTTTTTGTCTTTTTCAGTTATAATTTTTTTTATACGGGAATAGGTGTCCAACCCGTGAAAATCCCAATCGCAAACATAATACATAGGAAACCTAATCTTATCTACAGGAACTTCGTATAACTTCTTTGTATTATTACCACCAAGATACCAGAGCTCAATATGGTTTTTTCTAAATTCAAACGGGTCTTTTAAAAAGTCTATATTCTCACAAAGCAAAATATATTTTGGGTCTAGACAATCTACTACCAACCTATATTGTTGGTCTTTTGGGGATTCTCTAGGAAACTTCTCTACACCTAATATCGTGAGAATATCATCTTTTAATCGTGGTTTGCTATCAAGGAATTTAGAGTCTTTATCTTTAAAAAAGTTACTTGAAAATATATGAGGTGTCGACAGGTTTTTTCTAAGCGTTTTTCTGTTTTTATGAATTAGAATAAGAGTCTCTAAAATGTCTTGTGAATAGGTTCTTTTTGCTGAAATTTCGATGCCCGCATTCTCAAAAAATTCAGCGTAGTATTCGTATTGGTCAAGTAGGTTCTCTTTAAAATACTCGTTAAAACCTTCATTTTTCACAATGATGTCTTGACTACCATCCTTATGCTTTAGTAGATGACGATTTTTATGTAGAACCTTTTTTACGAATACGTTGCTCATAAGTTTAATGCGAGTGCTTTTGCCTTCGTAAAGCTGGTGTAGTCCTTTAAGTTGTCGCCAAGTTATTTCTTTTCTCATAGAATTAAAGTTCACAAAATATTACTGAAGGATGGTGGTTAATCCTTTCTAGGTCTTTTCTTTTTGAAAGCCTATAGATGTACTGATTTTTTCGGTTTAACTTATTTGGGTTGATGCCAAGTGATATGACCTGATAATCGAATTCTTCTGCTAATTCTCTTAACATATCAAAGTTTGAACCAATGCCTTCTGCTTCATCTATACTTAAGAAACGTAGTCCAGGATTTTTGTTCACTTTTCCGTCTTTAATCAACGAGAGTTTTGCGATACACAATAGTGCTATTGAGGAATAGGTCTGTCCTGTACTTCCAGAATTTTTTTTACCACTTTTAGTTACAAGTTCATAATTTAGCGTGTAATATGAAAAAGGGTTGAGCAGTTGTCTAATAGTTACGTTGGGTAATGGTGTTGTACTATGTTCTTTGTAAGCCAACAGAATTTTTTCTTCAATTGTTGGGGAATCCTGCAGCTTTGACGTTAGGCTATTATCTCTGTCAAATAAGCCAAAATCTAGCTTACCAAGATTGATGAGAAAAGCACTTATCCATTGTAAAGAAATATCCTTGCGTAACTCTGCTTTTAAAGATGCTGTGTTGTCACCAGTAATTGCCATATAGTCTTTCTTAAAAAAGCTATTCATTTTTTTGCTATGTGATACTTGCTTGTTAATTGCCCCTTGAAGGTCTTGTAATAGGTCTCTGATGCTTATAAGCTTATTTTGATTTAGTCTGGCGTTTGATTCGTTGATTTCATCAAGGCGTTCTATGATTTTTGGAATTACTGCCGCTTCGTCAAATGAGATTTCCTTGAATAGCTGATGTGGTAGTAATAGTCGAACCAATTCCATAAAATTCTTGTCATCTTTAAATTGTTCCGATTTATCTGTGAGTTGGTATCCAATTAAAATGCCGTCAAATTGTTTTGAATAGGCGTCTGAATCATTTTGGTATTTACGACTAGAATTCTCAAAATCTGTTTCTTCGATATTGATACTGTTGAACTCAGGCCGCCAATCTGAAAATGTATTCTCAATTTCTAGAATTTTGTTTTCCGCACTTACTTTAGATTCCAAAAGAATATCTAGCTCTGCTATACCATTTAAAATCTCTTTTTGTTTGAGATATTCTTGCTGATATTCCACAGCATATAAATCTTGTTTAAAAGAGAACTTCAAACTTTTTTGCTTTTGCGAGATTTCTAAATCTTCTATTAATTTTTCAATTTTTTTACTTAAAGGTTCAATTATCACAGTTTCTATAGTAGGCAATTGCCGCTCTATACTGTCTAAAATCGATAGCGAATTTTCTAGCTCACTTTTAGTCTCGTTGACCGATGTATGTTGTTGTCTCAGTTGCTTTTCATTTTCCAAATCCTTGAGTATTTGCTCAAGGTTTTCTTGTGCAATTTTTGAGATGGCGCCTTCTACATCCTTAGAAAGACGCTTTTCACTTTTAGCTATCCAAGATGGTATAGCTTTAGGAATATTTGGCACTTCATATAGTAAGAAAGATTGAAGCTCTTTAAGCTCTAAAATATCTTCTTTAATCCGTTTAACCTCTGCTTCAACTGCTTTTTTTGATTCAGATAATAGTTCTTTGATTCTTGAATTATCATTAGTGTCAAAAATTTGCTGTTCTACATATTCTATATAAATGCTTAGTCCGGAAAGGTTCAGCCAAAAGCCGTTATCATCCTTTGTGTGTTGCTTTTCTTTTAGTTTTAATATTAGGTTTTGCGGTTCGGGTATATATTTGGTTCCCGCTTCTGGAAAATCAGGTACTACAGTTTTTAAATTATGAAAATGTCGTAATACGCTTTCCTCGTCTGGGGAACAGGATTTGTTCCTCTTTAAAATCCAATGGGATAAAGTGTCTGGATTATCAAAGTCATTAAACTTCACCAATTCTTTTGAAAGGGAAAGTTTATGCTCTAAGTTGCTAATTTCAGCATTTTGCTTATCTACAACAGTCTGAATTCCTTTATTGAAATCTAGTTTCTCAAAGGCTGTGTACAACCCTGCATTTTCTAATGCAGATTTTAGTTGTTGTAAGGCATTATCTAATTCCTGACGGTTGAGATATTCCAAAACTACATTTGATAATTGCTTGTTGGATTTTAAGCTCAATTTATCTTTTACAATCTGGCAATTAATCACCCGATTTAAACGCTCACCAAGTCCATCACTTTCTTTTCTAGCAATATCCAGTTTTGGCTGTAACTCAATACTTTTTTTATTCGTTTCAGTAAGTTTTTCATCTTTAAGTTCATCGAGTGTTTCAATAGCCGTTCTTGCTAAGAGGTGGTCATTAATTAATTTTTTGATAGCCTTAGTCTTGGCTTTTAGTACTATTTTTTGATAGTTCCAGTTCACCTCTATAAATTCTCTTTGAGAAGCGTCTTTCTTCTTTTTTAGCTCATATAGCAATTTTATACTATCGCTCTTGGAAGTAAGAATATCAATGTCTTTTTTGTTGGTACGGTGCATCGCTACAGAATCTTCAAATTGCTTTACCGTATCTAAATATTTATTATAGAATATTTGGTTTCTCTCTTTTCCGAATAAAAACTCTTGTAGCTTCACGTCACCCTTTACAGAAATTCCTTTCCTAGAAAATGCTTGCAAGATTTTAGCATAATCTTTTAGGGCACTTTTACTGTTGGCAATATCTATCGGAAGAAGGTTGTTGTTTAGTAGTGCCTCGTGGTAATCTCTAAAATATTGGTATATATGACAGCCAAAATGGTCGGAATGATTCAGCTTTGCATCAAAATCTACCAACGTCAACAGTGTATCATCCTGAACAAAATCATCAACTGTAAATGGTTTTTGAAGAGTTTCAAAAGTATTCTGGTTAAAGTCTAATCCGGATTGTACAATAAATGCTTGACTCTGTTTTGAATTTCTCTCGATGTAGCAACCTATAAGTAGGTATTCCTCTTTTTCAACTTCAACATTAATATAAGCATACCCATAATCACCCTTTTCACTTGTCTCTATAACTAAAGTATTGAACGGTCTGTCGTCTTGACTATTAGTAGAAGATTCGTATTCTGTAGAGCCTATGATTATTAATTGTAGAAGGTCGGTAAGTATGCTTTTACCTACGCCACTATCGCCAGTAAAATCTGTTCTAAATGGATGTAACTCATAATCAAAATTTTGATGATGAATAATGTTTACAGTGCCTATACTATGTATTCTTGGGAAATCTTTCATTGATAGCTGGCAATAATGTTATCTATATCTTTAATCTGTTTTTCATAAACTGAGTTGATACGGTTAAATGATGTCCTGGGTTCAAAATAGTCTTGGTCTAAATCCATCCAACCCAAACGTTTGAAGTTTTTCAAAGCGTTTAGGACAACAGCATCTATCCGTTCGTCATCATCATCAATTTTAACATCACCACTCGACTGCGCCAGCAGGCGAATAAGACCTTCTTTGTATTCTTCATAATCATTACGAATCATTTCTTGCAGTTTTGATATACTATTTAACTCTAAATTCCCTTCGTAAAAAATTATCTTATAAGTAATAATCCCGATAATTGCATATTCATTCTTTAGGGTGTCTCTGTATGTCCAAGGAATCTTTCCACGACTAGTTGTATTAAAGTCTAAAAAGAAATAGGAATCTGCTTCAAGATTTTCTTCCTTTAAATGTATACCGTAGAAATACGGATAATACTGTTCTAGATGGGATTTATGTTTTTTTAAAAACCTGTAGTAAGGTATTTGGTCACCATATTCTTGTATGTGGATACCATCCTTTAAGAAATAATCCACCTCGCCAAAATAGGTTTGAGCGTCTGGAGCTATTTGAAACCTTAAAAAATCTAATTTTCCGTTGCTATCGTGTTCCATAATATGAGTCCTTCTTTTTTTATAAGATTGGTTTTATCAATCTTGATATTATATTGTTCTTTTGAGTAGCATAAGTCTATTACGCTAAAAAATGTTTTCGTTGCTATCGAAAAATCTGCAGATTCTTCGAGTATTCTAAAATAGATTTCTGATAAATTAACCTGCTTGCTCTTCCTTAATTCTGCCAGTATGAGATTCACCCAGTCTTCTATAGTTTCATAATCGTCAAAGGCTTTATCTAAGATGGCCTGATTTTCTTTTTCCGCACCAAGGTCTGGCTCATACGTCTTTCTTGGTTTTGAACGGGTAGGAAACAAATCTTTATCTCTATCAAAGAGTATGTATTTTGGTCTTTTGAATTTCAAAAGAACTTCCGGTATTTCTTTCGGGAAGATTACTTGCTTATCGTTTGATACTCTTTCAAGTGTTGCATATTTAAGTAAAAATCGAATAAATCTATCGGTCTGTGCGCTATATTCTGGATTGCGGAATGCTGCGAATAACTGTTTTATTTTTGGTTGAATTTTATCAAGTCTTCTGTCAGTGCTTCGTAACCTGCTTTGAACACCATCAAAAAAATGAACCTTAGATTCAATAAGGTTTAGGATTTCCCTGTTTTCAGAATCAATTTCCGTCAACATTAAGCTTATAGCATTGGTTTCGGTAAATGCATTTCTTAGGTCTTCATTTTTCTTTTGGACTTCTTTTAAGTCATCACTTACATTGCGAAGAAGCTGTAATGGTTTAAGATGTTGTGCGAGTGTGTCTTTTCTTAATTTGGTCACTGCCTCGTCTATTTGCCGGTCCAGAAAGTCAATATGTTTTTTTAGCGTGGGATGATAATGTTCAAAATGTATTTCAAACCAATTTTTCAAGGCCTTTTCCGAACCTAGGGCTGCATCTAATTGTGTCTTTAACGATGAACATATAATCTTGATTCTAGTGGGTTTAAAACTACCTTCCAATGTTTCTTTGGCAATCTTGCAGAAATTAAGGCCATATTCTTGGAAGGAATAGGTACGAGTTTCTTCATCATAACTCAGGAAAAACTTTTGAAGAGTTTTTATTCGGTCTTTATTATATGATTTTACATAGGTGGTTTTTTTTTGGTTAGCAGTCATAGTAGCTTCAAAAAGCCTATGAATATCCTCACCTGTAAACCTATTGTTTTCGTATCTGCCACTAACGATACCTTCATAAAGATGAATAATTACAATACCTTCGCGCTCATTAGGAAATAGAGCTCGATAGGTCTGAGGCTTTGACGCTTCTTCCTCAAAATTGAATATTTTTTCTTCTTCTTCGTTCAATTTTTTTTACAGGTTCTTTCTTTAAAAATTATATTTCTTTTTACGCTTATCAAAAGCTTCTGGACTACCTTTCAGAATATCTCAAATATGTTCTTCTACACCTCTTTATATTGAACTTCGGGGATATTGTTGTCCTCTGATTTGGTATATTCAATAGTTTACTAAAAACTATTTATAAAAAACAAAAAAGCCAATGAATACTCATTAGCTCAGTCAAACTTTATTCTATGTGTAATCGCTTCTAAATATATTAAAAATTTAACATAATTTCTTACGCATTTCCGTAAATGATTCTTGATTTTATAAGATTAAACTCTCTTATCCTCAACACCAGTATCAAAAGCTATCAAATTGAACAGTTCGCGCATTCGGCTACGAACCCGATTACCATAGCGTTCTTCTAATTCTTCTGCATTCAAATTGGTAGTAGCGTGGGTTTTTACTTTTGTTTTTGTTTTAAGATAAAGTTCGTATCGAGAAAGAAGTATTTCACCCATAACATTGCAGTCCTTTCCATAATGACGGCCTATCGGTTCTACGCCTAAATCATCAAAACAGATGGAGCTACTATCGCCATAATCTTCTATGGTTTTATAGCCCAAATGATTAAATCCAAAAACAATATTGCGACACGGCGCAAGCAAATAAGGTCGTTGCAGCGGAACTAAATATTTTAAAAGTTTCATCAAACTGGTTTTTCCACAACCTACTGGACCAGAAAGTAGAATACCCTTGTCAATATCAATTCCATATTTTTCACAATTATCTTTATCCTTAATGAAGTAAGAGCAGAGCTTCAAAAGTATATCTCTATCTTCGGTATAAATCCTGAACTTTTCACCAAAAAGTAGTTTTCCTTTGGCATTCAAATAGATTAATATTTTTGGGAAATCGTATAATATGCTTTTGCCATCAAATTTTCCTAGCGAATATTCTACGCCACCTTCGGTAATTTTAGAGGGGTTGTCCATAATCTTTGTTTTTAGTGGTTCGCAAGTTGTCCTTGATTTGGGACGCTTGTTTTTTGTTTGATTCGTTTTTTTCGTCGAATAATTCTGTTCTGTCCATCCAATTTGTGGCTAGAGCTCGCCAATCACGAATTGTTTGCCCATCGCTTGTTTGCCAGTTCCGAGTTTCATAGTGCTCAAAGAACTTTTTCCCCTCATCTGCATCAAAACTATTTTCTTCAAAAAAATCAATAACCGCCTGCCTGCCTTTTGGCTGTTTTATATAGTTTTCTTGTTTAGTATTGTT
This sequence comes from Tenacibaculum sp. 1_MG-2023, assembly GCF_030547425.1. Classification (GTDB taxonomy): domain Bacteria; phylum Bacteroidota; class Bacteroidia; order Flavobacteriales; family Flavobacteriaceae; genus Polaribacter. The sequence goes on along the minus strand of NZ_JAUORH010000007.1, from coordinate 26,888 downwards.
TGTATTAGATACCAGTACTTGTCCATTTATGGGATGGTGCTGTCCCACAACTGGTTCACGTATGGGATAGTACTGTTCCGCAAGCTGTTCTAATGTGGGATTGTACCGTCCCATATCTGGTTCGTTACTTGTACCAATAATGGACATCTTGATTTTACTGCCTTTATAGGGATTGTTAGATGGGAAATAGGATAAGTAAAGCCACGAGTCCAAATCCGTAACGCAGCGGTGGTATGTGGATTTTGAGCCTATTTTAGCACAACGCATTAAATCTCTACGGTTCACATAAAACTCATCTGCAAAGCGACTACTGTTCCATTCTTGGAACAGCGCCATATACAGACTGATATGGGTAGGATTTAGGCGGTCATCAAAATAGAACTTTTCAAAAGCCGCATTAAGTAGCTTTATATAGTTCATTATTTAGGATTTTGAACCGTGCTCTACACGGTTTGAAGTCATTATATTTTGTATTTCCTCGGCATCGTAGTAGATAATACCACCAACTTTAGTGTAGGGCAAAGTGCCATTGATTCGAAGATTTTGTAAAGTACCTGGACTTACCTGAAGCAAATCCATAACCTCAGAAGATTTGAGGTATCTTTTGAGTTTTCCAGTAGTTTGTTTAGATAATAATTTTTTGATGTCATCGAGCAATTCCATTTTGAATTCCCGAAGGTCGTCTGTTGTAATAATACTTGTCGGCATAATAGAACGGTTTTTAAAGTAAGAGACTATCGCATCGTTGTCAATTAATTTGATAGCCTCTGACCTGATTTGACTTTCGTTCTACAAATTTGAATAGCTTTAATGGATTTTATTCCCCAGTACAACCGTACTACGGTTAAAATTTAACATTTTGAAATTTGATTTGTTTTAGTGCTGTTTTGTAGTGTTTCTGTAATTAAGAGACTCTTAAATTGTATCAAAATTTATGGAAAACAGGTGTGTAATATGATTACCGTAGGTCAACCGTAGTACGGTCTTATTTTAACAAATAAAAGAAGAAACAAACCAATAACTATTCCTCACTTTTGTCCATTTCCGAAAGAAGGGAAGTAGTTAGCTGGTCAAGAAACAATGTCCGGCTATTTTTCCTATTCTTTATGTCCTGATAGGTTTTATAGATTTCCTTTGGGGTAAAGTCGAATACCTCTTGCAAAATTTTAGATAATTTAATAATACTTAGACCTTTTTGTTTTGCAATTCCACTCGCGGATAATGCATAGAGAAGTTCTACCCAATCCGTATTAGTGAATGGCCAAGGAATTTTTTCTGTAGATTTTATATTCACAACACTTCCGTTCACTCTGTTTTTAATAAAATGTTTCTTTTGGTCCATATAGTTGATAAGGGAAGTATAGGCCTTGAACTTACCCAAAAGCATATCTCTTGGTGTGCAAAAATCTGGGTCTTGAAAATAGAATTTTGAAGTAGTAATATGATAGGTGTCAAGATGGTCTCTGGTATAATAAGCTTTGTCGAAGTGTGTTGCACCAGAATTTACATATTGTCCAAAATCAAGATTATAAAGGAAGAAGCGGTTTAATTTGTTGATTTTCTTTTTTATAAATTTCAATTGAGCAGCCCTGTCCACTTTTGGAAATTGAATTTCAAAGGAATGAATCTCTGAAAAATATATGAGCTTGACCAATGGTATTTGTTTGATTTTCTTGAAGAAGACTATTTCTTTTTCGATACTTTCAAAGTCATTAACCAAAATGTTTCTTTTAAAAACGGTAAGCAAATTTCTACTTAACTCGATGGAACGATAGGATTGTTCCAAAATCGGTAGATTTTCGAGCCTTATCTCGTCTAAAGCTACGAGAAGGTTTTTGCCTAACGTTTCTAAATCCATTTGCAACCATAAATACAGTTAAGCCCAACAATATTGTGGGTATTCTTAGTTTCGGTGGGTTAGTTGTTGTTAGAATTCTTTAGTTAGTAAATGCGTAGAACAGGTACTTTAAAAAGTAGGAGTTTTTACGACAAGGGGCGGCTAAAGAACTAATGAAATGTAATAACATAATTTTGAAAGAAAGACATTTTATTCCGTAGATATATACGGAATAAGCCGTATATTCCTACGGTAATTGTTGTCAAGCTAGGAATAACGCTATTTAGACTTTTTTCGGTAGCGAGAAATAAATTGTCTTCTATTCTTTGCACCCGTTTTTTTGTAGATGTTAGAGGCGTGTTTGGATACGGTACTTTCTGCAATAAATAAATCCTTGGCGATTTGTTTATAACTAAGGTTACCGAGAATTGACAAGGTAATCTCTATTTCTCTTCTTGTCAAATTTTCATAAATAATTTTCACATCGGCTGAATTGATTGCCTGTTCTTTGCTCATTGCAAATACTTCATACATTTTAGTTTTATTTTCTAAAAAATAAATGTGCCTATCTATCTCAATAATAGTAATGGCGTAAAAAGATGCATTCATAACTGTAAAAGTCAACCATTGGTAATCTCCAATAAATGTCAATACAGGTAATAAAGCAATACTCGCCACACTAATCATTGATAATCTGTTACGTCGTAAAATATATTCATTTGGGTTACTCGGATTAGAAATCCTCTCGTAAAACATCCCTAAAAATAAAAAAGCGATTATCGAAATTGGTATGGTAAAAAGCAGTCTTGAAGACTTCAAGGAAGATGTGTAGAAGTATGGAATTAAAAAGAGGATGATAAAACTTATCGATACTAAAATTGCTAAATTTCGGATAGAAGAATTATACTTTAAAACCACAATATCATATTCTTTGTAAAGATAATAAATGATATAAACGCAGAGAGCTATAGCAACACCATAGGTTATAACATACTGAAGAATAAAAGGTCCTGGAAAATTTTCAACAGGTAAGAATCCACCTGTTAGATTGTATGTTATAAACAGGATGCCCAAATAAAAAAATCTTTTATATCCGCTAGAATCCTTTCGAGTAGAATAGTAAAGCGTAAACAATACAATGACAGTATCTAATAAAAGATAGAAAAAAGTTGTCCAATGTATCGAGGTTCCAAACATAGTGCATACTGAACCTTATATGATTTCAAATCGATTATTCTGATTATTTTTTTTCACATTATCCCAATTAAAAATTGTTCCGTTCATAGCGATATACACTCCTGGTTCTAGAAACTGAAGTGCAGAAATAGCAAACCCTAAATTGAAAGGCGCATCGGTATTCTTTTTTGTTCCCAAAATAAATGCACCAGTGAGAACGACGGTTTTGTTGATTTTAAGCTTACCCAAGAATTTGGCTGTTTCAGCCATTGTAATAGTGCCGTGAGTCAATAATATCTTGTCTGAGTCAGAAGATTTGATTGTTTTGGCTATTAGTTCTCTGTCATCATCATTAATAAAGCGACTATCCTTATTCAGTATTTTATCGATACTATAAGTAGTAGTGATTTTGGCATTAGAAAGTATGTCTTCAATAGCAATTGTATTTGCTTGCTTTTGATTGAGATTTTCGTAATCCAGACCTTCAATTGTGCCACCTGTTGAAATAATATGAGTTCTCATAATACAATAGTTTTGTGCTAAATGGTTGATTAGTCTATTACTTGTTTCACCTCACCACAGGTCAGCATTGCATCACCGAAATATGGGTTTAAAACTTTTTCTTCTTTGCTCAACCAATAAGCGCCTTTGTTGTTATCTGCCATTGGGCAAAATTGATTGTAAACCTTTTCGTTTACTCCAAATAGCTGTATTGCACTACCCAAATGTGATGATAGATGCTTAAAATGATTTCTCTGTTCTTTTATATCCGAGGTTTCTGCGATAGATTTAGTTGAAGATTTCAGTTCTTTCTCTAACTTCATCCAGTGATTATGTGCATTGTTGTCCTTCAATAATGTCATATCTATCAGATTCAATTTATTAAGTAGTTTCTTTGCATCGTCAGCTACTTTCTTTGCATCATCTTTTACCAATGCATCTTTTACGCCTAAATAATCATTAAAAGCAGTCTTCAATTGATTTTGAAAATCCACTGAGACCTTTATTCTCTCATTCATTTCTGAGTGATTACTACCGTCGTCTGAAGTTGTTTCTTGCATCCCCAAATGTCCTTCGTGTCCGGTCATTACTTTTCCGCCTTCCTTGTTCATCATTGATTTTTTACCCTGCAATTGAGCCGCTGCATCGATAGTAAAAGTTCCATTAGTGACTATTTCATCACCATTCTCCAAACCATTTAATACCTCATAATTATCTCCAATACTATTACCCAACTTTACTTCTTGCATTTCAAAAATTGGTTCATCAGGACTGCTTTTTACATACACTACTGAACGTTCTCCAGTCCATAAAACTGCCGTTGATGGAATACTTAGTAACTGCTCTTTGGTTGAAGAAACACCATCAATTTTACCTTCAACAAACATCCCAGGTTTAAATAGGTCATCTTTATTGTTTAATACCACTCTTAATTTTACCGTTCGTGTTCTTGTGTCTAATACTGGGTCAATAAATGATACTTTACCTTTAAATTCTTTGTTGGGATAGGCATTAGATGTAATAATTACATTTTGACCTTTTTTGAACAAATCAATCTGATTTTCATAGACATCGAAATTTGCCCAAACAGTGTTTAATTTCGCTATTTTTAATAGCGGTTGGCCTTGCTTTATATAATCACCTTGTTCTACTAATTTTTCTGATACTGTACCAGAAACCGTAGCATATACAGGAAAGTTTTCTAACACCTCACCAGAAGTTTCAATTTTATTTATTTGACTCTCCGATAATTTCCAGAGTTTCAATTTATTTCTGACGGCTTTGTACAACGCTGGTTGCGATTCTTTTAAGGAAGCAGCTGTAATCAACTCCTGTTGTGCTGCATATAATTCAGGCGAGTAAATAGTAGCTAACAATTGCCCTTTACGAATTTCTTCTCCCGTAAAGCTCACTTTCAAACGTTCTATTCTTCCAGAAAAATAACTAACTTGTACAGCGTTGGATTCTTCATTTTCAACTATTTTTCCTGATAACTTTATGGCGTTATTTTCCACGCTACCATTACCAACTATGGATGTCTGAACATTAGCCAAAGCCATAGCATTTTCCGTTAGTTTGAATTGGTCTGCCAACAAACCATCCGCACCACTTTCGGCAGGAATTAAATCCATCCCACAAATAGGGCAATCGCCTGCTTCTGGTTGCATAATCTGTGGATGCATTGAACAGGTCCACATTTGATTGGCCTCTGCCACTTCATTGTGATTATGCTCTGCTTCGTTGTTTGATGAGTTACCAAAAAATAACCACCCCAACAGTAATCCTATGACTACTAATCCAATGTAAATCGTGTATTTCTTCATTTCTTTGTTTTTTTTCGTTTTAATAATTTTCTAACTGAGGGTGATGATGTGTACCATAATAAAAAGCCGCTTAATACTGTAATCAGACCCAGAAGGGAGAAAGCTCTTAAGACCGTAGTATTGAAATTATCCCTACCATCGTAATCCATTGTGTGGGTCATCCATAAAAAGTCAAACCACCGCCAACTGCGATGTCTTACGGTCTGAAATTTTCCATCTTTAATTGATACGTAGGCTTTAAGAGCTTCGTCTGTTTTATATGAAATCACAAAAGCTGGCAAAAGCTTTTCTCTATATTCGTGATGTTTGTCAACCTCATTAATTTGCTCAATAGCATTTACCTCTAGACCGCTTTTCATATTGTTTTTAGCGATATAAAGTGCCTCGTCTTTTGTAATTTTATTTTTTAAATGTCCATCAATAGCATTATAAAGTTGCTTGCCATTTACCCAATAATATGGCACGTTATCAATGTCTCTTAAGGCAATGGTATTAACGCCTTCTGAAACATCAAGCTGTGATGGACTTATAAGATTGTTAAACGCTTTGGGCTGATACTCTAAATTTTTAAAGTGGTCACCGTGTATATCATCGATATTTGTCCAGCTGAAATACATTCCACTAATTGTCCAAAACAGGAATTGAATCCCTAAAAAGAGACCCAAATAGCGGTGTACTTTTCTAATTTTTTGTGCTGTGTGCCTATTTACCATCTATTGTTCTACTTTAAAATTGAAGTCGATGGATACTTTTTCCCAAGACAAATTTATTTTCCCTTCAGCGTTATTAACTTTGCTGACTTTGTATTCTAAATGTTCCTTTATTTCTTCAGAAAAAGTAGGTTTTACTTTAAACCTAATAACATCATCTTTTTCATCATATTCATCTTTACCGTGCTGCTCCCAATTAGAATTAAATATGACTGTCCACTCATCTTTTGAAGGAATTGTAAAGAATCCATACTTACCAGCAGGAAGTGTTTTACCTTTAATTCGTAAGCCCTTATTGGTCTCTATCCAAGTTGCCATATGTGCTCCTGCTTGCCATACTTGGTCGTATGCCAATAAACCGCCGAAAATTATTCTACCTCTGACTCCAGGTGATGAATAGTCTATGTGAATATGTGCATCGCCAATCATTGCCATTGTTTCGGTATGAGGACTTAAAGGCTTCTTTTTTGATTGTTCAACTTTTTCAGTTGAAACATTATGATTGTGCTTTTGTTCTTCAGAAGTTGTCTTTTCGTTTTTGCAACTCACTATTAGAAGTGCTATTGCAATTAATAAGGTTAGTTTTTTCATTATGTCGTTTTTGTCTTAAGGTTTCCTTTTAATAATTGTGCATTTATAGCACAGATTATAGTACTGATACTCATTAGTGCAGCTCCAAATGCTGGGCTTATCATAAGTCCAGGAATGAACCCCGTTGCTAAGGGCAAAGCCACAATATTGTAACCTGTTGCCCAAACCAGATTCTGAACCATTTTGCGATAGGTGGCCTTACCAAATAATATCAAGTTGGCAATGTCTTTTGGGTTGCTATCCACCAAAACAATGTCAGCGGTCTCAGCTGCTACATCCGTTCCAGAACCAATGGCAATACCGACATCTGCTTGTGCTAATGCGGGAGCATCGTTTACACCATCACCTGTCATAGCAACAAATTCTCCCAAAGCTTGCAGCTCTATTATTTTATCCTGTTTTTGGTCTGGTAATACTTCAGCCATATAATCATCAAGTCCTAATTTATCAGCTACATCCTTAGCAACTTTTTCATTATCACCTGTGAGTAATGAGACCTTAATTTTGTTTTTCTGAAGTACTTCAATTGCCTCATAAGAACTTTCCCTGATTTCATCTGCGAAGGTTACAAAGCCAATCACTTCGTCATCTACAATCGTAAAGATTTTGGTTTCTATGCCCTCGTCTTTATCTTCAGTTACATTCTTGTTCAATTGTTCCATTAGCACATAACCACCAGCTTGTACTTTCTTTCCATTGACTGTTCCACTAACACCAACACCTGCGTTGTACTTGAAGTCAGTTACTGAAGGAATCTCAATATTTTCCTCTTTTGCTTTTCGTCTTAATCCTTTAGAGATATGGTGTTCGGAAGGGCTTTCAACAGCCGTCGCATACTTTAAGAGTTCTGTTTTATCGTAGTCAGATGATAATGGAACAATACGTACTACTTCGTGTGAACCCTTTGTAAGTGTTCCAGTTTTGTCGAATACTATGGTCGATATTTTGCGAGATGCTTCAAAAGCTGTCCTGTTACGAATCAATAATCCATTTTTTGCTGAAATACTAGTAGATATAGCAGCTACTAGAGGTACAGCCAGACCTAAAGCATGTGGACAACAGATAACCATAACAGTTACCATACGTTCTAAGGCAAATGATACTGTTTCTCCCAAAGCCAACCACGTAAAGAATGTACCAAAACCTAATACCAATGCAATTACTGTAAGCCATTTTGCTGCTACGTCTGCTAAACGTTGCGTTTTAGACTTTTGCTTTTGAGCTGTCTGAACCATATCTATCACTTTGGATAAATAGGTTTCCTCTCCAATACCTTTTACTTTTACTTTAATAACCCCATTGCCATTAATAGCACCACCAATTACTTCTTCATCAACACTTTTGCTTACAGGCTTACTTTCACCAGTAAGCATGCTTTCATTGAGGTCACTTTTACCTTCTACAATTACACCGTCTGCTGGAACTTTCTCACCTGGTTTAATGAGAATGATATCACCTTCGTTTAACTCGCTTATTTTTACTTTTCGAGTTTGGTTACCATCTACCAAATTCGCCTCGTTTGGCATTAGTGCCGCTAGAGCTTCCAAGGCTTTACTTGCACCCAAAATGGAACGCATTTCAAGCCAATGACCAATCAACATTACGTCAATAAGTGTTGCTAATTCCCAAAAAAACGTTTTGCCCTCGAATCCAAAAATGACCGCTACACTATAAAAATATGCTGCCGAAATTGCTACGGCAATAAGTGTCATCATTCCTGCTGACTTCTTCTTTAACTCACTCACCAAACCTTTTAAAAATGGCCATCCACCGTAGAAGTAAACAATACTCGATAAAGTGAACAGTACATAATTACTGCCTGTGAAATTCCAGTCCACTCCCAACCAATTCTGTATCATTGGTGATAATAGAAGAATTGGTATGGTTAAAATTGTGGATACCCAAAACCTTTGTTTAAAATCTTCTATCATCATTTTGTGATGGTCGTGTCCCATTTCTCCGTGAGCAGGATTGTGACCAGAATGGTCCATTTTACTATGGTCCATTTCTACTTTCTCCTTGGAATGGTTTTCGTGGCTATGGTGTTCGTGATGTTCCATTTTAATTGTTTTTAATGCTGTTCAATATAAAATTCACTCGTTCCAATGGTGGTAATGCAGGGACGTGTACTACTGGAAACGGTAATGATTCATACACTTCAGTTATAAGATTATGTATTTGATTTTGGTCGTTTTCACTTTCCAATCGAGCATAGTCGTTGATTAAAGGCAGTTTGTCTAGAACGAAAACCTTTTTGTAATTCACTTTACGCATTGCTTCTTTTAAAATTTCGTCAACTTCTAATTTTAAAAACCGATAGTACGCCAATGCATCAGGGATTGCCCTGTCCAGAAAAACTAAATCTTTAGGGTTTATCGATGCTTCCTGCTCGATTTGCATATCTAAAACACCAAGTTGAAACTCTCGTTTATTGCTTCGCAATTCTTCAACAGTCTGTCCCTTTACACGCATTGTATCTATATAATGCCTTGCGTGTTCAATGGTGGTTTTATATCCTCGTTCGGCAAGCATATTGATAGTGGTGGTCTTACCAGTGCTAGGACCACCAGTTATAACACACCAATTTGTTTTTATGATTTTATTGCTTTTCATTTTGTTTTAATGGTTACATAATTCATTAGCTTCTTTAAGAATGGTTTTCTTTTTGGATGATGCCATACCCAAGTCATCCAATAGTTTTGGATTATCGCAAACCTCTCTACACAGGACAATGCCTTTGTTTAGTATCTTTTGTTTTTCCTGCTTACTTAAGGAAGGTAAAGCCGTAATCGGGTACAATCTTGAACCATCAATTTTACTTTTAAGGCTGTTTTTTTCGGGATAATCCCAACTTACTAATCCAAGCCCTGAACATTCGCCAAATTGTATAGCATCGGTTGAGAACCTTGTATTGGTATAAACCCAGCCTTTATGAAATTTTAGTGAATGGTCTTTTTGCTTTAACCATTGAGTTTCTAAATCCTTAAACCTGGACTGTATGTAAAGAGGTATTTTTACATTGCAATTTCTACCTTGGTCGCTATGGAATTTACATTCCACTAAATAATGTTCGTTAGCTTTCAAAGCAGCTACATCTACTTCGTGGGTTACACAATGACCTTGCATAACGACACCTACATCTGTATTGAAGCCTTCATATTCGAGGATTTTACCAATATATTTCTCAAAAGGATAGCCAGTTGGACCAAATTCCATAATGGCTTTTTTGAGTTTGTATCTAGCAGAACCTGATTTTGATTTGCGTTTCAACATCTTATAAGCTATTTCATAAATCCGTTTGGTTGTCATTCCTTCAGTTAATTGCTCCTGAACTTCTTGGGCGATTTCTTGCACAAGTTTTTCACTTGCTTTGGAATGCCTTAAAGAGCGTTTTAGCTTTTCGATATTGAATGCTTGAACCTCGCCTGAATACTTTATGATATTGATTGCTTTTTCCATTTTAAAGATGTACTGTCATTACAGGTTTTTTTGAATGATTAGTAACACTTTCAGCAATACTCTTTGAAAAGACACTTGCAAATCCTTTTCTACTATGGGTATACATTGCTATTAAATCCACATTATTTGAACCTTCAAATTTTTCAATACCACCTAATACGGTAGATTCATTATAGACGTGCATTGCATAGTTTTCCAATTTTGGGAAGTGCGTTAAAAACTCTTTGATGGGTTGCAATCCATTTTCAACACTATTAAAATCTGATGTGGTGTTAATGTTCAACAAATGGATTTTAGCATTACACTTTTTGGCTATGCTTTTTAACTCAATAAAGGCATTGGATATATCTTCCTTAAAATCAGACACAAATACGATATCCTTAAAAGGAAAGGCTACTGTATCTTCTTTTACAACCAAAATTGGTACTCTTGCTTTACGAATGATTTTTTGGGCATTGCTTCCTAACAATTTCTTTAAAAACCCATTTTGTATGCCTTTACTTCCGGTAATAATGAAATCGTGATTAAAGTTGTGGGAATGGGCTACAATTGCATCTTCGTCAGTAATAAATTCTAAAAACGTCCTTGACTTTAAACCTTTACCTTCAGCTTCTTTGTCCAAAGCCCTCAATTTACTTTTAGCTATGCCAATTGCTGCAAGGGTATCAGGGTAGTTTTGCTCCTGGGTCTTGGTTAATTTTGTCCAGTTAACTACTGTACTTATTTGATGCAAAAAATGGATTTCTGCATTAAAAAGTGCCGCCATTTCTATAGCCAATTCTGCTGCTTTATTGCAGTTATCTGAAAAATCCGTGGGTACTAATATATTTTTCATCTTATTTCTTTATTTGCCAATTATAAAGCGATGCAATACAGGCACCGATTAACCAACCCAAAATGAACGTTTGAACAATTCCTAGACAAGCTTCCCAAAGTGGAATATCCATCCTAATTACAGTCGATACATCCAGTCCGTGCAGTAGGCTATTGAAGAATTTTACAGACCCTTCACGGCCAACCGTAAACATTACCACCATACAACCCAAATAGAGCAATGCTCCAGTTAGGCCTGTGGCCAATCCTAATTTTTTGATGTTGATTGTTTTCATAATTGTGGTTTATTGTTGTTTTCTTTATCGTGATTATGCTTGTGATGCGGCATTAACAGATGACATCCGAACATTAGAATTATAAAAATGAACAAGGATACGTTTTCGCCCATTCCTATACTTGGTGCAATAAAAATGAGTAGCAACGGAAGTACACAACCTAATATCATCCAAAGTGTATGTGATTTCATCTTTTATATAATTTGGGTTAACATTACAATCGCCATCACAATCATAATGGCATTTTCTATAAATGTGGCTTCAGTCATTGGCAATTTTAGCGCCGTTCCGAGACAAGCACAACGAATTGATTTTTTATCCAGAAGCGTTTTAGTAACACCAATCGTTGTAATACTTAATATTATAAGTGTGGCTATAAGAGCAATTTCAATTTCAAAACGCATTAAGAACATCAGCCCGAGAACAGTTTCGATGAATGGATATATCCAGCCATATATTGAAACCCGTTTTGCCAATGGGTCATACATTCTGAAGGATTCTGGGAAATTCTTTAAATCGAGCATCTTGAAGAAACTGAACACTATGAAAAACAAACCCATAAAATCCAGCATTACGGCATTACCATCCCAATTCTTATAATGCAACAAAATACTCGCAGTTGCAATGTAAAAAAGGATGAGCAACAAGGGCTGTAATTGTTGCAGTTTTGATTTTTGCTCAGTGGCATCCAAGGATTGGGATGTCATCTGAAAAACGTTTTTGTTATCCTTTTCCGAAAGAGTATATTTTTCAGGTAACGCTTTTTTAAGGGCTTCCGTAGTAACGTGGCTACCCATTGTAACTTCAGCTTCGGCTTTTTCAAGGTTAACAGAAACGTTGGTAACGTTGTCCACATTACCCAAATATTTTTCTACGGATGCTTTACAGCCTCCGCAGGTCATTCCTGTTATGTTATATGTATGTGTCATTGTTCATTTTTTTTAATGATTATTACACAAAATTAATTTCTTCAACCCACCTTCATTTGTACAATTCTGGATAATCCTTACACAATTTGGTCTATGGATTTTCTGTTCCATTTTTGTAGATTTTTAAATGTCGTCATTGACATTCCTGTTACATTTTTAAACTGTCTTGCCAAATGACTACTATTATTGTAATTCAAGCTGTAGGCTATTTCAGAAAAATTTAATTGCCTCAACTGTATCATTTCTTTTACCTTTTCAATCTTTAAATTGATTTCATATTTTTCAATCGTTACACCTTCAGTTTTGCTGAACAATTTGCTTAAAGCCGAATAAGATTTATTAAACCTTTTGGTCAAAAAAGATGAAAGGTTTGCATTGTCCTGATTTTCGATTTTTTTTATGAGTGCAATCTTTATTTCCTCTATCAAAATTTCTGTTTCATCCTTTATGATTTCAAAACCGTGTTTTCTCAGCACTTTTTCTAATTCTAATGTTTGGATGCCTGTCTTTTTGTTTAGAACAATTTGTCCAAGCTCAACCGTTTTTATGTCACAACCCAATTCTTCCAACTCCCGTAATACAGTTGATTTGCATCTGTCACATACCATATTCTTTATGTTAAGGGTTTGTTTCATAATACTTTTTATAGTGCCTGAAATGGGAAGGGCTATTAACCAACCAATCAGTATTTCCTTCCCATATCAGGGCTTTATTTTAATTTTTCTTTTAGGTTCTTCATATAATCAATAATCAAGGTCTTTTCAGAATTGGACAACTTAGCATCCTTGTGAATCAAGGTGTAAGATGCTAGTGGCATCTCATCATCTTTAACCTGACTAATTATTGACTTTAGTTTGCTGTTTTTTCTTCGGTTGGAATACGCATCCCATTCATTGAAATTCAATTCTTCCTTTCCTTCATTAATGTGGTCTTTTAAAAACCAAGCAACAGGTTGTACCATATTGTACCAAGGGTATTCTGTGTTATTACTATGACAATCATAGCAGGACTCTTGTAATAATGTGCTTATGTTTTCTTGGGTGTTGTTTACCAACAAGAAGTCAGTTTTAGGCACAGTATCACTTTGATTGAGGTCTGTGGGCACAAATTGTATGCCCACAAATCCAACCAATAAAATCAGTGCTATGATTTTTACAATTTTCATTTAGTTAATTTCTCGCTGTACTTTACCACATTTCAACATCTGACTTCCATAATATGGATTTCGTACTTCTTCTTTTGTACTCAACCAAGCTGTACCGCCATCATACATTGGGCAAAATTGCTCGTATAGTTTCACTTTTGTTCCCGTAATAGCTACCATATCAGTAACATCCTTGCTCAAAACTTTAAAATGCTCGCGTTGGTGTTTAATATCACTTTCACTGATATGTTCTGCGTGCTCGATAGCATCTTCCATAATGTCCCTTAATTCTGATTGCTGGGCATCCGTATATTTTGAAATGTCAAGCTTTCCTAATGATGTTGCGAGGGTTGCACCCAATTCTTTAGCTTTGGCATTATCATCTGCCACTAAGGCATCCTTTAAGTTGAAATAGTCATTTAATATTGTTTGGGAATTTCCATCTCCGTTCATTGCCATTTCCTTTTTATCCACATCGTGGTGACCATCGGAATTATCGTGGTTCATTTTTGAATGGTCTTCCTCAGTAATCATTTCAGAGTTGGTACTGTTTTCTGTTTTGGCATCTTTACAAGACATTGCTGATAAGCTTATAAATGCCATTACCATAATTGTTGTTAATCTTACTTTTTTCATTGTTATTAATTTTAAATTATACTTGTTTTTAGTTACTTAAATAATTGATTATTGTTGTTTGAACATAGAAGGTTTTCACCGATTCTATTTGGTTCATTTGGAACTTTAATTGTAGTTCCTGAATGTCCAAAACATCGTTAAAATCAATTGTTCCAGTTTCATAGCTTTTGATTAAAATTTCTTCAGCATCATTGGCTTGCTCCAAATTTTTCAGTTGAGTCTCATTGCTTATTCTTGCTGAGATTCTATCGTTTACGGCTTTATCTAATACAGTTTCCAATTTGTTCAATCGTTCTTGTTTCTGTGCAGTTATTTCTTGCTGTTTAAACTCATTCTGCTTTGTTTGAGATTTGTATTTTTTGTTGAAAATTGGAATTGATACTGATACCATTGGCATTACAATGTCTTTTCCGTTATCACTAAAATTCATATTAGGTCGCTTGTCAACGTTGACATAATCCAAACCAAAACCAATCATAGGAAGGCTTTCTTTTTGATTCAATAATTCTGACTGCTCAACAGATTGGTAGAGCTTGTCATATTTTATCAATTCTGGATGCAGGGATAAGTTTTCTGTATTTACCAAAGTGGTTTCAGAAGGAATGGTTAATTCTTGAACTACATTCACAGCAATATCCTTATCACGGTTCAAAAGTTTATTGAGAGCCGTTTGCTCTGCCAAATATTGTTGAGCTAATACTTCCTTTAATTGTTCCAACTCATTTTGACGCATTTGTAATCGCAATACGTCTACAGCTGAAGCTTTGCCAACTTCTACAGAAGTCAATGCCAAAGTCTCATAGGTTTCGAGCAATTCAATATTTTGCACTAATACCTTTTGCTTTGCTTTGTTCGCATACAAATTGTAGTAGGATTGCGATACGGCAGCGATTAATTTTCTTTTGGCAATAACAATGTCCTCATATTTGGCATCGGCCAATGAGCTCACATAGTTTTCCCTAGCAGTTATCGAACCAAACCAGGGTATCATTTGTTTTGCTGATACTTTAAAGCGTTGAGCCCCTGTTCTTGTCTCTGGTTCACTAACAAAATATCCAACTCCAAATTCAGTATTTGGAATCGTGTTGACTTCATTCACTTTTTCAGAAACAATACTGTACTGTAATTCAAATTTTTGAATTTCTGGACTGTTTTTCATTGCCTCCTCAATGAGAGTTTCCAATTGTTGGGCATTTGAAAAACCAAATGTTAAAAGCCCAATCGCTATTAAAATTATTTTCTTCATTTCGCTACTTTTTTAAGTTGTACTTCTTGTTTCCAACTATATAGAACAGGAACAACAAATAATGTGATTAGAGCGATGACCATACCTCCAAAACTTGGTATTGCCATAGGAATCATAATATCACTTCCTCGACCAGTTGATGTTAAAACTGGCAATAATGCCAATATGGTGGTGGCTGTGGTCATCAGGCAAGGACGAATACGTTTTTCTCCAGCTTCAACAACAGATGCTCTTATTTCCTGTTTTGTTTCAGGTGTATTTCTATCAAAGGTTTGGGTTAAATAGGTTGCCATAACCACACCATCATCTGTTGCTATACCAAATAAGGCGATGAAACCAACCCAAACAGCAACACTTAAATTAATCGTGTGCATTTGAAATAGGTCTCGTAAATTCTCTCCGAAAAAATTGAAGTTTAAAAACCAGTCTTGTCCATACAACCAAATCATTACAAAACCTCCTGCAAACGCTACGGCAATTCCTGTAAAAACCATTAATGAAGTGGCTACCGAACGGAACTGGAAATATAAAATCAAGAAGATAATGAGTAAGGCTAAAGGCACTACCACGGATAATGTTGCCTCTGCCCGTAATTGATTTTCATATGTACCCGTGAATTGGTAATTGATACCTTTTGGTACAATTAATTCCCCAGAATCTATCTTTTCTTGAATTAGAGCTTGGGCATTTTCAACCACATTAACTTCTGCAAAACCATCTAATTTGTCGAACAGTACGTAGCCCACTAAAAAGGTGTCTTCACTTTTTATGACTTGCGGACCTTGTTCGTATCGAATGGATGCCAATTCGCTCAATGGAACGGGACTTCCTTTTTCGACAGGTACGTAAATTTGTTTTAAATCGTTCGGGTTGGCTCGCAATTCTCTTGGGTAGCGTACACGAACTCCATATCGTTCACGACCTTCAACCGTTTGCGTTAACACCATTCCACCTACAGCAACTTTCAGCACGTTTTGAACATCATCTATAGATATACCATAACGAGCCAGTTTTTCCCTATGTATATCAATTAATAAATAAGGTTTTCCAACTATTCTGTCTGCAAAAACAGCTTCGACTTTAACGCCTTCAGCTTGCTTTAAAATATCTTCTAATTGAATTCCAAAAGCTTCAATTTGTTTTAAATCTTGTCCTTTTACTTTAATTCCCATTGGAGCACGCATTCCTGTTTGAAGCATTACCAATCGGGTTTCAATCGGTTGCAATTTAGGTGCTGAAGTTACACCTGGTAGCTTGGTTACTTTTACTATTTCTTTCCATATATCGTCAGGAGAATTTATTTCTGGTCGCCAGTTTCGGTAAAATTCGCCATTGCTATCTTCGATTAATTGTGAGCTGTCGAATGTACTGAAAGCAACGTTTTCAGAATTATTAGGATTTGCAATAAATCGTCCGTCCTTCAATTCAAATAATCCATCATCATTTACTTTATAGCGTTGACGATTTCCTTCTTCATTCAATGCATATTCTGGTTTGTACTGAATAACATTTTCATACATTGATAAAGGAGCAGGGTCTAAAGCTGATTCTGTTCTACCTGACTTACCAACAACGGTTTTGATTTCTGGAATACTGGCTACAGCCATATCCAACTGTTGTAAAATTCGTTTGTTTTCTTCAACCCCTGCGTGGGGCATAGAAGTTGGCATCAGTAGGAATGAACCCTCATTTAGTGATGGCATAAATTCTTTCCCTGTATTTTTCATAATGGAAAAACCAGCTACGACGATAAGGGTTGGAATAGATAGGAATAGTAATTTATTAGCTAAAGCCCATCTTAAGATTCGTGTGTAATAGTTTCTAAATACAGTGAATGCTCCTAATAACCCAAAACAAATAAGTCCAACAAAAATGAGATTCCAAAAAATGCTTCTATCTACACCTAGTGGTCGCCAATATTCTGCTAAAAGAAAAACTATTGCTAATGCAGAAACTCCAATATTTAAAAGATTGGCTCGTTTTTCTGTTATTTTATCCTGCATTTTTAGTAGGGCAGTAACTCCAAATGCAATTAGAATTAGTCCTAGCCAATAACCAAAGATTATTGCAACAATACCGAGAGCGACCAAAAGACCGTTGATTAAATAACCAGATGTCTTTTTTATACTCTTTTTTCTAAATAAGAACGCCGCAAATGGTGGAATTAGAAACAACGCCACAATGATGGATGCCGTTAAAGCAAATGTTTTTGTAAATGCCAACGGTCTAAATAATTTTCCTTCCGCACCAATCATTGTAAATACAGGAATAAAACTAATAATAGTGGTCATTACTGCTGTTACAATTGCTCCAGACACTTCGGCAGTAGCATTATAAACTACTGTGTTTATTGGTGCTTTTTCATTATTTTCATCTAAGTGCCTTATAATATTTTCGGAGAGTATAACACCAACATCTACCATTGTACCAATTGCTATAGCAATACCTGATAATGCAACAATGTTCGCATCAACTCCAAAGAGTTTCATCGCAATAAATACCATTAAAACTGCTACAGGTAGAAGCCCGGATATCAGAACCGAAGCGCGAAGATTAAATACCATAATGATGATTACCAAAATGGTAATTAGTATTTCTAAAGTCAGAGCTTCGTTAAGTGTTCCAAGTGTTTCTTGTATAAGTTCTGTTCTATCATAAAAAGGTACAATGGTTACTTGCGAGGTTCTTCCATCGCTCAATACTTTCGATGGTAATCCAGGACTTAATTCATTTATTTTTTCTTTAACATTATTAATGACTTCCATCGGATTTGCACCATATCGAGCTACTACAACTGCTCCTACAACTTCCGCACCTTCTTTGTCTAATATTCCTCTGCGAGTTGCTGGACCTAAAGACACTTTACCAATATCTTTTATTTTAATTGCTGTGTAATCTTCTGATGTGACGACGGCATTTTCTATATCAGCAATAGACTTGACATAACCCAAGCCACGTACCAAGTATTCGGCCTTATTTATTTCTAAGGTCTGAGCACCAATATCTTTATTACTTTCTTTTACGGCTTTTACAACGTGATGCAAGCCAATATTATATTGACGCATCAGTTCTGGATTAACATCTACTTGATATTCTTGAACATAACCTCCAATGGAAGCTACTTCCGAAACACCACTTGCAGATGACAAGGCGTACTTTACATAGTAATCCTGAATACTTCGTAATTCGTGTAAATCCCATCCGCCGGTAACTTTTCCGTTTTCGTCGCGACCTTCAAGTGTGTACCAAAATATTTGCCCCAAGCCTGTCGCATCTGGTCCTAAAGCTGGGTTTACTCCTTCTGGAAGTAATCCACTCGGTAATGAATTTAGTTTTTCGAGAATACGGCTACGACTCCAATAAAACTCTATATCCTCTTCAAAGATGATATAGATGCTCGAAAACCCAAACATAGAGGAACTACGAATGGTTTTGACTCCTGGGATGCCTAGAAGCGATGTTGTTAATGGGTACGTTATTTGGTCCTCTATATCCTGCGGAGAACGACCATCCCATTTGGTAAAAACGATTTGCTGATTTTCGCCAATATCAGGGATGGCATCTACAGCTACAGGATTGGATGGTAAAAAACCAGTATCCCAATTAAAAGGTGCATTTACTATTCCCCATCCTATGAATAGAACGAGTAGTAATACTGCAACAAGTTTGTTTTCTATTAGAAATTTTATGCTTTTGTTTAGCATTGGCTTGATAATTAAACAATTAGACAATGGTGTTAAGAAAACACCGAATACAAAGAATTATCCTAATGGAAAACATCCACTGGATAAAAAAGTCTATTGCTTAAAAATCAAATTAAATAAGTCTCGTCAAGCTTGTAGATTTGCCTTATGACGAGTGGGGGGACATAATCCCTAAATGAAGTTACATTTTTTTCCAACCCTTCAAAAAGGTTGATATAAGTATAAACGAAAGACGCAACAAATACTTGTTGGTCAAATGTTAGTTTGTCAAAAGATATTTTTAATTCATCTTGACCATCAATGATTAATTGTTCGTCAGAACAACAATCTTTTACCTTAATGGAACAACCATCAGTTGAAGGTTTTTCCATTTCCATACCGCAACCTTTTGCTTTGTGGAATATGGCAGTTTCAACTAAATTATCACCACAATAATGCATATCAATAGTAAATGACATTGTAGAGAAAAGCACTACAATTGCCATTAAAAAGGATGATATTTTGTGAAAAATTTGCTTCATTCTTGATGCAAAGGTATAAAAAACAAAATATTTTTTGTTAAAATTTTTCCTAAAAATAGTTTTATTTAAGGTTTTCAGTTCTAAAATCGTAATTATAAAAAGTGAGGAAATTAAAAATTAACTACGCTATCCAAGGCATCATCAGCATCTTTATGGATGAAGTTAGCTTGATAGTTAATTGTCGTTTTAAGGTCTGTATGACGATATAACTTTTGAAGCATTAATGGATGAATATTGTCCGCGGCAATATTCCCAAAAGAATGACGAGCAATATGCATAGTTACCTTTTTTTGAATGCCAGTTCTTTTTGCAATTTTTTTCAAATGGTCATTAAACTTTTTATTAGCGACCTTTTTCTTCCTATATATATCTTTTGCATCGGTCAAATCTGCTTTTTTCATTTCTGGGAATATAAAATCGTTATCATTTTCTTTGTCTGAAATATATTCCAACAAGATTTTTTCGACCTTATTGGGTATTTTTAGCGACAATAATTTTGAATTCTTGCCCATTCTATAATGTAATCTACCGTCATAAATTTGTGACCATCGTGTAAATAAAACGTCCGAAACACGCATTCCGGCAAAATAAAAGCTGAATAACCAAACATTTAGTGAATGTCTTTCCATATCTGAAAGCTCTGGGCAATTTTCAAGAGATTTAATTTCTTTACCAGATAGGCCTGTTTTAGTAGTTTCTGGGAATTTAATTTTAAACTTACTTGTTCCGAAAGGATATATTTCCTTACTGACCACCTTATCTTTTATTGCCCGGTTAAAAAGAAGTCTTATCAGGACCATAACATTCATAGCGGTAGTTTCAGAAAGAGTGCAAGAGCCTTTTAAATATATTTTGAACTTTTTGAGAAAACGCTCATCTATTTCTTGAAATGTAAGATTTCGAGCCTTACTATACTTCTCAATATAACTAAGCCAAGCAGAGTCTGTCGAATGCCGATTTATTTTATTTTCAGCTTCAAGGGATTCAAGGTGTTCATCCGCAAAATCAAAAAATGTAAGACTTGATGTGGGCTTGTAAATTTCCTTTTTTATTTGGAAAGCTGTCGCATCTTTATTGTTGGTCTGCAAGGCAATCAAACCTTTTCTAGCTTCTGAAAGTTTTGATGTCAAGAGGTTATTTAAACTTTCTGCATCAGGATGTGATTTCTTTATTTTAAGATTTTTTGTATCCCAATCCTCTAATTCAATATAATGCCCTATATGTTTGTAGGTAGAACGACGGTCCTTAGTTATTCTAATTGCAAGTGGATATTGGCCTTTAGAGTTGACCTTTTTACGGAGTATAATTTTTGCGCTTGTTGACATTGTAAACCTGTTTTGAGTACGAAAGTCAAATCAGGTACAACATTTGGTTTTAAAACCTTCCTAAAGATACATATTTATTAGGAAACTTGGGTACAACATAGGTACAACAAATGTTGAAATTAACTGATATTAAATGACTTTAAATAAAATGACGAAAAGGATAAATCATTGAAAATGAGATGATTTATGTCTTATTGGTGCAATATATACCAGACTTAGGATCTAGTGCCGTGAGGTGTGAGAGTTCGAGTCTCTCCGCCCGTACTTATTTAAAAACAAAAACCTTAATTCGTATAGAGTTAAGGTTTTTTGTTTTTTATGGTTGAGGTTTTTAAGAGTATTATCTAGTTTTTACTGATTTAGTATAAGGTGCTAATATTTTAAATATCTTTAGCAGAAAAAAATATTTTTATTTTGATAACAACACTACTTATAATTCTATACATAGCCATTGTTGCTACGGTTGCGGTTATTATAATTAATACATCAACACCATCTAAGGCAATAGCTTATTTGTTTTTACTTATTCTGTTTCCTGTGGGAGGGGTTATTATTTACTTAATGGTTGGGATAAATCATAGAACCTATAAGTTATACAATAAAAAGCTTGAAGTAGATAAAAACATTTTTTTTGAACTTAAAGAACAGCTAAAAAACTACACCGAAAAAACACTGTCAACTTCTAAAAATAATTTAGGTCACTTTTACAACTTAACTAAGTTTATACATAAAGAAAATGTATTAACAAATAGCAATAAGGTTAGTTTACTCTTGAATGGAGAACGTAAATTTCCAGAAGTTATTGAGGCTTTAAAAGCAGCTAAAAACCATATTCATATTGAGTATTATATTTATCAAAATGATACTATAGGAAATGAAATAGGAGAGGTTTTAAAAGAAAAGGCTAAACAAGGAGTTAAAGTGCGTTTTATTTACGATGATTTTGGAAGTAAAGATATCCGTAAATCGTTTGTGAAATCTTTAATTGATAGTGGAGTCGAAGCATATCCTTTTTATAAAATTAAGTGGTTGTTATTAGCCAATAGAATTAATTATCGAAATCATAGAAAGATTATTGTAATTGATGGGGAAATTGGCTTTGTGGGAGGAGTTAATGTTTCAGAGAGATATATTAACCCAAACAAGTTTAATTGTTATTGGAGAGATACACATATTAAAATAGAAGGGCTTGCTGTTTTGAATTTACAGCGTGTTTTTTTAGCAGATTGGAATTTTTGTGCAGATCAAAATGTTATTGTAGAAGAAGATCTTTTTCCTGTAGGCAACCAAGCAACGACTAGTGAGCATAAGCAATTAGTTCAGGTGATTTCAAGCGGACCTGATTCTGATCATCCAGATATTATGTATGCGCTTATTCAAGCAATACTGTTGTCAAAAAAAGAAATATTAATTACTACACCATACTTTGTCCCCAGAGCTTCTTTTTTAGATGCTCTTAAAATAGCCAGTTTGAGTGGAGTTACTATAAAACTACTGGTGCCTAGTATTTCAGATTCGAAATTAGTTAATGGAGTGTCAAACTCTTTTTATAAAGAAGTTTTAGAGATAGGAGTAGAGGTGTACAGATATAAAAAGGGATTTGTACATGCAAAAACAATGGTGTTTGACGAATTAGTTTGTTCTGTGGGAACAGCAAATTTAGATGAACGTAGCTTTGATCTAAATTTTGAAATTAATGCGTTGATATATGATAAAGATTTTGCTAGTCAGCTGAAAAATGCTTTCTTAGAAGATTTAAAGTACAGTGAGAAAATAGAGATGAAACAATGGAATAGTAGACCTGTTTTAATACGTTTTACAGAAAGAGTAGCTCGTTTATTAGCTCCTATTTTATAGCTAAGTTAAATAAAAAAAGTAACGGTAAAACTTTCTTGTTCTTAAGAGATTTTACCGTTATATATACTACAAAAAAAGAGCTTTCTTAAGTTAATCTTTAATTATAAACATAGATCTACGATTGAGTTGATGTTCATCTTCAGCACACGCTGTCTTGTTAGTACATTTGTTAATGAGCTTTGATTCTCCGTATCCTTGAGCGGTTAATCTTGTTATATCTATTCCTTTTTTCAGTAGCCAATTTAATGTAGCTTGTGCTCTGTCTTCAGATAGCTTTAAATTATAAGAATCGTTACCTCTTGAATCTGTATGTGATTCAATACTAATTTTCAAAGTAGGGTACTCATTTAAAGCGGCTAAAATTTTAGCCAATTCAATTTCTGCATCTGGACGAATATTAGATTTGTCGTAATCAAAATAAATAGGTTGTAACGTTAATCTACACCCTAAATCATTTGGAGGGCAAGGGTCAGAAAGTTCTAAAGCTAAAGGCATGTTTAGCTTAATAGGCATTTTAATGGTTTTTGGGTTGCTAGGGGTTTCTATAACTTTTTCTTTCGGAAAATACTCCTTTTTCTTTGCTCTTAAGGTATATTGTTCTTGGCAGTCCAATAAGAAAGAAAAAGTAGCATCGTTACCTACAGTCATTGTTTTTACTTCTTTGTTGTTACTATCTATTAAAGTAACTTCGGCATTTGGAATTAATTCACCTGTTTTTTTATCAATTACAGGTCCTTGAATGGTGATTTCACAGCGTTCCCAAATTTGATAAATATCATCACTTTTACTACCTTCTTTACCATCACGATTGGATGTGAAATATCCTATTCTATCCTCTTTTATAATGAACCCAAAATCGTCTTTAGGACTGTTTATAGGGTCTCCAAAAGTAGAAATTTCTCCATGAGAATCTTTTATTAGTTTTGTTACAAAAATATCTAAGCCTCCCATGCCTGATGAATGCCCATCACTAGAAAAATACAAATCGTTATCGTCACTTACAAACGGAAAAGTTTCTCTTTCAACAGTGTTAATCTTGTTGCCAAGGTTTATAGGATTTGTATAAATGCCTTCTCCTAAAATTTTAACATACCAAATATCGGACATTCCTAAGCTACCAGGCATGTCTGAGGAAAAGTAGAGTCTGTCTTCTTCGGGGTTAAGGGTTGGATGCCCAACGGAGTAATTGTCGTTGTTAAAAGGGAGTTCCTGTATATTTCCCCAAGTATTTCCATTTCTGGTGGCTTTATATATTTTGAGTCTAACAACATGATCTTTGTCTCTTTTCTTTTTACCATTTAAATAATTGTTTCTGGTGAAATACATGGTGTTTCCATCTTTTGTAAAAATAGCGGTAGATTCATGGTAAGGTGAATTAATACTTCTGTCAAAAGCTTTTACTTGCCCAAAATTCATGTCTTTATCTAAAGGAACTTGATATAAGTTTAGGAAAGGTTGATTGTCCCACCCAGCAAGTTTAGTAGATTGTTCTTTTGATAAATTTGGGTTTTTTCTACTTGAGGCAAAAACAATATTGTTACCATAAAAGGCTGGGCCAAAATCTGAATACTCTGTATTTACAGGAACTTTTTCTATTTCAAAAAGTTTATCCTGCACACCTTTTTTGAATAAAGTGTCAGCAACATTTTTATAGGATTTTAAGGAGGTAACTTTTCCTCCTTTAAATCTGTAAACTTCCATGAGTTTTTCAGCTTCTTCAGGTTGATTAATGCTTTTTAAACATTGAGCTGCTCTAAAATAATCAACTGTAAGGGCTTCATTTGGGAACCGATCTATTAAATTATAATACCATTTTGCAGCACTTGAATAATTGCTGTTAAAATAGTATGTATTTCCCAGTTTTCTATAAATTTCAGCTGATCCATAGTCTTCTTCAACGACTTTTAAATAGATTTTTTGTGCATCTATAAAATCATACGTATTGTACTTGGTATTTGCCTTTTCAACTAGTGCAATTTGAGTGAAAGCAGAAGTACTTGTTAAGGCAACAAAAAAATAAAATATTAAATAATGCTTTTTCATGATATTAAGAGTTTAAAAGAATCTAGGTGTTAGTATGCGTTCGGGGTTATTAAAGATGTCAAACCTTAAAAAGAACTCGTAAGTACCATTACTATGGTCTTCGATGTCTGTAGTTTGGAAATCATATCCCATTCCTAAGAATAACTGATTAGTTATTTGAAATCCTGCCATGGCGCTAATTGCAGCATCCCATCGATATGAGGCTCCGAGGGTGAATTTATTATTGAACAGGAAGTTTGCAGATAAATCAGCCTGTAAAGGAGATCCGTTAACCCATTTAAACATTGTTGTAGGTTTAAACTTAAGGTTTTCACTAATATCAAAAACATAACCAGCTATTAAGAAGTAATGTAAACGTTCTATAGCTATAGCGTTTTCGTCACTGTTATTGGTGCTATCTGAATTATAGTGTTTTGAATTGAAAAAATTAGGTACTGATAATCCAAGGTAGAGTCTGTCGTTGTTATAGTAAATACCTACACCTATTTGAGGTTGTACTTTTTTATCAATGTTTTCTGCAAACTGCCAATCATTATTATCATATATGTTTAGTTTAGAATAATCTACATCAAGTATGCTTAGACCACCTTTAATTCCAAAGGATATTCTTGAATTTCCTGATAACAATAAAGAGTATGCATAATCTATCGTAATGCCTGTTTCGTTTGAAGGACCTATTTTATCATTAATAATAGAGAGTCCTATTGCATTTCGTTTGAGTGTGCCTAAAGGGGTATTAAAGGTGAAAGTACCAGTGTTTGGAGCTCCTTCAAATCCTGCCCATTGCGTTCTATATAACAATCCTAAACCAAGAGTAGTTTTAGAACCAATATAACCTGGGTTTACAACTTGAGTATTATACATGTACTGTGTATACTGTGGGTCTTGTTGAGAAAAACACACATTTGAACTAATAAATAGTAGTAGTAATAAATAATAATGTTTCATTAGGTTTTGTGTTTTTTAATTTCTTTTTAGGTATAAATACCCTTTGTTAGTCATAGCTTCTTGGTTAGCGTTCCACCGTGTTAGTATATAGAAATAAGTACCTGTAGGTAACTTTTGATCTTTACTAACTGTTGCTCGTCCTTCAGAAATTCCCTTAAATAAGTTTCCATTAGTTCCATAGGCATCAGTTTGGTAAACTAAAACGCCCCATCTATTAAAAACCTTAAGGTTGTTGTTAGGGTAATTTTCTATACCGTTAATGCGGAAGAAATCATTAGCCCCATCTCCATCAGGGGAAACAGCATTAAAAACTTCAAAAGGAACTTCCTCTATGGGTAAAACTGTTATTGTTGGGTCATCTGGGTCACCGTCATTGTCAACATCAATATCATCTAAGTTATTAGGGTCGTCAGAAGTGTCAGTTATTGAGTTTCCAGAGGAGTCTTCAGCGGTGATTATGGCTTGATTAGTGACGAATTCGTTAATTAAGTCTTGCTCAGTTATACTGTAAGTAGCAGTAAAGGTTGTGTTATCTATTTCCCCCGGTAAAAGTTGAGGAATGGTGCTACCGTTAATTGTAATTCCAGGTAAGTTATCCTGCAAAGTAATATCATATAAAACTGAATCTCCAGTATTGTATATGATAAAACTATATGTTATGGTTTCTCCAATATTAGCATATCCATTTCCATTAGTATCATTAAAAGTGCTTGTTTTTTCAAGAGAAATACTGTTATTAGGTTGACACAAAGTAGTTTGCGTTTGGTCATCTTCAAGTACACTATCGTTGTCTGATAGATCGCTTACATCATTACCATTGATACTTGTACCCGTAACAGTTGCTTGATTGGTTACTGAACCAGTATCAATATTGGCCTGAGTAATCGTGTAATCGGCGATATAACTCCAAGTTTCATTAACATCTAGTTGATTGTTGTTGTCGGTATCACCTGAAGCTAGCGCAATTGTACCACCCAACATTGGGTCGGTAAGAACAACATTAGCAATACTAGTATTTCCTGTGTTTGTAAGCGTAAAGTTATATGTTATGGTTTCTCCAGCATTGCTACATCCATCTGTGTTTTCGTCATTGAAAGTAGCTGTTTTAATAAGTGCAATACCATCGGATTGACAAAGATTAGTTTGCGTTTGGTCATCTTCAAGAATACTATCGTTATCTGATAGATCACTTACGTCATTTCCATTGGTGCTTGTACCTGTAACAGTTGCTTGATTGGTTACTGAACCAGTATCAATATTGGTTTGAGTAATTGTGTAGTTAGCAGTATAGCTCCAAGTTTCATTAACATCAAGTTGACTGTCGTTATC
>NZ_JAUORH010000006.1 GCF_030547425.1 Tenacibaculum sp. 1_MG-2023 | reverse complement strand
CAAAAAACCTTTGAAGCTAGCTTCAAAGGTTTAATTAATATTTTATAAAAACTGTCAATCTATTTCAGGACGACTCAGTATTAAGATTAAGAGCATGAATAAGTCTAAATAATTACCGATATTTGTAGCTCACATTTTTTTGAAAAAAGTAAATTATGGCAATGAACAAAAACACTGTCCTAGGCTGGGCAACGCTTATAATGGTATTAATGGGAATTTTACTTATATGTTTAGCAGTATTTAAGTACGATGAAATAGCCGGATATGGTTTTGGTGCTGTTGGTTTAGGTTTTTTTGCTAATGCATGGGTGTTTAACGCCTTAAAAGGAAGAGTTTAATTAAAGAAAATATAGAGAAATGAGCGACGATAAAAAAGTCATTTTTTCAATGAATAAGGTCTCTAAGACCTACCAAAGTACAGGAAAACAAGTTTTAAAAGATATTTATTTAAGTTTCTTTTACGGAGCTAAAATTGGTATTTTAGGTTTAAACGGTTCAGGTAAATCTACCTTATTAAAAATTATAGCAGGAGTAGAAAAAAACTACCAAGGTGACGTTACTTTTTCTCCAGGATATAAAGTAGGCTACTTAGAGCAAGAACCTAATCTAGATGAGAATAAGACAGTGATGGAAGTTGTAAAAGAAGGAGTTGCAGAAACAGTTGCCATCCTTGATGAATACAACAAAATCAATGATATGTTTGGTTTAGAAGAAGTATATTCTGATCCTGATAAGATGGAAAAGCTGATGAATCAACAGGCTGAGTTACAAGATAAAATTGACGCTTCTAACGCATGGGAACTTGATACAAAATTAGAAATAGCCATGGATGCGTTACGTACACCAGACGGAGATAAGAAAATTGGAGTATTATCAGGAGGAGAGCGTCGTCGTGTAGCTTTATGTCGTTTGTTGTTACAAGAACCAGAAATTTTATTATTAGATGAACCTACTAACCATTTAGATGCAGAATCTGTACACTGGTTAGAGCATCATTTAGCACAATATAAAGGAACCGTAATTGCTGTAACGCACGACCGTTACTTCCTAGATAACGTTGCAGGATGGATTTTAGAGTTAGATAGAGGAGAAGGTATTCCATGGAAAGGAAATTATTCATCTTGGTTAGACCAAAAATCACAACGTTTAGCGCAAGAAAGCAAAACAGCATCTAAGCGTCAAAAAACGTTAGAACGAGAGTTAGACTGGGTTCGTCAAGGAGCAAAAGGTCGTCAAACAAAGCAAAAAGCCCGTTTGAAGAACTATGAAAAATTAATGAGCCAAGACCAAAAGCAAACGGAAGAGAAATTAGAAATTTACATTCCTAACGGACCACGTTTAGGAACCAATGTGATTGAAGCTACAGGCGTTTCTAAAGCTTATGAAGATAAATTATTATATGAAAATCTAGAGTTCAATCTTCCGCAAGCAGGAATCGTAGGTATTATTGGTCCAAACGGAGCAGGTAAAACTACTATTTTCAGAATGATAATGGGAGAAGAAACTCCTGATGCAGGAAATTTTAAAGTAGGGGAGACAGCTAAAATTGCCTATGTTGATCAATCACACTCAAATATAGATCCTGAAAAATCTATTTGGGAGAACTTCTCAGAAGGTCAAGATTTAGTGATGATGGGAGGTAAGCAAGTAAACTCTCGAGCTTATTTAAGTCGTTTTAATTTTTCAGGAAGTGAGCAAAATAAAAAGGTAGCAACCTTATCAGGAGGAGAACGTAACCGTTTGCATTTAGCAATGACCTTAAAAGAAGAAGGTAACGTATTGTTATTAGATGAGCCTACGAATGATTTAGATGTGAATACTTTACGAGCTTTAGAAGAAGGTTTGGAGAATTTTGCTGGATGTGCTGTGGTAATTTCGCATGATAGATGGTTTTTAGATCGTGTTTGTACGCATATTTTGGCTTTTGAAGGAGATAGTCAAGTATATTTCTTTGAAGGTTCTTTCTCTGATTATGAAGAAAACAAGAAAAAACGTTTGGGAGGTGATTTAATGCCAAAACGTATTAAATACAAGAAGTTAATCAGATAAATTTATTATCTAATATTTTATAAAAATAAAACTCGAAGTTAGCAGCTTCGAGTTTTTTCTTTTTCTATAACAATTGTCCCCTCAATGCAAAACTGTTTAGTAGATAGTTTTTCATAGTATGATAGTTTATGTTAAAGTTTTCTTAAATACAATTATCATGCCGAAATTATAAACTTTTTTTGTCTTTATTGATTAATCCGTGGCTTTAAAGAGTTTTTACTGTTAATGAGTAGGTTTGTTGTGTGTTTTTCTTAAAATAAACCCTTTAAAGGGTAGAAAGTAATTTCTATTTATTAATAACTTTGTATCAAACAACACCTTTGTATGAGAAAAAGTATTCAATTGATTGTTCTATTTTAGGACGAGACAATTCAAATATAAAAAAGCCTCACCAATATATGGTGAGGTTTATAAGTATTTATATTTTATAAGTTTAGTAGCATCTTTCAAAGTAGCCATCAACACAGCAATATGGAACATCAGTAATACAGTGTACTGGAGAAGGATATTGACTGTTACAGGCTAAACCTTCTCTAGGGCATATACTAGTAATTCCGCCAGTAATAGATTTTTGTTCAGAGGCTTTTAAGACAGACCCCATGTTTGAAATATTTTTTAACATAATCATAAATTTTAAAGTTGATATAAATTTATGTAATAGGTCTCAATTAAACTTAAAAAAAGCCGTAATAAAAGTAAGGGAATTACGTACTTTTTTAACTATGAAAAGCAGCATTATGAACTAGTTTTCCTCCACAACTTTTACATTGTCCTGAATTATCTGAACCAACAGTACAACCGTTAGCACAAGTATAATGATATTGTCCAGCTGCATTTGGCCCAGAAGTGGGTGGTGTTGCAGGTGTTGATATTGGTGAAGTTTTGTTTTGGGTATTATGAAAGCCTTGGTTATGAGCAAGAGGAGTTTTACAAACAGGACAAGAAGTGCCTTGAACACTTGAAGTTCCTCCTTTACACTTTTTAGGACATATATAATGTGCGCCTCCAATAATATTAACAGAATTATTGTTATTATTTGGAAGTTGAGGAGTTGGACGTTCGCTAAAAGGAATTGTTAGTGGATTTACAGGTGCTTTCTTTTCTTCTGTTTTGCAAGAATAAAAACAACATAATAATACGAGTATAGGGAATATTTTTTTCATATTCAAATATAAAAAAACCTCGTCAAAAAAGACGAGGTTTTAACTATATAAAGTTTGTGAATCTTATAAGTGAATTACTTCATCATAAGCATCAGCTACAGCTTCCATAACAGCTTCACTCATAGTTGGGTGTGGATGAATTGCTTTTAATACTTCATGACCAGTAGTTTCTAATTTACGACCTAAAACAGCTTCAGCAATCATATCGGTAACACCAGCACCAATCATATGGCATCCTAACCATTCACCGTACTTAGCATCGAAAATTACTTTTACAAATCCGTCAGGAGTTCCAGCAGCTTTAGCCTTACCAGATGCAGAGAACGGGAATTTACCAACCTTTAATTCGTAACCTTTTTCCTTTGCTTGCTCTTCAGTTAAACCAACAGAAGCAATCTCAGGAGTAGCATAGGTACAACCAGGAATATTTCCATAGTCAATAGCTTCAGTATGTAAGCCCGCGATTTTTTCAACACAGGTAATTCCTTCTGCAGAAGCAACGTGAGCAAGTGCAGGACCAGGAGTTACATCTCCAATTGCATAGTATCCAGGAATGTTCGTTTGGTACCAATCGTTTACTAATATCTTATCTCTATCAGTAATAATACCTACATCTTCTAAACCGATGTTTTCAATATTAGTTTTAATACCAACTGCTGATAATACAATGTCTGCTTCTAAAACTTCTTCTCCTTTTTTAGTTTTAACGGTAGCTTTTACTCCGTCACCAGAAGTATCAACAGATTCTACAGAAGAGCTAGTCATTACTTTTATTCCCGCTTTTTTGAAAGAACGCTCCATTTGTTTAGAAACATCTTTATCTTCTACAGGAACAATTGTTGGCATAAACTCAACAACAGTTACATCAGTTCCCATTGAATTATAGAAATGAGCAAACTCAACTCCAATAGCACCCGAACCTACAACAATCATAGATTTTGGTTGTTTTGGTAAGCTCATTGCTTCACGGTATCCGATAACTTTTTTACCATCTTGTGGTAAGTTTGGTAATTCACGAGAGCGAGCACCTGTAGCGATAATAATATTGTCTGCTGAATACTCAGTAACTTTACCATTTGTATCAGTAACATCTACTTTTTTTCCAGTTTTTACTTTACCAAAACCATCGATGATATCAATTTTGTTTTTCTTCATTAAGAATTGAACACCTTTGCTCATTCCTTCAGCAACACCACGACTACGCTTAATAACTGCTTCAAAATCTTTATCGATTGCTTCTGCCTTTAAACCGTACTCATCAACATGTTTTAAGTAGTCATATACTTGAGCAGATTTTAATAATGCTTTGGTAGGAATACATCCCCAGTTTAAGCAAATTCCACCTAAGTTTTCCTTTTCAACTACAGCGGTTTTAAACCCTAATTGAGAAGCT
The DNA here is from genome assembly GCF_030547425.1 of Tenacibaculum sp. 1_MG-2023. Taxonomy (GTDB): domain Bacteria; phylum Bacteroidota; class Bacteroidia; order Flavobacteriales; family Flavobacteriaceae; genus Polaribacter. The sequence continues at coordinate 155,182 of NZ_JAUORH010000006.1, read as the reverse complement.
CTAATAGCTGTTACATAACCTCCGGGACCACTTCCGATTATTAGTACGTCGTATTTCATGTTGTTTACTTTTTACTTGTTGTTTGTTAATTATTACATTCTTTCAGGAACCTGAATTCCTAATAAATTGAATGCTGATTTTATCGTGTCAGCTACTTTTTTAGATAACTGAACTCTAAATACTTTTTTATCTTGATTTTCTTCTCCTAAAATTGATACGTTTTGATAGAATGAGTTAAATTCTTTTACCAAATCATAGGTGTAATTAGCGATTACTGCAGGTGAGTAATTACTAGCTGCTTGCTGAATTACTTCAGGGTACAATTCTAATTGTTTGATCAATTCTTTTTCTTTCTCGTGTAGTTCTACAGAGACAGGAGCAGAGTAATCAAAGTCAGATTTACGTAAAATCGATTGAATCCTTGCAAAGGTATATTGTATGAACGGACCTGTATTTCCTTGGAAATCTACCGATGCTTGTGGATCAAACAAAATTCTCTTTTTTGGGTCTACCTTCAAAATGAAGTACTTTAAAGCTCCTAATCCGATAATTTTATATAATTCCTCTTTTTCTTCGGTTGAATAACCTTCTAATTTTCCTAATTCTTGTGAAATTTCACGAGCAGTGTTCGTCATTTCGTCCATTAAATCGTCAGCGTCAACTACCGTTCCTTCACGAGACTTCATTTTTCCAGAAGGTAAATCAACCATTCCATAACTTAAATGGAATAATTGTTTCGCCCAAGAGTATCCTAATTTTTGTAAGATTAAGAACAATACTTTAAAGTGGTAATCCTGTTCGTTACCTACGGTATATACCATTCCATTTACATCAGGAAAATCTTTTGAACGTTGAATAGCAGTCCCAATATCTTGGGTCATATACACTGCTGTTCCGTCAGAACGTAACACTAGTTTTTCGTCTAGTCCTTCGTCAGTTAAATCACACCAAACAGAACCATCTTCTTTTTTGAAGAAAACACCATTTTTAAGTCCTTCTTCAATAACATCTTTTCCTAATAAATAGGTATTACTTTCGTAATATAATTTGTCAAAGTTAACTCCGATGTTTTCATAAGTAACGTCGAAACCTTTGTATACCCATCCGTTCATCATTTCCCAAAGGGTAACAACTTCTTTATCACCAGCTTCCCATTTACGAAGCATTTCTTGTGCTTCTAAAAATAATGGGGCTTGTTTTTTAGCATCTTCTTCAGAAGTGCCAGAAGCGACTAATTCGCCAATTTCTTTTTTATATTCTTGATCGAATTTTACGTAGTAATTACCAACTAATTTATCTCCTTTTAATCCTGTAGATTCAGGAGTTTCGCCTTCTCCAAATTTTCTCCAAGCCAACATCGACTTACAAATATGGATACCACGATCGTTTATAATTTGTGTTTTATAAACTTTATGTCCCGCTGCTTTTAAAATTTCAGCAACAGAATACCCTAATAATACATTACGAACATGTCCTAAGTGTAAAGGTTTGTTGGTGTTTGGAGAAGAATACTCAACCATTCGAGCATCTGTTTCATCTTCTTTTACAAAACCATACCTTGCATCTGCTGCAATTTCATTAAAAAAGTTTACGTAGAAAGAATCGTTAACTACCAAGTTTAAAAAACCTTTTACAACATTGTAGTTGGTAACTTCGTTGATGTTTTCAACTAAATACTTACCTAAATCTTCACCAATTTGAACCGGATTTCCTTTTTTGTACCGTAGTAAAGGGAAGACAACAACAGTAATGTCACCTTCAAAATCTTTACGGGTTGCTTGAAATTCTACACTAGGAATTTCTACATCATACAAGGCTAAAAATCCTTCTTTTACTTTCGTTTCGATTAACGATTGAATATTCATTGGTTCTTTTTAATTGTCGCACAAAATTACATAATTTATTTGGATGGTATTTAAACTGATTCAAACAATTTTATGGGTACATTTGCGAGGTGTTTAAGGGGGGATAATTGGTTAGTTCTAAAAGAATACTACTGAAAATGATAAATAAAGCTGTAAAAATAATAGTACTGTTTTTTACATTTTTTCTTTTCCAAAACTGTTTGAATAATAAAAGGGAATCTGTTAAAACTGTAGGTGTAAAATCTAATGAATTGAAAAAAGAACAACTTTTAATCTTTCCTAAAGAGGATACTATTTTAGAAAGGAATAATCCTGATTCGTTAGATTTATCAAAACATCAAATATTTATAGATACAACTAGGAGTTCTAAGTTTTACAAGGATTTAATTAATTGGTCAGAGTCTAAATGGGATATTGAGTCAATAAAATCTTCTGTAGAAGAATTAAGTAAAGACTTCAAACCAAAAAACATAGAAATAAGTAATTTTCCTAATCATTTTATTTCTTTGAGGAAGCTTGAAGGTAACTTTATATTATATGATAGATGTGATGGAATTGATCCAAGGTTTGAGATTAGAAAAGGTTTTTTTATTTTCTATGGTCCTTTAGAGTCTCATGCAGATTTGATATCTAAGATAAGAATAAATTCAGAAAAAAGAATAGAGCTAGAACTGAAGACACATAAGACGTTTTCATCTGATGAAAAATCTTTTTTGATAATAGAGAAGATAGATGATTACATATACAAGATGGAATATAAAAGTGAAAATTATAATAGACTTTACTATATTACTACTATAGAAAATATAAGAAAATTTGATTTAGTTGTAAATAATTGTCCATCTATGAAAATGTCAGAGTTTAAGAAGTTTGATGGATATATAAAGAGTGATAGAATAGAAGTAGAAGATTTATTAAATTAGAATTAATGGATAAAGACCTTGAAAACTTACCAAAATTAGCCAAAGACGCTTTACAAGAAAATAAGAAGTATTTTCAACGATTAAAGAAAAGAACACCTAAACGCTTAGACTTATTAATGCAAGAGTTGCATGAGGAAGAATTTGAACGTACGGATTGTTTAGAATGTGCAAACTGTTGTAAAACAACTTCACCGATATTTACCGAAAAAGATGTAGAGCGTATTGCGAAGCATCTAAAAATGAAGGTGATTGATTTTACCAATCAATATTTACAGCGAGATGAAGATAATTTCATGGTCTTACAATCGGCACCGTGTACTTTTTTAGATGAGCGAGATAATACTTGTTTTATTTATGATGTTCGCCCGAAAGCTTGTTCTGAGTATCCACATACCAATCGAAAAAAGTTTATTCAAATAGCGGATTTAACTATTAAAAACACGGAAGTTTGCCCTGCTACGTATAGAATAGTAGAGGAGTTGAAAAAACGTTTACCACAATCGGGAAGTTCTAAAAAATAAGTTGTTATGGATATTTTTTCTATTTTTAGAAAAAATATTACACATTGGAAACCCTTATACATTATTTTGAAACCATTCCTTCCAGTCATAGAAGTAGTATTTTAGTTGGCGGAATTACTTTCTTTTGGTTATTGGAAGGTGCTGTGCCTTTATTTTGTTTTAAGTACAATAAATGGAAACATGCATGGCCTAACTTGTTTTTTACAAGTACTACCATAATTATCAATTTTGCACTGGCTTTTCTTTTACTAAAAACTGCAGATTGGGTACAAGCGAATCATTTTGGATTGATTAATTGGCTTCCTAAAATGCCATTATGGTTGTATGTGTTATTAGGAGTTTTGTTCTTAGATTTCTTTGGAGCATATCTGGCACACTTAGTAGAACACAAAGTAAAACCTTTATGGATGGTGCATTTAGTACACCATTCTGATCATAAGGTAGATACAACTACAGCAAATAGGCATCATCCAATAGAAAGTGTAATCCGTTTTACATTTACATTACTAGGTGTTTTTTTAGTGGGAACACCAATAGGTATAATTATGCTATATCAATCTATGTCGTTAGTGTTTACGCAACTAACACATGCTAACATTAAAATGCCTAAGAAATTAGACAAAGTATTAAGTTACGTTATTGTTTCGCCTGACATGCATAAAGTACACCACCATAACATATTACCTTATACCGATTCCAACTACGGGAATATTTTTTCTATTTGGGATCGATTATTAGGAACGTACATGGAGTTAGATAGAGAAAAAATAGTGTATGGAGTAGATACGTTTCCGGATGAAGAAAAAAATTCAAGTTTAAAGGAGCTACTTAAGCAGCCTTTTCAAGGATACCGTAAACCAACTAATTTAGGGTAATTATAAAGGAATAAAAAAGAAACGAGCCTAGGCTCGTTTCTTTTTTATTCTATCCTGCTTTTATAGGTGTTCCTTGAGAATCTATTACGTTTGGTGTACAAACAATACCATCGCCTGATACATCAATACTTGATTGATAATTGTCGCTTGTTCCAACTGCAGAATCCCAACATAAGTATGGATAAATTTCATTGTTTTCGTTTGTACCTCCTTTAATTTCTTTTTGACTTAAAGTGTTCAACTCTAAAACACCACTTAACTTTAAAATCTTTTTTAACATAGTTTTTATTTTGATTTATAAGTTGGCAAAACTATACGTGAAAGACAAGAGAAAATCTAGGTTTTAGACTGTATTTAGTAAAGAAAAAACACTTTATTTATATAGGAAATAAATTAATGTATTTAGCAACACTAGGAAAGGCAGAGTAAAAGTAGTTTTACCTAAAGGGTGTTTTTCCTGTGTGTAAATAACTGTTAACCTGATGGTTATGTTTTGTTTTTCGTGTATATTTGAGTTTGTAATTAACCCCGAAAACTATTATTTTATGAAACGACTACAAAACTTTGTACTTGTAGGTATCGCTTTTATGATGCTACAAGCATGTCAAAATGAAGACACTGCAAATGAATTATTAAACGACAAAAACTTAGAGGTAAAACAAGCTCGTCTGTACAACCCACCATGGGTATATGTTATGGATTGGCGTTTTAGTAGAGGAACTTGTACTACAGGCCCAGGAGTGTGTTTTAAAAACGATTATGGAGATATACTTGTATATGGAAATGCTAGTTCAGGCTCATCAGAAGAAGTAAAAGAAGCTTTTTTAAAACTTATGGAAGGAAATAATGATGAAGATAATGGAGTGATAGCATTCAGGAATGAAGAAGAGTCAGTGCGATTAGTATTTTCAAGAAGTTTAGAAGAGGAAGGTTTCATTATTTCAGAAGATGTAACTCTAAGAGAAGACGTTGCAGCAAAGTTAGGTAAAACTAATATTGTTTTACAAGCAGGTAAATACGTTGTAGATTATTCACGTTTTAAAAACGGAGAGGTTTTAATACCTGTAAAAAATTAAAAAACTAACTAATCAAACTAATAAACTCTTAGTAAAAGACTAAGAGTTTTAAAAAAATAAGAAAAAATGAAAAAACAAAATTTTTTATGGATAGCAGTGATGTGCTTTACGTTACTTTTTAGCTGCCAAAGCGAAAGTATAATTGAAAATGAATCGAAAAATGAAGAAGCAAAATTAGCTAAAGAAAATGTAGTAACTATTAATCACACTTATGATTATTACGGTAAACAATTCAAGGTGTCTTATGTATATAATGAAGAAAGCGGAGAGGTAGTTAAAGCTGAGGGAGATGTGAATCTTGCTCAAGAAATCTTTGGAGATGAAGAAAGAGCTCCAAAATCATTATTCTTCGATAATCCAGAAGAAGGAAGTACTGATATTAAAGTTAAGGTTTTTGATAATGGAGAAGACTTACAAGAATATGGAGCGAAAGTAGCAGAAGAATTTCCTGGAGATCAAGAAGGAACAGAAGGTAGAGCTGCTAAATGTGATAGCTATGATTTATATGGTACAGGAGACTTCTACTTCTATAAACATGCTTATTATAACTCATATATGAGTGGAATGAGTAGAATGAACCGTTATTATTATAGAGATCATTGGGTAGGAAGCGGTTACAACGACCAATTATCTTCTTTAATTGTAAAAAAACCATGGAATAGAAGAGCTTTGGTGTATTTATACCAACATTCTTGTTATGGAGGAAAAGTAATAGGATTCTATCAAGGAGCAGGGTACACAGGTTTTGGGGTAGCTAATCTTAAATGGTATACTATGTCAGGTTGGTGGTTCTGGAGAAAATCTTGGAACGATCAAGTTTCATCTACTAAAGGATGGGCATGGTAATAGAATAAACTACAATTATTTCGTTGTTTGTAAAATAATAGAAAACCTCAGGAGACTTTTCTTCTGAGGTTTTATAATTGTTTTTGGTTTTTCTGTTTCTCTATTAGCTCCAATATTTTTTACCTCTAGCTTTACAATCTTTACTTTCATGAAACCCGTTGTGCATTATGATTTAAAATAAAAAAGTTATTCATCTTACTGATAACCAGTAAATTGTTTTAACTACAGAAAGTTTCTATGCTCATCCTGATAAGGGGTATTGTGCCTCACAAGGTTCAAATTATTATGGCTATAAACTACACGCTGTATGTTCTGTAAGTGGTGTTTTTCAAAGTATAGATTTGAGCCCTGCATCTGTTCACGATGTAAATTACCTTAAAGACATTAAAACACAAATTAACGATTGTACTTTAATTGGAGATAGAGGCTATTTGTTTGCAGAAATTCAACTCAATTTATTTGAAACTTACAACATAAAACTAAATACTCCTATGAGGAGCAATCAATTGAATTACAAAATGCAACCATATATCTTTAGAAAATCAAGAAAAAGAATAGAAACATTATTTTCTCAACTCTGTGATCAGTTTATGATAAGACGTAATTACGCCAAATTTTTTCAAGGGTTTAAGACGAGAATACTATCTAAAATAGCTGCCCTAACAACAATTCAATACATCAATAAATTTGTTTTTGATAGAAATATTAACAATATTAAAATTAGCATTATCTAAAATGCACAACGGGTAAGAAGAGTAATTTTTTATTTCATAGTTTTACTGAAATATAGAAAAGCGGCATAAAAAAAAGCGAACTAATTGGTTCGCTTAAAAAACTTTTAGTAATGAAACTTAAATTTAAGAATAATAACTAGAACGATAACACTTAATATTGTCTCCGTTTGACTCATCAATACTTGAGTAGTGAGAAAAATACAAGGTTAATCCAATATGTGTAAAATAGCATTCATATTTTTTACTAGGGTCTCCAACTTCTGTTTTGTCTAGTTGTGCACTAGTAGCCGAAGTTGCTAAATTACGCCCTCCTTCAATCTCAATTAGCTCAAATTTTGTTAATTCCTTAACTCCTTTTAAATTTAAAATGTCTTTTTTCATTAATTAATATATTTTATGGTTAACACCTTAAAGATATATTTAAAACAGAGTGGAAGTAGTTATGATTTTCTGAAAAGCCTTTAAGAGTTTCTAATTGGTTAAATTTTTCTTATAATCTATGCTTCTCAATCAACTCCAATATTTTTTTTCCTCTAGCTTTACAACCTTTACTTTCATGAATTACTTTAGTGCGAATTAGGTGTTCTAACTCAGGAAGAACCCAGTCTCTCTGTAAGCCAAATAAATATAAAGTATTCATGGTGTATGCTTTTACTGCTATTTTTTGATCAGTAATCAACCAATCAAATCCAGTTTCTATAATTAAATCAATATCAGTCTCAGTTAGCTGTCCCTTTGTTTTATTAGCTGTTTTAGAAGTAAAAGCAGTTGCTAAATGCTCACAAATTTTTGCACAAGGCCTTACAGCACTATCAAAATGTACTTTAGATATATTTTTTGTAAAAATAGCTAAGAAAGGTGTAATATGTTCAATTCCATTATGTGTACAAATCCATTCCAATACCCAAGCAGCTTTAATAGATAGTTTGTTATCAACATCGAAAGTAATATCAACTAAAAACTTTACTAATTCAGGTTGCTTTAATACAATATTTGCAGCATTATCTCTGTTTACTCTAGCAGGATTATCAACATTTTCTAGCACAGAAATTAAAAAATCAAGACTCATATTGGTATGGTTTATGTAAATTTGAAATGTAAAAGAAATTATAGCATGATAAATATAAAAAGGATATTTTCAACAGGACTTTTATTATCAGTCTTTTTTACAATGGCTGCACAAGCACAAAAAATTAATCAGTTTGATGCAAATGGTAAAAGAGATGGAGTATGGAAAAAGTATTATAACGATAATAAAAATAAAATAAGATACTCAGGTGAATTTAAAAACGGAAAAGAGGTAGGAACATTTAATTTTTACGAACCCAACTCTTACGGAGTGCCTTCTATGACTAAGGAGTTTTCTACAAAGTCAGATAGTGCTTTTGTGCAATTTTTTACTCCAAAAGGAAAAGTAAAAACAAAAGGATGGATGATAGGAAGAAAGAGAGTAGGTAAGTGGACGTATTATTTTTCAGATGGAAAGCTTTTTTCTGAAGAAGAATATGTTGATGGTAAATTAGACGGTGTGCTAAAAAACTACTATAGAAATGGTAAATTAACCGAAGAGAGTATTTATAAAGACGGTAAGAAAAATGGACTTTCTAAGGTTTTTACTGAAGAAGGAGTGATGATTGAAGAAGTGTATTATGTAAATGGTAAATTAGAAGGAGAAGGAAAATACTACGATTTAAAAGGAGATTTAAAAGAAAAAGGGATGTATAAAAATGGTAAAAGAGACGGTAAATGGCAATTTTACATGGATGGAGAAGTTGTTACCGATAAGAGAAAAAAAGAAGCGTTTTCAATTCCTAAAAATTAAACTATAGATATAGAGAATTTAAATAAGATTCTAAAATAAGGTAATAAACTAAGCCATATCAGGGTCCATCAATTTTAGTAATGAAATCATCAATTATTTCCATCATAAAAATGTTTATTATTTCGTAAATTTGCAGCTTCAAAAGTAAAAAATGAAAAGAGTAGTAGTAGGACTTTCAGGAGGTGTAGATAGTAGTGTAACTGCTTATTTATTAAAAGAGCAAGGTTACGAAGTTATTGGCTTATTTATGAAAAATTGGCACGACGATTCCGTAACCATTTCTAATGAATGTCCATGGTTAGAAGATAGCAATGATGCCATGATTGTTGCAGAAAAATTAGGGATCCCTTTTCAAACAGTTGATTTAAGCGAACAATACAAAGAACGTATTGTTGATTATATGTTTAACGAATACGAAAAAGGTCGTACACCTAATCCAGATGTATTGTGTAATCGAGAAATTAAGTTTGATGTGTTTATGGACATCGCATTAAGTTTAGGAGCTGATTATGTAGCTACAGGACATTATTGTAGAAAAGCAGAAGAAATTATTGATGGAAAGCCTGTATACAAGTTATTAGCAGGAAAAGATACGAATAAAGATCAATCATACTTTTTATGTCAATTATCACAAGAACAACTGTCAAAGGCATTGTTCCCAATTGGAGAATTGACAAAACCTGAAGTTCGTGAAATAGCTAAAGAAGCAGATTTAATTACAGCCGATAAAAAAGATAGTCAAGGACTGTGTTTTATTGGAAAAGTAAGACTTCCCGACTTTTTACAACAAAAACTACAACCTAAAGAAGGAGATATTGTTCGAATTCCAGATGAATTTGAGCAGTACAATCGTCCAGTTCCAGAATTTGAGAATAAAGAAGAAGAGTTAGCATATTTTTCAACAAAGTTTTCTTATAACAAAGAGGATGGAAAAATAGTAGGAAAACACCAAGGAGCACATTATTTTACAAAAGGTCAGCGTAAAGGATTAGCAGTTGGAGGAACCAAAGAACCATTGTTTGTAATTGAAACTGACGTAGATACCAACATTATTTATACTGGAGAAGGAAAAAATCACCAAGGATTGTATAGAAGTGTATTATTTGTATCAAATGAAGAACTACATTGGGTACGTGAAGATGTAGCTTTACAAACTGGTGAATCTATGGAGGTAGAAGCACGTATTCGTTACCGACAACCATTAGAAAAAGCTACTTTATATAAAGTTGATAACGGAATTTATGTAGAGTTTGAAAATCCACAGTCTGCTATTCAAGAAGGGCAATTTGTTGCTTGGTATACAAATGAAGAGCTGTTAGGTTCTGGTGTTATTTCGTAATTTTTTAATACATAAGAATATAAATATATAGCCTCGATTTTTTCGAGGTTTTTTTGTGCTTCCTAGCTAATGATTGTACATTTACGCTATGCAAAACAGAATTACCAAATTATTTAATATACAATATCCAATTATTCAAGGAGGAATGATTTGGGTTTCAGGATGGAAGCTAGCTTCTGCAGTGTCAAATGCAGGTGGATTAGGATTAATTGGAGCAGGATCTATGTATCCAGAAGTACTTCGTGAACACATTCAAAAATGTAAAAAAGCAACAGACAAACCTTTCGGGGTAAATGTGCCAATGTTGTATCCTGATATAGAAAAAATCATGGATATTATCGTTGAAGAAGGAGTGAAAATTGTGTTTACTTCCGCAGGTAATCCAAAAATATGGACCTCTTTTTTAAGGGAAAAAGGAATTACGGTAGTTCATGTGGTAAGTTCAGTAAAATTTGCCTTAAAAGCGGAAGCAGCTGGAGTAGATGCTGTAGTTTGTGAAGGTTTTGAAGCAGGAGGTCATAACGGACGTGAAGAAACTACTACGTTTACGTTAATTCCTATGGTAAAAGAGCAAGTTAAAATTCCAGTAATTGCCGCAGGAGGAATAGGTTCGGGTAGAGGAATGTTAGCAGCAATGGTGTTAGGAGCAGATGGAGTGCAAATAGGAAGTCGTTTTGCTGCGACTATAGAATCTTCAGCGCATGATAATTTCAAGAAAACGATTGTAGATGTAAAAGACGGTGGCACACAATTAACATTAAAGGAGTTAGCACCTGTACGTTTGGTAAAGAACAAATTCTTTAAAGAAGTTCAAGAACTATATCAACAAAACCCAACGATAGAGCAATTAAAAGAATTGTTAGGACGTGCGCGTGCTAAGAGAGGTATGTTTGAAGGGAACTTGGATGATGGAGAACTAGAAATAGGTCAAGTAGCAGGGCTTATCCATGAAATTAAACCAGCAAAAGAAGTGTTAGAAGCAATTGTAGAAGAATATCAGCAAGTGAAAAAAGAACAGTTGTTTTAATCGCAGGGCGATTACCAATAAAATAGAACGTCATTCTGACGAGGTAGGAGGAGGAATCTTATAAAGATGAGTTATAAACATGCTCTTATCGTACTAACGAGTGAAAATTAAGGTAAAACAAAATAGTAATGCTTAAACAATTAATCAGTATTCTGTTTTTAATTATAGGTATTTACCAGCTATTTAAATTAGTTAACTTAATTGAAAGCAATAAGGAGTCTTTTAAGATATTTATAGGTGATAGTAAAAATAAGTTATCCTATCCAAAAGGTTCAGAGATGTTCTTCAAGTTATTTTTTAGATACTTTTTACTTTTTTTAATTAGCATGTTTATATTTAGTCAACTTGTTTAGCTTTCCTAAAGGAGACGAGAATTAGTAATTAGATTTTTTTAATCAGTACTTTACAAGGATAAATCTAATACTATTTTCAACACTTTTGAGAACTAACAAATTTCTCTTTAATAATTTGAGCAACAGGTTTATTTTCAATCTTGCTTTCAAGCCACGAAAGGATGTCTAAATATAAAAAAGCTCTTTTTTCATAAGGATGATTCTCATAAACCTTGAGGCGACTGTGTACTTTTTTTAACTCCTTTTTTATTTGATGCGGAAACACATCTCCCAACGCTTTTATAGAAGAAATAAACTCTTTTTGAACCTCTTGTAAATTCTCCATTTTTAGTAAAAAGCGATAGGTATCTTTAAACTGTCGCTCCAAATCATAATCCAATCCACACTCGTAATGAGCAATTAAAGAAAGTACCCTCGCAAAACACTGTAAGTCGTTAGCTACCTGAATATTTTTAGGCTTAATAATCTTATTTAAATATAAAATACATTCCTTGTTTTTACCCATACCGAAGTACAAACAGGCGATTTTATAGTAAAATACGACGATATGATGATTATCAAGACGACTCTTATAACTATTAATCTTATCATTAATAATAGCCACTAAATATTCGCCTTCAGAAAAACTACCCTCTAAGAAGTGTAAGTGCAATTTGTTAGCATAATAATATAGAAAAGTTAAGATTTCAGTATTGCTATTTTGCGGAATACTTTTTTCTTCAATTTCCTTTTCAAAAGCAGAAAGTTCTTCTTTAAACTTATCATAATGCTTTATAAAAAATAAGCTTTCTAATAAGTAGTTCTTTCCTTTTAAATAAAAAACAGGATGCAAAGAAATATTTTTAGTATCATGCTTAAATAAATCTACCCATTTATTAGCATACTTATAACTCTGTAAAAAATCTTGCGTTAAAAAGCTGTGCCACAAATGTGCTTTGTATAACCATAGCTTTTCTCTAAACCCCAGGTTTTCATACGTATATTCAGGAAGTTTAGAATAAAAATAAGTATTCACTCGTTGTAATTCCTCATCATTTTTTACATAACCATTTTTCAACAAAGTTCCGTATAGTTGTATCGACAAGTTTGATAATTTACTGGCGATAACATTTTGCATGCTAAGTCCTTTCGCTTGGATAGTTAACTCGTCAGAACGTGTATCAATACTTCGGGTTATGTATTGACTTTCAATAACCTTTTCAAGCTCAACAATTTCATAAGCAACATTTTTTTCTTCATTTTCAACCGCCATATTTTTTGCTTTGTCAAGCAGTTTTAAACTTTGCTTGTACAACCCTTTTTGATATAAAACTGTAGCAAAATCTAACTGCTCACGTATTTGAATTCGAATATTTTTATGAGCAGGATTCATACGAAGACTAGTTAGTATTTGCTTGTATAAATGAGCTTTTAAGTTAGATAACTGTTGTTTGCTCACTACACCGCTATCTATAATAGCCTTCTCGTTATAACTTTTCTGTTTTTCAAGCAATTTAAAAAGTGCAAAAAATTTAGCGTCTACATTACCCCCTAAACGACCAACATATAAATTAAACTGACGTTTTTCTGACTTGGATAAAGACTTTATCAAAACAAACAACGCGTCATTTTGTTGATTGGAGAATGTAATTTGTTTACGCATAACTTTTTGTTTTTCAGTGTGTTGTTTTTGTTTTTTGTTGTTTTGATATCGTAACTAACCCGTTAAAAAAGAGCTTGCTAGAAAAGCCAATATATACATTTGGTTTTTATTTTGATAATCATAGTTAGATTTATGCAAAGCGATAAAATTCAAATTTTCGATACCACATTACGAGACGGAGAGCAAGTCCCAGGATGTAAATTAGATACCCAACAAAAACTAATTATTGCTGAAAGACTCGATTTTTTAGGAGTTGATGTAATAGAAGCAGGTTTCCCTGTATCCAGTCCAGGAGATTTCACATCAGTACAAGAAATAGCTAAATTAGTAAAAAATGCTGCTGTTTGCGGACTAACAAGAGCTGTGAAAAAAGATATTGAAGTAGCAGCAGATGCCTTGAAGTTTGCTAATAAGCCTAGAATTCATACAGGTATTGGTACTAGTGATTCACATATTCAGTATAAATTCAATGCTTCGAAAGAAGAAGTAATTAGGCGAGCAAAAGAAGCCGTTTCATATGCTAAAAACTTTGTAGATGATGTGGAGTTTTATGCAGAAGATGCGGGTAGAACCGATAATGCTTTTTTAGCCAAAGTTTGTGAAGAAGTTATAAAATCTGGAGCAACAGTGTTGAATATTCCAGATACTACAGGATATTGTTTGCCTGAAGAATATGGAACAAAAATAAAATACCTAAAAGACAACGTAAAAGGCATTGAAAATGTAATTATTTCTTGCCATTGCCATAACGATTTAGGATTAGCCACAGCAAACTCTATTGCAGGAGCTGTTAATGGCGCGCGTCAAATAGAGTGTACCGTCAACGGGATAGGAGAGCGAGCAGGAAATACGGCTTTAGAAGAAGTAGTAATGATTTTAAAGCAGCATCCATACTTAAACCTTCAAACAGATATTAACACTAAGTTACTGTACGATACAAGTATCATGGTTCGTGAACGTATGGGAATGCCTGTGCAACCTAACAAGGCTATTGTAGGGGCAAACGCTTTTGCGCATAGCTCAGGAATTCATCAAGATGGAGTTATCAAGAATCGTGAAACCTATGAAATTATCAATCCAGCAGATGTAGGTGTAACCGAAAGTGCTATTGTATTAACTGCAAGAAGCGGAAGAGCAGCTTTGGCATATCGTGCAAAAAAGATAGGGTACGAGTTAACTAAAATTCAGTTAGATACAGCTTATAAAACGTTCTTACAGTTTGCTGACAGACAAAAAGAAGTAATCGATGAAGACATTCATCAGATTATGAAACAAGTTAATAAAATTTCAAAAATAGCCATAGCTTAATGGGAAAGACATTATTTGATAAAGTATGGGATGCGCATGTAGTGGATACTGTAAAAGACGGACCACAAATATTATACATAGACAAACATTTAATTCATGAAGTAACCAGTCCGCAAGCATTTAACGAGTTAAAAGAACGTAATATTCCAATTGCACGACCAGACAAAACAGTAGCAACAGCCGATCATAATACACCAACCGTAAATCAACATTTACCAATAAAAGACGAACTGTCAAGGCATCAACTAGAGCAGTTAACACAAAATTGTAAGGAAAACAATATCACTTTATATGGATTAGGACATCGATATAACGGAATTGTGCATGTAATGGCTCCCGAGTTAGGAATTACGCAACCAGGAATGACCATGGTTTGTGGAGATAGCCATACATCAACACATGGTGCTTTTGGTACCATTGCCTTTGGTATTGGAACAAGCCAAGTAGCCCAAGTATTTGCAAGCCAATGTTTGTTGTTAGAAAAACCTAAAAGTTTACGCGTAACTGTAAACGGTAAGTTGAAAAAAGGAGTGTTGCCTAAAGATGTAATCTTGTATATCATAGCACAATTAGGAACAAATTCAGGTACAGGATATTTCTGCGAATATGCAGGAAATGTGTTTGAAGAAATGTCTATGGAAGGACGTATGACCGTATGTAATATGAGTATTGAAATGGGAGCAAGAGGAGGCATGATAGCTCCAGATGAAACCACTTTTGAATATGTAAAAGGACGTGAGTTTGCACCAAAAGGAGACGAGTTTGATAACAAAGTAGCCTATTGGAAAACATTAAAGACTGATAAAAGCGCAAAGTTTGATAAAGAATACACTTTTAAGGCAGAAGATATTGAGCCAATGCTTACTTATGGAACCAACCCAGGAATGGGAATAAAAATTTCAGAGAACATTCCCCAATTTAATGATGCTTCCTTTGAAAAATCATTACAATATATGAACTTTAAAAAAGGAACATCATTAATAAATACACCCGTTAACTATGTGTTTATTGGAAGTTGTACTAACTCAAGAATAGAAGATTTTAGAGTTGCAGCAAACTATATAAAAGGAAAACAAAAAGCAGCGAATGTAAATGCGTGGTTAGTACCAGGGTCACAACAAGTAGCAAAACAAATAAAACGAGAAGGTTTGCAAGAGGTTTTTGAAGCAGCAGGATTTCAATTACGACAACCAGGTTGTTCAGCATGTTTAGCAATGAATGACGATAAAATACCAGAAGGAGAATACTGCGTGTCAACTTCAAATAGAAACTTTGAAGGGCGTCAAGGGCAAGGAGCGAGAACCATTTTAGCAAGTCCATTAATGGCAGCAGCTACGGCAGTAGAAGGGAAAATTACTGACTTTACAAAACAATTAAACTAATGGAGAAATTTGTTAAACTAATAGATACCGCAGTACCGTTATCCACGGAGAATATAGATACCGATCAAATTATACCTGCACGATTTTTAAAATCAACCAATAAAGAAGGGTTTGGAGACAATGTGTTTAGAGATTGGCGCTACAATAAAAATGGTAGTTTAAATGAAGACTTTGTTTTAAACAATACAAATTATACAGGAAGCATTTTAATAGCAGGAGATAATTTCGGATGTGGCTCAAGTAGAGAACATGCTGCATGGGCATTAGCAGGCTACGGATTTAAAGTAGTCATCAGTAGTTTTTTTGCAGATATTTTTAAAGGAAATGCACTTAATAACGGAATATTACCAGTACAAGTACCCAAAGAATATTTAGCAAAACTGTTAAAAAAAGTAACAGAATTACCTGATACAACGATTATAGTTGATTTAGAAAACCAAAAACTTAAAACACCTATAGGTAATGTAGATTTTGAAATCAATCCATACAAAAAGCTATGTATGATAAATGGTTATGACGATATAGATTTTTTAATCAGTAAAAAAGACACAATAACAGCTTTTGAAGCAACAATGATATAAAAAATAAAAAGATGAAGTATAATATTACAGTAATACCAGGAGATGGAATTGGACCTGAGGTAACAGAACAGGCAAAAAAAGTGCTTAAAGCTGTTGGTAATGTATTTGACCATACATTTTTATTTACAGAAACATTAATGGGTGCTTGTGCTATTGATAAAACAGGAAACCCGTTGCCAGAAGAAACTGTTGAATTATGTAAAAAGAGTGATGCTATTTTATTTGGAGCTATTGGAGATCCAAAATACGATAATGATCCTACAGCAAAAGTGCGTCCAGAGCAAGGGTTATTACGTTTAAGAAAAGAGCTAGGATTGTTTTGTAATGTACGCCCAGTAAAAGCGTATGATACCTTAATTCATAATTCACCATTAAAAAAAGATAGGATTGAAGGAACAGATATTACTATTTATAGAGAATTAACTGGAGGAATCTATTTTGGGATTAAAGAGTTAAGTGATGACGGACAGCATGCTTTTGATGGTTGCTCTTATACAGTTGAAGAAATTGATCGAATGGCACATTTAGCTTTTCAAGCAGCTCAAAAAAGACGAAAAAAACTAACATTGGTAGATAAGGCCAATGTACTAGAAACGTCAAGGTTATGGCGTAAAGCAGTAACAGCATTGGCAACACAATATCCAGATGTTGAACTAGATTTCTTATTTGTAGATAATGCTGCAATGCAATTAATTTTAAACCCAAAACAGTTTGATGTAATACTAACAGAAAACCTTTTTGGAGACATTCTTTCAGACGAAGCAAGTGTTATAGGAGGTTCTATAGGTTTGTTAGCCTCAGCTTCAGTAGGAAAAGAAAATGCGTTGTTTGAGCCTATTCATGGATCTTTTCCACAAGCAAAAGGGAAAGATATTGCAAATCCACTAGCATCAATACTATCATCAGCGTTATTATTAAAACACTTAGGGCTACATGCTGAAGCAGATACAATAGAGCGTGCTGTTCAAAAATCATTAGAATTAGGAATAACTACAGAAGATATCAATTCAGAAAACCCGTTTTCCACTAGTAAAGTAGGAGATTTTATAGCAGATTATATCTATAATCAAGAAGATAGTGATATGAACTTCCAAAATATACACATGGGGCAAAGCACCATTATATAAGTAGTAAAAACTATAAATAATTATATAAACTTCCTTTAACTATCATGGTTAAAGGAAGTTTTGTTTATAAGTAGTTGCTAGCCTGTTTGTTGGTTGTTTAAAATCACCCTTTATTGTTAAATATTTAATACTTTATGATTTTTCTGTTTAAATATTCTTTTTTTTAACATTTTTTTAGGTTTTGTTTTAGGTATTTGAATCTAAAGTGTAGATTTACAGCGAATTATAAAACCCTTCATATTATGAGAAAAACAAAGTTAGCCCTAATTATGGGCTTGTCGGTAGGTGTATTCTTCACCTCATGTTCAAGTGAAAACGAACAAATTAAAGAATCAGATGCTATACTGCAATATAGCGATAATCCAGGGCTTAAACCTGTACCTCAAGAGGTTGTTGATGCTGCAGCCAAATTGGAGTTAAATGTAGATCATATTCGTTATGATAATTTTTATTTTCCTGACGGAACATCAGAAGTGCGCTTATTTTTAGAAGAAGATGTAGTAATGACAGAAGATCAGTTGTTTGCTATGGCTAAAGCTAAAGATCAATCTGCTCGTCAATACTCAACCAATAATTTAGTGTCTCAAGGTAGAAATATTTCTATTATTGGATATACTGGTGGTGGTGGATATGGTCTTTCTAGTAAAGAGCAAACAGCACTTCAATGGGCAGTAGATAATTACAATAATTTAAGTGGAGTTTCTATTAGCTTTACATTAAGTTTTGGTACCAACTATGATACTAAAGATATGGTGGTATATCATAATCCAACTCAATCTGGAGCAGGTGGTAGCGCAGGTTTTCCAAGTAATGGCTTACCTTATAAGTTTGTACAAATATATGGTTTGAACAGCTACGATACTAATGTTGTTGAGCATGTTATTACACACGAAATTGGGCATTCAGTAGGGTTTAGACATACTGATTGGTTTAGCCGTCAAAGTTGTGGACAAAATAGTAACGAAGGTACGGCAGGTGTAGGAGCTAACCATGTGTCTGGTACACCAACAGGATACGATTCAACTTCAGTTATGTTAGCTTGCTTTAGCTCTAACGAAGACGGAGAGTTTAATGGTAACGATATTACAGCATTACAAAACATGTACTAAGAAATAACTAACCTTAATACATATTTTTAAACCACCGAATTAAAGTCGGTGGTTTTTTGTCTTTATATTACATGTGTAAAAATCTTAGCTACAATTTTCCAGTCAGTATCTATTTTAGTTAACGATAAATAGTCGTAGTAATTATACCCTAACATTGGTACATGTAACTTAGCCATGGCAATTTCCCCCATAATATCAACTCCAATAATTTTCATGTTAAAAGATTCCTTCAAATCATTTGGACTTTGTCTATTAGCAACACCATCAATATAATCTTCAGAACTTTTAAAATAATCAACTCCCTTAATGTCTCCATAAATAGGAGCATTGTTATGAAAGCATACTTTAAGTTTTTCAGTATCTCCATAAAAAATACCCTCAAAGTAGTTCGTTACTAAAAGCTCTATTGCTGTTATATTCTCTTTATACATCTTTTTATTTTTTAAATAGCATGACCAACGGTGTGTCCACCAGCTACATTCATAGTTTCTCCTGTAACAAAATTTGAAAAAGCTAAATAGTAAGCAGCTTCAGCAATATCAGTAACCTCACCAATACGGTTTAACAAGTGTAATCCAGCTAAACTATCAGCATCTTCAATGCCTATTTTATTTTGTAACGGACTTCTAATAATACCTGGAGCAATAGTATTTACTTTAATATTATCATTACCAAACTCAGCAGCGAGTTGTCTGGTTAAGGCATGAATTGCACCTTTGCTAATTAAAGGAGCAGTAGCAGGAAAACCAGCAATAGCATGATCTACCAAAACGGTTCCTATATTTATAATAGCTCCACTTTTTTGTGCTACCATACTAGGAATAACAGCCTGAGAAGCAAAGTAAGTTCCTTTTAAATTTACATTCCAATACAACTCTAAATCACTTTCTTCAACCTCTAAAAAAGGCTTAGGAGCAAAGATTCCAGCATTGTTAATTAACACATCTATAGCGTTAAACTTTTCCAAAGCCAAGGCTACTAATCGCTTACTTGTCTCCTGTTTACTAATGTCTCCAACAAGAAATGCTGCGTTTGAAGGACTTCCTAGTTCTTTATAAGCATTTCGTAAATTTTCTTCGTTAGAAGCATTCATTACTACATTGCATTCTTTTTCAATAAAAAGTTTAGCAATTTCTTTACCAATACCCGTTGAAGCTCCTGTAATAATTACGGTTTTATTTTTCATGAGTCTTATTTTTAGTTCCTAAGTATTGTTTACCATCATGTCCCCAATTACCCATAGGAACTTCTTCAATAACAATATGGGTAGTTGCAGGGTTTTTCTGAAGCACATCAACTAAAAGTTGTGTAGTTCCTTCAATAAGTTGACGTTTTTGTTCTTGAGTTACTTGTTCGTCAGTAATCTTAATATTTACAAAAGGCATAATAATATGTTTTAAAATTATGCTACAAAGTTGCGGTGGATGCACAACTCTACACAGGAACTATGTCACACCTTTAAAGTGATGTATGTCACATACAAATAATAAGAAGTACTAAAACTAAGAATTAAGTCTGCTAAGAGTTTCTCTAGAAACGCCTAAATAAGCAGCAATCATTTTTTTAGGAACCCGTTGAAAAAGGGTAGGGTATTGTTCTAAAAGTCGGTCATATCTTTCTTTTGCAGAATTTTGTAAGAGTGATACAATTCTTTTTTGAAGAGCTATTCTGCCCATTTTACTCTTTTTAGCCCAAAATCGTTCCATTTTGTGCATAGAGGCAGTTAGTTTATCACGGTTTTCGTAAGTAATGTATAGTAGTTCGCAATCTTCAATACAGTTAATTGCAGTTTTAGAAGGTAGTTGCTTTACAAATGACTCGTAATCGGTAATCCACCAATTTTCCATAGCAAATTGAAGAATATGCTCTTTACCGCTATCCTCAATAAAATAACTTTTTACACAACCTTTAACTACCCAATACTCTTTATTGGCAGTTTCGCCTTCTTGCAATAAGTATTGATGTTTACGTTTAGTAATAGGCTGAAAAAAACTTAGAATATAGGCAAATTCCTCATCAGTTAAAGGTATAATCTCTTCAATATGCTGTCGTAAAGGATGTGTCATTAAGGCTATACTATTTTTCTTTTTTCTGTATGCAAATATACTTGTAAAGTAAGTAGTATTTAGAAAATGTTTTTGTACATCGTCATTACAGAAATGACGCAAACTAATAGCAAACCCAAACCGTCATTCCGAACGGTAGTGAGGAATCTCATTAAAAGGAGTAACTCTTATTGTAAGTGTTACTACCCAAAAAAGTATTCAAAAGGAAAAGTAAATAATTTAAAAATCAATATGATGAAGTACTATTTAATTAAAAACAAGTTAACCAATGAAACCAACTACTCAGCACGCATATTAACAGAGCGTACTATTAATCAAGATGAGTTGATTGATAAAATGTTGAGTAAACGAAACCTAGTAAGTAAAACCGATATTGTAGCGGTACTTAATTCTTACTATGAAGAGATTATCGAGTCGATAGAAGAGGGCGATAACATTAACCTACCCTTACTAAATATTGGCTACTCTATTTCTGGAGTTTTTGATACGGAGGAGGATGGTTTTAATCCTGAAACTCATAAACTACACGTAAACCTCAACAGCGGAAAGTTAATCAATGAAATTAAAGACGATATTCCGCTACAAAAAGTAACTGCACCTATTACCAACACGGTTATTAATAATTTAACAGTAACTACGAATACTACCTTATCTGCCAACGGTTTGTTTGAGCTGAACGGTTTGCGCTTAAAAGTTGCGGGTGACTTACCTGAGGTTGGTTTGTATTTTGTTGCCGAAGATGGTACCGAAACCAAAGTTTCTTATTTAGCACAAAATAGCTATAAGAAGATTATTGGTCAAGTTCCAGCCCTTGCTACAGGTAACTACCATGTTAGAGTTAAAACGCAAGTAACAGGAAATTCTGAACGCTTTTTAAAGGATATTATGGTAGGTGATTCTACATTTAGCCTTACTGTTGCCTAAGTAACAACAGTACTGTTGTTTAACACCAAACACTACTGTTATGTAACAGGCAACAGTAGTGTTTGATGTTTCAAACAAAACCTATATACCATAAAAAGTACGAGCATCTGCTCGTACTTTTTTGTATTTCTTACCTAGTTATAAGTATCGTAGCCAGAGAGGAAAGCCGTAAAAATCAGTGTAACTAAACCTTCAAGTTTTTAATTGAGTTTTGTTGTATCTCGGTTCGTAATAACGTATAATTAATTACTCTTAGCCTTAATAAAATCAGAAATTAAGTAGCTAATATATTTTCCTACTTGTCCGTTAGCTATTTCATCTTTAACAACTGCAGGGGCTCCCTCACAAATATGTAAATAAGAAGCATTTTGTAGTGTTCCAAAATAATGTGTAAATCTACGAGCTTGTTGTGGAGTAAATCCGCTAGGAGTCATGGCACTACTTGGAAAATGCTGTACACAATCCAAATCGATTTCGATACCAAAAGGAGTATTTTCTATAAAGTTTTTAGCACGTTGTAATTCTCCATCAAAAGAAGTAGACTGATATACCTCTAATTCTTCAAAAGTATTATACTCTAGATGCAAACTGTTGTGCATCATGTCAAAAATATACTGAGGAGTGTAGTTTTCATGCAATCCGAACATAAAGTAATTTTTAATAAAACTTTCTTGTAAGGCATATGAAAATCCGTTACCACTATGACGCTCTTCTAAACGGCGTAAATCGGTATGTGCATCTAAGTTAATTACGTTTATGGGTTGATTTTTCCCCTCAGAAAGTCCTTTAATATTTCCGTAAGCATTGTTGTGTCCACCACCAATGATAATAGGAGTTTTACCACTCTCAACAATTATTTTAATAAGCTTAGAAAGCTCTTTATCTATCGCTTTTACTAATAAATCACCTTTCTCTCTGTCAGAAACATCAAAACTATATACATCGTCCAAACAATCTAAATAGCCTAACACAAGGATGTCATTTCCATTAATAAATTGGTTTTGCTGGGTGTTTAAAAACGACTTTAAAGCAGGAACAAAAGCAGTGTGTGCACCACCATTTCCGCCATTCATACGAACACCAATATCTTCTGGAACTCCTAAAATAACAAAAGAAGCAGAGGAATTTTTAAGTTCCGATTGTAGGTCTTTTTTAGAGTCGATAACCGCAACGCACTCTCCTAATTTTGTTTCTCCTTCACGAGGAGCTACAAATTCTTGTATGTCTTTTTCGTTGAATATTGTTAGCATATTGTTGTATTGTCATTCCTGCGTAGGCAGGAATCTTTTTGTTAGTTATACCAGTTTTTAGCTAAATCATCCCAATTAGGGTTCTCTTTAATTACTAAGTTTATTTTCCATGCTCTTTTCCATTTTTTCATGTTTTTCTCTCTTTTTATAGCTTCCTTAATAAATTGGTGCTCTTCAAAGTAAATCAATTTATCCAGGTTGTATTTAGAAGAAAAACCTTTTACAAGTTTGTTTTTATGTTCAAAGATTCTTCTTTCAAGATTGTTAGTAACACCTATATATAAAACCCCATCTTTTTTATTAGTGATGATATAAATATAATATTGATGATTTGTTTTGTGCATCCTTTAATACCTTCTAAGAGATTCCTGCCTACGCAGGAATGACAAACGTTGTTAAAACGTCATTTTGAACTGGAGTGTAACTAAAGGAGAAACCTCAAGAATGTTCGTAACTCACCTTAATGAGATTATACGTTATTACTCGGAATGACAGTGTGCAATTTACACCTCTTTTCCGTTGATAAACACTGAATCAATTAAGTTACTTCCGAAGGAATACGGTAAAAACCCATACGAAGGAATCTCTTTAGTAAGGATTAAATTCGCTTTTTTTCCTTTGGTAATACTTCCAACCTCATCAGATAAATTCATTGCATAGGCTCCGTTAATGGTTGCTGCATTAATAGCCTCTTCTGGTGTCATTTTCATTTTAATACAAGCCGTTGCTACTACAAAGTTCATGTTTCCTGATGGTGTAGACCCTGGGTTGTAATCGGTAGCTAAGGCTAACGGCAATCCTGCATTTATAATATCACGAGCAGGGGTGTATGGAATACTTAAAAAGTACGAACAAGAAGGTAAGGCAACAGGCATGGTTTGCGTTCCTTTCAACGCTTCAATATCTTCTGTATTCATTACTTCTAAATGATCTACTGACAAGGCATTGTGTTTTATACTTACTTGTATACCACCAATAGTTGTAAACTGGTTTACGTGTACTTTTGGTGTTAATCCGTATTGTTGCGCAGCGGTTAAAATTCTGTCAGTATCTTCTACTGAGAAGTATCCCGTTTCGCAGAAAGCATCTACAAAATCCGCTAGATTTTCCTCAGCAACTTTAGGTAACATTTCTTCAATAATTACATTGATATATCCTTCTCTGTTGTTTTTGTATTCAGTAGGGAAGGCGTGTGCCCCTAAAAAAGTGGCTTTTATAGGGATGTTGTAGTTTTCACGTAGCTTTTTAATAACACGTAACATTTTTAACTCAGCATCTACGGTTAAACCATAACCTGATTTTATTTCAACAGCACCAGTACCTAAAGCAATTACTTCTTCTAAGCGTTTTGCCGATTGTTGGTACAAATCTTCTTCTGAAGTTTCTTGTAACTTCTTTGCAGAATTTACAATACCACCACCACGATTGGCAATTTCTTCATAACTCAAACCATTAATTCTATCCACAAACTCTTGCTCACGATTGCCTGCATATACAATATGCGTATGCGAATCACACCAAGTAGGCAACATCATTTTACCAGTACAATCCACCGTTTTATCAGCAGAAGTAGGAGCTTTTTTCATGCTTCCATAGTCAGTAATAATACCATTTTCAACCAATAAAAAAGCATTTTTTATGGTAGGTAAAATACTCATGGCAGCTCCAGATACTTTTTTAGTACTTGTTTCTCTAATTTGTATTAATTCTTTAATGTTTATGAATAAAGTTGTCATGTTGAATGCTTAAATTTGTTAGACAAACTTACGGTAAAAACTACAATTTATGATACATTTTTTAGGAGTGATTTGCGTTTTAATTCTCTTTTTTATCTCGTTAATTCACGTTTATTGGGCTTTTGGTGGAACTTTATGGGTAGATGCTGTCATACCTACTAAAACAGCAAATGAAAAAGCGATAAACCCACCTAAAGCACTAACTTTTGTAGTAGCTATAGTAGTAGGTGCTTTTGCGGTTGTGTATGCAGAAAAAACACAACTATTTACGTTACCTTCAATGCCTACATGGCTACAAAACTATGGGCTTTATGTTGTAGCCAGTATTTTTCTCATTAGGGCTATAGGTGATTTTAAGTATGTAGGCTTTTTTAAGAAAACTAAGGCAACAGAGTTTGCCGTAAACGATACCAAGTTTTTTTCTCCATTGTGTTTGTTTTTAGGAGTGGTTGGAGTGTTAATGGCGTTTTCGTAACTAGTTTTGTACTAGTAATTATTTTTATATGGTATTGTAGTTTTTATTCCTTTATCAATTTAAACAATTCAAAAGCATCAGCTTTTGGTTGGTATCCGACTTTTTCTTTTATACATGTAAAACATGTGTTCGTGATTGATTATCAATCGTTTACTGACTTTTTTTAAAACGATGTTTATTAATTTATCAACTTTATAATAGCAAATGATATGAAATAATAAGTGCAGTAGGGGACTTTAAAAAACTGCATTCGTACTCAGGTAAAGCCTAAAGGTTTGTTAGATATATAATGTATTTGATTAGGTTTTTAATCTGCTGTCGAAGATAACTAAGTAAACATTAAATACAATATATTATGAAAAATTCTCAATTCCCCTACGGTATTAACGCTTGGATCTTTTTAAATGAAGATGAACCACCTAAGACAAACTATAATAGTCCTGATAGTTGTTTTCAATCACTTATTAAATACAACGTATATAACAGTGTAACATCTCTTGGAATTGCTTTTTTTGAGGTAGTTCCTGCTACTAAAGGCACTACCATTAAAATAGGTGACTCATCACACCCAGGTGGACTTACAAATCAAGATTATTTGAATTCTGTATTGAAGGATGCCCGACAAGTGAATCCGAATATTAAGTTTTTAACAACCATGGTTTATTCGGGAGATAACACACTAGCTTCAATTTTTTCATCTGGTGGAAACGAACAAGAAGAAGCAACTAATTTTGCAACTAATTTGGTAGCTTACTTAAAAGAGACTGGTATGAACGGATTGGACGTTGATTGGGAAGGTGATGTGTCTACACGCATGACTCAATCTCAATTTAAAATCTTGTTTTCTACGATTCGCTTAGTGTTTGATAAGCAGCCAGTAAAATATTATTTGTCGTTTACTCCTGCATGGCCAACAAATTCTATTGATTATCCAACTGTAAATAGTGCCTTCGATTTTGTATCACCACAGTTTTACGATGGCATGCCATTATATGAATTTATAAGTGCTGGAATATCGCCAGAGAAAATTGGTTATGGTGCGCAATTTGAACCGGGAAATGCAGCACCTAACTCTAGTGCTCAACAAGTTTGGAGTGAGGTTTCTGATGGGTTTACTAGTAACGGGGGTTCTTATGATTATCAAGACATTTTTATGTGGCGTTTTAACTCTGGAAACTTCCAGTTTGAGCAAGCCCAATTTATGATTCTTAATCAGTTAGCCAATCCATTACCAAGTAACGCATTTGACGATACTCCGATAGTTGGCGCTGCGGGGAATCCAAATATAACGCAAATGATGATTCGTTCGGGTGATGTACTAGATGCTATTCAGACAGTAAATACCGGAACTGGACCTTATAATACTGGGACTCAGGATAGAAGTGTTGGAGTGTTTACATTACCACAGCATGGTGGAAATAGTGGAGTAGCTAAAACGATTGATATACCGTTAAACGACCCAATTGTGGCTATTTCTGGTTATACGGACGTGTGGTATGGTTGGCAATGTGTATCACAAATAACTTTAACAGGTAAAAGCGGGGCTTCTTATGGTCCTTTCGGAACTATGAGTGATTCAGTTATGCAAACACCTTTTAAACAGTCTGCTGAGGCAGGACAAAGTTTAGTAGCGTTTAAAGGATCTACTATAACAGTTCCGCTGGCAAATGGTAGTTATACTGAAGTTATTGCCAGCTTAAATGCTGTTTTTGCTAAGCCTTTTGTGGCTCAGGAAATAAACGAAAAGACGCTTTCTCTTTAAATTTTAGTATAGTAAAGAGTATATAAGGTGTTCTTAAAATAGAGTAAATGATATTAATTATAGCCATTTTTACGTTTTTTTTTGTAAGAAAGGCGTTTAAGTATTATGAGAATAATAAACAGAAAGAAATAATAAAAAACACAAAAAAAGAAGTAATTAGAACGAATATTTGCTATAACTGTAATAACGTAGTAGATAAAAATAAATAGTGAGAGATAAACAATGTTAATCAAAACAGATAATACTGACAATGTATTATTTTTAAAAGCATTAAACAAGTTATTAAATGACTCATTGTTTTTTTTCTGAAACTTAAAAATTTTATACAAATACGTTTCTATGGTTAAATACGAAATCATATTAAAACAAAAACAAAAAATAACTACTGTTGTAAAAGAATTACTATCAAAAAAAGTATTTGTAAAAAGCCTTAAAGAAACATACCAAAAAGGCAATATAAAAAAAGATATTAATACGTTTTGAATTGTTACGTGTAGTTCTTTAAACTCTTTAAATGAAGGAATTGTAGGCACAGTGTTTTTTTAAAAAGCAAATATAAAAAAGTAATTAAAAACAAAAGAGCATTCAAAATTTGGATGCTCTTACTTTTTCATGCACAGTAATTAGCCCCCCGGCTCTTGAAACTGTACATAGGTTGAGTTGATAATAACACAAAAGTAATGAAATTATTGCGTTATGTTGAGTTTATCTATTTAATTAATATAAAAGATTGAGCGATATTTGAATCTGAACATCTCTTGAATTATTTTATAAGTATCTGCCCATTCACTCAAAATAATAATCTGATATAAGAAGGAGCTTTTAAATTATCAAATAAATAATTAAAAGTATTATCTACTATTGATATAATTTACTCTCTAAAAAATAAGTAAATATTGTCTTGATTTATAGGCTTCCAGTTTTTAGCATGGAAACTGTTTTCTCTCCAGTAAATTATAAGATTTACATGGTCTATTTTTACAGAATCCTTTGTTTGTGTTAATAGGTTTAAAGTGTCTTTACTTTGAGTAATTCCGTTCATTTTAAAATGACCATCTATTTCTGAAATAAAGTCACTTAATTCTTTTAATTTCAACTTGTTCACTATCAGCTTTAGTAAGTTTATCCCACTTGTTTTCTAATTGCTTTTTTGAGTTACAACTTAATAAACTTAAAGAGAGGAATGCGATTAGTAATATGTTTGTTATTCTCATTTTATACCTTTTTCTTTTATCTTCTTGCTAATGGTTTTTACTAGTCTTAAATTCGACTATGAGTAGTTGCGTGGTTTAGCACGAAACTTTGCAAGTACACACCAAACTGAAAATCTGCGAGTATTTTCAGAAGTAGACGAGAACAAGCAATTACTTATAGCCATTGTTAGCAACAGTTTTTTTGTTTATAATTATATCATCTTCAATCTTTAACAAAGTAAGAATAATTATTTTGAGTATTAAATAATAATCACTTTTATGTTTGTCCTCAGATTGAGTGTTTGTTCCGTGCGAATACTTATTTCTTAAATCGTAACCATTTGTATATATCTTTTGGTTTAGATAGAAATTAAGATATTTTACTTCTTCTTTAGAAAATAAAGTGGTTTCGTTAAACAACATTTTTTTCTCAATTAACAGGTCAATTTCGTCTCTTACGAATTTTGGATAATGCCAATAACTTAGTAATTCGTTTCTATGAATTTCTCTAATGATGTATATAAAAGTGATTTTATCTATTTCTACATTTTTTTCATTATTGATTTTTAGATAACCATCTTCAACTAAAGTTTGAATTGTATCTTTTTGGTAGTTTGCAAAATCTTCAATGTTTACTGTTTCTTGTGTTAGTAAATCAAACAAATTAGTGTGTTTTGTTCCAAAAGTTTCTGTGTAATACATATGACTTTGGTCTGAAAAAAATATGTGTTTGAGTTTTAAAATTAATTTGTCATTAGAATAAAGATACTTTTTGGTATTTTGACTGGTAATTTGACTAAATCCAATTGGTTTAGAACTTACTTGAAGAAGTTCAATGTCAATAGTGCCATCATCAGCTAAATTTTTATACTGTTTTAGTAAAAAGTCAAAATCAGGTAAAAGGGTACGAATTTTGTCTAATTCCGGTGAGTCTGAAACTCTAATTTGAAACATTAAATTATTTGGCTCAAGTAGTTCGTTTATGTGCGAGATAAATGAATTAATTACTTGTTCAATTCCACGACCTTTTCTTTTCAGATAATTATCAATGAGATGTAATTGTATAATAGAGAGCATTTCTTTTCTCGTAAAAACTTCTCCGATTTCATACTCGTTTTTGGATTTTAAGCCCATTACACGCTCCAAAACGTCTAATTCACTTGTCTTACTGACTAAATAGATTAATGAGGTTTCATCTGTGTAATTAAACAGGTAACTAAACACTTTAAATAAATCTACTTGGTTTTCAATTCCATCCAAATATTTTTCGCTGTAAGTGGCTTCTATTAATCCATTTTCATTTTTGAATATTACAGGTTCGTCTTGGTCTTCACTAAGTCCACCTTGTACTCTTATATTCCAAGTATGTCCTTTATCTATTATTTCATTGTTTTGTTCTTCAGCCTTTTTTTTTGCTTTGTATTTGGTTTTGTCTGAAAGCTTTAATTCATTTGAATCTTTTGATTTTTGGGCTAATCTTACGTAATTTAAGTTGGAATCTTCACGGTCTAAGTAAGTACTTATGATATTTTCTTTATCTGACAAACTGAGACTTTTTGGGAAATAGAATTTAGTAGACTTATTGTCACTCTTTTTTTCTTCAAATTGCGAAAGCAGGATTTCAGCTGAATTTTTATAATTCATCAAAAAATCTCGTATTACTTTGTTGAATTTCTGAACTATATTCTTTTGTGGTAGAATGTAATTTATTTGAGATGAAAAATTTTTAAGAATATCACTAAATGTTGAATGAGAGATGCTTTTATAAATACTTAATTTATCAATTAACTCCCAAAAATTATTTTTATATCGATATTCTAAACCTTTTATAATATTCTCAATATTTTGGTCACTGATTTTTAAAAACCTTTTTTTCAACGATGACCAATTTTCCTCTATAATTTGATTGTACTTTTCTTGGTCAGATTTACTCCATTTAGTTAAAAATAGTTCGTTATCAAAATGTAACTTAATATTGTAGAATTCAAGTAAGTCATTCAACGTGAAATTTTGTTTAGAATTGAAACTGTTCAATAATTTTTCAGCCTTGATAAGGTTATGACTTGAAGCCATATCTTCTTTTGAATAAAATACTATTCTATCTATTTCGTTTCTTGAACTCAATTTTTTTGTCAAATTGCTGCTAACTTGTTTATATCCGTAATAAAATCACTAACACAATCTTAAATAGTAGAATAATTAGAAGGTATAGCAATTTTTACTCATTCAAATATAAAAAAAGAAAGATAAAAAAGTGTAACTTTTTTATCGGGTCAACACACGAAGCCTAATCGGGTCAACACACGAAGCCTAATCGGGTCAACACACGAAGCCTAATCGGGTCAACACACGAAGCCTAATCGGGTCAACACTCCTTGCCTAAGGGGAGTGACACTCCCTCGGTAAGGGGAACGATACTCCCCGCCTAAGGGGAGTAACACCAAACAAGTAAAAAGATAAAAATAGATGCGTGTGTAGAAAAATGTTTGTTAGGTGCTGTGTTATGTAAAGAAGGCATTAAAAAATGCTGTTTACATTCATAATAAACAACATTTTGATGGTAGGTTAAATAGCTTCAATTTCTTGATATATCTTCTTTTTAGAGTTTTCAAAAATAGCCCCTCCAAACTCCTCATTATCTAAAGAAATTATGGAAACATCTTTAATCCCCATAATTCCAAAAACAAACTTTAAATAGGTAGTTTGGAAGTTCATGTGCTCGTTTTTTTCATTTTCACCATAGCCAGTATCACCTCGGCTTGATAGGATAAACATTTTTTTGTTTTTTAGTAAGCCAACATAATCACCATCGGGTGTTCCTGAGCGGAACTTCCATGTTTCATTAATTCTCATAAGTTGATCTATGTAAGCTTTTAATCCGCTAGGTATAGACCAATTGTACATAGGTGTTCCAAGAACATATACATTGTGTTCTTTAAACTCTTTAATTAGCTTATCGCTCAAGTTAACTCCTAATTGATTTTCAGCTGTTCTGTCTTCAGGCTTAATAAACGCACTAGCAATCCATTTTTCGTTGATGTGAGGTATTTCTTTTAATCCAACCTCTCGGTATGAAAATGTATCGTTAGGATGCTTTTGTTGCCAATTTTTCACAAAGAGTTGAGTTAATTGCCTACTGTGCGATTTTTCATTTCTTACACTAGCATTAATAATAAGTACTTTGTTCATATCTTAATATAGTTTACATGATATGGCAAAGTTCGTTGTAGAAAAAGTAAAAAATATTGACCTAGTTTAAGATGGCTTGTGTTTTTTACGAACTCTACTTAAAAACTCAGGAGTTACACCTAAGTACGAAGCAATTAAGTATTGAGGAACTTTCTCTGCTATTTTGGGGTAGTCTTTTATAAAATCAAGATACCGTTGTTCAGCATCATGCACATTGTTGTGAATAATTCTTCTTTGTAGGCTACCAAGATAATTTTCGAGTATAATTCTAAAAAAGCGTTCTAATTTAGGTACTTGCTTTAGCATTTCCTGAAAAGAGTCATAGCGTATTTGTAACAAGTTGGTTTTTTCTATTGCTTGAATATTGTAAATAGAAGGTTGTTGCTTTTGAAAGCTATCAATATCTGTAGCCCACCAATTTTCTATGGCAAAATATAAAACTTCTTCAGCACCAGTTTCAGAATTTATATAAAAGGCTTTAAGAGTTCCATTAATTACAAAATTATCTGTTCTACACACATCACCATTTCTTAAAAGAGATTCTCCTTTTTTAAGAGTTTTTTCAGTCCAAAAACTTTTAATTATATTTTCTTCCTCAGAAGTTAACTTAATATATTTTGAAATTGATGTAATTAGTGGATTTTTCATTTAAGCTGTTGCTAGTATATTATTCTTTTTTTATTTTGGATAAGCTATTATTCTTAACCCGAAAGCTGAAAACTTATCACCCACAAAAGGTAAGCTTTTTATAAGCTCTTTGTTAGTATAGGTTAAAATAAAATATACTAGGTTTTAAAGCTGTTTTATATTCTTTTATTATTGATTTACCCAGTTCAAAAAATCTTTAAAAACAACGTTCCAATACTTTTCATATTTTCCATTCTCTAGTTCTTTTCCAAAACTATGGTCTAAACCTGAATAAGCCTTGAATGTTAAATTGTTTTTCTGTTTCCTAATAAACTCTATTGGAATTAGGTAAGCGGATTCAGGAGCTACAGCCTGGTCTTTTGTTCCAATAGCTACAAATAGAGGCTTTGAAATTTTTAATAAATTGTTAATTGGTGGCTTAGAAAAAGAACTCCATCTTTTATAACTATTGTTTTTACCTGCCCAATATTTATCGGTAGCATTAGGGTTTGCCATTATTTTTTTAAAATCTTCTAATATTGAACTAATCTCTCTTTGTGCTTCTTTTTCACTAATTAACCCTTTAGCTAATTTCTTTCTAGTAAATGTAATAAAGTCAATAAACTGAGTGTTACCTCCACCAGACAAATACCCAAAATGAGTTATACTAGTATTCACGGTTCCTAATTTGGCAACAACATCGCTCCCTTCAGAGTGTCCGAGAGCAATAACTTTTTTGAATTTATTTGGATACTTTTTAGTTATACTGTTAATTACTTGGTTAGCTTGATGAGTTCGATACGCTAATGTTTGGTTTTCATAATATGATTTAGGAACAGGAAACTCCTCATCCATTTTTGTTAAGAAAGGAAAGCCTTTTTTAGATATTACAATAAATAGATAATTATCAGGTAAAAGGTTAAAATCAAGAGGCAATGTTGTTCCAACATACGTTTTTCCATTTTCTTTCATTGTTTGATATAGTGACATTGCTTTTGATCCTTGAATATATAAGAGAAGAACATTTGTAGATTCAATATCTTTTTTAACGTATGTATGATAGTTAATGGTGTCTTTATTTGTTACTATAGAATGGTGTTTAAAAGTCTTTAAGTCTTTTGTTCTTTGGCTAAAGGATGTTGAATAAATACATAACGATAATAATAGTGTAAGTAGTTTCATATAAATCTTTTTAATTTTATATTAAAGACTGAAAAGAAAAAGACATGTTGCAAAACTTATATTTAAAACTGTATTTAGTTGAAATTCAGATGTGTAATTCCGTAATTTAGTGTTGTTTTAATATAAAAACTAAATAGTTATGCATTATCACGACGGACATTTTTGGGGAATGCACTTTGTATGGTGGATTGTTTGGATAGTAATAGGAGTATTCTTTTTCTTGTTTTACAGTTCTTTATTCCAAGTAACAAAAAAAGAATCTCCATTAGAAATACTTAAAAGACGTTTTGCAAAAGGTGAAATCACCAAAGAAGAATATGAAGAGGCTAAAAAAGTATTAGATTCTTAAGTGTAATAAAAAAGAAACCCTTTGTAAAAACTACAAAGGGAACTTTATTGGCACCGCCAAAGGGTATAATATCTCGAGGTTATTTACTCTAATACTCAACTTTATCTTCTTTCTCAGACCATTTCTGGAAAGGTTCTAGCGCAATATCGCGTCCTATTTGTTCAAACGGAATACTTCTTTTTTCGTAAGGCAGTGGAATTTCTTTGTAAATAAACTCGTCATCAAAACCAATATCAGCAGCATCTTGTTGGTTGCTACCGTAAAAAACTTTATCAGGACGCGCCCAATAAATAGCACCTAAACACATAGGGCATGGTTCGCAAGAGGTATACACCACACAACCGTCTAACTGAAAAGAACCTATATTTTTACAAGCATCACGAATAGCAGTTACTTCTGCGTGAGCTGTTGGGTCGTTAGTAGAGGTAACTTTGTTATTTCCTCGGCCAATAATTTCTCCATCCTTTACTACAATGCACCCAAAAGGTCCTCCTTCATTGTTTTGCATTCCTTTTAAAGCTGCTTTTACAGCTTCACTCATATATTCTTCGTGTGTATTCATTGTTTAATTTTTATAAAAAAGGGTTACAAAACTAAGTCTTTTCTTTGGTTCAAGTTACTAAATAAAATATTTTTTAAAGTAGAAATATAAAGATTACTTACACTTGGTATCAAAAAACAGCTTTTTATAACTGTAATTTATGGGGTTATGACATCTTTTTTAATAGGCTAGTAAAATATTCTCTAATTTGTAACTATTATCAAAAACTAATCAATCATGAAATTAACAACCAAACTTATTTTAAATACAATGCTAGTAATGAGTGTTGTGTTTTTTTATTCTTGTAAAAAGGAGAAAAAAGGAAATGATGCTGTAGAGCAAGTAGCAAAAGTAGCTTACAACAAAACAGCAACCGAAAGTTTATGTGAAAGTGATTGGTTTCCTCACACACAAACCCCAGCCCCTGCTGAAGGAAAAGGAAGTCCGTTTGATGTATCGAGCACAACCAATGCAATTTTTCACCAATGGTCTTGGCAAAAGTTTTTATGGCTTACCAAACCAGAATATCAAATAGAAAAATTAGTAGTAAAACAAGAAGGAAAAGAAGTTCCTCTGTATGTAGGAGAAATGTTACCGTTATTTTTAAACCCTAAGAAAATGCACCAAGTAACATCGCATATGCAAGATGTAGTTCCCAAACAAGGAGCTGCTGTAGTATTAGAAGATACAGCCCAAGCAGGTTCAGGAGGAATATTAAAAACAAATCCTGAGTATAACAAAGAAGGAGTATCAGAAACAGTATTTTATTCAATTCACATAAGTTCTACCATGAGAGAGGCATCAAGAAAGTATAGAGATTCTATAGTTAACGGAACTTTGAGTCAAGATAATCAAGCATCTTTTCCTGTAGGTTCTTTAGAGTTAAAAGTATCATGGACACCTGTTACGGCTATTGCTGAAGAAGAAATTGATAACTACTATACAACGGTAGCGGCGTTGAGTACAGACGGAACAACATATACTAATACAAAGGTAGCACTGTTAGGAATGCATGTTGTAGGAATTGTAGAGAATCATCCAGAATTTATTTGGGCTACGTTTGAACATGACGATTTAGCACCAAACTATAACTGGAAAGAAAACAAAGCAACCTCTGCTACTGATAAATTACTTTTTGAAAAAATTAGTACTACTGGAATTGATGGAATTACATGGAGTAATGATAGTGTGAAGTTACCATACAAAGCGTATGATTTATTTAAGTATGGAGTTCCAAGAGATAGCGTAGGGAACTTTATGAACACAAGCCAAGAAGAACCTATAAACTTTAATAACATAGAGAATCTTAATCTTTGTGTAAAAGAGAATTTAACTGATGTATGGAAAAACTATTTCTACAACGGTTCTCTTTGGATTGATACAGATGGATTGACACCTGAAGAGCAAACTGCTACAATAAATAATTTAGGAGGAAACATAGGAAATGCAACACCAGACAGTACTTCAGTAGCAAGAGGATCGGTAAACTGTGCTAATGTTACTATGGAAACATATACACAAACTTTTAAAAGTAGCTTAAAAGACATTAATGCATCAAACCTAGCAAACTGTTTTAGTTGTCATAACGCTGTAAACTTTTCAACAGATAAGAAATCGCCATTGTATATAAGTCACATATTTAACGCATACTTATTAAGAGGAGAAGGAAAAACATTTAATCAAGTAGAAGCTTTAAAAGCAAAGCAAGAAGTAGAAGACTTTATGAAAAACAGCTTAAAGTAAAGTTTTTAAGATTGACTTTACAAAAAGCCTCTCCAGTCTATTTAGTTACTGGGGAGGTTTTATTTTTGTTAGTTGTTGGCATGTTTTACTCAAAATCACAGTCATTCCGAACGATAGAGAGGAATCTTTTTAAAAGGAGTAACAAATTTACAATCGTAAACCGTCATTTCAAAGAAGGCGAGGACAGAGAAATTTTATAGTTGTATGTTAGGAGCTTTAAAATATTTTTCTAACTATCATGAATGAGGTTCAACATAGTTAAATCTCATAAATATAAGTACCTAAAATTATCAGCTAATACTGCGCCTTTTCCAAAAAGAAGCTTCTTTCCATCGAGTTTCAGTACTATAAAAAAAGTTTTTATGCTTTAGGTAATGATTCCAAACTTGTTGTATTTGTTGACTATATAATATATTGAATTGTTCCATCTTATCAGGATGTAAATCCTTAATAAAGTCAATATTTATAAGTAACTTTTGAAGCTGCATAGCATTCGCCATAGCGTTAAACATTCCCTGAGAAGAAAGTGGATCAAAACTCATAGCAGCATCGCCCAAAGCAACCCATTGTTTACCAGTTACCTGTTCTAAACGAGTAGAATTGGCACTTACCGTACCATGGAAGTTAATACTTGCTTCGTTACCTTCAACCAAAGAAGCAAAGAGTTCGTGTTGTTTGGTAAAAGCTAAAAAAGAATCTAGATGTTTAAACGTATTTCTATCTACTAAATCAGCATCTGTTTGAAAAGCTATGACTCTTTTGTTGTTAGGAACTATAGCACTATACCACCAACCTAATTCATTAGCAACAATGGTACTCATGGTATTTTCTTGTGTGTTAGGCAAGCTCATCCAACAAGAGATTAATTTATCATATCGTGTACGCTTTATATCTAAGCTTTTGGTAAAATGTGATTGTCTACCAGTGGCATCAACTACAAACTTAGCATGAGTGGTATGTGTAATTCTGTTTTTTAAATCATCAGACTTTGTTATTACTTTCCAGTGGTTATCTTCATAAGAACTACTAGAAAATCGTGTTCCCCAGATACAGTTAACCCCTCTTTCAGAAGCACTCTTTCTTAAGTAAACTTCAAAGTTCTTTCTATCTAAACTTCTTGAAAAACCATCGGGGTTTCTCAAATGATCAATAATTTGAAGTTGATTACTTCCCCAGTAAGATTGCATTCCTAAATTATTACGGAATATGGTTTGTTTTATAGAATCCGATTCGTTTTCTAATAGATTCAGCTCTTTTAAAATCCGTTGTGCAGAAGGAGCTAATGATTCTCCAATTCTATCAACAGGTTCAACCAGTTTATCCAGTAGAGTAACATTATAATGATTAACTAAAGAAATGGCGGCAATGCAACCTGCAATGCCACCACCTATAATTAGTATGTCAGTAGTACTATTATATTCTTTCAACATTTATATTATTTAGGAGTATACCTTGAAAAACGTGTCATTTTCTCAGGAATACCAACTTCAACTCTTTTTGGAGTAGTTTCTTGGTGTGAATCAGACTGTTTCATATGGTGTAACTTAGAAGCAATTAAATGTATGGTTTTAATAACATTTGGTGTTGCTTTAAAACCTTCTGCTAGTTCATCTTCAGTCAACGTTAATAAACTACGTTGAGCATCTTCCAATATATATTGCTCGTTTAATAAATTATCGTGTGATAGTTTGTCTACGGCTGCATCTATTGTATTTTGAACTCCTTTCTTTAATGTATGTTTAGCAGTTAAAACACCTTGTAAATCTTGTATGGTAGTTTTTAATAGTGCTGCTTCTTGTTCTGGAGTAGGAGTAATACCCACTTGCATTTCTTTAGGGAAATTAGGATCGTGTGCAACCCCTGGACGCTTTTGTACCACGGCTAACTTATCAAAATACTTAATCATGCTATTAATTTGATTTGTATAGGTAGGTGCTTCACCGTCTAACGGAAGATTATCTAGCCAATCGGAACGGAAATTAAAGGCCTGAATACGGGTTTCTTCTGATAAATTAGGATCTACTGTCTCTTTATAACGTTCTTCATTTAAAACGTTATTCGGCACTCTAGCAGGCCAAAACGTTGGTAAATATGGATCGTATTCACTAGTGTATCCATCTCTACAACTTGCTGTATCTGTTTGCCAAGGAATTGCCATCCAACGCGTAATACTCCCAGCTACTTGTCCGCCTAAAATAGGACCTTTTGCTAATGGTAATATATCGTTATTCATCATCGGACCATAATATGTAGTATTAACAGGCGGTGTTTTAGGTGCATGTTTAATTCTAAATGGAGCCATGTACATACCAGAAGAACGCATAGGCCAGGTCATTTCACAGCCAGGGTGAAAAGCATCAGCTAAACAGAATTCCATAGCAGCTTTGGTTAACATATCAGGCTGTTCAGCAACAGGAAGTTCATCTATTGTTGGTGGTTTAGGTGTGTGTGGGCATCCGGTCATATCTACATAATCTGCATCAAAGTCACCTTGTACCCATTGATCTAAAAACTCTAATTGTAAATCTGATAAGGTAGCGTGTTGACGTACAGAACCTGTAGCAGGAATGCTAATGGCATCACCATATAACCAAGGCCATAGTTGAGGAGCTTCTGCTCCTGACACATCAAAACGACGGAAGTTGTTAGAAATAGTTCTTCGCATTTCCATATAGGCAGGCGACGGATTTCCTAATCGCTTTATCCATTCGTTAGTGGTATAATCAAACTGACCTCCAAAACCAAAAGCTCCTGCAAAACCTGCATTTACCCATTGTAAATCGGTCATACGTTGGAAAATTGGTAATATGTCTTTGGTAAACGATGGTCTGGTAGGACGCACCAACATTTTAGACTTTACGGCTACATCACGCATTAAATCCCACATTGTACGTACCGATTTTTGCATAGGTGCATAATCTGGTGGAGCACAAATAACCCAGGCTGGATCTACTTTTAATTTTGTTCCTTCGTATTCAACTTCCGCAGTAACAGGACCGTCCGAAATATCATCGTACCAACCTTCGTTATTTGCAAACGTAATGGCAATATCACCGTTGATGTTTTCCGATTTCCCATGTCCGCCTAACATCACTAAACGTCCTTTTTCATCGGTACGCATTTCACCTAAGTACACTTTTTTTGAAAGAAATTCACCTTCAAAGAAAGGTCCTTCTTTAACATTGGTACCGGTAATAGATTTTGCGCCTCCGTCAATTAATAATGAATTACGATCTTTTACATCAATATTTCGTAACATAGAAGGAGGCACGTCAGCAGCTTCAGGAATATCTAAGGCAATATTGAACTGATACCAAGACGATTTTTGATTGGCTAAATGGCTATGCCACGTAATTTTTGCATTTTCAGAGGTTAATTCTTTCACCGCTTTTCCTGCAGCATTGAATCCGTAAACTCTAAACTGTGCTGCTTGTCTTTTTAAGGCACCTGTTTTATCGCGATAGGCATACGGATCGATTTGTGGTTCAGGATTGTCAACCAACGGACCAATAAAATATTCGTTTTCACTATTTCCTACACGCATCACGCCAATAGGAGGGTAGATACCTGCTTTTACGATACAGTCACTATTTTCATCGGTGTTACCTTCAAACTGTGGATTGATTTCTTTGGGATCTTGTAATTGCTGTCCGTTGGCTTGATGTCGTGCTTCAGCACTTGCCGCATACACTACTTTTCTTGCTTGTGCAATAGAACCTAAGGGCTCATGTTGAGGTAAGGTTCTCCAAATATTGAAAGCTAAGTTGCTTCCAAACTCTGCTTGCCCAATACTAGCCACATCTTGTTGAGGTAAATGTAATTTTGCAATACATATATACGGACTTTCTTCTGTGCTCCAAACTACCTGTGCATCATCTAAAGGCATAGTAGCATCGTTGGTACGCAATTGTATTTCGAAACGGAAGGTAGCTTCTTTGGTTAACAACCGTTGTTGTAAATCGATACCTAAATAATTATTATCGTTAAAAGGAGTTCCTTTATAAGTGTCTTCAGGAACTAAACGATATTTTACAGTTTGAGAATCGCCTAACTTAAAAGGAAGAATAGCCCAATAACTAGCGCTTAATACACTAGCTTCTTCTTTGGTCATTGCTTTTAAAATACTAGCTAATTCAGGGTGTTTTGCTATGTATGAGTCGTAATCACGGTCAATAACACCAGCTGTGGTAAAGCTACACATTTGTTGTGCATCACGTGCAAAAAAACGGTCGATGTTTTGAAATATAAAATCAGCATTCGTTCCATCTCCCAATAGTTTAGGGCCTTCTACACCAAAGAGTTTTAAGCCGACCCCTAAGGTTGAATGTAAATCGGGAGAAGTTGGTCCTGTATCGCTTGAAAAGCGAACGGCACACTCGTAAGCATCACCAGTAAAAATTCCGATTTTGAATTTTTCTTCAATATCTTTGTTTACAACAAAACGACCGTAGGCAATACCGTGTTGTTTTCTAAATACTGCCCTTTCTGCAGGTTGTTGTCCGTTTTCAATACGAGTTTTTTGTCCCATTTCAACAAACATTTCTTTTAAACGTTGTGTAACTTGGGTAATATCTCCATCGCAGTTCCAGCATGATGAAGATTTTTTTTGTGAGGGGTTTGTCATTTTTGGTTAGTTTAAGTTTGATATTATATCCTTAAAAATAAGGAATATAAGCTAGAGTTGACTTTAAGAAATTCTTAAGCGTTTAGTTTTTGGGTATTAATTGGAGGTATTTTGATTTGAGAGGATCCTTATAAAGATTCACTATTATTAGAAACAATAGTAGTTGATAGCTTAATACAACGATGAAGGATAGAAATCTTTTTTATATTATAAGGATATTTTTTTGTAGTGCTATTAGTTATCCGTACCTTCAAACTTTGAAAAAGCAAAAGTAATCCTTACTATATTTCTTTTAATTTTTTGATTGAACTAATATAACTAAGAATACACTACGTGTAAGCGTAATGGTGTATTATCGTGATGTATGTGTTTTTAAAACACAAATAATTGTAAAAAGAAACTATTAAAAATTTAAATAAATTAGTATGATAAAGACAGAAAATAATAAAAAAGGAGTAATAGGTATTACTAAACAAGCAAGTTTAATAGATAAGAATATTGGTTCGTATAAAGAGCATTTTATAAATGAATATTTTGGATATACTGTAAAGTTATCTAACGGGGCAATTCATATACCAAGAAAAACCGCTGAAGATTATGAAGTTCAAAAAGGAATTGTTACTTCTGAAAGAATAAAAAAAATAGCTAAAACATATACATATCAAGAGATATAATTTTTTAAAAAGTTCGTTACATAAAAAACCACAACATTTTGTTGTGGTTTTTTATTTTTTAAGCTTATTTTAATAATTTTTTGTTCGCTAATACTTAGTTAATCATCGACCAACATTAAAAAATAAAGCATCATTTAAAAACTAAAGTATTATATGTATGCTTATACTTTATAATGTAGAAAATTGTTAGTTTATAAATAAAACTTATAGAGAAATGGTTTGAGGGAAAAAGAATTACGGTTTAAAATAATAGCCGAAGTTGTTAAATTTATTTGCCTTAAGTTTGTTTTTTGAAAAATAATTAATGGTTTTTGCTATAGCAGGGTTTTGTAAACTGTGCCTAGAGTAAGCTAAACCCACTTCTCTATAATAACGAGGTCCTTTATACGGCCTAGTTTCAAAACCATACCAACCATCAATAAAATACTCAGGTAAAAAAGTTAAACCTAAGCCCGCCATTAATAAAGTTAAAGTTTCAGTTTTTGTACTACAATTGCCTACAGTATTAATAGTTTTATTAGCAAAATTTAAGATAGAAATACATTGCTTATGAGCTTCACAAGGTGGACAATGAATAAAGTTTTCATCTTTTAAATCTACTACCAAATCAATTTCGTTTTTGGCTAATAATTTATGTCCATTAGGAATACATAATAAATAATCTTCTTGCCATAGAGGTAAAAACAAATCTTCTTCTTTCTTCCATTCTTTAACTAATAAATTAATCTCATTATTTTCATTACAATGATTTACTGTCCAAAATACATTACTATTTAATTCATTAACCTTTTTTATAAATTGTAGTTTGTATTCTTGTGGTAAACTATCTGCAATACCAATTTTAACCTCATTTTTAAATGCACTTTTTGTAAATATGTTAGGTAAATCATTTAATTCATTTAAAATTCTTTTAGCTATGGGGTATAGGTAGTGTGCTTCGTTTGTAGGCTCAACACCTCGTTGATGTCTTTTAAA
The DNA here is from genome assembly GCF_030547425.1 of Tenacibaculum sp. 1_MG-2023. GTDB lineage: Bacteria > Bacteroidota > Bacteroidia > Flavobacteriales > Flavobacteriaceae > Polaribacter. Next base: position 113,342 of record NZ_JAUORH010000006.1, on the reverse strand, counting down.
TAAAGTACAATTCATTTTACTCTCAAATAATTTTATTCCATTAGAAATATTAGGTTGAGAAACAAAACATTTATCGGCCGCACGTGTAAGGTTTTTTTCTTCATATACAGCAATAAAAAACTTTAATAAACGCTCTTCCATTATAATTATAAATTATGATTAAGATACAAAAATAGTATTTTGAGTAGTTTTTTTTGAAATGTACCTTTGTAAAAGCTAATAAAATAGTTAGCTAGTAGTAAAGTTGAATTAAAATTAGTATAAAAAATAATTATAACAAAGTAATGATTTATGGAAGATAAAAAATTAGTAGTTATTACTGGAGCTAGTTCTGGTTTTGGATTAGAAATGGCTAAAATGTTTGCAGAAGACGGATACCCTCTTTTATTATTAGCAAGAAGGGTAGAAAAGATGGAGGCTTTAAACTTACCTAATACCTTGTGTAAAAAAGTTGATGTAACTGATAAAACAGGATTAGAAAAAGCAATAAGATCGGCTGAAGCTGTTTATGGAGAAACTGATTTATTAATAAATAATGCAGGGGTTATGTTATTAGGATCCATTGAAACACAAAATGCCAATGAATGGCAAAAAATGTTAGATGTTAATGTAATGGGAGTGATGCATGGTATGCAAACGGTAATACCAAGTATGAAGGCTCGTAAAGGTGGAACTATAATAAATTTGTCATCTATGGCAGGTTATCAAGCTTTTGAAAATCATGCAGCATATTGTGCTAGTAAGTTTGGTGTTCGTGGGTTAACACAAACAGCGAGATTAGAGTTATCTCCCTTTAACGTTCGAGTAATAACAATTGAACCTGGTGCGGTTAAAACAGAATTGCTCGAGCATACTACGGATGATACAATAATTAAAGGATATAACGAGTGGAAAGAGAGTGTAGGAGCTGTTAATATTACTGCTAAAGATGTTGCTAAGACTATAAAGTTTGCATATGAGTTACCACAATCTGTGTTGTTAAGAGAAATTGTTATTTGCGATACTATGCAAGATGCTTAGTCTTTTCTTTTAGGGTAGCATTATTTTAGAATAAGACAATACAATATGTAATAAAAAAACCACAACATTTTGTTGTGGTTTTTTATGTTTATGTGAAAGAAGTAATTACTTTAAACTTCCTGTCATATCTTCTGGTTTTACCCATTCGTCGTATTGTTCAGGAGTTACATACCCTAAACGTACCGCTTCTTCTTTTAAAGTAGTTCCGTTAGCGTGTGCTGTATTAGCAATTTCAGCAGCTTTGTAATATCCAATCTTAGTATTTAAGGCAGTAACTAACATTAATGAGTTGTTTAATAACTCAGTGATTCTTGTTTGATTTGGTTCAATACCAGCAGCGCAGTTTACATCAAACGATACACAAGCATCCCCAATTAATTGAGCCGATTGTAATACGTTAGCTGCCATCATAGGTTTAAAAACGTTTAATTCGTAGTGACCTTGAGTACCACCAACAGTTACCGCAACATCGTTACCCATTACCTGTGCACATACCATGGTAATCGCTTCTGCTTGTGTTGGGTTTACTTTTCCTGGCATAATAGATGACCCTGGTTCATTTGCAGGAATGATGATTTCTCCAATTCCTGAACGTGGCCCTGATGCCATTAAACGAATATCGTTGGCGATTTTATTTAACGAAACAGCTAATTGCTTTAAGGCTCCGTGTGTTTCAACTAAGGCATCGTGTGAAGCCAAAGCTTCAAATTTATTTTCAGCAGTTACAAATGGTAACCCTGTAAACTCAGCGATATATTTAGCAACTAATATATCGTAACCAGCTGGAGTGTTTAATCCAGTACCTACGGCAGTTCCTCCTAAAGCTAATTGTGCTAAATGTGCTAAGGTATTTTTTAAGGCTTTTAATCCGAAGTTTAATTGTGCTACATACCCAGAAAATTCTTGTCCTAAGGTTAGGGGAGTAGCATCCATTAAGTGTGTACGACCGATTTTAACTACATCCTTAAATGCTTCTGATTTAGCTTGTAACGTATCGCGTAATTGTTCAACTCCAGGAATGGTTACTTCTACAATCTTTTTGTACGCAGCAATATGCATTCCTGTAGGAAAAGTATCGTTAGACGATTGCGATTTATTTACATCGTCATTTGGTTGAATGGTTTTATCTCCTTCACCAATTACATTTCCTGCAATTTCGTGTGCACGGTTCGCAATTACCTCATTTACATTCATGTTTGACTGTGTACCAGAACCTGTTTGCCAGATTACTAAGGGGAATTGGTTGTCGTGCTTTCCTGCTAAAATTTCATCACATACTTGTGCGATTAAATCACGTTTTTTAGTAGCTAAAACACCTAACTCTGCGTTAGTATAAGCAGCAGCTTTTTTTAAGTATGCAAATCCGTGTACTACTTCTAAAGGCATAGAGGCAGCAGGACCAATTTTAAAGTTGTTACGAGAACGCTCGGTTTGTGCTCCCCAATATTTATCAGCAGGAACTTCTACTTGTCCCATCGTATCTTTTTCGATTCTGTATTTTGTCATTATAAATGATTTAAAAGGCTAAAAATTATTGATGTTCAAAATTACAAATTCTAATAGTTTTTAATAGTGATTTTTATCAGATTTTATTGGAGGAAAAGAAAAATAGTTATAATTTTGTCGCATAACAATTATTAATAAGAAACAAATGTTAGATTTTTCAGAATTTTCAGGATTGGTATTATTCATGTTTATTTTTACAGCTGGATTTTGGTTGTTAATTTTCTTATTAACATTTGTAGTTCCTTACTGGATTGGTGGAACTATTTGGGAAAATATGAAATTAAAGAGAGAAGCTAAAAAAGCTGCTGAGGAAGGTAAGTAGTTTTTTATATAAGATATATTTTAAAAACCACGCATTTGCGTGGTTTTTTTATGTGTAAAACTTAAACAACTTTTATTTCTTTAATAAATGTTTATTAAAACTTTTTCCGTTTATTTTGGTGTATTTTGAATCAATATCAAAGACTACTTCCATACCAGTAATATCAAATTCACCTGATACTTTGGTGTATTTAATATTTAAATCTTCTTCAAATCTCACATTTCTAAATGACACACCATCTTTAAATTCTGTATATTTGAAAATAGCACTTTCATTAAAAACAGCGTTTTTAAAACTAACAAAACGGTTAAAGTCTGCATATTTAAAGGTAGCAGGTTCTACAAAAGAAGTATTTTCAAAAGTAATATCTCTATTAAACTTCGCATATTTGAAGGTAGAATCTCCTTTGAATTTAGTGTTAGAAAAATTAGAATCTTTTTCAAAATCAGAATACTTGAACATGGCTTTTTGTTCAAAAGTACAGTCTTTAAATACAACTACATCTTCAAAGTTAGCAACAAAAGTATATCCACTTTTTTCATGAGGAATGTAGGCAAGTACATCATCATCAAAAACACAGTTTACAAAAGAAACTTTATTGGTAATTTGTTTTTCAATAGTATTAGACCCTCCATTATTCCACCAACGTTTTCTTTTAGGTAATTTAGGTAAGGCTTCGTTCATAAAAGTAAAGTCTAATACACCTTTAATAGTTGCGTTTGAAATCTCTATTGCTTTTCCGTTTTTAAGGTCTTTCATAATATCTAATGCACTTATAGTTTTTTGCGAAAAAGCAGTTGAAAAGCAAAACAAAAGTCCAATAATAGTAACTATATTTTTCATTTTAAATGGTTTTAAGTTCTATATAATAGACAACCTATATTTGTTTTTTGTGACACTTATATAAAAAAAGGTAGCATTTAATTACCTAAATGCTACCTTTAATATGTTTCGTGGAAAATATTAGTTTACTGAATCGCTTAAACCAGCACCAGCTTTAAACTTAACTACATTTTTAGCAGCAATTTGAATTTCTTTTCCTGTTTGAGGGTTTCTACCAGTTCTAGCAGCTCTCTTAGAAACAGACCAAGTTCCCCATCCAACTAAAGCAACTTTATCACCTTTTTTTAAAGTGTTAGTTACGTTAGCAGTTAAAGAGTCTAATGCAGCTTTTGCAGCAGCTTTTGAAATTCCTGCATCAGCAGCCATCGCATCGATTAAATCTGATTTGTTCATAATTTAAATAGATTTTAAAATTAATTAATGTTTTTTTTGCTTCAATAGCTCAACAAATATAGACGGAATGCGGGATTGTGCAAGATTTGACTCAAAAAAAATACTCTTTTGTTAATAAGTTGCTATGAATTGTTAATAACCACTATCTGGTTTTTGTTAAAAAGGTTAAAACCTTGTAAACAAAGGGCTACAGCACTTTTGCTTCTTTTTTAAACTGATAACCATTCAATAAACTTTGAGTATCCATTAATTTTTTGCCAGAAATTTTAATTTGATGGATATTTAAGTAACCATTTGTAACAGCAATTTTTAACTCTTTTTTAGAGGTAATAACAGTACCAATATCAAAGCTATGTGAAGAAAACTCTTTACTAACTCCATATATTTTGGCTGATATTTCTTCATCTCCATTTAAAATGGTTGTCCAAGCCGCAGGATATGGGTTTAACCCGCGAATATGATTATAAATATCACCTAAAGGTTTAGACCAATCTATTTTACAGTTATGCGGAAATAATTTTGGAGCAGATTTTTCTTCTAGTTCAGGTTGTTTAGTAGTTGTAACATCACCCTTTGTTATTAAGTCTAAGGTTTTAGCAACTAATTTAGCTCCTAAGTACATTAATCTATCGTGTAACTCGCCAACAACTTCATCTTCTTTAATTATTACCTCACTTTGAAGTATAATTTCACCAGTATCAATTTTATCATCAATAAAGAAAGTAGTAACACCTGTTTTGGCTTCGCCATTTATAATTGCCCAGTTAATAGGTGCAGCACCACGATATTCTGGTAATAATGAAGCATGTAAATTAAATGTACCATATTTTGGCATTGCCCAAACTGATTTTGGTAACATTCTAAAAGCTACCACAACCTGTAAGTTGGCATTCCATTTTTTTAAGTCTTCTTGAAACCCCTCGCTTTTTAAATTTTTAGGTTGAAGGATAGGCAAGTTTTGAGATAAAGCATATTTCTTTACTGCAGATTGATTAAGCTTACGACCTCTACCAGCAGGTTTGTCTGCAGCGGTGATAACTCCTACTACATTATAATCATTCTCCACTAAGTGCTGTAAAATAGTAGCAGCAAAATCAGGAGTTCCCATAAAAACGATGCGTAAATCTCTCATTTATTTTAAAAAGTATTTATTGTTTTTTGTGTGTATTTTCTCTTCAGCAAGAAGTTCTCGCAAAAGTATTAAAATGTTCGCTTCTTTTTCATTTAATAGTGAGCAGATTTCAGTAACTGTAAAGCTTTTTTCGTTTCTGAATAATGAAAAAACTTCTTTTAGAGTTACAGTAGGTACTTTCTTTTTATGTAAACATACATCACAAATATCACAATTATTAGTGTGATGCTCACCAAAATAGGAGAGGAGCTGTACACTTCTACAAACTGAATTGTTTTCTATAAACCTAAGTAAATCTCTATTCTTTTGTTTTTTCTGTTTGATATATTGTTGAATGTTTACAGCAATTCGGTTGATAGTTTTATTATCTTCTCTGGGATGTAAAAAGAAAAGCTCTGCATTGTTTGTTGCTTTGGAATAAGTAATCAATTCTTTTTGAGCTAATTTTTCCAAAGTGTCAATTACAAACCAAGAAGTCGTTCCTAGTTTTTTAGCAATATAGAACTCATCAATTTTCACAGGGTTTTCAAATACCCCACCATACATACGCAAAACTTGCTGAATAAAGTTTTTTACTTGAGAGTTTTGATTAGCATGTAATATGACTTGTTTACTTGAAACTAAAAATTGAATAGTAGAGTTTTGTTGAAAATTATGATTTAGCTCTATTATTCCATTATTGTTAAGTATTTGAAGTGTATTAAATGTTTTGTTAGGAATAAAATTGTACTTACTACAAAAGTCTAAAAAATTAAAATCGAAAGCAGTTTCTATAAACTCTCCTTTAACGATTTGAAAGTGTTGATATAGTTTTTGATGAACAATTTTTATTTCTTCAATGGTTGGTAATGATTTTTCGAGTAATTCACTGCTTAAAGAAATATCACTACTATTTGTTAATACTACAGAAAAAGACTTTATTCCGTCACGCCCGCCACGACCCGCTTCTTGGATATAATTCTCTATAGAAGATGGTAAGTTAAGATGAACAACTACCCGAACATTGGGTTTGTCAATTCCCATACCAAAAGCGTTGGTAGCAACAATAATTGGAGTTTTCTCTGACATCCAACTTTCAAAAGCAAGTTTTTTTTCTATAGAAGAAAGACCACCATGATACAAAGAACTTTTAAAACCTTGTGCATTTAAGTAGCTACTAATTTCCTTTGTTTTACTACGAGTATTTACATATACAATAGTAGGAGCTTTTGTTTTGGTGAAAATCTGATTGAGTTTACCAAGTTTATCTTCAGTTTTAAAAATTTGGTAGGCTAAATTCGTTCTAAAAAAAGATTTTTTGAAAACGGAAGGTTCTTCTAATTCAAGAGAAGAAATAATATCTGAAATTACTTTTTGAGTTGCCGTAGCTGTTAAAGCAATTATTGGAACAGTTGGTTGTAACTCTTTTAAAATGGTAATTTTTTGGTAAGATGGACGGAAATCATGTCCCCATTCAGAAATACAGTGTGCTTCATCAATGGCAATTAAGTTTACATTTAATTGCTTTATTTTTTTTTGAATAAAACGAGATTGTAATCGTTCAGGAGAAATATATAAAAACTTAGTGTTTCCAAATCGGATATTATCAAATAATGTAATTATCTCATCTTGTGTACTTCCAGAAGGTATTAAAGTAGCTTTTATACCTTTATTAGTAAGATTAGAAACTTGGTCTTGCATCAAAGCAATTAATGGAGAAACTACAATGCAAACACCTTCTTTAACTAATGCAGGAATTTGAAAGCAGATAGATTTTCCACCGCCTGTAGGAAGTAAAGCAACAATATTATTTCCTGCTAAAACTTCAGTAATTATTTCTTGTTGAGGCTTTCTAAATGAATTATAGCCCCAATAATGTTTTAATATTTCTAACGATTTATCATACATCGTATTTTAACGAATGTAAAATAAAATCACAGCGCTCTTGTACCGAACCAAAAGGAACGTTAATAATATTATAGCCTACTTCTTCATAAGCTTCCTTTAAAAAGGTATCTATTTTTACTGATTGTTCGAAAGTTTCATAACGCTCGTTATCAGATTTATAAATGGCTTCCCAAGGTGAACACATAAATACTTTACTGTATAAATATTTATTACTTTTTTCAATAAAAACCTCTGGGTAGTCAGATCCTAAATAATTCATATACGCATGTACATCAGGAATTCCTCTGTCAAAAAAGATGACTTCTGCATCGCTTTGATGAGCTTCTAAGTACTGTTGTTCTCTCCCTTCTAATAATAGTTGGCTAAATAATAAAGGTTGCTCTAAGAAAAGTTGGTCAACCCCATCTTTTTGAGCTTTTACTGTAACCTCTCTTGAAATCTCTGGCATACATTGATACCCTCGTTTAATAAATTCTCTTAAAATAGAGGATTTACCCGTACCTGGACCACCTATTAAAACTATTTTTTGTTGCATGGGGCAAAAATAAAAGTTTCAAGTTATAAATATAATAAATAGTGTAATTTTGTGCTTCATCATTATATATTCTATATTTTTTGATGAATTTTAATAAAAACAGTAATTTTTGAGTTATGCAAGATAGAGAAGCTTTTTACGCAAAATTAAAATCACAGTTAGAAGATACTACAACCTTTCCAGCTAAGTATTTATATAAATTTATTGTTCCCACTGATGGTAACCAGGTGAAAGAAGTCCAAGATTTATTTAATGATGGAGGAGCAGTTATTAATACAAAAAAATCTAAAACAGGAAAGTATGTAAGTGTATCAATACATATTACCGTAAAAAGTTCAGATGAAGTTATTTCGTACTATAAAAAAGCAGAGGCAATAAAAGGAATTATTTCTTTGTAAATTTATAGTGTAAAGAAAATACTCTTATATTTTCCATTTTTTACGTTGTAACATTTTTGTGTTAAAAAAGAATCAGAATTATTTTGTATAAATGATTCTTAGAAAGTTTACTCAAAAAGACTTTGTATAACTTGTTGAAAAAATATACAGAAATCAAAGACTATGGTTACAACTTTTTTTTAAAACTAAAAATATGGCAAAGAACTTGATAAAATAAGAGAATAAGTAATTATCAAGACTAACTAGAGAAAAAAATGGGTTAAAAAGCTACGAAATAACAGTATGGTTAGAGTAAGAAAAGGGGGCATTAATAAATAGTATAAAGTGAGAAAAAATATTTTTTTAATAACATCATTATTAGTAATAGTTTCATGCGATTTTGTAAGCCTAAAAACAAAAAAGGCTACAAATGAAAGACCAATAGCTACAGTATACAATAAACACTTGTATAAAAAAGATATTGCAGGGTTGTTGCCTAAAAACCTTTCACCTAAAGATAGTTTAGTTATAGTAAAAGGGCTAATTAACTCGTGGGCAAAACAAGAATTATTGTATGTAAAGGCTGAAGAGAATATATCAGAAGTAAATAGTGAAGAGATACAAAGCCTAGTTAATGATTATAAAAAAAGTTTATATATTAACGGCTATAAAGAGCGTTTGATTAAACAACAACTAGATACTGTTGTTACTGAGGAAGAGATAGCCATGTATTATAACGAAAACAAAGATAACTTTAAGGTAAGTGAAGAACTTGTACAGTTTGAGTATGTACATTTTGGTAAAAATTATTTGGATAAAAAAGAGACAATAAAGCAGTTTAAATCAGAAAAAGAAGAAGACAAAGAAGATTTAGAAAGGCACTTGTTAAACTTTAAATCATATCGATTACAAGATTCAACTTGGGTAACTTTTGATTATTTAAAGAAAAAAATTCCGCCTTTTCGTAATGAAACAAAAGAAAACTTGTTAAAAATATCAAAATTCATACAAAAAGAAGATAGTTTAGGAGTATATTTGGTCGCTGTAAAAAATATGTTACCACAAAATGCTACGGCTCCATTAAGCTATGTAAGTCCTAGAATAAAACAAATTATTTTACATAAAAGAAAATTAGAATTAATACGAGATATTGAAAAAACGCTGATAAATGATGCAATTGAAAACAAGAACTTTAAAGAATATTAGTATAGTATTTACGTTGTTTTTAGTAAGCTTAACAACAATTTATGCACAAGGTACAAAAGTAGATGGTGTTGCTGTTGTGGTAGGTAAAAACATTGTTTTAGATTCTGATATAGATAAGTTTAAGCAAGAGGTAGAATTAAGAAGTGAGGGTAAGGTAAAGATTTCTGACTGTGAAATGTTAGAAGAATTAATGCAGCAAAAATTATTAGCTCATCATGCAGTGATTGATAGTGCTACAGTATCACAATCAGAAATAGATAGTAGGGTAGATAGGAGTATTGCTTTCTTTTCACAAGAATATGGAAGTGAGGAAAAAGTAGTTGAAGCTTATGGTTTTAATGATATTGAAGATTTAAAGAAGGAGCTAGGAAGGGTTCAAAAAGAAAATCTATTAATAGAAAAAGAGCAACAAAAAATCACAGAAAATATAGATGTTACTCCAGAAGAGATTCGTATCTATTTTAAAGGTTTAGAAGATAAAAAAGAATTACCTGAAATACCTGCAGAAGTTCAATTACAACAACTAGTAATTAAAGCAGAACCAACTAAAGAAGAGGAAGAGCGTGTTATTAACAAATTAAAAGAAATTAAAAAAGAGGTTGAAAACGGTGCTAGTTTTAAGTTAAAAGCAATTATTAACTCAGAAGATCCAGGAGTAGCTCAGAATGAAGGGAAATATGTGATAACAAAAGATAGCCCATTTATTAAAGAATTTAAAGAAACGGCATTTTCATTAGATGTTGATCAAATTTCAGAGCCAATTAAATCTGCTTTTGGTTATCATATACTTCAATTACATAAAATAAAAGGGAATCAACGTGAAGTATCTCATATTTTAATGCAACCTGAGGTTTCTGATAAAAAATTAAATGAAACTAAAGAGCAAATAGAAAAAATAGTAGCTGATATAAAAGAAGGAAAGATAACTTTTGAAGAAGCTGTAAAAAAGTATTCTGAAGATGAAGAAACAAAAAATAGTGCAGGTATAATTATGAATCCTTATACCCAAGAACCTACTTTTGAGTTAACAAGAATGCCACCAGACTTATTCGCAAGAATTAGCGAATTAAAAAAAGGTGATTTATCTGATATCTACTATGATGAAACTCGTGAAGGCGAAAAGATGTACAAAGTAATCTTATTAAAAGAGAAAACAGATACACACAAAGCAGATTTAGTTCAAGACTATGTAAGAATGCAACAATTTGCTTTAGCTAAGAAAAAAGAAGAAGAAATTACAAAATGGACGAAAGAAAAAATCCAAGAAACTTACTTAAAATTAAGCAACGATTATAAGAAGTGTACTTTTAAGAAAGATTGGAAAAAAGAAAACAAATAAGAAATAATAAATTTAGTATATTGTCATTCCCGCGAGAGCGGGAATTTCATTTTATAAAAGTTTGTAATTAAATTTATTGAATAAAGAAAAACTTTAATTTATGTCTGACGTAACAGCAGTAAACACATTGGTAGAAAAGTACAGCCAACTACAACAAGAAATAGGAAAAGTAATTATAGGACAACAAGAAGCTGTAAACTATACACTACTTTCAGTTTTTTGTGGAGGACATTCGTTGTTAATTGGAGTGCCTGGGTTGGCAAAGACCTTATTAGTAAACACAATTTCTAGTGCATTAGGACTTAACTTTAATAGAATTCAGTTTACTCCAGATTTAATGCCTTCCGATATTTTAGGTAGTGAAATATTAGATGAAACACGTCATTTTAAATTTATAAAAGGACCAATTTTTTCGAATATTATTTTAGCGGATGAAATTAACCGTACACCACCTAAAACACAGGCAGCCTTGTTAGAAGCAATGCAAGAAAAGTCGGTAACTATTGCTGGACACCATTATAAATTAGAATTGCCTTTTTTTGTACTAGCTACGCAAAACCCTATTGAGCAAGAAGGAACATACCCGTTACCAGAAGCTCAGTTAGACCGTTTTATGTTTTCAATAAACTTAGAGTATCCAAGTTTTGAAGAAGAAGTGCAAGTAGTAAAAAATACTACTTCAATAATTAATCAAAAAGTAAATGCTATTTTTTCCTCAGACGAAATTATAGCTATTCAAAAGCTAATTCGTAAAATTCCTGTAGCAGATAACGTAGTTGAATATGCAGTTAAATTGGTAGGTAAAACACGTCCTAATTCAGATAAAGCAACCGAGTTAATCAAAAAATATATCGATTGGGGAGCAGGACCTAGAGCTTCACAAAATTTAATCTTAGCAGCAAAAGCACATGCAGCTGTACACGGAAAATACTCACCAGATATTGAAGATGTTCAAGCAGTAACTATTCCTATTTTATCACATAGAATTGTAAAGAATTATAAAGCAGAAGCTGAAGGAGTTACTGTAAAAGAAATTATAAACTCATTATTTTAAGATGAAGAAGTTATTAACTGTCATTTTTTTACTTATACTATTTGTTTCGTGTAAACAAGAAGCAACTCAAACTGTCTCAGAAGAAACAGAAAAGCAAGAGATTTTATCCGTAATGAAAGCACAAGAAGAAGCTTGGTCTAATCACGATTTAGAAGGTTTTATGCAAGGGTATTGGAAGAGTGATTCATTAAAGTTTTACGGACGTAACGGAATAACTTTTGGTTGGCAAAAAACCTTAGATAACTATAAAAAAGGGTATCCAACAAAAGGACACTCAGGAACGTTAACTTTTAAGATTAATGATATTTCTAAAATTACAGATGGAGCTTATTCGGTTATGGGAGAATATCACTTAAAAAGAAACGCAGGAGACGCTAACGGTGTTTTTATGATTGTCTTCAAGAAGATACAAGGCGAATGGAAAATCATCGCTGATACTTCGTGTTAGATTAAGAAAGATGAAAGAAAAAGTAATTATAGTAATACTGCTTTTAATAATCATAGTGTTTTCATGTAAAAATACAGAGAACCAAAAAGAAGTAGTCTTTTTTAATAAGTCAAAAGAAGTTGTAGAGAGTAAGTTTCCTTTTCCGATAGGTTATGTGAATGATTATGAAGATATGTTTACAAATGATGAAGAGCAAAAATTGGAAAAACTAATTGATGATTATGAAAAAGAATCAACAAATGTTATAGCAGTCGTTACTATCAGCAGTTATAAACCGTATGATAATATAGAAGATTATTCTTTAGCATTGGCTAATGATTGGGGAGTAGGAAGAAAAGATAAAAATAATGGTTTAACAATTGTTATTAATAAATTAGAAAGACAAATACGAATATCTACAGGGTTAGGAACAGAAAAAACGCTTACCGATGAAATTTGCAAAAAGGTAATAGATAGTGTAATTGTTCCTGAGTTTAAAAACGAAAACTACTATAGAGGAATTGAAAAAGGAATTGATAGTTTAATGAAACAATGGTAAAGTATTAATTATAAAAAAAGAGAAGTTTTTCTAATGAAAACCCCTCTTTTTTATAGTTATAATCTATAAAGTTTAAGAAAACATCTTCGCAACTTTCTCTGCTTTTCTACTTTCAGAATAATCATAAAAACCTTCACCAGATTTTACTCCTAATTTTCCTGCTGCAACCATGTTTACTAATAACGGACATGGAGCATACTTAGGGTTTTTAAATCCGTCATACATTACGTTTAAGATAGATAAACAAACATCTAATCCAATAAAATCAGCTAATTGTAATGGTCCCATTGGGTGTGCCATTCCTAATTTCATTACAGTATCAATTTCAGCAACACCAGCAACACCATTGTATAAAGTTTCAATACTTTCGTTAATCATTGGCATTAAAATACGATTGGCAACAAAACCAGGGTAATCATTTACTTCAACAGGAACTTTGTTAATTTTCTTAGTTAAATCAACTGTAAAGTCCATTACTTCATCAGAAGTGTTGTATCCTCTAATAATTTCAACCAACTTCATAATTGGCACAGGATTCATAAAGTGCATTCCAATTACTTTTTCAGGTCTATTGGTAGCTGCTGCAATTTGAGTAATTGAGATTGATGAAGTGTTGGTAGCTAAAATAGTATCTTCAGCACAAGCTTCATCTAAATCTTTAAAAATCTTAAGTTTTAAATCTACATTTTCAGTAGCTGCCTCAACAACTAAACTAGTGTTTTGAACACCTTCTTTAATAGAAGTATGTGTAGTAATGTTATTTAAAGTATTATTTTTATCGTCTTCAGTAATTTTTTCTTTCGCTACCATTCTATCTAAGTTTTTAGTAATGGTTGCTAGCCCTCTATCTAAGGCAGCTTGCGAAATGTCGATAAGTTGAACATTGTATCCAAATTGAGCAAACGTATGCGCAATTCCATTTCCCATTGTTCCAGCTCCAATTACGGCGATATTTTTCATGTTGTTATGTTTTGATATTTATATGGGCGTTCCCCTCTGGGGCGGGCTTTCCGTTACAATCTTTTTTGTTGTATTCTTCGATTCATTCAGAATAACAAAAAAGGATTTTCACTGCAATCCCTAACGCGGTTATTACTTATTTACTTTATACGTTAAAAACAGTCTATAATTTGATGCGCTACACGTAAAGCTTCAGTACCCTGACGTAACGAAACAATAGGAGTAGTGTTATTCTTAATAGCATCAGCAAACGAATCTAATTCATCTAAAATAGCATTGTTGGCAACTACTTCAGGGTTGTCATAATAAATTTGCTTTTTAACTCCCTCAGCATTTTGTAAAATCATAGCAAATTCATCAGGTTTTTCTGGTACATCTTTCATTCTAACAATTTCCGATTGTTTTTCTAAAAAGTTTACTGAGATATACGCATCTTTTTGAAAAAAACGACTTTTACGCATGTTTTTCATCGAAATTCTACTAGCTGTTAGGTTGGCAACACATCCGTTTTCAAATTCAATACGAGCATTGGCAATATCAGGAGTTTCTGAAATTACGGATACTCCACTTGCATGAACACTCTTTACTTTTGAATCTACTACCGATAAAATAATATCAATATCATGAATCATTAAATCTAAAACTACAGGAACATCGGTTCCTCTAGGGTTAAATTCAGCTAAACGGTGTGTTTCAATAAACATAGGAGTGTCAATCAAGTCTTTTACAGCCATAAAAGCAGGATTAAAACGCTCTACATGCCCAACTTGACCACGAACATGGTATTGACTAGCTAAGGTTCTTATAGCTTCAGCCTCTAGCACTGTATTAGTAATAGGCTTTTCAATAAAAATATGCTTCCCTTTTTCAATGGCTTGCTTAGCACAATCAAAGTGAGAAAGAGTAGGAGTAACAATATCAACTACTTCAACAGCATCAATTAATGCTTCTACTGAATCGAATAGTTTATAACCAAGCTCATCAGCTATTTTTTGTGCATTTTCTGTAAAAGGATCGTAAAACCCTACTAATTCGTATTTTTCTGATTGTTGTAACAAACGCAAATGGATTTTTCCTAAGTGACCTGCGCCTAAAACTCCAGCTTTTAACATAAGTGAAAGATTATTAGTTATTTGATTGGTTTGTTGAAAAAGAATTCATTTCTACAAAAAATCAACGCAAACAAAGATACACTTTTATACAGATTTATTACTACTTTTATCCTGCCGAAATTTTATAATTAGTGAGCCCCATAATGGGTATTTTAAATAAGAAATTATAGGTTTTATAGTAATTTAGCTAGTAATACCTATTGGTAGAGTAATGTAAGAATGAAGGACACAACCAAACATCAAGGACTTAGAAATCAATTAGCAAACGTTTTAGAAGCAAAAGGAATTAATGACGAAAAAGTATTAAAAGCTATCAGAAAAATTCCAAGACATTTGTTTATGGATAGTAGTTTTGAAGCGCATGCGTATCAAGACAAAGCATTTCCTATTGCTGCTGAACAAACAATTTCTCAGCCATATACAGTGGCTTTTCAATCACAAGTATTAGAAGTAAAGCCAGAAGAAAAAGTATTAGAAATAGGAACTGGTTCTGGATACCAAACGGCAGTATTATTAGAATTGAATGCAGAGGTGTATTCAATAGAAAGACAACATGAGTTATTTAAAAAAACTTCAATGTTTTTGCCAAGACTTGGATATAAGCCAAAAAGGTTTATTTTTGGTGATGGTTACAAAGGATTACTAGAAGAAGCTCCTTTTGACAAAATTATTGTTACAGCGGGAGCACCGTATGTACCTAAAGCATTGTTAGCACAAATTAAAGTAGGAGGTAGGTTGTTGATTCCTGTGGGGGATCAAGAGCAAGTAATGACACTTTTTATAAGGAAATCACCAAAAGAATTTGAAAAACACGAATTGGGAGATTTTAGGTTTGTGCCAATGTTAAAAAAGAAAAATTAATCATTAAAACTAAATTATATTATGAAAAAAGAGAATAAAACAAAATATTACGTTATTACATGTGTAGGAATCATGTTATTATTAGTAATGGTGTTTGCCTTTGAAAAAGGTGCTCTGTTAGGAGAAATTATAGCAAAGTAAAGAATTAACACGTATAAGATAAGCTCAAATCCTTTTCTATTTTAGAAAAGGATTTTTTGTTATAAGAAAAGTCAAAATAAAAAAATCCGCCTAAAAAAGCGGATTTATTGAATTTGAATAAAGAAACATCAACTTATTCAGCGATTGCTATTTCAGTCGCATCTGCAACTACTACCTCTTGTTGTTGATGTTGTTTTTGTTTGTTTTTATTAGTTTTTGCTAATCCACAAGGACTAGTACTTCCGCAAGAAGAAAAACCTAATAAACTAACAGTACAAATTGCAATAAATACTACTTTTTTCATTATTTTTAGTTTTATAAAAATCAAATATACATATTTCTGATTAAGTCACCAGAATTTTCCTTCTTTTCAATAACGTTGAACTCTACCATTTTATTTTGTATGTCCGTAATTAAATTTTCAGAAATAGCTTCGCCGTCGTTCCATTCAGTAATAGATAACCATTCTTGAATATCTTCTATTTGTTGTTCATATCTGTTGGCAAGAATTTCATCAATATTATCAAAGTCTTTAAAATCTTGTGTACAATTATTAATAATGTTGTGCACTTTTTTTACTTCTTCAAAATGATTTTCTAATATTTCATCACGAACAGCAATAACAAAACAAGGCCATGGAGTAGGACAGTTACCAACTCTTCTAAAAGTACCGTTATCAACCAATGGTTTAGTGGTAAAGTGTTCCCACATAAAATAATCAGCTTCTCCGTTAGTTAAAGCATCAATTCCTCCTTGTAAGTCGTCAACCACTTTAAACTGTAATTTGTTAATGTCCCAACCATTGTTATGAGCATTTACAATTGCCATAAGTTGAGAGCCAGAACCAAAACGACTAATGGCTACTGTAGCGTTCTCTAAATCATCAATTGTTTTAAATTTAGAATTGGCAGCTACATGGATTCCCCAAACAAGAGGGCTTTTTACAAAGGTTTGTGTAATTTTTGACGGATTTCCGTTAATAATATCCTTTATAATTCCTTCAGTAAGTACTAAGGCAATATCAACTTCACCAGAGCGTAAAGCTTTTGTCATAGCTCCAGTACCTCCAGGATAATCTTTCCAGCGTAAGTTGATTCCTTCTTTGGTATATTCTTTATTTTTTAAAGTGATATACCATGGATAATTAAAGTGTTCTGGAACACCACCTATTTTTAATTTCAGCATTTATTCAACTAATTTGTCAAGAGTATATTCAATCAAATCATTTACTACTTTGTATGGATCTTCACTAAATGTTCCGTTGGCTCTATTAGCAATAATAGCATTCATTGAAGCAGCATTGTGACCTAGTAGTTTAGCTAACCCATAAATGGCAGATGTTTCCATTTCTAGGTTGGTAATTCGATTGTTGTTATAGTTAAAACTATCTATTTTTTTATTTAAATCGGGGTCTTGTAAAGGCAAGCGCAAAACACGTCCTTGAGGTCCGTAAAATCCACCAGCAGTAGCAGTAATTCCTTTGTATAACTTATCAGATAATAATTTGTCTTCTAAATATTTTCCGTTAGCTATAATTAATGGATATGATTTTTTTGTACTCCAATTAGTGTGTTTTATAAAAGCTTCTTCAATATCAGGATGTGAAATTTCATCTACTTGATAAGATTGTAACATACCATTTAAATCCAATGCGTGAGAACTTAATAAAAAGCTATCAACAGGAATGTCTGCATGCAAAGAACCTGAAGTTCCAATTCTGGTAATATTTAACGATGTATGTTTTTCTTTAGCTTGACGTGTGTTTAAGTCGATATTAACTAATGCGTCTAACTCGTTTAAAACAATATCAATATTATCAGGACCTATTCCCGTAGAAATTACAGAAATCCTTTTTCCTTTATAGGTACCAGTAGTGGTTTTAAACTCTCTTTTTTGGGTGCTAAACTCTATAGTATCAAAGTGTTTGGTGACTTTGTCGACACGATATTGGTCTCCAACAAAAATGATATTTGTAGCAATGTGTTCAGGTCTTAAGTTCAAGTGGTAAATACTACCATCTGGATTTAAGATGAGTTCAGAATGTTGTATACTCATTTACGATGTAATTTTTAACAGCTTATCAGTAGAGTTTACATAGAGATAGCTGTATTTTTTTGCGCCACCAAGATACGAAAAATCAGAACGAATTTTTGCATAATAGTTAGTTTGGTTTTGCAACACTTTTTTACCTGTTTTACTAAGTTTTACAGGATCAAATGAGGTAAATAACTTTTTAAGACTTTCAAGTTTGTTAATGTATTGAATATCACCAAATCCGTAGTTTTCTTGATAAGTTAAAAGGTTAGTTAAAAGTTCATCTTGGTTAGCAAATGTATGTTCGTTAGCTACTTTTAAAATATTATTTTCAATATGATTTAATCCATTTTCAATAGAAGGAAAACGAAGTAAATGTGCTTTTATAGCGTTTTCGAGATATACAAATGGTGATTCTGGATTAAATTTATGTGCATTTTCAAGAGGTAACGGGCTGTCTGAGCAATATAGTTGCCATATATAGTCAGCATACTCTATGTCATCTTGAGAAAGCTCTATTTTTTTATTAAAATGCTCTATTAATTGGGTGTCAGATAATTCACCTAAACCATATAGTTTTTTAGGGTTATCTATTTTACCACTTGTAATTAAAGATATTTTGTGGTTTTTACGGTATCTTTTTAGCCAGCTTATTACTGCTAACATATTTACTTGACAAAATAAATCGTATTCAAACCATAAAACAATTTCGTCTTGTTGTTTTTGGTTACAAAGGTTGCGGTATTCTTTAAGGGTATAATCTATAAACTTCTTTTTGGTAACTTTATAGGTAGTTTTTAAAAAGTCAAAGCGGGTTTTCCAAAAGTCTTCACTACCTACGTCTACTGATGTTTTTCCTTCACATAACATTTCGCGCCACGTAATAATATCACCTTCAATGTTTAATTTTTGAAGTCTTTGAGTTGTGACGTCTCCATTAGTTATGTGTAATAAAGAATGTTTCATGGTTTTAGGGAATTGGTTGATTTCTTTATTTATATAAAATAAACGGTTTATTTTATACGTTATTATTTATTGGTTGATATTTAATGCTTTACAAAAGATGTAAATATAAAAAAAATGTCGAAGAATAAAATTCTCGACATTTTTACTTATCCACCAACGCGTTTTACGTTGAATCCTTTATCTTTTAAAAGTTGCATTATAGTATCTCTATAATCCCCTTGAATTATGATTTTATCGTCTTTAAAACTACCGCCAACACTCAGTTTAGTTTTAATTTCTTTAGCAAGCTTTTTAAAATCTTGAGTAGCTCCATTATACCCATCTATAATGGTAACTGGCTTCCCTTTTCGTTTTTCATACTTACAAAGAATTGGTTCTTCTTGTAGCCAGACATCAGGTTTTTTCTCTTCAGGTTTTTCTTCAAACTGATGCTCTGGGAATAGGTTTTTTAATTGATCTTGTAAATCCATTAGATTTATTTTTTCAATCCTAATTCGCGTAAACGCTCATCTAAAAACTCACCAGCAGTAATATCTTCAAACTGTTTTGGGTTGTTTTCATCAATACAGTTTTCTAAAACATCTAATTTCATATCAGAAACAGGATGCATGAAAAATGGAATTGAATAACGAGATGTTCCCCATAATTCTTTAGGAGGGTTGGTTACACGGTGAATTGTTGATTTCAACTTGTTGTTACTATGACGCGATAGCATATCACCTACATTAATCATTAATTCATCATCTTCAGCTATAGCATCAATCCATTCACCTTTATGGTTTTGAACTTGTAGCCCTTTTCCTTGAGCTCCCATTAACAAAGTAATTAAATTAATGTCACCATGTGCGGCAGCTCTTACGGCTCCTTTAGGTTCGGTAGTGATAGGAGGGTAGTGAATTGGACGTAAAATACTATTTCCTTTTTTAATGTAATTATCAAAATAAGTTTCTTCTAACCCTAAGTGTAATGCTAACGAGCGTAAAACGTATTTTGCAGTTTTTTCTAACATTTGGTAAGCTTCTTTACCAACTTTGTTAAAGCTAGGAAGTTCTTCAACTTCTACATTTTCAGGATATTCTTTTGCGTATTTTGAGTCAGCATCAACATACTGACCAAAATGCCAAAACTCTTTTAAGTCTCCTTCTTTTTTTCCTTTTGCACTTTCTTTACCAAATGAAACATATCCTCTTTGACCACCAATACCTGGAATTTCATACTTCTCTTTTACATCTGTAGGTAAATCAAAAAACTTTTTGATTTCAGCATATAAGTTGCCTACTAGTTCATCGTCTAAAAAGTGCCCTTTTAATGCTACAAATCCTATATTCTCGTAAGCGTCACCAATTTCATTGATGAATTTTTGTTTTCTTTCAGCATCGTCCGATAAAAAATCTGCTAAGTTTACGCTTGGAATTTTATTCATTGTTAATAAGTTTTATTATTCAGGCAGTAAAGTTAGTGAAATCAAGCGTATGCTGATAATTTATTTATTAACAAAAGGGATTAAGTACGATATTGTATAATTAAATCCGAATCCTGTACTACTTTCAAAAACACGATTAAAACCGGGTGTATAAAGAGTTTTAAAGCCTTCTTGGTCGTCAACACTTAGCATGATTTTATACGAAAAACTAAAACCTATAAACAAGTTTTTAAAAGTTTCGGCTTTTATACCTAGTTGAAATTCAGTCCAATGAGCGGTAAGTCCACTATCAGATATAGGTGTTGTTACAGGGGTTGAAGGAAAGTAAGGAGGAATGTTTTCAGTACCTGAAGATACATTAGGTTGATAGCTGTTTAACGTGTGGTCAAAGATGGCAAAACCGTAACGCATACCAACATAAATTTCGTTATTCATGTCTAACCAATTCTCGTAAGCGTTGTAATTTGCTCCAAGTCTAATATAACTTCCTTTTGAACTAGAAGAAGAAAAGTCTTCATAAGTGGTTTCATCTTCAAAACCTAATTCAGTGGCGATGTACCATTTTTTTGATACTCTATAATCACCTACTAATTCAAGTCCGCTATAACTTTTGTCAATAATAGCAAGACCAGGTTTACTAATGTCTAATCCAATACGTAAGCCATATCCTGTTTTATATGTAACGGTATCTTTTTTTTCTTTGGTTTCTTCTTTAGATGTATTTATTTGTGAGTATCCGTTCACAAATACAAAAACGAAACATAAACTAATGAAATACTTGTACATGAGCGCTAGCTTGATTATCGATTAATGGAATTTCTGTAGTTGATAAACTGTTTATCCAACCTGTATTACTTAAAGTTACATTTTCATAAATAATTCTGAAACCACATGAGCGAGACACAAAGTCTTCCTTAGGATTGTACTCAATAGTAAGTGTAGCCGTTTGGTTATTAGTTACATTGCCATCTACATCATTCATTTTTAGTGTATAGACTGTTTTTTGAGATAGGCTGTTTAAAGGAATAGCAATACTATCATTAGTCATATTTGTAAAAAGACTATCGGTTTTTCCTTCAGCAATGACAGATAAACGTTCAACTTTTTTTAATTCGTTGTTTTCATCTTTGTTATAAAAACGGAGTACTAAGTTAGGTGTTACAGGGTTTTGTGTACAGAAATCATCTTTTTCACAGGCAGTTAAACCTGCTAGGAATATGAATAGAGCAATGTATTTTTTCATATAATTGTTTATCTGTTTAGTTGTTTATGCGTTAAGTTGAGATTTTTTTAATGCGTTTAACATATTGGTTATCTTTTCTAGCTTTTTTCTGACTAAAATATAATCTTTTTCAGAAATATAGTTTAGTTCTCTTGAGATTATGAGTTGATTTAACACTTCCATTGCTGAACTATAAGAAATAGTAATAAAACGTGCTTTATCTTTATTACTTATTCTTGATGTTCCTTCTGCTAAATTGGAAGCAATAGAAACTGTAGCTCTTCTTAGTTGAGAAATTAATCCAAATTGTTCATTCGAAGGAAAGTCATTAGTTAAATTATAAATATCTTTGGTTAAAGAAACACTTTCTCTCCAAACTTCTAATTTTTCAAAAGAATAAATTTTCATAGTAAATAAACCTTTAAACAATTAAACGAATCAACTCAATCATATTACTTCTCAAACAAAACCACCGTTTCTATATGTGATGTATGTGGAAATTGATCAACTAAACTAATCTTTTTTAATTGATATCCGTTTTTCATCAACTCTTCAGTGTCACGAGCTTGTGTAGCTGGGTTACAAGATACATAAACCATTCTATCTGCATTTAAGTTTATGATTTTCTTAAGCGTTTTTGGTGCAATACCCGCACGAGCTGGATCCAAAATAATGGTTCTTATCTTATTTTTATACTGCGGGTGTTCGTTTAAGAACTTTCCTACATCAGCAGCATAAAATTGTAAACCTTCAATATTGTTACGTTCTGCATTTTTCTTAGCATCTTCAACAGCAGAAACTACAATATCTACACCAACAATTTTAGTGTTATTCGATTTTGAAGCGATAATTTGACCAATAGTTCCCGTTCCACAGAATAAATCCATTACCACAGTATTATCTATAGCTTCTTTGTTTTCTAACGCATAATCAACTACTTTGGTATATAGTTTTTCGGCAGATTTAGGATTGGTTTGAAAAAAGCTTTTCATGCTAATTTCAAAATTTAAGCCTAATAACTCTTCAACAATTTTATCTTTTCCATATACTAATTTAATGCTTCCTGAGGTAGCTATGGTTCTATCACCAGTTTCATCGTTAATAGTATGTAATAAACCAGCCACTCTATCACCAAATAACCCTACTAAATAGTTAGCAAACTCTTTTAAATCAAATTTAGGTAAATCGTGAGAAGTGGTTACTAAGTTGAATAACAATTCGTTGGTTTTGTATGATTTTCTTACCACAAAATACCTAAAGAAACCTTCTTTTTTAGGTCCGTGCCAAGGTGCTAAACCAGTTTTTTTACAATACTCTCTAATGTTTTTGATGTTGTCTTCAACTTGTTTGTCAAATAAACCAGAATCTTTTTCAAGGTTATCGCCCATCCACCAAACACCGCGACGTTTAAAACCTAAGGTAAATTCATCTACATCGGTTTTGTTTTCACGGTCGTAACCAATGGCAGAAAAACCATATTCCATTTTATTTCTATAGTGAAATACATTAGGAGAAGCGATAAACTCATCAAATAAATCTTCAATGTTTTCAACTTTACCAATACGCTTAAATAAAGATAACGTGCTTTCTTGTTTGTATTTGTGTTGTAAATCTATAGGTAATTGAATGTAAGGTGCTCCAGGAATATCTTGATAAGGAATAGTTACTTCATCATCAGAATGTTTTAAAACATCAATCAATTTACACTCTGCATACTTCTTTTTAGATTTATCTACACGTGCTTTTACTAATTGTCCTGGTAAGGTGTTAGGAACAAAAATTACAAAAACACCTTCTTCTGAACGTATTCTTCCTATTCCTTTTCCGCCGAAGGCATAATCTTCAATTAAAATTTCAATGATTTGTCCTCTTTTTACAAACTTATTTCGTTCTCTTCTTGGCATTCTATACTATGATTTATGGTGTGCAAAATTAGGAAAAGATATGGTTTGAAGATAAAAAAAAGACCACTCATTGTAGAGTAGTCTTTTTAGGTGTAGTTTGTAAAAGTTATTTTTTATTGACGCGCTTCTTGTTTAGCTTCTTTTATCATTTGCTCGTTTGCAACAATCGCAAACTCTACACGTCTATTTTTACTTCTTCCTTCAGCAGTATCGTTTGTAGCTATAGGGTCTTTAACACCAAGTCCTTTAGTTTCAAAACGACTGTTGTTTACTCCTTTACTAGCTAAGTAGCTTCTTACAGAGTTAGCTCTTTTTTCTGAAAGCGTTTGGTTGTATTCAACTCTACCAGTACTGTCTGTATAACCATAAATTACAATATTGGTATCTCCATAATCTTTAAAAACAGGTACTAATTTATCTAAGTTAGCTTTAGCAGTAGTTGTTAAAGTAGCTTTGTTAGTAGCAAAACGAACGGCGTTTTCACCTAAAGTAAGTTTAATACCTTCTCCAACTCTTTCAACTTCAGCACCCGGTAAAGCTTCTTCAATCTCACGAGCTTGTTTATCCATTTGATTACCAATTACACCACCGGCAACACCACCTACAACACCACCTAAAATAGCTCCAAGTTCTGAGTTGTTTTTACTTCCTACATTGTTACCAATAACGGCTCCAATAACAGCTCCAGCAGCAGTACCAATAGCAGCACCTTTTTGAGTGTTGTTAGCATTTTGTATAGATTTACATGAAGTAAAAATTGTACCAGCTAAAAATAAAATTGATAAACTATAAATTATTGATTTTTTCATAATGTTTTATTAATTATTGTCTTTGAAATGAATAGGTAATGTTTTTTACTTGGCCAGCAACGTTTACTTTGTCTATTAAATCGAAGCTAGTTTCAGTAACATTTTTTATATTTAATATATATCCTTGGTTTACTTCTTTAGCTTTGTGGTTATTAATAATTTTTAAAACAAAATTACCATCTTTATTAACATACCAAGTAATTGGAGAACTAAAGTTTTTACAGTCTGTATTTGGATTGTTTAAACTCATTTCTCCTTTATTGTTGTTAGAAACAAAACTCCAGTTACTACCAATAAAGCAGTTAGAGTCTTCTAAATTAAATGAGTTTACTTTTAAGTAGTTAGAACCTGGGAAATTTACAGCAGTAATGGCCCAATTACCTTTAAGCATTCGTTCAGTTTTGTTGTCAAGTTTAGTGTTAGTTACAGATGTAGATTTACATCCGATTACAACTATTGAAAGCAGTAATAAAAATAAGATTTTTTTCATAAAATGATATTTAGTTAATTTCTTTAAAGATAAAAAAAACTGATTAACTATGGTTTTATTGCAAACCATAAAAAAAGTTATGTTGTTTGTGTTTTTAGACACTTCAAAATCTAAGAAAGTCACTTAAATTTAATAATTTTGTACTTAGGGATGATTTCTTTCCCACGCTGAATTTTCGAAACTTCTTTTTCGAAAGGATAAAGGTAGATAAGGAATGGTTATTTTATAAATTTTAAAAAATTAAGAAAAATGGCTGTTTTAGACCAATTAACTTCGCAACAAGCGATTGACTTAGAAAACAAATACGGAGCACATAACTACCATCCATTACCAGTGGTATTGAGTAAAGGAGAAGGAGTATATGTATGGGATGTTGAAGGGAAAAAATATTATGATTTTTTATCGGCTTATTCTGCAGTAAATCAAGGGCATTGTCACCCAAAAATTGTTGGTGCAATGGTAAATCAAGCGCAAATATTAACATTAACATCACGTGCTTTTTATAACGATATGTTAGGGAAGTACGAAAAATTTGCTACTGAATACTTTGGTTTTGATAAATTATTACCAATGAATACGGGTGCTGAAGCTGTAGAAACTGCTTTAAAAATTTGTAGAAAATGGGCGTATGAAGTAAAAGGAATTGATGAAAACGAAGCACAAATTATTGTTTGTAAGAATAATTTCCACGGAAGAACAACTACAATTATTTCTTTTTCAAACGATCCTGTAGCTCGTAAGAATTTTGGACCGTTTACTGATGGTTTTATCAAAATTGAGTATGATAATTTACAGGCTTTAGAAGAGGCGTTAGAAAACAACGATAATATTGCTGGCTTCATGGCTGAACCTATTCAAGGAGAAGCCGGAGTATATGTGCCTTCTGAAGGATATTTAGCCGCAGCTAAAGCGTTATGTAAAAAGCATAATGTATTATTTATAGCTGATGAAGTACAAACAGGGATTGCACGTACAGGTAAGTTATTAGCGGTAAACCATGAAGATGTTCAACCAGATATTTTAATTTTAGGTAAGGCTTTAAGTGGAGGAGCATATCCGGTATCTGCAGTATTAGCAAACGATGATATTATGAATGTTATTAAACCTGGTAACCACGGTTCTACTTTTGGAGGAAACCCTGTTGCGGCAGCGGTAGCTATGGCAGCTTTAGAGGTAGTTAGAGATGAAAAGTTAGCTGAAAATGCTGAGCGTTTAGGTAAAATTTTTAGAGAAGAGTTGGCTGAGTTTGCTAAAGAAAATGAGTTAGTAAGATTAGTACGTGGTAAGGGGTTATTAAACGCTGTTGTAATTAATGATACTGAAGATAGTTCAACCGCTTGGGATATTTGTATGAAATTACGTGACAACGGATTGTTAGCAAAACCAACTCATGGAAACATTATCCGATTTGCACCACCGTTAGTAATGAACGAAGAGCAATTAAAAGACTGTATTACTATTATTAAGAAAACAATTACTGAGTTTAAAAAATAAGTTTACAGCTTTATATATTAAAAAAAGGAACGATTTAATCGTTCCTTTTTTGTTGCTACTTATTGGTTTTTAATTGCTAAAATATAAAACTAACATTTTTATAAATGTTATTAAAAATGTTTAATAGCAAGTTAAGTGCTTTTTGTACACTTTTTTAATTGCTAACTTTTTTGGTGTACAAGTACTGTACACTTTTTATTTTATCAAATTTTTTAGTGTACAACAGTTGTACACTTTTTTAGTTGTAATTTTTTTTGGTGTACAAGAGCGTAATTAGTTTGCCATTTCATAAATATTCAGGTGTCTTTTTAAAATTCCTGAAGGTGTGTTTTTGGTCTCATCAAATATTCGGGTATCACCAAAAAGAATAAAACTTTCTTTAGCTCTGGATACTGCTACATTAAGCATGTTAGGTTTGTTGTCTCTTTCAAAGAAAAGAGTTCCTTCATCGTCATTAGAATATACAGAACTAAACAAGATAATGTTTCGTTCTGCACCTTGTAATGCGTGTACAGTACCTAGTTTAATGTTACTAACTTTATAACCAGCATCGGTTAAGGCTTTTGATAATTCTCCTTTCTGACTTGCAAAAGGCGTAATAATTCCTAAAACAGGTTCAATAGCGTCTACATTGTAGGCTTCTTGGATAGTTTCTTTATTTTGCTGTAACCAAGAAATAATAGCTTTTACTTCGCTAATGTTTTGACGGCTGTTGTATTTACGCTCACTAACTCCTTCTATATGATATGCCATCATTGATGGAAATGCTTGGTTTTCTTTAGCTTTTCCTTTCATAGGTTTTAAAATACCATCATATGCTAATTCGTTACAAAAACTAATAATTTCATCATTACATCGTCTGTGCTCTAATAAAACCAACCCTTGTTCTTTTTTGGCAGGTAGGGGAGTTTCAAATTCGCAGGCATTTTGAGCCATTTTCATAATACTTCCGCTAGAAGCTAAAAAACCTAATTCGTCTAAATGTGCATCATTTTGATTTTCAATAATATCAAGGCTTGTTAAGTTTCCTTGATCAATTTTTTTAGGAATAGACCAAATAGGTTCAATTTGTTGTAAATCACCTACTACAAAGGCTTTTTGGGTTAATGAAAATATAGGAATACTTACCTCTGGCGTAACTTGACCTGCTTCATCAATAATTAACAAATCTAAAAAGTTGAATAAAGGTAAATATTCAAAAATAGGTTTTCCGTTTTCGTTTTCTCCTTGAAATTGACTGTATAAAAAGTGACTTGGTGCTGTATAAAAAGTAGCTACGAAGCAAGGAGTAAGCATAGCTCTTCGTTTCCATCTTGCTTTTATAGCATATTCACCTGTCCCTTTTTCAGTGTTATCTTCTAACATTTCTCTGGTTTCTAGTAACCAGCGAGCTTCCCAATAATGGGTTGCTAATAAGAATGCTTTATGACGTAAATCAATATCTAACTCATCATAAAAGAAACGCTGAGTTACATCGTTAGATTTGATTTTTTCATATTCATACGCCCACATTTGTTCTTCTGAAACAAAAGGAAACCCTTTGATGTTATTTTCGTACTTCCAATTTTTTAGGCTTAAATGTGATTGCAATAGCAGATTTACATTGTTTGTACATTCTTTTATATATACTGCTGCTTTTTTAGCATCCAATAGTGTTTCAGCGTTAGCCTTAAAAATATGTTCAGTATTTCTTGATTCAAACTGAGCTTCATCAATAAAATAGTGTTTTACTTTATCAATAAAATCAGTGTCTTTTGTAGCTGTTTTTAAATCGTTTAAAACAGTTCTCCATTCTTGTAGTTTGGAGATTTTAAATGTACTTTTTTCGATGAATTCTTCTTCGTGTACGAGTATGCTGTTGATGTAGTTTACAGCATTAATATAGTTTCTAGAGTAATCAACACCATCCGCCAAAATATTTTGAATCTCAATAATTTCTTCTTGTAGATGATTGCAAACATCATCAAGTGAATTTGTTTGGGTATTGAAATACTGACAATAGTTTGTTAAAAAGTAATATTCTGCTTCTGAAATGTATTTTTCATTTTCTAGATCACAAAGTGTTCCTTCATGACCAAATAAATTTCCTTTTAAGTAATTGATATTGGCTAGTTTTTTCTCACTTTTTGAACTGGAAGGGAGATAGGTTGCATATCCGTTAAAATCAGGAATCCAACGATTGGCTAATTCTCCCATAGTACTTTCAGAATTGATAAAACTATCAATGATATTCGTTACTGCTTGGTTGTTGTTTGAGCAGGCTAAAATTATAGGAGCTTCTTCCCCGTTAATAGCAGCTTTTACAAATTCGGTAGCAACCAGGCTTTGCAATAGCGTAGTTTTTCCAGTTCCTGGAGGTCCGTTTACAGCGGTAACTGCATTTTCTTCGGCTACCAAATACGATAACAATGTTTTTCGCTGACTAACCGAAAGTGGGAACTTATTTGACATTTGCCCTAAATGCAAATGATTGTAGACTAAGAATCCGTTATCGGTAATGGCTTCTTGTCGTTTTCTAGTATATGGGTTTATAATTTTAGAGAGTACAGGTAATTCATCTGTATTTTTAAGTAGGTTTTCGTACAGGAATAAAATACTTTTTGCTGTAGAAATTTTAGAACTTAAAGCAAAATAAGTAAGCTCATATTGTGTGGTATAGCGTTCTATTTGATAACGATATAGGTTGCTAAAAGTTATGGCAGAAAATACTTCGTTAATATAGTTCCAGTATTCATCCCAAGGCACGGGGTCTTCGCTATTTTCAAAATCAGGAGAAGCTAACTCTTTTGCTTCTAAAACGGTATCGATAGAAGAAAAGATAAAATCATTCTTAACATCTGCTATAGGAGTTAGATAGTTACGAACAATTAAAGGAAATCCATCTTTTGGAGCTGATAATTGCCCTGAACGATTTACAATAGCACTAATCCAAAATGGGTGAATAGTACGTTGTTTAAATTTTGTATTGTCGGTTTGATATACTAAATGAAAAGGAGCAATTAATATTTTAGTTTCTTCTACTTTATACCACTTAGGGTTGTCTTTTTTAGTAATTCCTTTTAGTCGATTAATTCTTCGTTCTTCAACATCTAACAATTGATTAGCTTGTTTAGAACTAATAAGTGCATTGCTTAAATCGGATGATTTTTGATGAAAAAGGTTTTTTATTTTACTAATGTCAATAGCTAAGTTTTCACTGTCAGATAAGCTATTTTTATAATATTGTAACCAGTTTTTTTCGTCGTTCATAGTTATTCTCGTACCCTTGAAATATGATTTTTTTCTGTAAGAAAGGGTGCGAAAATACTATATTCAACGTATGAAAAAATAGTTTTTATATCCTTTTTATTAACGAAAAAATAAGAGGGAGGGTAGTGGGTTTGTTTTCAGTAAATTAAATTGTTATAGCTACGATGTTGCTTTTATACTAAAAAAAATTTCTATAAATATAGTTCGCTTAACGACAAGAGTTTGTAATAAAATTTTAAGTAGTAAGTAATATTTATGTGTTTTTATAATTTAATTTATTATATTCGTTGCCAAATGGAAAGTAATCGTTTAAAAAATAGCATTGCATATTTATTTCTTGTCCTGTTTCTATCAATGAAAGTAGGCGGGTTGCACGTGCTATCTCATACAGACGATAAAGACCATACATCACATTGTACGATATGTGATCATGCAGTTGCAAGTGATTTAACTCCGTTAGTTACTCCTGATACTTTAGATTTTTCAGTAGAAAACAATGAATATGTTGTTTTAAGAGAAGTAATTAAAGATTATAATTTTATTATTTCAGGAACTATTACTACGGGGCAACTTTTTTCTAGACCACCACCTTCTTTAGTGTAAGAGTTTTATTTACACATTTAATCTTTTTATTAATGTTTTTTATTCAAGTATTTAAGCAATTATAGAATATTGGCTTACATAATTCTTGTGATGAAGAAGATAAACGGAATGTAACTTCTCAGTTTTTTTAAGAGGAAAAATACAAGTTTAAAAACTCTTACCACTACTTTGTTTTTATTTTAATAACCTATTTTCTTTATTGTTTTAAAGGATTGGCTCGTAGTATATTTAGATGCAGGATTATCTTATCTGGAATATATTACAGCAACTTAAATGTCTTTACATGTTTTAAGGGTTTTACAACAGTTATAGACATTAGATAATATAAGAAGTGAGAAAAGTGCCTAAATATACTAGAGCATAGGTTATTACTAAAATTTAAATTTCAAAAGAATCTTTACAGAAATCTTTTAGTTTTTCAAAAGACTAAGTCTCATTTTGAAAAGCCTAGGAATTCTATTGGATTTATGTACCATAATATTAAAGAAGTTGCAACAAAGGGGATGCTGAAAACCTTATAAAAATAGAGTAGGCAAAACTTTAAAATTTTTAATTATGAAAACCAAAGAATCAATGATCTCAGAAATTTTAGCTGATAAGTCTAAGCAAGCAGCTGGAACTACACATTGTAGTAATTGTGGACACTGTGTTAACACTTTATAGTCCCAAATTTTTGGCGGTAGGAATTTATCCTACCGCTTTTTTTAAAAGTAAGAACAGTTAAGTATATGGAAAAAAGAGTTACAGAAGAGCAATTAGATAGGCTTCTAACTTTTAGTGACGAAAATGTAATATCTAGATTTTTAGATATGTATGATGTTACAGAAACTGAAGCTGAAGACATTTTGTTGGAAACTTTAAAGTTTTTGTATATCAGTCAAATTCCGGGAGTTTTCATCCCAGATGATTTATTAATTATAGATGAAATGTGGCATAACCTTATATTGTTTACACCTCTTTATCATAAGTTTAGCAAAGAATATTTGAACACTCCTTATTTTCATCATCTTCCTGCAACGAAAAAAGAAAAAGATGAAAGAAGAGAGGCTATGAGAATAGCACCAGATGAAGCAAAAAAAGAGTATCTCAAGAAATTGGAATTTTTGTTGTCTACAACCTACGATTATTTTGGGGAAGAAACCATTGTAAAATGGTTTAAAGTATATCCTCAAAAATACAGCAAAGAAAATATTAAAAAACTGAAAAAATAAGAATGAGCATTTTTCCCAAAAGAACCATTCAAGGTACCACTGTTACTATACATTGGAATTTTAATACAGCACACTTAAAAGATAAACATTTATGCCCATTGGTAAAAATAGGAGTAAAAGACCCTAATGGTAATGTAACAATGCTTTTTGAAAATCATGTTGTTGCTTTTCCAGAAGAAAATGAAAACAAGGAAGTAGTACCACAAAAATTAAAATATTTAAACAAAAACACCCCGCTTTTAGTGTTGGCTGCGTATTTAGAAGGAGCTTGTAAACGTGAAAAACTTGTAGAAATTCTTACCAACATACAAGCTGGTCGCCATTATTATTTTACATATAACGTTCCTGATAATGCCCCTTTAGGGAAATATACTCTCGTGTCTGAGGTGCATAATAATGGAAATATAAAATATTCTAAAACTCACGTAGATGATCATTTTTGGGTAGAAAAAGTATCGCTAATCAATGTAATAAAAGAAGAAAAAACAGCGATGGTTTACAATCATTCAAATGAGAAAACACCCGTAAAAATAGTGAGGTGTTTTATTAGCTCTGAAGGTTGTATGAAAACGGAAATGGAAGCTTTTGAAATGAGTCCAAATGAAACAAAAGCACTTTCAATTTCAACAGGTAATACTTTTTTACTCTACAATGAAGAACGAGAAATAGTGCCATTGTTAGAAGAGAAACCTACACACCTAATTAAAAATCACGAAGTATTATTAGTTAGTAAATCATCAGAACTTAATTATCTCATGAAAAAAGATACTGATGAAGCTTTTTCTCTTACGTCTGAAGCAAAAGAATTATGGGATAAAGCCGATGGATTACTTACTAAAAACAGCCTGTCAAAAAAAGAACTAGAGATATTTAAAGAAATGGAAGCAGAAGGATTGATAAAGCAAGTAAGGTTATAATGACTAAAAATTATTTTAAATCAGAGATGTTATATCTAGAAAAGTTAGGAAGAATAAAAATTATATACATATTATTTTTTAGCCTATTAACAAGTAGTTTTTTGCATTCGCAAACAGTAAAAGTTTCAGGAGTAGTAACTGACAATTTAGGGATTCCTCTATTTCAATCTCATCTCCAAATAAAAGAACTTAATAAAAATACAGTAACCAATGAAGATGGAGAATTTACATTTAAAAAGATTCCGAAAGGAAAATATAGCTTAAAAATATCTTATGTAGGTTTTAAAACAAATTATCAGACGATAGATGTTTCAGGTAAAAAAACGAATATAAAACTTACTATTCAATTAAAACCTCATCAAAATCAGCTAAACGAGGTAACTCTTGAAGGAAAATCATCAGTTCAAAGACTAAAAGAGAGTACAGCCAACGTGTCAGTTTTACAAATGGAAAAGTTTCGAGAGAGAAACATCAATACAAGTGATATTGTAAAACAAATTTCAGGAGTAAATGTCCGACAAACAGGGGGATTTGGTAGCGATGCAAAAATCTATGTAAATGGGATGACTGGGAAATCGGTGCCCTTTTTTCTAGATGGAATTCCTTTGTCATATTTTGGAACTGGATTAGGGTTAAACGTATTGCCTTCAAATTTAATAGAACAAATTGAAGTTTATAAAGGAGTAGTACCTGTAGATTTAGGAGCAGATGCGCTTGGAGGAGCGGTTAATATAATACCTAGAAAATCATATTCAGACTATTTAGATGTTTCCTATTCAGCAGGATCGTTTAATAGTCATAAAATGAGCGTGAATGCGCAATTAATGAGTCCAGACAATCAATGGATGTTTGGGGTGAATTCATTTTTTAATCACTCTAACAATAGCTATAAAGTTGATGTTGAAATACCAAACGAACAAGGAAACCCAGAACCTGCTAGAGTTAAACGGTTTCACGATAAATATTCTAACCATCTTTTAAACGTTTATGCAGGAGTTTTAGATAAAAAGTATGCAGATCGACTGGTTCTTAGTGTGCGTTATTCAGGACTTGACGATGATATACAACACAATGCTATTATGGCTCAACCTTATGGAGAGGCTACTTATAATGAATCGACTATTGGGACTTCTTTAGAATATGAAAAAAAGAATATTTTAAAGAAAATGAACATGAAATGGTATAGTGCTTATAACCGTACCAGAGGACATTTTATTGATACTACCCTGAATGCCTATACTTGGGATGGTAAAATATATCGTAAACGGACAGATGGTGGAGAAATTTCTGCCTCACGAAATTCTTTAAAATTAACCTCTCAAAATGTTTTAAATCGAGTTAATTTAAACTATCACCCCTGGGAAAAAGGAACGTTTACGTTGAATCTTTTTACAGCTTGGTTTAGAAGAGTAGGGGAAGACCCAATTGCAGCTGAGTTTTATGGAGAAGATTTTTTTAAGAATCCAACCCAGCTTTTTAAAAATGCTCTAGGAATTGCTTATGAACACCGTTTTTCAAAGAGTTTAACGAGTTACACGGCAGCAAAACATTTTTGGTTAGATGCAGATGGGTATGAAATAAAAAACCTTGAGTTTGTTCCTAACCAGCAGGAAACATCAAATTTTGGATTTTCACAATCGCTTCGTTACCATCTTACAAAATCTTTTTTAGTAAAGTCTTCTTACGAGTATGCTACGAGACTTCCTGATGAAGTGGAGCTTTTTGGAGATTTTACCTTAATAAAATCCAATCCATTTTTAGAGCCAGAACAAAGTCATAATCTTAATTTAGGTTTTCAGCTAAAAACAAGAAAGGTTAATTGGGATACGAATCTTTTTTACCGAGGAACAAACAATGTTATTTGGTTACGCACCTCTCAATTTTATTCTCAATATCAAAATTTACTAAAATCACGTACGCTTGGGGTTGATATGGAGCTGCGCTATCGTCCGGTTGATTTTCTTGATATTAAAGCAAATGCTACTTATCAAGATTTACGAAACCGTTCACCGAAAAACATTACGGGAGCTGTGGATAATCGTTATTTTAATGCAAGACTACCTAATATTCCTTATTTTTTTGGTAATGCAGAAGTACGCTACCACAAAGAAAATTTCTTGCACACAAAAAATAATATTTCAGCATGGTGGTCTGCAAACTATGTAAATGAGTTTTATCTATTTTGGGCTGTAGATGGCAATAAAGATTTAAAGAATACTATTCCGTCTCAATTTACTCAAAATTTAGGTATTACTCTTTCTCACCCAGAAAATAGATGGACGGTTACTGCCGAAGCGACCAATATATTTAACGAAAAAGTATTCGATAACTTTAGTGTACAACGTCCTGGAAGAGCATTTTATATAACACTTAGAACATTTATAAATTAAAAATAAACATCAATAAATAAAAAATGAAAACACAATTCTTAAAAAAAATAAGTTTAGTATCACTTTACACATTTATATTATTTTTTACATTCATAGGGTGTAGTAGTGATGATAATTCACCAGTTGACGGAACCGATCTAGTAACTATTAATTTTGGGATTACAACAGTAAGTGGAGCATTTCCTAATCAGACCTCTTATATTCAAGGAAAATCAAACTTAGAGTTTTCAACGATAGGAAATGAAAAGGCGTTAGAATTAACTGGAAATACAAGAACAGTTTCTTATAATAAAGAGCTGTATACATTGCCTTTTGGTGCACCTGCAACCCTAGCAAAATATTCATTTAATGAAGAAGGAAATACAGTTGAAGATCAACGTATTGTTGTTCCTGGAGCAAATACTTTTTCAGCACTTTACTTTGAAAGTAAGGAGGTAGCATATGCTTCAGTAGCAGGGGGGATTTCAAAACTTATTATTTTCAATCCAACTACGATGCGTATTACTGATGAAGTAACTTTAACATTAATAAAAGAAGAATTTCCTGAAGCTACACGTACGTATTACACAGATATGATTGAACGTGATGGAAAGTTGTTTATGGGAGTACACTATGAGAAAAATTTTACTCCATTAAACGATTGGGCGTATGTAGCGGTAATAGATTTAAAGGAGAAAAAGGTAGAAAAAATAATTTCAGATAAAAGAACAGGAATGGTGTTTGGCGGACATGCAGCAAATGCTGGAATGATTAAAACGACTAATGGAGATATTTATGTACAAGGTTTAGGAACTACAATGAGTAGTGGAAGTAGCCCTAGTGGTTTGCTAAAAATACCTAATGGAGAAACTTCTTTTGACCCAGATTATTTTATGAATATGCAAGAAGTAACAGGAAATGTATGTTATGGAATTTATCATACACCTAATGGAAGAAGCTTTACAGCAAGAGTAGAGGAGGTAAGTGATTTTTATGAGTATCAAACTGGTCAACCCCAATTCAAATATTTTGAGATTAATGTTCAAAAAAAATCGAGTTTAGGGGCGATACCAGGACTTCCTACCACTTATGGATCTCGTAGTATGATTATTCTTCCTTATAAAGACCAAAAATTATTATTTACAACAGCAACCAATGATGAAAATGCTGTGTTTAGTTTTGACACCAGTTCAAATACATCTAGTAAAATGTTTACGTCTACAGGAGGTTACATATCAGGTCTTGAAGATTTTAATAACGAATAGAATACGCCATGTTAAAAGCACAAGACCTCACAAAAAAATATGGTGATTTTACCGCCTTGAATAGTTTAAATTTAAATATTAAAGCAGGAGATATTTTTTGCTTGCTCGGTGCTAATGGTGCAGGAAAATCAACAACCATTAATTTGTTTTTAAATTTTATTGAGCCTACATCCGGTAGTGCTTTTGTTAATGGTTTAGATGTAACAAAGAACCCACAAGAAACAAAAAAATGGTTGTCTTATATTCCTGAGAATCTCCAGTTGTATCAATATATGACAGGACTGGAGAATCTTCACTTTTTCTGTGGTCTACAAGGTGTGGATATAGAAAAAGAAGCATTAGAAAACTTATTAGTACAATCAGGTTTACAAAAAGATTTTATTAAGAAAAGAGTTCGTAGTTACTCTAAAGGAATGAGACAAAAAGTAGGGATTGCTCTAGCGAGAGCTAAAGGAGCGAAGGTGTTACTTTTAGATGAGCCTACCTCTGGATTAGACCCTAAAGCAAGTAATGAGTTTTCTGAGCTTCTACTTAACATGAAGCAACAAAAAGTAGCTACTTTAATGGCAACACATGATCTTTTTAGAGCAAAAGATACAGGAACACATATTGGTATTATGAAAGAAGGAGTTTTGGTTGAAAAGATGGAATCAAATCAAGTTTCTTTTCATGATTTAGAACAAAAGTACTTAAAACACATGCACGAATAGTGTGTAATAAGTCATTACATCTAAAAAACTAAAAATGTAAACAGATGATACATCAAGTATTTTTAATAGCTAAAAAAGAACTTACCAATATTGCAAGGCAAAATGCTTTAAAAATTTTGTTTCCTATTATATTGTTCCTCTTAGGGTTTTCTCTTTATGCTGGACATATCGCTTATAAACAGGAAATGGATATGGTGAAAAAGGCTCAAGAAGAAAGAAGAGCTGAGTGGTTAGAACAAGGAAATAAGCATCCGCATATTGCGGCTCATTATGGAACGTATGTTTTTAAGCCTAAAACACTTCTAAGTCTTTTTGATTTTGGGTTGGATACCTATACAGGAACTTCCGTTTATTTAGAAGCACATTATGCACATGAGTTTATGTTTAGACCTGTACAAGGATATGGTAATATGGCTCGTTTTGGAGAATTGAGTGCAGCTTTGGTTCTTCAGCTATTATTACCACTTCTTATTATATTCATCACTTTTCAAACTTTTAGTAAGGAAAAAGAAACAGGAACCTTGAAGCTATTAATAGGGCAAGGAGTTTCAATGAGGTCCATTTATTTAGGTAAAGTTTTGGCTTATTTTTTAATAGTCCTACTTATATTAATATTATTTTTTACAGGACTTTATATTGTAGGAATAATTGAAGATGATAGCTTAGTAATGCAAGATGTAGGTTTACGAGTTTTATTTCTCTTTTTTCTTTATGTTGGGTACTTATTTGTTTTTACAAACTTTTCTGTTTGGGTTTCTTTTAAATCTTCAAATGCACGAAACTCTCTTCTAACATTATTAATGTTTTGGATTACAACTGGTATTATTATTCCAAAAACTTCGGCTAATATAGGAGAGAGTTTATATCCTTTACCATCTCTTAAAGCATATAAAGAAAAAATTAAAAGGGATATAGATAAGGGTTTACCTATGGATGGTTCTAAAGAAGAGAGACTTGTTAAATTAAAGGAACAGTACTTAAAAAAATATGGAGTAGATTCTTTACATCAATTACCACTAAATTTTGAAGCAATACGAATGCAAGAGGGAGAAGAATATGCTTATAAAGTACAAAAGGTTCATGATTCTCTTCTTAACAGAAGGTTTGAATATCAAAATAGAATAGGAAGTATAATAGGGTTTGTTGCACCTTACATTTCAATAAGAAATTTTTCAATGGCTTTTGCTGCAACAGACGGGTACAGTTTTAATGATTTTCAAGAAAAAACAAAAGCATATCGTCTAAAACTAATGAGAAAAATGAATAATGATATGGCTGTAAATTCACGTTATGGCGAGTTTTACGAGTACAAAGCAGGAAGAAATTTATGGGAAACGGTTTCTGGACTGGAATATCGTACACCAAGTGTAATGAAAACCTTTAAAAATTACAGAATAGAATTAATATCATTAATTTTTTGGGTTTTAATAATGTTCTTACTAATACCTTCTTCTCACAAAAATAAATTGATATGAAATTAATTATATTATTATGGAGACGTGAAGGTATTTCAATCGTTAGAAATACGTTTCAAATAATTTTGCTAATCATCGTGTTTTTATTGGGGATTTATGCTGTTTATTATGGACATTCAAAAATAATGGAGCAGCGTAAAATAATTGAGAATATTAGACATATTGAAAAGAAAGAATTCGAACAGTATAAAGAGAGTTTTTATGCCAACCATACCTCGTTAAAAGATAAACAATTATTTGACATAGCTTCTAAACCTGGCTATGCATGGTATCGACATGGATATCATGCAATTTTACCTCCTCATGGTTTAGCACACATGTCTTTAGGACAAAGAGATATAGAACCTTATTACTATAAGTTAACGGGAATGAGCTTATATTATCAATTGTTTGAAAATGAACTGGCAAACCCACTTAAACTCTATGTTGGAAATTTAGATCTATCATTCGTTTTTGTTTATTTGTTTCCGTTACTTATAATAACTTTTACGTATGGATTATATGCGGAGGAAAAGGAAAATGGAATGTTACCTTTATTAAGGTTACAATCTATAGGGCTAAGAAAAATTCTCTTAATAAGAATTGCTTTTTATTATGTTTTAGTTTTAGGACTAGGAGTCCTTTTGTCTATAATAGCCTTTACGGTTGCTGAAAAAGTAAGTGTTTTAAGTACTTGTTTATGGTTGTTAGCAGTTTTGTGTTATTTCAGCTTTTGGTTTGCTTTAATGTTTCTTTTAATTAGTTTTAAAAAGAATTCCTCATTAACAGCCATTACTGCTGCTGGTTTATGGTTACTTTTTTTAATAGTTTTTCCTGCAATATTAAATGTATATGCAAATATTGTACATCCGATAGATAATACTTCATTAGCTGATATAACCAGAAGAAGAAGCCTTGAAAATGAAGAAAATATAGAAGAAGCTAAAGCTGTAGTTGTTGAGTATTTAGATTACCGAGACGACTTAAAAGGAGCAAAATCTTTAATAAACGTAAATACAATGGCAAAAGCTTATGCAGCTTTTACTGCACTTAATGATAATCATCATAGAGAAGAGGTACAGGAGTATTTTAAACAAATTGAGTTAAGGCAAGAATGGGTTTCTAAATTTAGATGGGCAAATCCAGCAGTAAATGCTCAAGGAATTTTTAATGAAATAGTTGAAACGGATTCTGAAATTTTTCAATCCTTTTATCAATCAATTGAACTTTTTCATAGAGATATTACCAATTTTTACTTTAACAAATTGTTTTTGGGTAAACAAATAACACTAAGAGATTATGAAAGGTTACCTAAGTTTAAGTTGAACACTGATTATACTAAAAATGAAAGAATAGGAAAAAGTTTACTAGAAGTTATGCTTATAACCTTTATAATTTTTGGTATATCACTGGTCTTTTTTAAAAAAATAACTTTTTAATAGAGCGATGCAAATATGAGTTCCAAAATAAAGAATAGCACTAAACAAAAGCTTGATTTTATTAATGATAGTCTTTGGAGTCTTATGCTAAAATTATCTGTTCCAAGTATTTTAGGTATGATGGTTATATCTATAAACGGTCTTGTAGATATATTTTACACAAGCTATTTTATAGGAATAAAGGCTTTTACAGGAATATCAATGTTGTTTCCTTTAATGTTAGTTGTTACAAGTATTACTGTTTTTATAGCTGC
Organism: Tenacibaculum sp. 1_MG-2023; assembly: GCF_030547425.1. Classification (GTDB taxonomy): domain Bacteria; phylum Bacteroidota; class Bacteroidia; order Flavobacteriales; family Flavobacteriaceae; genus Polaribacter. Next base: position 73,855 of record NZ_JAUORH010000006.1, on the reverse strand, counting down.
AGGCTCTGCCTCTGTTCTTAGCAGAGCTATAGGAGCCAAACAAATTGAAGTTCAAAAGAAAATAATTCCAAACATGATAGCCTTATCTCTTATAGGGGCAACTTTAATAACTGTTATTGGAATTATTTTTTCTCATGAAATAGTTTCAGTAATAGGAACTTCAGGAGAACTATTTACCTATGCTTTAGAGTATTTTAAAGTATACGTTTTTGGAGCATTATTTAGTATTTATGGCTTGTCTGCTAATAGTTTAATACGGGCAGAAGGAAAGATAAAAGTGGCAATGCAATTCACAATAGCTTCAGTAGTTTTAAATATTTTATTAACTCCCATATTTATTGGTGTTTTAGATATGGGAGTAGCAGGTGCAGCATGGAGTAGTATTACAGCAATGTTTATTTATAGTTTGTTAACATCTCTATATTTTATCCGTGGAAAAGCAACATTTAAAACAGGGGCTTTTCGAATAAGATTGGAGTATAAAATCCTTAAAAATGTTTTAAGCATTGGTTTTTCAGCATTTACAATGCAACTATCTAATTTGTTTAGGCAGTTTTTACTTTTCAGGTTAGTGGTTTTCTACGGAACAGTAGATGCTATGGCTTTTTTTAATGCTGTTTTTAGATTGTTTACTTTTTTAGCTATTCCGCTTTTAGGACTTTACCAATCTATGCAGCCGATTATAGGAATTAATTATGGAGCTAACAAGCCGTCTAGGTGTTTAAAAGGAGTAAGGATATACAGGTTTGCAGGGGTTGTTCTTGGTGCTGGACTATTAATACCGATACTGATTTTTCCTGAGGCAATGGTTAATGTTATATTACCTAATGTAAAACTTAATGATACAGAAATTTTTAATGTACGAATGCTATTGAGTATTTTATTAGTTATTCCTATATCTTCTAGTAGCATAGTTCTTTTTCAAGCTATAGGAGAAGCAAAATTAGCAACGTTGTTACCCATTGGTAGACAATTATTATTGTTTGTTCCGGTAGTATTGCTTTTAACTAAATACTTTGGAATAGAGGGTATATACTATAGTTTGGCTTTAGAAAATATTTTATATGCTTTGGTTTTATATATTGTATCTAGAAAAACACTTAAACAAATACCCAAGGGAATAATACAGGAGTAAGTATAAAAATGAGCTAGTTTATTATTTTATAAGGTGTTTCTTTTTTGCCACAATATGAAAAACATGCCAAAATTTTTCTTTTCCAGATAATGTTTTTCCTTTTTTAGAAACTTCATTAAAATAAAGAAGCTCAAACTTATCAAATAAGTTTTTTACCTCTTGTATATTGTGAAAAGTCATATCAGAATTAGAACTCCAAGAATCTTTTGGACCAAAAAAATGTCCGCAAAAAATTCCTTCAGGAGGCATACATTTAATGATATTCGACCATAGATTATCAAATTGATTAGGATGACAAAAAGGAAGTGAAAAAGAGGCATTAACCAAATAAGCTAAAGGAAGCTCTTTTATATTCTCAAAAGAAACGTTATTAAATTTTAATAACTTTGAATGTTCAGGAGCTAAATTTTGTTGTAGGTGAAGCAATGAGTTAGGTGTGCTGTCTATGGCAAATACAGAAAAACCATTTTCTAGCAAAGCAAATGTATCTACACCATTACCACAGCCTAAGTCAACAGCTGTTTTTTCTGTTATATTATCTTGGGTGTCTATAAAATCTAAAGCTTTACTAAGTGTATAAGCTGGAGGATGTTTTTCTTCTTTTATTTTACTATAATGCTCTTTCCACATTCTATTTTTTTTTCTGAGATAAACAAATATAATGAAGTATTACACTGTTTAAATTAAAAAATAAAACATTCTATTATATTTTAACTTTTATAGAAGTAAAAGGTTTACTCGCATGTATTTAACTTAATTGAGGTATTTGTTTTTTGGATGAAAGCAAGTGTGAAATTAACACCTTTTTTAAGTTAATTTTAGTAGGTTTGTAAGTAATGAAAAAAGGATGGTTAAAGAATAGTGTAGCCTATTTATTCCTAGTGCTTTTTCTTTCAGTGAAAATGACAGGAATTCATGTGTTGATGCATACAGATGATATGGATCATGCTATACATTGTACCATGTGTGACCATAGCATAACACATGATTTAACTCCTGCACTTACTCCTAATTTCCAAAATTTAATTATTGATAAGTTTGAAATTATAGTTCAAAAATCAATTATTAAAAATTACAAGTTTACTGTTACAAGTAACTTTGCTTTGTATCAACTTTTCTCCAGACCCCCTCCTTGTTTATTATAATTTTTTAGAGAAAACCAAAGTTAAATGTCATCTTGGTTTTTTATAAGTTACTCTAGTTTCTTTTAACAATGGTGTAATCAAAAGTTTAAAACTTTGGATTGAAAATGTATCTAAATATTTAGAGCATATAAAGCTATGTGTTAAGAAAAAACATTTTCAGATTCAATTTTTTGAAAATAATTGCAACTTTTTTAAAAAGGAGTTGAAGAACATTTTATGTAACTAATTGTAATGAAAAACTTCTAGAACTTATAAAACCAAAATAATTCATTCTTAAGTAATATTAATATTTAGGTACCTGTGTAAAAACAGAAATTAAATAAGAGAATGATTACAGATAGATAAATCTATCTAACTAAAAAAATAAATTAAATAATGAAAAATTATATCAAAATACTTGTACGTTACTTTTTAATTCTTTCTCCATGGCTTATTTTTTCACAGGAGGTTGAAGTAAAAGGAATCGTTAGTGATGTTACAAATCAAGCATTACCAGGTACAACAGTTTTTATAAAAGGAAGTAATAAAGGAACAGTTACCAATTTAGATGGAAAATATTCAATAAAAACAACTAAAGGAGCTGTTTTGGTATTTTCTTTTGTAGGAATGGTTACGAGAGAAAAAAAAGTAACTGATGAAAAAAAGATAAATATAACCTTAAAAGAAGATGCTAATGCATTAGAGGAAGTAGTGGTTAATTTTAAAAAACCACTTATTGAGGCTGGTAAAGGTAAATTAACATTTAACCTAAAAAAATCTACTCTTACAACAGGGCAATCTGCTCTTGATATGTTAAAAAAATTACCAGGGGTAAATGTAGCACAAAACGATGCTATTTTATTTAGAGGGGCGTCTGGAGTAAATATTATGATAGATGGTAAAATGACCTATTTGTCTGGAGGACAATTGTCAAATTTATTAAAAGGAATGAGTGCTGAAGACCTTAAAAAGATAGAATTGATAACATCACCAACAGCCGAGTTTGATGCAGCAGGTAATACAGGTATAATTAATATTGTTCTCGAAAAAAAACTTAAAAAAGGTTATGCAGTCAATTTACGAACTACCATTTCAAAGGGAAAATACTGGATGACAAACGAAAATATTTCGGCAAGTTTACGTACAAAAAAAGTAAATTTATACGGTTCTTTTGATTATAATACGCCTCATAGATTTACCAAAAACAAGAGTGGAAATACCATCAATGAGAACGGAGAATCTCTGTGGCTTAGTCGTAAAAACGAAAGTAACTATAAAATAAAATATTATACTTGGCGATTTGGAGCTGAATGGCAGTTTTTACCTAAACATAGTTTAAGTATTAACTATCATGGCTACTTTGATGACTTTAAAAAACAAAATTATTCCGAAGTTAATAAATTCAATAATTTTAAAGACTTACAATCTTACACATTAACAGATAATAAAATAATTGAACCTTATCATTACGATGCGGGGAGTGTGCATTATATGTTTGTTATAGATTCTCTTGGAAAAAAAATAACAGCAGATGCCAATTATACATCCTATCGAAATTATTCAGATGGAATACTGATAACAGATAATTATGATGCAAACCAAAATAAATTAGATACCAACGTACTCAAGTCACACCAACCAGGAAGTGTAGATATTTTTTCAACACAAATTGATGCTAATTTGCCTTTTAAGAAGTATGCTATTAAAACAGGGGTTAAATATGCTAAGGTTAAAAATGATAATCAATACGAATTTGAATCGTTAGAAGAAGATACTTATGTAAAAGTACCAGCATTAAGTAATCACTATAAATATAAGGAGCAGATTGCAGCAGCATATATAACAGGATCAAAAGAAATAAATAAAACAACAATAGATGCTGGACTTCGGGTAGAATATACCAAAGCAGAAGGGTATACGGTAAAAGAAAATGAAACAAATCAATGGCAATACACTAAGCTGTTTCCCTCTTTTTCAATAGGACAAATTTTAGATAAAGACAATAAAATTGATTTTTCGTTAAACAGACGTATTAATCGTCCATCTTACACCGATTTAAATCCAGTACGATGGTATAGGGATCAGTACTTCTATTACTCGGGAAACCCTAATTTAGTACCTGAATTGGCTTGGGTATATTCGTTTACATATAGTCTAAAAAACAAATATATTTTTTCTGCAACGTATAACCAAAGTGATAATTTTATAAATCGAAGGCTTTTAGTAGATGATAATGGTACTACTATAAAAAGTCAAAGTGATAATTTTGGTAATCGAGAACGTTTTGATTTTACAGTATCAACCCCATTTAAATTATATTCGTTTTGGAATTTACTTTTCTTTTCAGACATAAGTTATACTACGTACCCTATTTCACAAGTTTCGGGAGAAAAACAACTATCAAAGTGGGCTACAACATTTACACTACAACAAGATATTTCTTTGCCAAAAGATTATAAAATGAATCTTTCTGCACATTGGTTTTCATCGGAGTTGCTTGGTTTGTACAGTACCAAAGCAACAGGTTATGTAGATTTTGGAATAAAAAAAACATTTCTAAATAAAAAATTAGTGGCGCAATTGACTATAAGTGATATATTTAACACCAATCATTATGAAGCCTATTCTCAAAGTGATATTATAGATTATTACTATAATAATAAACCAGATTCAAGAAGGTTTGGGGTGACCTTACTTTATCACTTAGGAGGAAATTTAGTGAAAGAAAATAGAAAAAAAACAGAAGAACAAAAAAGGTTATGATTTTTTTCAAGAATTAAATTACGAGATAGATTTCCATAAAAAACAAAGAATGACGTCCTTTTAGAACGGCATTCTTTGTTTTAATCAGGTTGTTTTTGAAGTGAGATATTTAAGTAAGCACTGTTTATTTAAATTATTAACTTGTATAAAATAAAAATTACTGTCTTGCATAGTAATGATAATCTTTAATCACAGTATTTATAAATTGAGCAGGCTTTTGCTCGGTGGTAATTCCTGTTAACTCAATAACTTTTGAGTGTAGTTTTAAAATTACTTTATGATTTCTTTTTTTCATAGCATCTTTATATACTCTTGTAATGGTATGAATATCATTATCACTCAATAACGTTACCTGTGAATAGGTAGGTGTGTAGTTATCTACTACATCGCTTGCAATAGTATCTTTTAATGTAATTCTTTTCTTTTCAGATATTACAGTAGTTCCTGCAGCAATATCTCCTAAACGTTGCCCTTTTCCATTCAATAAAATGGTAAGTACAGCAACAGAACCACTAGCTAAAGTGAAATCAACAAAACGTAACAACCATCTAATTAAATAACTTCCAAAAGTGGGTTTAGAACCATCTAATTTAACCACTCTTATTTGATTAAAGTATTTACCAGGCGTTTGCCCGTTCATTAAAATTTCAAATAGCAAGCTATAAAAGAATACAGGAAGTCCTAACAAAACAAATAGGCTCATATATTCCATACTCATAGGAACGTCTAACATTCCTATTATAATGGCAATTATAATGTAATACCCAACAATAAATAACGCATCAATTAAATATGAACCGATACGAGTGGTAACATGAGCTACATTTTGACTAATAGCAATGTTTTGGGCTGTTTCTATTTGAAATTTATCCATTAATTAGTTTTTCGCTTTTTTTTGTTGATATTTATGCAACTTTTTTTAGTTTAGCGAAGATAAAAATAATCTATGATTAGAGAAATTTCTCAACAAATATGCTTTAATTTTTTTAATACATGAGAGAAGCTGCTTTTGTAAATAAGAATAAAGAAAAGTGGCAGCTTTTTGAAGATGCGCTGTATAATAAAACAGTTATTTCACCAGATAAACTATCTGATTTATATGTGGAGTTAACTGATGATTTGAGTTACGCCAAAACCTTTTACCCTAACGGAAATACGGTGATATACTTGAATTCGATAGCATCCGCAGCACATCAAAAAATTTATAAAACAAAAAAAGAAAGCAAAAACAGGTTTGTTAGTTTTTTTAAAACGGAATTTCCTTTAATGTTTTATAATCATCAAAAACAATTACTGATTGCGTTTTTAGTATTTGCTTTTTTTTCAATTTGTGGTGCTTTTTCAGCGGCAACTGATATTGATTTTGTTCGCCTTATTTTAGGAGATGGTTATGTAAATATGACTCTGGAGAATATTGAAAATGGAGATCCAATGGCTGTATATAAGAAAGCTAATGAAGTAGATATGTTTATTGGAATTACTGTAAATAATATAAAAGTAGCCATGTATGCCTTTGTATTAGGAATGCTGTTTTCGGTAGGAACCTTATACATTATGATGCAAAACGGAATAATGTTAGGCTCTTTTTTGTATTTTTTTTATGAAAAAGGATTGTTTTGGGAATCGTCAAGAACTATTTGGATTCACGGAACTATAGAAATATCAGTAATTGTTATTGCTGGATGTGCAGGATTGGTGTTGGGTAATGGGTTATTATTTCCAAAAACCTACTCGCGATTAGAATCGTTTAAAAGAAGCATGAAAGACGGATTAAAAATAATGGTAAGTACCGTTCCTTTTTTTATTGTTGCAGGATTTTTAGAAGGTTTTGTAACCCGTCATACAGAAATGCCCGATTGGTTAGCAATTTTAATTATTGTTACCTCATTAGCATTAATCATATTATATTACGTCATTTACCCAGTTAAAGTTTATAAAAATCAACAAACCCATGCATAAAGAATACGTAGAGTTTAAAAAAGAAAGAGATTTAGGAAGTATTATTTCAGATGCTTTTAAATTTATAAGATTAGAAGGAAAACAGTTTTTTTTAACCATTTTAAAAGTAGCTGCAATACCTATTGTTATAGCAGTAGCTTCTATGATTTATTACATGATGTCAATGTCTTCGTTAATTAGCCAAGAAACAAGTGCAGTTGTTGGAATGATGGGGTCAGTGTTTATTATGATGATAGCTTATTTAGTAGCTATCGTTTACATAAACTTAGCAGGTATGTATTATATTAAATCATACATAGATAATAAGGGAGTAGTTAGGCAAGAAGACGTTGTAATCAACACAAAAGCTAAGTTTTGGTCGTTTACAGGGTTTGGTATTTTAGCAGGGTTACTATTATTTGCCAGTGCAATGTTATGTGTATTACCAATGTTTTATACTTGGCCAGCATTATCTTTAGGTGCTTCAATTTTAGTGTTTGAAAATGAAACAGCTTCTGGAGCAGTAGGGAAATGTTTTAACTTTATAAGTGGATATTTTTGGGAAACTTTTGGGGTGATTTTTGTAGTATCTATTTTAGTAAGTGTTCTAGGGTATGTATTTCAAATACCAGCAACCATATACCAATTAATAAGTATAGGAATAGGTTCAGGAAGTGATGATCCAGCGCAAGTTTTTGGATTTTTTGGAGATCCTATTTACTTGATTTTAAATGTTATTTCAATAGCAGGTCAGCTAATGTTTTATTCAATTACTTTAATAACCAACGTACTTTTATATTTTGATATTAATGAAAGAAAGAACCTTACAGGAACTATTGAAAGAATTGATAGTATAGGACAGTAATCTTTTGAAGCAGTTTCTTTTTTACATAGCGTTTTTTATTTGCTCAATCACTGTTTTTTCTCAGGAAGAAAAAAAAGAGATTCGATATGATGATACTATTATTGAACAAAAAAAGTTTGATGCTCAAAAAATAGAGGAGTACAAGCAAAAAGATGAATTTATATACATCGTAGAAAAAAGAGAACCTACTATTTTAGAAAAAGTATGGGATTGGTTAAAACGAACCGTCGTAAAAATACTCTCTTATATTTTTGATGATATCACCCCAGCAGTGGGATTCTTACGTGTTGTTTTAAAGATTTTACCTTATGTAATTGCAGGCTTAGTATTATTTTTTATTATAAAATTCTTTTTAAAAGTAAATGCGCGTAATATTATTGATGGTAAAAAAGTTAAGCCTATTGTGCATTTATCGGAGGAAGAAGAGTTAATTAAAGACAAAGACTTACCAAAGTTAATACAAGAAGCAATTTCTGTAAGAAATTATCAATTAGCTATACGTTATTACTACTTGCTATTATTGAAAAGTTTGTCAGATAAAGAATTTATTTCTTGGCAACAAGAAAAAACAAACGAAGATTATATAAAAGAACTATCATCTAAAAAACAATTGTATAGCGATTTTAAAAAGCTAACTTATTTATACGATTATGTGTGGTATGGTGAGTTTTCAATAGATGAAGAAAAATTCATACAAGCAGAGAGTAATTTTAAAAATACACTAGCTAAAATTTATTAATTTGGATAAAAAACTTAAAATATACATTGGTTTATTAGTGCTTATAGTGCTCGGTATTTTTTATGTTGAGTCTGTAAAGCCTAAAGAAATCAATTGGTATCCAAGTTATGCTGCAAAACATAAAATTCCGTATGGTACGTATGTATTGCATAAAGAAATGTCGAGTTTATTTCCAAAAAGAGAAGTAAAAAATGTATATCAAAATCCGTATGTATACTTAAAAGATGATAAGAATAACGGAATCTATTTTTTTCTTGATAATAAAGTGAATTTTGATAAAGATGAGTTGAATGAACTTTTAGAGTTTGCAGATAGAGGAAATGATGTGTTTATTGCAACTAATGGAATTTATTTAGATACATTACAAACAGAAACAAGCTATTTAACTACTTCCGCGTTTGAGGAAAAAGCGTATCAAAAAATGAGTAATCCTATTTTTGGAGGAAAAGAGTATCATTTTGATAGAGATTTTTCAAAACTATATTTTTCAGAAGTAGATACACTCAACACAACTATTTTAGGTGAGTTGGTAATACGAAATGAAAAAGATTCTATTATCAGTAAAAAGCCAAATTTTATCAAAGTAAAACACGGAGAAGGTAATTTTTACTTACATACGTTTCCGCAGGCGTTTACGAATTATAACATGCTATTAGATAATAATTATGAGTATGTAGCTAATGTATTGTCGTATCTAAATAGCCCGAGTAAAGAAGAAGAAGGAGTTGGTTCTAACAGTAGCAAGGCCATTTTATGGGATACCTATTATAAGACTGGAAAAAGTAGAATAACCTCACCGATGCATTATATTTTATCAACCCAATCGTTAAAATGGGCATATTACATAGCGTTGATAGGCGTATTGTTTTTTATCATTTTTAAAGGAAAACGTAATCAGCGATTAATTCCTGTAATTACACCATTAAAAAATCAAACATTGGCTTTTACACGTACGATAGCCAATATGTATTACGAAAAATCAGATCATAAAAATATAGCTGAACATAAAATCAACTACTTTTTAGAATATATCAGAATAAAATACCGATTATCAACTTTAAACATAGACGAACGTTTTCATAAAAACCTTGCTAATAGAAGTGGTAATTCAGAAGAAAAAGTAGTTGCTTTATTTAAAAAGATAGAACAAATACAGTCAAAATCAAGTATAACCGAAGAAGATTTAATAGCCTTAAATAAAGCTATTGAAGCTTTTAAAGCATATAAAAGAGAATAGGATGGATACAGAAAACAATCCAATAGAAAATACGAACGAGCTATTTTCAAGTAGAGTAGACTTGTCGAAATTAAAAGAAGCGGTTGTAAAAATAAAAGAGCAACTAGGGAAAGTAATTGTAGGTCAAGAAGAGTTTATGGAGTTACTGTTGGTTTCTTTATTAGCTGACGGCCATGTATTGATTGAAGGTGTTCCTGGAGTTGCTAAAACGGTAACAGCAAAACTATTAGCAAAAACCATTGCTACGGATTTTAGCAGAATTCAATTTACGCCTGATTTAATGCCTTCGGATGTATTAGGAACTTCGGTTTTAAACATGAAAACATCTGATTTCGAGTTTAAAAAAGGACCAATTTTCTCTAACATTGTGTTGATTGATGAAATTAACAGAGCACCAGCAAAAACACAAGCAGCATTGTTTGAGGTGATGGAAGAAAAACAAATTACTATGGATGGAACTCAATATACTATGAACCCTCCATTTATGGTATTAGCAACTCAAAATCCAATAGAACAGGAGGGAACGTATGCTTTACCAGAAGCACAATTAGACCGTTTCTTATTCAAAATAAATGTTGGGTATCCAAATTTAGATGAAGAAATACAAATTATCACAGCTCATAACGAGCGTAAAGGAGCCTTACCACAAACTCAAGTGGAAGCAGTATTAACAGAAACTGAACTATTAGAATATAGAAGCAAGGTTTTTGAGGTGTTGGTAGAAGAAAAGATTATCAAATATATAGCGCAACTCATTTCTAATACGCGTAATAATGCACATTTGTATTTAGGAGGTTCACCAAGAGCAAGTATTGCAGTATTAATGGCGTCTAAAGCATTTGCAGCAATTAACGGACGCGATTTTGTGATTCCTGAAGATGTAAAAAAGAGTATTTATCCAGTATTACGTCATAGAATTATGTTAACTCCTGAACGTGAAATGGAAGGGATGACAGCCGATAAGGTGATTGAAATGATTGTACAATCTGTAGAAGTTCCAAGATAGTGATTCAATTCTTTAAATCGTTATACGTACACAATCGCTTTTTTATCTATATAAGCGCTGTTTCGGCTTTATTCTTACTGTCGTTTTGGATTCCTGCACTTTATGCAGCAACGTGGATGTTGGTGTGGCTATTTTTGATAGCAATGTGTATTGATGTGCTTATTTTATATCGGTTTAAAAACGGATTTTCAGCTAAAAGAATCGTATCAGAAAAATTATCAAATTCTGATGATAATGAAATAGCTATAACCTTAGAAAATAATTATCCGTTTCAAGTTTTTATTTCGTTGATTGATGAATTGCCAGTACAATTTCAAAAAAGAGATTTTGAACATGAAATGTCTTTGAAACCTGGAGAGAAATCGACCTACACTTATAGTGTTAGACCAGTTGAAAGAGGAGAATACAAATTTGGGAAAGTAAATGTGTTTATATCTTCTTTTTTGCAGATGTTTTCTAAACGTTATTCGTTTTCTGCAGAAGAAAGTGTAAAAGTATATCCGTCATATATACAAATGAAAAAGTATGAGTTTCTAGCGATGCACAATAACTTAACGGAGTTTGGTATGAAGAAAATACGACGAATAGGGCATACGATGGAGTTTGAGCAGATAAAAAACTATATTCCTGGTGACGATGTACGTACCATAAACTGGAAAGCAACTGCTAAAAGAGCAGAGTTGATGGTGAATCAATATCAAGATGAAAAATCACAACCCATCTATTCAATTATCGATTTAGGTCGTGTGATGAAAATGCCTTTTGAAGGGTTGAAGTTACTAGACTATGCAATTAATTCAACCTTAGCCTTTTCAAACATAGCTTTATTAAAAAATGATAAAGCAGGTATGCTGACGTTTTCTAAAAAAGTAGAAAAAATAGTAGCAGCCAGTAATAAGAAAACAAATTTATCGGTAATAAACGAAGAGTTGTATAATATTACAACCGATTTTTCAGATGCTAATTTTGCACTGTTATATGCGAATATCAAAAGAAAAATAAATCAACGAGGCTTACTGATTTTATATACCAATTTTGAGCATATATCGGCGTTAAAAAGGCAATTGCCATATTTAAAAGCAATAGCTAAAAAACATTTATTAGTAACCGTTTTCTTTGAAAATACGGAGTTAGATACGTTAATAACTGAAAATGCAGAAGATTTACAAAGTGTGTATCACAAAACCATTGCAGAGAAATATGCTTACGAAAAACGTTTGATGATAAAAGAATTAGAGAAAAATGCGGTACATGCTATTTTAACCAAACCACAACATTTATCGGTTAATGTAATTAACAAATACCTTGAGTTTAAAGCAAAAGGAATGATATAAAAAAAAGCGACCATTTGGTCGCTTTTTTTATATCAATAGGAGTTATACAGTTATTGCATATTTTCTAACTGTTCTCTTAATAATTCAGGGTCTTGTAGTGCATCCCAACCAAAGAATAAAATCATTCCTACCATAGTAATTATATATAATGAACTTAAAATAACACCAATAATAGCCAAAATCTTACCAACTTTAACATTATTGATTCCATCATATTCATCTGGGCTTTCATTATATAAAGCTGTAGCCTTTTTTGCTAAAACTAAAGCAACAACACCAAGAATTAACCCAATAAAGCCATAACAACAGCATCCTAAAATTGAAATGATTCCTAATACTAAAACACCTGTAGAATTTGGTAATTTTTGTTTTTCCATAGTTTTTCTAAAGTTTAAATTAATTGATTCATTTTTATAACATAACTACTCACAATGATAATTACATTAATAACGGCCAATATACTGATTATTTTTTGAGCATATTTTACTTTATAGAATAAGTTAATGCCTACAACAAAAGCTAAAAGCAATAAAGTATATATAGCAGGGTACATTTTAAAAGCTGCTATAAATTCCCCATGAAAAACTAAACTTAAAGCACGTTGTATACCACAACCTAAACAATCAACTCCAAAAAACTGTTTGTTTAAACAGGGTAACATATAATCTTCTAGCTGTAAAAACATAAGATATTATTTAAACATATCCATTCCAGGAATATTAGGCATTCCACTTTTAGCAGCAACAGCTAATTCTTGCTCATTAATTTCACCGGCACGTTTCAATGCTTTATTTAACGCTAAGATTAAATAGTCTTCTAATTCTTCTTTGTCTTCTAATAAAGACTCATCTACTGTAATAGCTTTAACTTCGCGATTAGCAGTAACGGTAACTTTTACATTTCCTCCAGCAATTGCTTCATCAATTAAAACGGTATCTAATCGTTTTTTTGTTTCTTCTACTTTTTGTTGGGCTTCTTGTAGTTTACCCATCATTCCAGAAATATCTCCGAACATTATTGTACAGTTTTTTTATGATTTACTTAACAACAAAAATAGTATTTTCACAAGAAATATAAACTAACTTAAAAAATGAAAAAAATAATGCTACCAGCTTTGTTTTTTAGTCTTATTTTTGGTTCTTGCAAAAAACAAGAAATGAATAAAGATATCAAAGCCCCAGTTGCTGAAAAGCAACCAACTACTTTAGAGAAACACGGAGATATACGTACTGATGATTATTTTTGGATGCGTTTAACTGATGCTCAAAAAAATGCAGAAGTTAAAGACGAGCAAACTCAAAAAGTATACGATTACTTAAATGCAGAGAACGCTTATTATGAAGAAATGACAAAAGAAACTAAAGAGTTTCAAGAAGAGTTATTTCAAGAAATGAAAGGGCGCATAAAAGAAGATGATGAGTCAGTACCATACAAAAAAGATGGGTATTTTTACATAACTCGTTATGAAAAAGGACAGCAATACCCAATTTATAGCCGTAAAAAAGAAACTTTAGAGGCTGAAGAGGAGATCATGTTCAATGTGAATAAGGAAGCAAAAGGATATGATTATTTTCAGCTAGGAGGGTTAAATGTGTCACCAGATAATAAAATGACAGCTTTTGCTACAGACACAGTTAGTCGTCGTCAATATTTTATTAGAATTAAAAACTTAGAAACTGGTAAAATCTATAAAGATATTATTGAGAATACCACCGGAGGTTCTGTATGGGCAAATGATAATAAAACGTTGTTTTATGCTAAAAAAGATCCTGTAACGTTACGTTCTTCAAAGATTTACAAACATACGTTGGGTTCTGATGCATCTTTAGATGAATTAGTGTATGAAGAAAAAGACGATACGTTCGGAGCTTTTGTTACCAAATCAAAATCTAAGGATTATATCATAATAGGTTCGTATAGTACAGTTTCAACAGAATATCATGTATTAGATGCTAATAATCCTGATGGAGAATTACAAATAATTCAACCACGTGAGCGTGATTTAGAATATGAAGTAGCACACTACGGAGATCATTTTTATATTAAAACCAATAAGGACGGAGCAACCAATTTTAAGTTGATGAAAACTCCTATAGATAAGCCTGGGAAAGAAAACTGGGTAGATGTAATTCCACATAGAGAAGATACCTTATTTGAAGATTTTTCAATTTTTAAAGACTACTTAGTTTTAGAAGAAAGAAACGAAGGATTGAATAAAATCCGTATTAAACGATGGGATGGAACTGAAGATTACTACTTACCTTTTGAAGAAGAAACCTATTCAGCAGGAGTATATGGTAATCCTGAGTTTGATACAGAGGTAATCCGCTACTCATATAATTCAATGACAACTCCAAGTTCTGTGATTGATTTCAACATGAAGGATAGATCAAAAGAAATCAAAAAAGAGCAAGAAGTTTTAGGAGGAAAGTTTGATAAAAATAATTATGTAAGCAAGCGTATTTGGGTACCTGCTCGTGATGGTAAAAAAGTAGCGTTATCAATTGTACATCATAAAGATACCAAGCTTGATAAAAACACACCAATTTTACAATATGCGTACGGTTCTTATGGATATACAATTAATGATGGATTTTCAACAACACGTTTAAGTTTATTAGATCGTGGATTTGTATATGCTTTAGCGCATATTAGAGGAAGTCAGTATTTAGGACGTGAGTGGTACGAAGATGGTAAAATGTTGAATAAGAAAAATACATTTACCGATTTTATTGATTGTTCTAAATATTTAATAGATAGCGGTTATACATCACCAGAACATTTATATGCTATGGGAGGCTCAGCAGGAGGTTTATTAATGGGGGCGATTGTAAATATGAATCCTGAGTTATATAACGGAATCATAGCTGCGGTGCCTTTTGTTGATGTAATTTCTACCATGCTAGATGATAGTATTCCTTTAACAACAGGTGAGTATGATGAATGGGGTAATCCGAACGATAAAGAATACTATGATTACATTAAGTCGTATTCTCCATACGATCAAGTAGTAGTAAAATCATACCCAAACATGTTAGTAACCACAGGTTTACACGACAGTCAAGTACAGTATTGGGAGCCTGCAAAATGGGTTGCGAAACTACGCGATGTAAAAACAGATAATAACCTATTATTCTTACATACAAATATGGAAGCAGGTCATGGAGGAGCCTCAGGAAGGTTTGATGCTTTAAAAGAAACTGCAGAAGAATATACGTTCTTTTTAATGTTAGAAGGTAAGTTAAAAAAATAATTATATTTTTGCGCTCGATTGAGTGTAAGTGTCATTGTGAAAGCAACGAACAATCTCAACAGATTTTTCGTGTCTGTTTTTCGTAATGACACTTTTTCTTATTTAAAAACTATAATGGAAAGACATCAAGGTATAACCAATTCAATAATAGATTTAGTAGGTCAAACCCCCATGATTCAACTGCATCGAATTACCCAAGACTTACCGGGTACTTACTATGCAAAAGTTGAAGCATTTAACCCAGGGCACTCTGCTAAAGATAGAATTGCATTGCATATCATAGAAACAGCAGAACAAAAAGGAATCGTAAAAGAAGGAGATATTATTGTTGAAACAACATCTGGTAACACAGGGTTTTCATTGGCAATGATTAGTATTGTAAAAGGATATCGATGTATTTTGGCAGTGAGTGATAAGTCTTCTCAAGACAAAATAGACATGTTAAAGTCTATGGGAGCAGAAGTACATGTTTGTCCTGCAAATGTTACTCCTGACGATCCTTGTTCGTATTACGAAGTAGCTAAAAGATTACATAGAGAAAATCCAGGGTCTATTTATATCAATCAGTATTTTAATGAACTAAATATTGAAGCACATTATAAGAGTACGGGACCAGAAATTTGGGAACAAACCGACGGAAAAGTAACCCACGTAGTTGCAGCAAGCGGGACAGGAGGAACGATTTCTGGAACCGCCCGTTATTTAAAAGAACAAAATCCTGATATTCAAATTTTAGGAGTCGATGCGATGGGCTCAGTGATTAAAAAGTATCATGAAACAGGTGAGTTTGATTCAAATGAAATTAGTCCCTATAAAATAGAAGGTTTAGGTAAAAACTTAATTCCAACTTCTACTGATTTTGATGTGGTAGATGTGTACGAAAAAGTATCCGATAAAGAAGCTGCTTTAAAAGCTAGAGAATTAGTAAAAGCAGAAGGAATTTTCGCAGGGTATACTTCAGGAGCAGCTTTACAGGCTACACAACAATATGCTGATAATGGTTTTTTTGATGAAAGTAGTATAGTAGTCGTAATTTTACCAGACCATGGGTCTCGTTATATGAATAAAATTTATTCAAACGACTGGATGAAAGAGCAGGGGTTTTTATAGAAGGCACTTATTTACTCTAGTAGTCCTTAGGAAGGGTTTCCTTTAATTAACAATTTAGCAAACTGGGGAGTTAAATATAGGTGTTCGGTGTTTATGAGAGGGATATAATATAAAGTAGAAAATAGAATTAGAAACAGATTTTTATTACCTAACATTAAAGAGTAGAACTTCTTATTGATTTATTATTTTCTGATATAACTTTAAATATGTAGTTTCACTTTGGTTTATCAAACTATCTCTACGCTTAACTATAGCTGGTGTTTAGTGTTTTATTCGTCTATGAATTTTTCGAACATTTTTTCCCACTTATTACTATGAATATCAGTAACAAATTTGTTACCTATAATTAAAGTTATTCCTGCGTACGTTAGTGAGAAGAAAGATAAAACCTTTTTCGCATGGTCTATCAGTTCATATGCCATTTTGTATGGTACTGAAGTGTCAATCTCAATATCTTCATTATGAGCAAGCAATTTATCGCGAATAGTTTTTAGTTTTTGAATATTCTCTACCAAAGGGGTATTAATTTCTTCTGCTTCAAAAAAGTAAGTTGAATGTTTTATGAATTTTCTATTTGAGTCACTTTTAAGTAGTTTTATAAACTCTGGATGGAAACCAAATTTGTAAAGATTTAATTCTGATTCTGAGCGAAATTTAGATAGTTCTTCTGATAGATTTTGTTCTTTAGTTATTTTATATAAACTTTTTAAACAACGAGTTGGGTATTTTTTGCTTGGTTCGTCATACAAACGAGATAGAGCTAAAACCATTTCTGTATAAGTTAAATTATAAATAATATAAGCAATATCTTTTTTATTTTGACTTTCTATATTACTATAGGATTTAGAAATTTTTTCATTTAATTTTAATGACCTTTCAGCTATTTGAACCTCTTTAAGAAGTCCTTTGATAATAATGTTTTTTATTTTATTCATTGATATGGCGTCCAACATGATTAATGATATAATTCTGTTTTAATAAATTATATCCATTAAAAATAAAATTAGTATTTAAAGTGTTAAAAATCAAATAGAATTACTCATACAACAAATATTGCTCACGTATCTTTTTAAAGTCGTTTAAACCTTGTTGCCAACTTTCTTTGATTTCCTCTTCAGAAAGTCCTTGTTCAATTTGTTCTTGTAGTTTGGTAGTACCTGCTAGTTTGGTAAAAAAAGCATTGAAAAAGTCATTTTTTGGAGACTGTTTATACGCTTTTACTAACCAACTAAGGTTTAGGTTAACCAAACGTTCAGAAGCGCTTAAATCTTCGCCAAAACACATTTTTTCTTTATGTTTTGGGTGTTTTGCACCTTCATTGGGCTGTGGCGTAAAACTATAGTCAGATTTTTCTAAAAAAGGTGAACCATAAATTTGAAATTGTTTGTCGGTTCCTCTTCCTGCAGATACATTGGTTCCTTCAAAAAAGCATAAACTAGGATATAGGTTTATTGAAACATCGTTAGGTAAATTAGGCGAAGGTTTTATCGGCAAACTATATGTTGATTGATGTGTATAATTTTCTAAAGGAATTACAGTTAAATCACACTGAATACCATTCGCTAACCATTTTTCTCCGTTAATCATTTGTCCGTATTCTCCAATCGTCATTCCATAAACCACAGGTACAGGGTGCATACCTACAAAGCTTTTGTGTTCACGTTCTAACATTGGTCCGTCAATATAATGTCCGTTCGGATTAGGTCTGTCAAGTAATATGACAGGAATATTAGCCTCGGCACAAGCTTCCATTACATAATGCAGTGTAGAAATATAGGTATAAAAACGTGCGCCTACATCTTGAATATCAAAAACTACCACATCAATTCCGTTTAATTGTTCAGGAGAAGGTTTTTTATTTTTTCCGTATAAAGAAATAATAGGAATCCCCGTTTTTACGTCTTTTCCATCCGCTATGGCTTCACCAGCATCCGCTTTTCCTCGAAAACCATGCTCAGGAGCAAAAACTTTTTGTACGTTAATTCCTTCGTAATTATGGAGGTAATCCACTAAATGATGTGTAATTTGCTTAGATCCCATTACATTTGGTGCAACTTCCGCTCTTTGTAAAACTTGTAAAGCTGAAGTTTGATTAGCAACAATGGCTATGTTTTTATTTTTTAACAGTGAAAGGTATTGGTCGGTTCTATCAGCACCCGTTTTAATGGTTTTTGGTTCTTCTTGTTTTATAACTTCTTTAGCGGTAGATTTTTGTTGCTGTTGTGCACAAGAATAAAATTGAAAATTGAATACTAAAAAAATTAAAAAAACGAAATTGAAAGAAAGCTTCATCTATAAAAAATTAAAACATAAAGGTACAGATTTCTATTTTTTAAGAATAATAAAAGTTAAAGAATTAAAACCTAGGTATTCTTCTCTTTCTTTACACAAGAATTAGTTACTTTTGATTTTGTAAAAAATACAACCATTTGAACTTCGAACTATTCATAGCAAAACGAATCATTGCAGGAAAACAGTATAAAAGCAGTATTTCATCACCAATCATTACTATTGCAACCATTGCTATTGCTTTGGGGGTTGCAATTATGTTGATTGCAGTATCAATTACCTCAGGATTTCAGAATAAGGTGCGTGATAAAATGACTGGTTTTAAAGGGCATATTCAGATTGTAAATTATGATAATAACAATTCAGATGTTTCAACAGTTCCGATTGATATAAATCAAGAGTTTTATCCAGAGTTTAAAAATATTGACGGCATAAAAAAAGTACAACCTTTTGCTAATGTGGGGGGAATCATTAGAACTCCAACTGATTTTGAAGGAATTATTTTTAAAGGCGTTTTGGCTGATTATGATTTTACTTTTTTTAATGAGTGTTTAGTTGAAGGTCGTCTACCAGATTTTACTCAGGATAGAAACCGAGAAATTCTAATTTCAGAATCTATAGCAAATCGATTGCATTTTAAGCTCAACGATACAATTCAAACTTGGTTTGGAGCAGAAAATAGTAGTTTAAAGTTCAAATCTAGAAAACCAATTATTGTAGGTATATACAACACAGGTTTTGAACAGTTTGATAAGATTATGTTGTTAGGAGATTTAAGAGAAGTACAAAAAATTAATCGTTGGAAAGATAATGAGGTAGGTGGTTTTGAAGTATTGATTGATGATTATGATAAGCTAAAAGAAAAAGGAGATGAAGTATATACAAGTATTGGTGCAACTTTAAATAGTATTACAATTGTAAGTAATTATCCTGCTATTTTTGAGTGGTTAAAATTACTAGATAATAATGTATGGTTTATCATAGGAATAATGGTGTTAGTTGCAGGAATAAATATGGTAACAGCATTGTTAGTGCTTATTTTAGAACGTGTACAAATGGTCGGAATTTTAAAAGCATTAGGAAGCGTAAATTGGAGTATCCGAAAAATATTTTTATACAATGCTTCTTACTTAATTTTAAAAGGATTGTTCTGGGGAAATCTTATCGGGCTTAGTATACTTTTAATTCAAAAATATACGAAGCTAATAAGTTTAGATCCTGAAACTTATTATGTGTCAACAATGCCTGTAGATATTAATTTATTGGCAATTTTATTGTTGAATTTAGGTACGTTAGCCTTGTGTTTTTTAATGCTAATTGTTCCTTCATATATCATCACAAAAATCCGCCCTTCAAAATCCATTCGATTTGCTTAGTTTTGCATAACATTAATTAGATATGAAGTACGCAAAAAATATATTAGAAACTATTGGTAACACACCTTTAGTTCAACTAAACTCAGTAACAAAAGAAGTAGATGCTTTAGTGTTGGCTAAAGTAGAAACATTTAATCCAGGAAACTCTGTAAAAGACCGCATGGCGTTGAAAATGATTGAAGATGCCGAAGCAGATGGTCGTTTAAAACCAGGAGGTACTATTATTGAAGGGACTTCAGGTAATACAGGAATGGGATTAGCATTAGCGGCTATTGTAAAGGGATACAAGTGTATTTTTGTAATTTCAGATAAACAATCTAAAGAAAAAATGGATATCCTACGTGCAGTAGGAGCAGAGGTAGTTGTTTGTCCCACGAATGTAGAACCAGATGACCCTCGTTCATATTATTCTGTATCTAAACGTTTAGGTGAAGAAACACCAAACTCTTGGTATGTAAATCAATATGACAACCCGTCAAACGCACAAGCGCATTACGAGCAAACAGGACCAGAGATTTGGGAACAAACAGATGGTAAAATCACACACTTTGTAGTTGGAGTAGGAACGGGTGGAACAGTTTCTGGTACTGCGAAGTTTTTAAAAGAAAAAAATCCAAATATTAAAATTTGGGGAGTTGATACGTATGGTTCGGTTTTTAAAAAGTATCATGAGACTGGTGTTTTTGATGAAAATGAAATCTACCCATATATTACAGAAGGAATTGGAGAAGATATTTTACCAAAGAATGTTGATTTCTCTTTAATAGATGGATTTACAAAAGTAACTGATAAAGATGCGGCTATTTATACACGTAAAATAGCGAAAGAAGAAGGTGTTTTTGTTGGAAACTCAGCAGGATCAGCTATTAAAGGATTATTACAGTTAAAAGACGAGTTTAAACCTGATGATGTAGTGGTAGTATTATTTCATGATCATGGAAGTCGTTATGTAGGAAAAATGTTTAATGACGATTGGATGCGTGATAGAGGATTCTTAGATGAAGAAATTACTACAGCTGAAGATTTAATTAAAGATCATATAGATAAACCATTAGTAACTGTTCAAACAGAAGAATTAGTGTCGCATGCTATCGAAAGAATGCGTGCATTTAAAATATCACAAATCCCAGTAAGAGATGTAAATGGTTTTGTAGGTTCTGTAGATGAGTCTACATTATTACATAGTTACTTAGAAGATAAAAATATAGCAGAAAAGCCTATTAAAGATATAATGGGTAAAGGATACCCAATAGTTAAAAAATCAGCTTCTATAGACGAAGTGTCGAAGTTAATTAACAAAGAAAATCAAGCTGTGTTAGTTGATTTAGAAAACGGAAAGCACCATATAATTACTAAGTATGATATTATTAGAGCTATTTAAGTAGTTCTATAATAAATAAAAAAACAGGAAGCCCGCTCAATTGAGCGGGCTTCTTTGTTAATCAACTAATTCAAATAATTTACACAATGAAAACAATGTTACTTGCTTACGGTATTGTTGTTTCCAATATCTGTGCCAAAATTATAAATAAAAAGCTGTACTTTATTTAACTTTTAATTATTTGACATTTTTTTAACGTTAAAGCGTTAAAAAGTTAATAATTCTTTAATTTAATGTTAGCTAGCGTGTTTATGTGCTTTATATGATGAACGTACTAAAGCACCGCTTTCCACGTACATAAAGCCCATTTCTAACCCTAATGTTTCGTATTTCTTGAACTGGTCAGGTGTTATGAATTCCTTAACAGGTAAGTGTTTTTTACTAGGCTGTAAATATTGACCAATGGTTATAACATCTAATCCAACACCGCGTAAGTCTTTCATGGTTTGTATTACTTCGTCTTCTGTTTCACCTAAACCAAGCATAATTCCAGATTTGGTACGCATTCCGCTATCTTTTAGGTATTTTAAAACACCTAAACTGCGATCGTATTTTGCTTGAATACGAACTTCACGAGTTAAACGACGTACAGTTTCCATATTGTGAGAAACTACTTCAGGAGCTACTTCAATAATACGGTCTATCAACTTTTCGTTTCCTTGAAAATCTGGAATTAGAGTTTCTAAAGTCGTATTTGGATTAGCTCTACGGATAGCTTGTACCGTTTCAGACCAAATAATAGAACCTCCATCTTTCAAGTCATCACGGTCAACCGAAGTAATTACCGCATGCTTAATATCCATTATTTTTATTGAGCGAGCTACTTTTTCAGGTTCATCCCATTCTACAGTATCAGGACGTCCAGTCTTAACACCACAAAATCCACAAGAACGTGTACAGGTATTCCCTAAAATCATAAAGGTAGCTGTACCTTCTCCCCAGCATTCTCCCATGTTAGGGCAGCTTCCACTGGTACAAATGGTGTTTAGTTTATATTTATCAACAAGCCCTCTTAGTTCTGTGTATTTCTTTCCTACAGGTAATTTTACACGTAACCATTTTGGTTTTTTCGTTCTTTCTGGTGTTGCTACAGTTTCGTTTGCCATTCCATAAAAATTGAACTGCAAATTTACAAAGAAAAGATTTATAAACTAAGTAAAAACCAAATACTAAATCCAAACAAAAAAACAATACCTACAAGACTTAAAATACGTAAACCTATACCTGGTCTGTGTTTTTGGGGTGTATACTTACCAGTGATTAAAATATAGTTTAGGATTGCATAAAAAGGAGCTGTTAGAAAAGATAATACTGTGGCTATTCGTACAAGAAAAATCATATCACTTAAAAAATAGTACAAAATAACTGAGGTTCCAAGCGTTAGCAGTATTAACCAAAACCAATAACCTAATTTTATTTTTTTAGGGAAAAGTAAAAAAGAAGATTTTTCCATGGCTCTTGGAGAAGCATCTAAAGTTGTAATAGTAGTACTAAACATAGTTGTAAAAGCTGCTACCCCAATAAAAACAGAAGAAAATTCTCCTAAGTTTTTAGTATATAAGTTGATGAGTTGAGAGGCAAAAGTGATTCCTTTACTAGAGAAAGATTCTCCTGATTGATACATAACCAATGCTCCTAACATAACGAAGCATACTCCTAAAAATAAAGCTCCAATATATCCAACGTTAAAATCAAAAATAGCTTGTTTAGGTTTTATTTTTTCAAAAGTAACTTTGTCTTTTTCTACCGACCATAAAGAATGCCAAATAGAAATATCTAACGGTGCAGGCATCCATCCTAAAAAAGCAATTAAAAATGTTACTTGAGCAGTTCCGCTAGGTATTATTTGTTGAAAACTAAAACCTTTATTGGTTTTAAATAAAGCAATGTTTACTGCTACTATAGTACTAATGGTTAAAATAGCAATAATGTACTTCATTAGGTTGTCTAAAAACTTGTATTTTCCTATGCCTAAGAGTACAATACTAACGAACATAATTAGTACAGACCAAGTAACTAAATCAAAGGAAGTACCAAAAAGGTTAGAAGCCAAACTAGCTGTAACAATGGTAACAGCTGCTTGAATGGTAAACATGGTAGCGATATTTAAGATAAAGTAGCTTATTAAAACTCCTTTTCCTAATTTTTTATATCCATCTAACAACGTTTCACCTGTTGCAGCTGCATATCTAGGCCCAAACTGAAAGAATGGGTATTTAATAATATGTACTAAGAGTAATGCCCAAAGTAAGCCAAATCCAAAATCGGCACCAGCTCTGGTTGATTGTACTAAATGAGAAACACCTATGGCAGCTCCAGCAAATAAAATTCCAGGACCCAATAAGTTTAAAAGAGACTTTTTCATTGATTGGAGAGGATTTTAGTTTACTATAAAACCTGTTTAGGTTCTTTTAAGCTGTTAGAAAATAATTTTAAAATCATAAAAACCTGAATTTTAAAGGTTTTTGCAATTTATGATTTCTTTATTATTTCAGCTAATAATTTTTTGGCACGAAGTAATTTTACCTTTACATTATTCATGGGCTCTCCAATTTGTTCAGAGATTTCTTTATAACTTAACTCTTGAAAGTAACGAAGATTGATGACTTCTTGATATTTTGGTTTTAATTTTTTTATGTCCTTTAGAAGCTTTGCTAAATTTTGCTCGGTAATAATTTTGTCTTCTGGAGAAGGAGCATTATCAACAACAGCATATACCTCTTTTTCTTGCTCTTCAGTTGTTTGTGTGTAGATGGTAGATTTTTTCTTTCGAAGAGAATCTATATATACGTTTTTAGAAATTGTAATTAACCAAGTTTTAAATTGATAACTCTCATCAAAAGTCTCAATTCTATCAAAAGCTTTAGAAAAAGTTTGAATGGTAATATCTTCAGCATCGTTATCATTTTTGGTTTTTTTCAGCTGAAAAGCGTATACAGTTCCCCAAAAAGTGTCTAACAAATAATTAAATGATATTTGATTCCCGTTTTTTGCTTGTTGAATGTGATGAAGAACTTTTTCTTGATTTATTTCCAATGCTTAGGTTTCGAAATTTGACTTGATATAAAGATACTAATTTGCAGCAATACTAAACAAATATCAAGGAATGGTAGCAATAAAACAATATTTTTTATGCAGTTTTGATTTTCTAAGAGGGATATCATATCTTGAATAAGATAACAAGTAATCATAAAGGAAAAATACATCACTTACACAGCTGTAACTACTACAAAAGTGTAGAACAGGATAATAAATATCATAAAAAAAGCAAAAGGTTAGTTGAGAAGTGTTATGCCTAATTATGTTCTGGTTCACTACATGTATCGAACTGATCTGGGGTTTTACCACAAAATCCACAAGCTTCACCACTTTCGTTTAACATCGGGTTTTGGCTAGCACAAGTACCAGCAAACTCTCCGTCTTTTTTTGCCCAAATTTTAATGGCAATTCCAGCAAATGCTAACGCTAATAATCCTATGGTAACAAAAATTAATTTCATGATGTATTGTTTTGTAGTGCAAAGATACGAACTTCCTTTTTTTCTATATAAAATAAAAAGAGATTTATAAGATTGTGACTTTTATGTATTTGAGGGTCTTAATTATATAATCAATTAATTTAAAGACATAGATATGAAAAAATATTTTGCTGAGTTTTTCGGGACATTTTGGTTAGTTTTTGGAGGTTGTGGTAGTGCTATTTTTGCAGCAGGTTTTCCAGAGTTAGGAATTGGTTTTGCAGGCGTTGCATTGGCTTTTGGTTTAACAGTGTTAACAATGGCATATGCTGTTGGACATATTTCTGGAGGTCATTTTAATCCTGCCGTTACTATAGGTTTATGGGTAGGAGGAAATCATACAACAAAAGAGGTATTTCCTTACATTATTTCTCAATTAGTTGGTGCTGTTTTAGCAGCTACTTGTTTGTACATAATCGTAACAAATAATAGCGGGTTTGAATCATTAGGTGGTTTTGCCGCGAATGGCTATGGAGAGTTGTCTCCTGGAGGGTATAATTTAACAGCAGCTTTTGTAGCGGAGTTTTTGTTAACCATGTTTTTCTTGCTAATAATTTTAGGAAGTATTCATAAAAATGCACCTAAAGGTTTTGCTCCAATTGCTATTGGTTTAGGATTAACTTTAATTCATTTAATAAGTATTCCTATTACAAACACTTCTGTGAATCCAGCACGTTCTATGAGTCAAGCATTATTTACTGGTGGAGGTTATTTGTCACAAGTATGGTTGTTTTGGGTTGCACCAATTGCAGGAGCAGTTGTAGGAGGCTTAATTTATAAAACTTTATTAGATAAAGAGTAGTGTAAGTGATATAGAAATAAAAACGCCGTTAATTTAATTATTAACGGCGTTTGTACTTTCTATAGAAAAACCTTCTTTCTCAAGAATGTAAGGTGTAATAGGATCTAATTCTTTCAAAGTTTCAGGATGTACGCCTCTAGCTGTAAAAAATTCTCTTTCTCCTTTTGTATTACTTCCATACCAAAAATTCTCCTTACCATCAGTGAAAAACTCCATACCTTTGGTAAGTGTTACTTTTTTAAAGCGGTCAATATCTATATGGTATAAAGTGTTTTTAATAGCTTCTTTATTTGTACATGATGCCTTTTCATAATGATCTTCTTTCCATATAATACAATTACTAGTTTCGTAATTAATATATAAAAATGAAGGAATAGCTAACATAGGAATTAGAGTAAATACGATAGACTTTTTATACTTAGCAATACAAATGAGGCAAATCTTTTTCTTTTTTGTAGAGCCTAAAAAATCTGCATAGTTTTTATATCCGAGATACTCGGCTATTAAATCCTTTAATTCAATTTTAGGCTCTCCAGCATCATTTTCAATATTGTTTACATACTTCTTATAATAATTGGAAAGAGTTCTTCTATTTATTTGATATTTAGGTTTTGAAGCATCATTACCTAAGTATACATTTACAAAATAGGTGAAACAACCATTAGTAGTCTTATTTTCAACAGCTTCGTCTTTCATTAGCCCCTGTAATAACTCAGTAAATAACTCCTTTAGAGGCTCTTTTTTATTTTTTCTAGTAGATAAACACTTAAAGAAATGTTTAAAGCAAAAAATAAAGTCAACGTCGTTTAGTATAGTCTTAAAGTCATTTTCCATGGTAGTTGGTTGGTTTATACAAAGTTATAAAGTTTGGAAAAAGTATGGAAAAGGAAAACCGTAAAATGAGAAAATCTTTTCCAACTTCTTTTCCATCCATTTTCCACAATCTCATTTGAAGTCAGTTCTATGTTTGTACCAGAATCAATCGAGAAATTAAAAAGAAAACAAATTGATTGGTTCTAATTAAAAGATGAACTATCGGTAGAATTTCTTAGGGGGAAGCTACTTAATAATACCGATGTTCATCTCTACTTCCCGCGAAAGAGGCGCGCGACTCTTTTAAAAATTCTACACCCAACATGGTGTAACTGTAGCTAAGCAAAGTGCTTGGACAGGATAAATATTATCAATTTTTAAAAGTAACAAAATGAACAAGGTTTTATTAATTATAACATTTTTAGTAACAAACGGAATCTATACTATAAATACAAACTCAACCACTGTAGTACCACAAACAGACTCTACAGAAACAACGACAAGTGATACAGGGGGAGAGGAAGATCAAGATCCAGATGTACCAGAAGATCCAGATGGAAATTAATAAGTTAAAGATAAAGGAGATGTTTTACATCTCCTTTTTTATATTATTTTTATTGAATGATAAGAAAAATAAAAGGTTTCCATTTAATATTAATAATTAGTCTACTCATTAATTGTAAACTTGAAAAGAAAGTAGATAAAACTCAGAAGGAAAAACTACCTTGTATTGAGAGGTTAGAAAAAAGTTTAAAGGATTATGAACAAGCAAAAAGAGAATCTAGAAAAGAAGATCAAATCTCTTCAGGAAAAAGAATAGTTTACTGTTCCTTTGAATTAAAACAATATAATAGAGTTATAAGCTATGGAAAAGAAATAATAAACTTACTAAAAGGTAGTGGAGATTTAAAGTCTTATTCTTATGTATATTATCATATAGGATTAGGCTATCGTTACTTAAAACAAAATGATAGTACATATTATTATTATACAAAATCTAATGAGATTAATATAAAGTTACAAGATAGTTTAAAAATAATGGAAAGATTTTATAATATCGCTAGTTTAGAATCTGAGGAAGAACTCTATTTAAAAAGTGATTCTACAGCAATCCAAGGGTTAAAATATATAAGCAATAACCATAAATCTAATAACATTATATGTTCTATTTATAATTGCTTAGGAATAAACTCAAGAAACCAAGGAGCCTATGATAAAGCTATAAAATATTACAATTTAGCTACAGAAACAACCAATGATAGTTTAAGGAAAATAAGATACATGGGGAATAAAGCGGTAGTTTATAAGTATGATAAAAAGTATAGAAAAGCCTTAGATATATATGATAAAATAATAAAAAACAGTTTTTTTAATAAAATAGAGTTAAAGCTAAAATTCAAAATATTAGATAATTATACATATACAAAGTATTTATTAGGGGAAAAAGTTCATGTTAATGATTTTTTTAAAGTTCAAAGGTTAAAAGATAGTATAAATAATTATGCAGGTTTAATAACCAATTACTCATACATATCAGATTATTTTTATAATAAAGACTCTGATAAATCTCTATTCTATGCTCAAAAAATGTACGATTTATCAAAGGAAAGAGAAAGACCTAATGATAGAATAGAAGCAATAGATAAGCTCATTAAATTAGTTGAAGGTAAAGCTCTTAAAAAGTATGCGATTGAAAGAAGTTTTCTAAAAGATAGTATAATTGATGCTAGAAGAAAGTCAAGAAATAAATTAGTTAAAACGATATATAACTTTGATCTGTTAAAAGAGCAGAAATTAAAAGCAGAAATTAAAACGGAACAACAAAAATCGCAAAAACAACTCTGGATTTTTGCAGTAATTCTTACCATTCTATCCTCAATAGTATATTTCTTTTATAAAAGAGAAAAAAATAAAAAAGAAAAAGCCATAGAAGTCTACAATACAGAAACCCGTTTGGCAAAAAAAATACACGATGAATTGGCAAACGATGTATATGCGGTAATGAATACACTACAAAATACATCAGTAACAGATGAAAGATTGCTCACGAGAGTAGAGAAAATATATGCACAAACCAGAGATATTTCTCACGAAAATAGCCCTGTGCTCACAGGTGAACACTTTGAGAATTTCTTAAAGCAACTGTTTTTAGACTTTACGAACGATCGTTGTAAAGTAATCCATAAAGGATTGCAAGAAGTAAACATAAACCAGTTCGCTAAAGAAAAACAAATAGTAGTGTATAGAGCCTTACAAGAGCTCTTGGTAAACATGAAAAAGTACAGCGAAGCAACGTTGGTGCTTATCACTTTTTCAGTAGAAAAAAACAAACTATCAGTAGCCTATCAAGACAACGGAAAAGGAGTTGAAAACCTCTCTGTAAAAAATGGTTTGCAAAATATGGAAACCCGTATTAAATCAGTAGGAGGGTTTATTACTTTTGAATCAAAGCAAGAAAAAGGATTTCAAGCAAAGTTTCAATTTAAAAAGTAGTTATGTTCAAAAAAGTATTGATAGCCGAAGATGCTGATTTTATGTCAAGCGGAATAAAAGTAGCCTTAGAAAACATGCAAATTCCAAATGTTGAATATGCACAATATTGCGATGAAGCTTTTTTAAAACTTAAAAAAGCATGGTTAGATAAAGAACCGTTTGATTTATTAGTAAGTGATTTATCCTTTAAAGACAATATACATCCGCAACGACTAGCATCAGGAGAAGCACTTATAGCCGAAGCAAAAAAACTACAACCAACTTTAAAAACAGTTGTGTTTTCTGTAGAAGACAAACCATATAGAATTCAGCAATTATGTAATGAGTTAGAGGTAAATGCGTATGTATGGAAATCTAACCACGGACAAAGAGAGCTAAAAAAAGCAGTACAAAGTGTATTTAATGGTGAGTTTTTTATCACTCCACAATTAGCACATGCGCTACGTGATAAAGAAGCCTTTGAAATTACAGATTACGACGTGTTTTTATTAGAACATTTAGCAGAAGGCTTAGATCAAAAAGAAATTAGCGAAGCATTAAAAAACAAAGGCATAAAACCGAGTAGTGTTAGTTCGGTAGAAAAACGCTTAAAGCTATTAAAAGAAAATTTTAATGCCAATAATCCTACACAGCTTATAGCAATCACCAAAGATTTCGGACTTATTTAAAAATTATGTAAAAAAACAGAATAATCAACGTCATAACGAGGAGTGTTAACGACGTGGTTATCTTATACAAAGGAGTAGCAAATATTCTTAAAATTTAGCTACGCTGAACCTTACAGTTTCTCCCTCTGGTCGAAATGATACAAGCTAATAGCAGGAAGTCATTCCGAACGGTAGTGAGGAATCTCAATCAAAAATGTTACTCTTATTCCTTTATGATAATCACTGTCAGTTCGAGTGATTTTTATTGAGTGATAGCGAAGTGAAAATTGTACTTTGGCCACGTTTAGCAGAGTTAATGAAGGCTATTTGAATAGTTCTAAACTCATTTTAACAGCGAAGTAGTCTTTTGTTTAAGGTCAAACACAAAACAGTATAAGTACTTACTAAATACAAATAAAGTACACGCTCCGTACTTGCTTAGTACAAAGATATTTAATGAAAAATATGCTGGTTTTTTTAACAGAAATATTGTAGGTTTGATACGTTGAAATTGCTAAGTATTACTTCAACAAGAAAAAAATATAACTTAAAAACGATACTATGAAATATAGAACGATACTGTTGTTTAACAACAGAGAGGTAGAAGTACTAACCTATAACTTTGGTTTTAATAGAAACATAAACGTTTCTGACCAACCCACAAGCTCCGCTAACTTTGCAGATTTAGAAGTAGAAATAGAATCAGGTAGTAATACCGATTTTGAAGAATGGGCTTGTAAAGAAACGGCTATAGACCAACTAGAGTTAAAAATATACTATCCATATTTAAAAGGAGGCTCTAAAACAATGACTTTCTTTGATTGCTACCTTAAAAAGTTTGAAACTATTTTTTCGAGTACAAACGATCAGCCTATAAAAGACCGATTAATTATTACGTGCGCAGGGGTAAAAACACCCAACGCTTCGCAAGAATACTCTACGTATTGGAGAAAAACACTTTCAGGAGCCCAAAACGAAGTAACTAATAGCGGAGATACTGCTTCAGGAGGTGGTGATACAAACTTTAGTGTAACCCCAAAATTATCGTAATATGCCAAGTTTTGTCCCCCTAGGAATAGCTGATTATAGCGGAACTAACGAAAGAGGTTTTGTACAATTTACTTACCAAATAGCTGATAATAACGCCAAAGAACTAACGCTACAAATTAGAAATGGAAGCTCGGTGATTTATGAAGAAAAAATAACTGATGCTAACAAACTAAAACAAGGAGAACACATTTGGAAATGGGATGGATTTGATAGCGGTGGAATTTTAGATACAGCTAAACTAACACAATACGAAAATTTAAACCTGTATACTATTGGCGTAGATAACTCAAATAACTACAGTAGAAAAAAGTTAGATTTTAGTATGCGTTACGATGAGGTAAAATGGGTTGATGTAAAGATTGATAAAAACTCTAAAAGAATAGATGTTACATTACGTGTTAACTTAAAAGATGGAGGAGCAAGAGGAATAGAGTGTTATGAAAAGGATATTGACCCTGACCCAAAACTGAGAGTTCCAATGGAAGTATGTCCTTGGGATAAAATACCACAAGAAGCATTAACTTATTATGGTAATTCTCCTATTAAGAATAGAACAAAGAGCTTTGAAGAACTGAAAAAAATGGCTTTAGAAGGGATTAATAAGTATTGGAGTAGGCACAGTAATAACATAGGGAAAGGTGTAAATGTAAATGGAGAATTTTATGAACTTTACGTGAACTCCATAAATGAGACTAACCCAAGGTTAAGTCTTAATGATGTTCCTTTAATTTATAATACAAATAACTCTTGGTCTCGTTCTGGAAATACAGGGGGTAGTTACGATGATAATAATTTTGATGATGAAGTTATGGGTTTATTACCTGATGGTCTTGTACAGAGGGTTTCTTTTAATGTAGGTTATATTCAATATAGTGATTGGAAAGATTTGAATGAGTCTCATTCATTGTATAAATTAAAAGGATGGGAATATTATGATGAAAATAAAGAAGAGCAAGAGTTTATGTATACATCAGCACATGAATTAGGTCATGAAATACTTCAAGCTTTTTCTAATACAATTAATTCTTGGCAACATAAAGGAAGTTCTTATTATTTACCTCAAGATACCAAACCAGTAGGGGAAGAATCCTTTAAAGAAAAGTATATCAATATTGATTATATGAAGGAGTCCAAAGGAGAGAACTATCCATTCGATAAAAATAAAGAAATTGATTTAATGAAATATTATAATAATGATCCTTATAGGTATGATTACAGTAGGATTATGGCAAATGAAAAAGATATTTTAGGATTACTTTGGTTAACAAAACTAGAAATAAAATGAAAAAACTAATTATTCTCTCCAGTCTATTTTTTTTGGTTAGTTGCACTAATCATGTAAATGTGAAGATTAAAGGATATATTACTACAAGTAATGACTATAAAATAAAAAAAATTGAAGTTGGTCAAAAAATAGTACACTCTCCAATGAGTTCTAGTTATTCAAAAATACTAGATTTAAAGTTAACAAAGGATGGTTATTTTGAATTTGAAATTCAAAGAAAGGAAATGAAAGGAGACAGTAATTTTGCTATTATATTTAAAGAGGAAGGATATGAAACGGAATACAAGTTTGTAGATATAAGAAAGGAGAAAGAAATTGATTTAGGTACAGTTCTTCTAAAATTAAAAGAATAACATTAATGTGGTATGAAAATGAGAAGAATAATTTATATATGTATCCTTTTGTTTATAGTATCTTGTTCAAAACATAAATATTATTTATCACCTTTTATTCAAGGAAATATTTATGATGCTAAATCTAAGAAGCCAATAGATAGTGTGAAGCTATCAATAAATTTATTAGAGAAAAATACCTTAAAAGTAGTTTCACAAAGGGAGACTTTATCTAACAACGATGGTTTTTTCTCATTAAACTCAGATCATATACTGTATACAGGAGATGGAAGAGAAGAATCTTCTCTTTTCGATGGGAGGTACACGAGTTTTTTAATACTTGAAAAAAGAGGATGTAAAAAAGACACTATACAAATAGAAAAACACTGGAAACGAAATGACACAATAGTTAAATTGGATTCAATTTTCCTAAAACCAATAGAAAAGTAAGCGTATTCGAGACGTGTTATGTTATGCAGCTAAAATGAAAAACGTATTATTAATAGCACTATTACTTTTAACAGTTTCTTGCAAACAAGAACTATGTGATTGTTATCACGGTTATGTATTTGATGAAAATAAAAATCCAATATATAATGTAAAAGTTTATGAAGAAGCTGCGAAGTCGAACTCTACATACACAGATAAAGAAGGATATTTTAAACTAGATAGAGATTCTTTTATAGCAAATTTAATTTTTAAAAAAGAAGGATTTGAAATAGATACCATAAGCCCTTATATAGAGTTTAGAGGAGGAGATAAAACAATCTTTATAACTAAAAAGTCAGATACTTTATTTATGAAGAGAAAAGAATAAAATGAAAAAAGTAGTATTCATATTTATAATAGTAACATTAACAAGCTGTTTTGTTAAAAGAGTTAGTAGACCTCCTATTATAGGTTATATATATAACTCTGAAACATTACAAAAAATAGATAGTGTTGATGTGGTAACTTGGGATTCAGCAAAAAAAGATTATTCTATTGAAACCAGTAGCGATGTAAACGGAAGTTTCTTTTTAAGAATAAAAACTTACTACGATAAAATGGCTATAGGAGGTGAAGCTCCTATGGGCTTTTTTAAGTTTCGCTTAATAAAAAAAGGATATGAAAAAAGAAGTATTGAGAGAAGAGGTAGGTATGGTTTTACAAAAGACACTATAAGATTCGACTCAATCTTCCTAAAGCCAATTGAAAAGTAAGTATGTCCTATGCATGCCATGTAACTAAAATGAAAAAGAAGATATTATTAGTTGTATTAATTACATTGTTTACTTCTTGTACTGAAGGTACAAAAGAGTATTTTGAAGGGTATGTCTATAACAAAGAAATTCCCCTCAAAGGTGTAGTAATAACTGAGGGACACTCTGAGCCTAATAACGTGTTTTCAACAACAGATAGTTTAGGGTGTTTTAAATTAAAGCGATTTTCACAAACTTATGCAGATAAACTAATATTTAGTAAAAAAGGATTTAAAACAGATACCATTTACCTATTAAGAGGTAGAAACTCTCCACCTCTATATACACTATTTTTACGTGAACAATCAGATACTTTATTTATGAAGAGGAAAGAATAAAATGAGAAAACCTCTATTCATATTTTTCATGGCTTTGGTACTATCCTGTAAAGA
The DNA here is from genome assembly GCF_030547425.1 of Tenacibaculum sp. 1_MG-2023. Taxonomy (GTDB): domain Bacteria; phylum Bacteroidota; class Bacteroidia; order Flavobacteriales; family Flavobacteriaceae; genus Polaribacter. Next base: position 39,733 of record NZ_JAUORH010000006.1, on the reverse strand, counting down.
AAAAAGGAATACTTCCTGTAGAGGACTAAAGTTAGGGGCTACTTTGACTTATTAAATTAAATATAAGATGGTAAAAATTTTTCTCATACTATTTGCATTAGGTTCTTTAATATTAATTCTAAGTTCTCGATTTAGAAAACAAAAGCTATATTTAAAAGTACTTATGTATCTCTCTTTTACTATTGTATCAGTTTTTACATTCTTTATAACAATTATATATTTATGGAATTCTAGTGAAGATTATCACCAACGAAGGCATTTTATGGGGATTTGGAATATTCAAGTCTTAAATACTACGGAAACCCCTATAAAAAACGTTAAAGTAATTAATTTAAGAGAACCAACAGATACAATTATATCAAGTATTGATGGAACTGTAAATCTATATGAGTTTAGAGAAGACTTGGTAGTACTTCAGGCAGAAGGTTATATTCCAGACACCATAAATGTAACTGAAATGCCAAGTACAAAAGTATATTTAAATAAGTTAAAATAAGTATCTTTTTATCTTCATTATGAGTAGGATACGACGAAGTAATCTGTTTGTTTAGAACTCCAAGCGTAAAGATTACCTCACTTAATTCATAATGACTATATGTTTTATGACCTTCAAGAAAATCTTTGAAAATCAAGACAGCAGCGATGGATGTAAGATAAAAAGCTGTTTGAGCGGTAGCGAGTTCTTTTTATCAGTGGAAGGTGTCGTAGTATTTTCTTACGATTTTATTGTACGTCTTGATTTTTGTTTCTTTTTATCAAGAAAAAGAATATAAAACTCCTTTTTATCCTCATTACAAGGAAGGTATGACGAAGTAATCTGTTTATTTAGAACTCCAAGCGTAAAGATTAGCTCACTTAATTCGTTTTATGACCTTCAAGAAAATCTTTGAAAATCAAGACAGCAGCGATGGATGTAAGATAAAAAGCTGTTTGAGCGATAGCGAGTTCTTTTTATCAGTGGAAGGTGTCGTAGTATTTTCTTACGATTTTATTGTACGTCTTAATTTTTGTTTCTTTTTATCAAGAAAAAGAATATAAAACTCCTTTTTATCGTTATCACTCTCAATGACGCAAACTAATAGCAAACCGTCATTCCGAACGATAGTGAGAAACCGTAAGGTTCAGCGTAGCTAAATCTCACTCAAAAGTAGTACTCTTATTTTTTATTACAATCACTGTCAGTTCGAGTGATTTTTATTGAGTAATAACGAAGTGAAAATTGTACTTTAGCTACGCTCAGCAGAGTTATCGAGAACTATTCGATAAACATAAAGATTGCTTCATACTGTTTGTGATGGCGTCATAACGAGGAGCGATACAACACCCTATAAAACATTGAGAATTTTGTTAGTTTTACTAGCAAACGCCTCATACCCATTAAAAACCATAACAAATACGAAATACAAAAAAGTACGAGCATCTGCTCGTACTTTTTATGGTATGTAGGTTTTGTCTTAACCTTCAGACAGTAGTGTCTGAAGTCATAGGATACTACTGTCTGATATCAACGGACAGTAGTGTCGGGTGTTACAATACAGTAAGGGTAAATGTAGATTCCGATACCTTAAGGTCTTTTAAAAAGCGATTTAACTTAGAAGTTGCCTGTGTTTTAACTCGAACACGATAGTTACCCGCAGCAAGTGCAGGAGCTTGACCAATAATTTTCTTATAGCTGTTTTGTGCTAAATAAGACACTTTGGTTTCGGTACCATCTTCGGCAACAAAATACAAACCAACTTCAGGTAGGTCACCAGCAACCTTTAAACGCAAACCGTTCAACTCAAACAATCCGTTGGCAGATAAGGTGGTATTCGTAGTTGTTGTGGTAATATCTTTTAAATTAGTAATAACCGTGTTGGTAATAGGAGCAGTTACTTTTTGTAGCGGAATATCGTCTTTAATTTCGTTGATTAACTTTCCGCTATTGAGGTTAACGTGTAGTTTATGAGTTTCAGGATTAAAACCATCCTCCTCGGTATCAAAAACTCCAGAAATAGAGTAGCCAATATTTAGTAAGGGTAGGTTAATGTTATCGCCTTCTTCTATCGACTCGATAATCTCTTCATAGTAAGAATTAAGTACCGCTACAATATCGGTTTTACTTACTAGGTTACGTTTGCTCAACATTTTATCAATCAATTCATCTTGATTAATAGTACGCTCTGTTAATACGCGTGCTGAGTAGTTGGTTTCATCGGTTAACTTGTTTTCAATTAAATAGTACTTCATCATATTGATTTTTAAATTATTTACTTTTCCTTTTGAATCCTTTTTTGGGTAGTAACAGCTAGCATACTGGAGCAATAACCAATACATGCAAAACCATTTACTAACCTTGGTGTTATTCATCACCAAACAGTCAGGTACAAGCGTACCTTTATAGCATTAACTTCGTAAAGATGTTGTAAAATTGAATGTGATATAATAGTAATAAGGGATAGCAATTTACTTTTTACAAACAATTTTTATAGCTGATACTAAAGTAGTTGTTTTTCGTTTTAACTCTCTGATTTTATGAGTTTTTTAACGTTTTAGATGGTATGTAAATAGAAAACACGGATGTGAAATCCGCGTCATAAGGTTATTTAGTTTTAACTTCAACGATATTCCAATCTTCATCATTTATATCGGACAGAATCGAATCAAATCTTTCTTTATGAATGGCAATACATAACAAATGTGTTGGACGAGAAAAACCAACATAAGCCATTTTACATGTCTGTCTAATCTTATCTTTTCCTCCTATATTGCTATTAAGAGTATCAGTTATATTGACACCTTTTAACTGATTGCGTAATCGTTCTGATTCGTAGTTACCATAACCTCTATTGTAAAAAGTTTCAAGGTATAAGGTAGCTGTGTGAGTTTGTCCTTTTGCTGAGTGTATAGTTCCAATCTCAATATTTATTCCATCAGAATCGAATTTGTTTACTTTAGGCTCATCTTTATTCGCATCTACATTGATTTCAGATTCTCCATTTATGAAATTTGCTGAAGAAGCAACCTCTTTTTGAAACACAGAAAGAAAAGTTGGAATATACTCTCTAATGGAAGTAATAGTTTCTGAGCTTTTCCCTCTTATACATTCGATAGACCATTTATAAAGATTTAATTTCAATGTTTCATATTCCTTGTTTTCAAGAGTTTTAAAGAAATTAATTAATTTTCTTTTCGTGTAAACTCTATCATTTTCATCCGAGACATTTTCTAAGCGAAGAATCTTTAAAAATGCTTTTAAAATGTTCTTACGAACAGATTCTAAAGTTTTTTTCTCTTTATCAAAGTACATGATATAGTCTTCAAGGACTTTGAAATCTATTTGTTGGCCTGAACTGGCTTTTGCAAAATGAGGCCAGTAATCGCATAGGGCTATTTTGTTGGAATCATCATTTTCTTTTACCCAAGCAACTGCCATAAACTTATTAGTTGGGTTCTCGGGTATTAATCCAGAAACTTGTAATTCTTTTATTTTCTCAGCAAATGAAGGAATTACAAGTTCTATTGTGTCATCCTCATAAACAAAGATTGTTGGCTTAATGTCAATAGAGGAACCGTCAGGATTAAGGTTTCTTCCCACAACTGGATTTGGCGTTAAAGCAAGACTCTGTACCAAAGAAGCAATTCTTTGATTTAACCTATGACTACCATTAATATACATCACATTATCTCGAATGGACCATATGTTTTCAAGAGAGACTGAGCCTCCACTGTAGATGGCTTGGTTTTTATCACCAATTCTTTGAATTATTGACAGGGTAGATTCATCTGGATGAAAAACTACTTCAATTAAATTATGTTGGTGGACATCCATATCTTGCATTTCATCCACAAACACGTATAAAAATCTTTTCTGTAGAATGGATGAGTAATTGCCAATTGACCTTAATTGAAAATCAGCTAGAGAATATGCATCATCAAAATGCAAGTACCCTTTTTTAAAAAGGTTTAGTTTGAATTGAAGTAAAGATTTATATGTGGCTGTTTTAGGATTCTTAAGTTTGAAAGTTTCAGGCGTACCATTTAAGTATGAAATCAATTTACCGTCGGTTGTTATTCGAATAGACTTCAGAAATGCTAATCCATCTATTTGCCTATCAAGATAATTCTTAAGACTAATATTTCTTGTATTTAAATAGAACTGTTCAACTTGTTCGTCATAGATTTCATTATCGATGCGAAACGGCTTTTGTTTAAACTGATTTGTGTAAAATGGAATTGCTAGAAATGTGTCAACGAAACTTTGAATGGTTCCAACAAAATTTGGATATGCAAAAAGTTTGGGACAATGTATACCAATTCGCTCTTTTATCTCATCTACAGCTGCATTAGTATGAGAAATAACCAATACACCACGCCCACTTTTCAATGGCATATACCTTTCCAAGATAATTAGTTTTGCTAGAAGAGCGGTTGTTTTTCCACTTCCAGGTACAGCTTGTAGGTCAAGGGTTTCTAGATTACGGATAAACAATCTTCTTTCTTCGTCAAACTCTTTTCCTTCAGGTAAAAGAACTTTTTCTGCGTATTCAATATCCGCGTCAGTTATATTAATTTCTTGCGGCATATCTTATGGCTTGAATTAGATATTTGATGCTTTCATCATTATTGATATCGATGACTATGGTTCGTTCATCAGGAGCCTTTTGTAAGTCTTCATCTATAGTCGTTGCTAACCTGTAGGCAACTTCTGTTTTTCTTAGTTTCTTGTTCTTATCAATCAATTTAATAGCAAGCGTCTTTTCAAAATCAGTATCCCAATTAGTTCTTGAATGAATAGACTTACACACGCTTTGTAGAGTAGATGTTAGGCTATTTGATTTAAACAAAGAATATTCTAGGGTCCAGTTTGGTGCAGTATAATATTTTATAGATTGTTCAGATTTTACATTGTTGGAATCAATAACTCCCTGTGTTTCAACTCGGACAGTATTTTCAACTCTTTTTACAAAATCATCTCCCTCTTTTTCATATTCTCTAATATCCGAATCTGTGATTACCGCTACCGGAATTTTCATAAATGGCTCTTCTTTCCTGAGGTATATCTTTGAGTAATGGTCGAATCCTGTATTTCCAATATTTACTATTGAGATTCCCTTTTCAGTTAGATTTATCCCTATAGCCTTTGCGATACTTGGAATTAATATTTCTTCTGCCCAACCTTCTACCAGAATAACTCCTTTAGCAAAAAATAGGTTTGCTTTCGTTGTATCTAGAAATTTTTCAAGAAACTTATAGTTATCAGAGTCTAATTTTGTGTATGCTGCTCCCATCGGGAAAGCATTGTTGTCATTACAAATGATTAAATTTTCAAGCTTTAGTTTTGATGCTAGATTAGGGCTATGAGTAGTTAAGATTAATTGAATATTTTCTTCGTTTTGTAGTGCTTCAATGATTTGCATTTGAGCTTGGGGGTGGAGGTGAGCTTCTAGTTCTTCAATTAATCCTAACCTTAAACCACTCCAATTTTTCTTTTGAAGATGGAGTAACTCTGAAGCCATAAACAATCTATTTAGAGTTCCTAAACCAGGGTTTAGTTCATCCTTAATAGATAGCTCGAGTCTCTCTAAGATGTTTTTGAGACTATTACCAAGTACGCCAAAATAGGATTCTTTATCCTTTGAATAAAAGGCTTGAATAAACTTATCTATTTCATTTTTTAGTTCTTTCCCTTTAACATTTTCACCCGTAAGTACTACACCATCCTTGTCTGTACCTTCAAAGTATTTAGCAACGTGATTATTGAAGTCTTGAAATAATCCTACCAACAAGTGGTCTTGGTCTTTTCCTTTGAATGCTTCATGCCCTTGAAGAATTTGAGTCAGCCTAGAGTTTTTACGAGGGATTAATTCAGATTTAGCGTCTCGTAAGGGTTTGAGATAAGTTGTTTTTAAATACTCCCTAGCCTCTGCTGTTAGCTGATATCCCGTTTCATCGACTCCTGCTCTAATCTCAGTTGGATAGATATATTGATTATTTAAATTCCTTGAAGCATCATAAATCAACCTTAAAAAAGGTTTTGCTTCGTCTCCTTCGCCAATCCACCCTAGCCATTCAGTGAAATTTTTGGCTTCATCATCTGAAAGGTTTTCAAACCTCAATTCAATTCGTAACCTATCTGAACCATCATAAAAATCATCCCAATCTAATCTAAACCACTCGTAACTATGAGTTTTTAACGTAAGTTTTATTGAGTCAACAATTGCACTTTTTCCAGAGTCATTTTCACCTATCAATACATTTATTCCTTTTGTGAAATTCAAATCTAAATTCGGGTTCTCTAAATCAATGGAAGAATTACTGCCAAACTTTCTAAAGTTCCATAGTTTAAGGTTTGATAAGTACATATTTTAATTTTGGTATAATTATTATTAAATATAAATGAAAGCCTAAATTTAGTTGTTCAACCTCACTCATTCTTACGGTTTTCCGCAACCTAAATTGCGGATTTCCGCAAAACACCTACTATTACACATATAATTACCATTTAATAATACAACAGTTGTTATTACTAACGATATTTTACTACTTTTAAAACATTAACACACAGTTATACAAAAGTTTAAAACGTGTTGTACTACCAACATAAAAGGAGTATAGCTGCGTATAACAACAACTAACAAACCAAACTAACTAAACATTATGAAAACTCTAAGCACCTGCTTAACACTCTTTTTTTATGTGCTTTGCGTTAACGGACAAACACAAACTATTAATTGTGAATCCGAAATAAAAAAGTTGAGTAGTACCTATGAAAACTACAACAAAACATTAGAAGAAAAGGAAAAAGAAATAGACGAAACTAAAAAGTCGATTACCCAAGAAAGTCTAGATAAGCTTAGTACTTTAATTAAAGACAGAAAAGCGTATATAGATTCACTAAACCTTACCTATGCTAAATTTACCAGTTATAAAAACGTGTGTACCAATATTCATGCTGATTCAATAGCTAGTTGGTTTCCTCATAAAGAACCACCAACACAAGAAACCATAGCAAGAGATACAGCGCAAGAAGAAACGGTAGAAGAACCTGTAACCTATAGCTATTTTAACGAAGATGTAATTATTAGTGAAGATGTTAACGGAGCAGAGAGAACATCTAGAGAGAAAAAGGTATTCAATCAGGTATTAAAACAAGTAAACCAAGAAGCCTATTTTGGAGATATTACCATACCTAAAGAAGGACAAGAGTTTTGTTTTTATAATAATGATAAAGAACGCCAAGACACATTAAAGTATACGTTTAAAAAGATAGATATTGAAATCCGCGATGGTAGCTTAGCAGATATTCAAGTATTGGTAGCATATAAAGGAAGTATGCTGTTGTTTGAAAACTACGTAGGGGTAAGCTTTTTACGATACGGATATTGGGCATCTAAAAACTATCTTTTTTACTCACAAAAACAACCAACAACCAATGTTGATGAAAAAGAGTTTGAAAACCTTCGTATTCGTTTAAGTGATGTACTAATGTATAAGTATAAAATAGGAAACAACTACGTACCACACGACCTAACGTTGGAACTGCCTAAAGAAGATATTGACGGAAACAAAACCAACTTAACAGCCCCAGCAACTTATCAAATAAAACAAGATACTTACTTAGATAAAATAGTAGAACTACGTGCTTATACCGACTTTTTAGCTCTTTTTGGAGAGTCTGACAACGGATTGGTACAGTTAGAAGGAAGTGCAAAGTTTTATGTATTTCCTTTTTCAAGGCAAATCTTTAGTTCTTCAATGCAATACGAATTTTTAAAGTCGATAACACCTTATGTACACTATGCTAAGTTTGAAGAAGACAAAGGCTTAGTTACTGCAACAAGTGGTGTAATAGGAAATACGTTAGATTTGGTAGAAAAACGCTTTTTAACCGTAGGTGGAGAAGTAAACCTTTTAGAAATATATCAAAAAAACTACCCTATGAAAATGAACTTTTTTGGTACGATAGACTATAATCTAACAAGAGTTCAAAACGATACCCAAGGGGTGGAAAACCTAAAAGCCTTGAGTTATGGAGGAGGAGTAAGCTTATCATCAAAACGATTTAACAACTTCGGGTTCAATTACAAATTAGGACTTCACTGGTTTGATTATAAAAGCTATAACGGGTCTAGTGCCATAGATTTAGACTTTAAAGTACCTGTAGTAAAGAACCAAGCAGAGGTGTTTTATCACCCCAACAAAAACCCCAATCAAGCTATTTTTGCAAGGTTAGTAACCTATAATTACAAAGGAAGCGAAAGTGATGAGGCTTTTTACCAATTTCAATTTGGATATAAGTTTTCCATAGGCTCAAGAACAGTAAAGAAATAAAGTAAAAAGAGGTTATTTGTTAAGAATAACCTCTTTTTATATAACAGTTTTATGAGTTCTATTAAAATCTAACAAAATTCTAATTTCATCGTGTCACCTCGAACTTATGTGAGAGGTCTCAAGGTTATCAGTTACTCCTTTTAATAAGATTCCTCCTCAGTTGCTTTGCAACATACTTTCAATCAAAATATATCTTGATTTCAGTAGCGTTCGGAATGACGATTGTTTTTAGAATCAAGACAAAAGACCGATTCGCTGATAGAATATAGACTTTTTATGATTATAATATAACCATGTGGATGTTTCTATTCACCTCGTAATAACACTCTGCTTTATGACCTACAAGAAAATCTTTGAAAATCAAGACAGCAGCGATGGATGTAAGATAAAAAGCTGTTTGAGCGATAGTGAAATCGTCAGATTCGTGAGTTCTTTGATAAAAAATAAAGGTAACACGAACAATTCTTTTTATCAGTGGAAGATGTCGTAGTATTTTCTCACGATTTTATTGTCCGTCTTGATTTTTGTTTCTTTTTATCAAGAAAAAGAATACCAACAATAATCTTAAGCATGTTTGTTACTCATTTTGTTGAGATTCCTCTCTATCGCTCGGAATGACAGTCTTATATTGGCTAACGTCATTTCGACCAGAGGGAGAAATCTTAAGAATATTTGTTACTCATTTTGTTGAGATTTAGCTACGCTGAACCTTACGGTTTCTCTCTATCGTTCGGAATGACGACTTTTTTTAGTATCTACCACTAACCACTAACCACTAACCACTAACCACTAACCACTAACCACTAACCAAGCTTCTCACGTATTTTATCCAAACACAAATTATCAATACTACCCACATGCGTATGTTTTTTAGAAGTATCAGGAGTATATGTACCGTTAACAACTTCGCCACCAATTTTTTGGTAAGCTTCTCTAAAACTCATACCGTTTTCTACCAAAGTATTCATGTTATCTACCGTAAATAAGTATTTATACTTTTCATCCTGTAGGTCAATATCTTTTACAATAATTTGCTGAATAGCATAATTAAAAATATCCAACACATCTTTTAACTCTTCAAAGGCATTGATAATATTTTCTTTTAATAACTGATAATCTCTATGATATCCACTAGGTAGGTTGTTAGTAATTAACAAGGTTTCGGTATACAACGCTTGAATCTTATTACACTTCCCTCTAATCAATTCAAACACATCAGGATTCTTTTTATGCGGCATAATGCTGCTACCAGTGGTTAATTCATCAGGAAAAGAGATAAAATCAAAATTCTGACTCATATACAGGCAGATATCCATCGCAAAACGAGCTAAGGTGTTACTTACACTTCCTAACGCCATGGTAAGTGTACGTTCACTTTTTCCTCTACTCATTTGTGCAGCAACCACATTGTATTTTAAGGTTTCAAAGCCTAGTTCTTTTGTGGTGAATTCTCTATCAATAGGGAATGAGCTACCATATCCAGCTGCTGAACCTAACGGATTTTGATCTACTGTTTTTAGCGCTGCATTAACCATGTACAAATCGTCAATTAACAATTCAGCATACGCAGAAAACCATAATCCGAAAGAAGAAGGCATTGCCACTTGTAAGTGAGTATAACCTGGTAATAGTTTAGTTTTGTGTTGCTCTGCTAACTGTAATAATGTATTAAATAGTGTTTTTGTTTTATCAGAAATCGATTGAAGATTGTCTTTATAATACAATTGCAACGCTATTAAAACTTGATCGTTTCTTGAACGTGCGGTATGAATTTTCTTACCAACTTCACCGCATATGTTGGTTAATTCGAACTCAATTTTAGAATGTACATCTTCAAATTGAGCATCAATTACAAAAGTACCTTCTGCCACTTGCTGTTGTAGTGTAGCAATTCCACTAGTTACTTGCGCTAATTCTTCCGAAGTAATAATACCGATGGATGCTAGCATTTTAGCATGTGCTAACGATGCTTGCAAATCATACGGAACAATGTGTATGTCTATTTCTCTGTCATTTCCAACGGTGAAATGTTCTATTTTTTTATCTATGGATAATCCTTTGTCCCAAAGTTTCATGTTTTTATGTTTTTTAATTAGTACTGAGTATTGAGAAGTTAGTATTGAGTGTTAAACACTATAACAAACAAAATTCTCATTGTTTGTTTGTCACCTCGAACGTATGTGAGAGGTCTCAAACTTATGAGTTACTCTTTTTAATGAGATTTAGCTACGCTGAACCTTACGGTTTCTCTCTATCGTTCGGAATGACGATTGTTTTTTAGAGCCAAGAGAATAGACCGCTTCGCTGTTAGAGCAAAGATTTGTTTATAAGTCTTTGTTCTTGACTCTTTGTTCTATTTTCTTCTACAATACTTTATTCAATAATTTTATATACAACTCAATTCCTTCCTCAATTTCTTGAAGGTAAATAAACTCATCAGCGGTGTGTGAGCGAGTACTATCACCAGGTCCTAATTTTAACGACGGACAACTCAATACAGCTTGGTCAGACAGGGTAGGAGAACCATAGGTTTTTCTTCCTAAAGCAATACCTGCTTGTACCAAAGGGTGTTCTTTTTGTATTGATGATGAATTTAAATTCAAGCTACGTGGTTGTATGTTACAAGGTGCGTGTTCTTGTAAAAAGTCACTGATTTCCTGATTGGTATATTGATCATTTACGCGAACATCTACCACTAATTTTACTTCGGAAGGAACAGCGTTGTGTTGTTTCCCCGCATTAATTTGCGTTACTGTTAACTTAACCTCACCCAAGGTTTCCGAAGTTTTTTCAAACGACACTTCTTTAAACCACTGTAATACTTCAATGGTGTTATAAATAGCATTATCGTGGTTCGGATGTGCTGCATGACTTGGGGTACCTGTAACCTCAGCATCAAAAACGACCAAACCTTTTTCAGCAATAGCTAAATTCATTAAAGTAGGTTCTCCTACGATAGCTACATCAATATTAGGTAAGGTTTTTAGTAATCCGTTTAAACCGTTAGGACCACTGCTTTCTTCCTCGGCAGTTCCTGCAAAAACAAGGTTGTAAGTCAAGTTTTCTTTTTGGTAGAAGTGGGTGTAGGTTGCTAACAGCGAAACCAAACATCCACCAGCATCGTTACTTCCTAATCCGTAGAGTTTACCGTCCTCTACAATGGCTTTAAAAGGATCTTTGGTATAGCCGTTATTAGGTTTTACCGTATCGTGATGCGAGTTGAGTAATAATGTAGGTTTGTTAGCATCAAAATGTTTATTTACTGACCACACGTTGTTCTGAGTTCTAGTGTATGGAATATCAAACTCTTTAAACCAGTTTTCTAGCAGTAGGGCAGTAGCATCTTCTTCCGAAGAAAAAGAAGGGGTTTCTATTAGGTTTTTTAACAAACTGATGGCTTTTGTAGTGAGTCTTTGTATCATGATAGTTGTAATGAGGTGTGTTTGTTTTTTGAGTTAAATACCATAGCTGTATCGCCTATGTGTACTTTTTGAACATTGTTTTTTAGGGCATGAAAGCAATTGTCTAACTTAGGAAGCATTCCTTCAAAAATGACTCCGTCAGTTTTTAGTTGAGTATAGGTTTCTAACGTGATTTGTTCAATAACAGAAGTATCATCAGCAACATCACTTAATACTCCTGGTTTTTCAAAACAGTAGTACAATTCTGTATTAAAATCGGTAGCTAATCCTATAGCTAATTCAGCAGCAATAGTATCAGCATTGGTGTTGAGTAATTGTCCGTTTGCATCGTGCGTAATCGCACAAAATACTGGAGTTACTTCGTTATTAATTAATACCGTTACTACTTGCGGATTTACGGTAACAACGTCGCCTGCAAATCCGTAATCTATAGGTTCAGCAGGACGTTTGGTTGATACGATTGTGTTACCGTCAGCTCCTGTAAATCCCACAGCATTTGCATTGTATCCTTGTAATTGCGCAACAATGTGCTTGTTGATTTTACCTGCATATACCATGGTAATCAAGTCTAAAGTTTGCGTATCGGTTACACGTCTGCCATCAATCATCGTCACAGGAATATTCAATTCTTTAGCCAATTCAGAAGCTAATTTTCCACCACCGTGTATCAATACTTTAGGTCCTTTTAACTGAGCGAAATCAGCTAAGAAGCTATGTAAGGCTGTCTCATCATTAATGATGTTTCCACCTATTTTAACAATCTTTATGGTTTTCATTTTTAGTTTTTAGTTTAATTTATTGTTCATTTTTTCTTGATAAAAAACGAACCAAAAAATCAAGTCTGTAAAGAGGAAATTGCTACGCACCACTCATTTTCAAAGCTTCATGCTTAAAGCTATGCTTAGCACTTCCGATTTTTCACTCGTTATTTCTTTATACAGACAGTTTTCATATTTTAATTCTCTTTTAATTAAATGTCACGTCGAGTGATTTTTAGTACTGAAAGGAAGAAAAATTGTATCGAGACGTTTTCAAGTAGCTCTCGATACATCTTCCTGCGATTGGCACTCGAACTGACAAGTCAAAATTTAAATTCAACTTAAATGAATTAAAATCTCTTTTAGTACTATTTGCGCAGCAAAGGTTCTGTTGTTAGCTTGTTCAATCACAAGAGAATTGTCACCATCTAAAACAGCGTCTTCTGCTACTACATTTCTTCTAATAGGCAAGCAGTGCATAAATTTAGCAGCGCCTATTTTTTCCTGAGTAATCATCCAGTTGGGGTCTTCATTTAGTATGTTACCATACTTAGTAAAAGAACTCCAGTTTTTGGCATAGATAAAATCGGCATTTTCAAAAGCTTTTTCTTGATTGTACTCTACAGGAAACTCTTTTGTAATTTCAGCATCTAACTCGTACCCTTCGGGATGCGTTATAACAAATTCTACATCCATGTTATGCATCAAGTGAACAAAAGCATTGGCAACCGAGTGTGGTAATGCTTTGGGGTGTGGAGCCCAAGACAACACAACTTTAGGTTTGTCAACTTTTTTAGTTTCCGTAATAGTAATCGCATCTGCCAAAGCTTGTAACGGATGGTCAGTAGCGCTTTCCATATTGATAACAGGAACCGTAGCATATTTTACAAAACTGTTGAGTACAATTTCAGAGGTATCTTTTTCTATGTCTTTCAACGTAGGAAAAGCTCTTACCGCAATGATATCAGCATACTGAGAAATTACCATGGCAGCCTCTTTAATATGTTCTGAAGTACTTAAATTCATTACAGTACCGTCTTCAAACTCCATATTCCAAGCGTTGGTAACGTTTAACACACTTACTTCCATACCTAAGTTTTTAGCCGCTTTTTCGGTACTTAATCTTGTACGTAAACTGGCATTGAAAAAAAGCATGACTACGGTTTTATGTTGCCCCAAATGAGCAAACTGATAGGGTTTTTCTTTTAATTGAATAGCCTTTTGAATAGTTTCTGAAAGGTTTTCAATATCGTTTATGCTGGTATATTTTTTCATGACAGTTCCTTTTTTAAAGACTCAAAAAGCATATCGATATGTTGCTTTTGAATGGTTAGTGGCGGAAGAATTCTTAATAAGTTCGGGTTCTTAGCGCTTCCTGTAAAAATGTGATGTTTGAATATTAGGTTCTTTCTTAGCTCAGCAATAGGAAAATCGAATTCTAATCCTAACATGAGACCTCTTCCTTTTACAATTGTTATCTGCGGAATAGAAGCTGCTTGTTCCATAAAATACGTAGCAATTTGCTGTGCATTTTCCATCAATTGCTCTTTTTTTAGGGTTTCAATAACTGCTAAGGAAGCAGCACAGGCTAAGTGATTTCCACCAAACGTAGTTCCTAGTAAACCGTAAGAAGCCTCAATACTTGGATGGATTAAGATTCCCCCAACAGGGAATCCATTCCCCATTCCTTTTGCCATCGAAATGATATGCGGAGTAATGCCGTGTTTTTGAAAAGCAAAGAAATCACCCGTTCTACCAAAACCACACTGAATTTCATCAGCAATAAGTAAGGTGTTGTATTGATTGCATAGTTTTTCTAACCCTTGGTAAAAAGTTGTAGAAGCTTCGTCCAATCCTCCAATACCTTGAATGGTTTCTATTATAATAGCACAAACATCATTGCCTTGTAAAACTTTTTCAACACTTGCTAAATCTTCAAACTCTAAAAAGATAACTTCTTGCTGCGCATTGATGGGCGCTACAATCTTAGGATTGTCGGTTGCAGCTACCGCAGCAGAAGTACGTCCGTGAAATGAATTTTTAAAAGCAATTACCTTTTGTTTACTCGTATGAAAAGAGGCTAGTTTTAAAGCATTTTCATTGGCTTCTGCTCCCGAATTGCATAAAAATAGTTGATAATCGTTACACCCCGATATGTTTTCTAGTAGTGAAGCTAACTCCACTTGTAACGGATTTTGAATAGCGTTGCTATAAAAGCCTAGTTTACTTACCTGTTTGCTAATATTTTTAACATAAGTAGGGTGTGAGTGTCCGATAGAAATTACGGCATGACCTCCGTATAAATCTAAATATTCTGTGCCTTTATTGTCATATACATATACATCGTTGGCGGTTACTGGGGTTATATCAAATAGAGGATATACGTTAAATAAACTCATTATGGTGTTTTTTTATGGTATTAATTTTATTAAAAGAGGCTACTATTCCTTGTATTAATGCTGCACTTAATCCTTTGTGTTCCATTTCATTCAAACCTTCAATGGTACAGCCTTTTGGAGTAGTAACTTTATCGATTTCTTCTTCAGGATGATTTCCTGTAGCTATGAGTAGGTTGGCAGCTCCTTCACTGGTATGCATAGCGAGCTCTTGTGCTTCTTTTGCATCGAAACCTAATTGAATAGCAGCTTGCGTAGTTGCCCGTATTAAGCGCATCCAAAAAGCAATTCCACTAGCACATATTACGGTGGCTGCTTGCATTTGACTTTCGGGAATAATCATAGAAGTTCCTAGTTGATTGAAAATAGTTGTAGCTATTTCTAAATCTTCCTTCTTGTGAGTATTACCACTAAGACAAGTCATCGATTTTCCAACGGCAATAGCAGTGTTAGGCATGGCTCTGATAATAGTAGTACCTGAACCAATAAGCGCTTCCATTTTTTCAATAGAAAAACCAGCAACTGTAGAAATCACTATATGATTATCGGATAATAATGGAATAATTTCTTTTAAAACACTTTCAAAATGTGTTGGTTGTACTGCAAAAATTAGCACATCAGACGCTGTGATTGCTTCCTTGTTATTAGAACTAATGAAAACGTTGGGTACCTCTTTAAATTCATTAAGTTCTTCAATATTTCTTTTGGTTAAGAAAAGTTGAGAAAATGATTTGTTTTGTGTCAATCCTTTAGCGATTGATTTTCCTAAGTTACCTGTTCCTATAATTGCTATTTTCATCTGTAAATCTTTGATTATTTGTGTTGTTGTTTCTTTTATTTATCTCCTTGTGAGGGTTAGAAATAAGTTGCTTTTAACTGTAAACCCATATCTTCTTTAAAACCAAACATCAGGTTCATGTTTTGGACTGCTTGCCCAGAAGCTCCTTTTAATAGATTGTCAATGAGGGTTGTTATCAGTAGTTTATCTCCGTGTTTATGCAAATGAATTAAACACTTGTTGGTGTTTACTACCTGTTTTAAATGTAGTTCACTATCAGCTATGTGCGTAAAAACAGCCTCTTTATAATAATCTGCATATAATTGTTTCGCTTCGTCTAAGTTTCCCTCAAAATGAGTGTACTGCGTAGCGTAAATACCTCTGGAAAAATTTCCTCTGTTTGGTAAAAACAATACTTCAGAATCAAAACTGTTTTGAAGTGTGTGTAAGGTCTGATTGATTTCTCCTAAATGTTGATGTGTAAAAGGTTTGTAGTACGAAAAGTTATTATCTCTCCATGTAAAATGAGTAGTTGATGATAGTGAAGTTCCCGCACCAGTAGCACCAGTAACCGCATTGATATGTACATCGTTTTGTAATAAACTTGCATCTGCTAGTGGAAGCAATCCTAATTGAATAGCCGTAGCAAAACACCCTGGATTTGCTATATATGAAGCACCTTGTATCGCTGTTTTTTGAAGTTCAGGCAAGCCGTATACAAACTCTTTTCCTTGAAAAGTGCTATCAGCTTTTAACCTGAAATCATTTCCTAAATCAATAATTTTAGTATGATTTGAAAAGGTATGTGTTTCTAAAAACCTTTTAGAGTTTCCATGTCCTAAGCATAAGAATAGCACATCTATGCTCTCATTAATTTTATTGGTAAACGTTAGCTCAGTGCTACCTACTAAATCCTGATGCACATTAGCTACTTTATTATCAGCGTTTGAAGTACTGTACACAAAATTGATAGTCGCTTTTGGGTGTTGTAACAAAAGCCTGATTAATTCTCCTGCGGTATATCCTGCACCACCTATAATTCCTACTTGTATCATGTTGTTTGTTTTGTTATTGTTGTTAATGTTCTAATTGTCACCTCGAACGTATGTGAGAGGTCTCACACTGGTTTTATTCACAATGAAGAGATTCCTCCTCGTACCTCGTTCGGAATGACATTATCATGTCTAACAAAATTCTAAGCTTGTATTTTTTGCCAAAAGCTCACTACTTACTGTCTACTGATTAACCTGTTGATATATTTTATTCTGATTTCCTAAAAGCTTGATAAAACCTTTGGCTTCTTCAGGAGTCCAACCTTTGTTAAGCTCTCCATAGCTACCAAATTTGGCATTCATTAAATCATGTGGAGAATCAATCCCGTCTAATGTAAAGTGATACGGTTTAAGTGTAACAAAAACATCTCCAGTAACTTTCGACTGACTGTTTTCTAAAAAAGCTTCCATATCTCTCATTACAGGATCTAAATACTGACCTTCATGTAAATGCATTCCGTAAAAACTAGCTAAATACTCTTTGTGTTGCAATTGCCATTTAGTTAAGGTGTGTTTCTCAAGTAAGTGGTGTGCTTTAATAGTGATTAATGCCGCAGCAGCTTCAAAACCAACTCTTCCTTTAATTCCAACAATAGTATCGCCCACGTGAATGTCTCTACCAATTCCGAATTTAGAAGCTAAGGCATTCAATTGTTCAATATTTTGCAAAGGAGCTTTTTCGTCATCATTAATAGCCACTAACTCACCCTTTACAAACGAAAGTTTTACTTGTTCAGGTACTGTTTTTCTTACTTGAGAAGGGTAGGCGTGTTCAGGTAATGGTTGTTCTGAAGTTAAAGTCTCTTCACCTCCCACACTGGTTCCCCATAAACCTTTGTTGACAGAATATTTAGCTTTTTCCCATGACAAATCAATGCCGTTATTTTTTAAGTACTCAATTTCTTCTTGTCTTGAAAGTTGCAAATCTCTAATAGGAGTTATGATTTCAATTTCAGGAGCAACAGTTTGAAAAATCATATCAAATCGCACCTGGTCGTTTCCTGCACCTGTACTACCATGAGCGATACAGTTAGCACCGATACTTTTGGCATAGTTTACAATCTCAATAGCTTGTACAATTCTTTCGGCACTTACAGAAAGGGGATATGTGTTGTTTTTTAACACGTTACCAAAAACTAAGTACTTAATTACTTTACTGTAATAATCAGTTACTGCATTGATGTTTTTATAGGTAGTAACACCCATTGTGTAGGCATTTTCTTCAATTTGTTTAATTTCTTCGGAAGAAAATCCACCAGTGTTCACACTAACAGCATGAACCTCGTATCCTTGTTTTGATAAACTTACTGCGCAGTATGAAGTATCTAAACCTCCACTGTATGCAATTACTAATTTTTTCATTTTTTGTCTTTTTTTAGGAAGATGCTCTCTTTAATTCTTTTAAGTCTTTGAAAGACTTTTCCTTTTATTTTTATGTTTTGAGATTTTTTGTTAGGATCGTATAACATACCAGTACACAAGCACATTTTTTGTTGTGTACGTTGTAACACATCGTAGTTTTTGCAGGTCTGACAACCATTCCAAAAAGATTGGTCTTCTGTAAGTTCAGAAAAGGTAACAGGTTTATAGCTTAATTCGCTGTTAAGTTTCATAACAGCCAAACCAGTTGTGATACTAAATATTTTGGCATTAGGAAACTTGGTTCTAGAATGTTCAAAAACTACTTTTTTTATTTGTTTGGCTAAACCAATACCTCTATAGTTTGGGTGAACAATCAACCCAGAATTGGCTACAAATTTGCCATGGCTCCAGGCTTCGATATAACAAAAGCCAGCAAATTGATCGCCATCTAAGGCAATAACAGCATTACCATTTTCTAGCTTTGTAATGATATATTCTGGTTTTCTTTTGGCAATTCCTGTGCCTCTAACCAGAGCAGCTTCGTCAATAGTTTGACAAATAATTTCGGCATACTTACTATGCGATTGATCAGCAATAACAACTCTCATTGAAATTGATTTTAGATAAACATTTTGTTAAAAATCGGTGGTTTAAAAAGAAGAACCGGACACACCTAGGTTCCCAAAATGAAGTAGTACCCTTACGGGCGACGTCGGATAAAAATAGGTCGTACAACAGCTACGTTATTGAAAACAATAACAAGAGTTAGTAACGATATAAAAATGTAGATTATAGAAATCAAAAGGATAAAAATAAAATTATACAATACTCAGTTTTGTGCAAGGAAAGACTAGCGTCGGTTGAAAAACCGCACTAAGAAACTGGGTATATTGTTGTATATTTTATTGGTTTGCATAATGGCGCAAATCTATAAAATAAATTTTGATTAATGCTATATGAAAAATAAAAAGTTTTGTAACTAATAGTAAAACAATAAGTTATGAGGTGTGTTTTTAAAGGGGGAATAAAAAATAAAAAAACATTAGGATAACTAAAAAATAATTTCAAATATTTGTGACATCAAATGAAAAAACAAGTTTTAAATATCATTTCTATTATTGTCATTGTGATTATTTCACAAGGATAAGGAAGCGGTATTTAATAGTTTAACATATAAATTATAAGAAGGCTTCCTAAATTTAGGAAGCCTTTTTTGTTGCAAAAAGCATGAATCAATTTTTTAACATCGTGGTAATTATTATTGTCATTATTAGCTCTCCACCGAGTTGATACAGATGGTTATTACCTATAAGAAAGCCTGTATCTAACTCTAGATACAGGCTTTTTTTTATACCGTGAATATCATAATGATTTGGTTTTAAGTATCTGGTTTTAAGGTTTTTGTATGTTTTTGAGAGTCAGTGAAAATCATCAAAGCCTTAAGAAACAAGAAAGTAAAGTAAAAAGCGAAAAATAATTTTGAACAGTAAAAACAACTAAAAATGTACTATAACGAGGAAACAGTAATTTTTTTCAACGGACAGTTTATTAAAGCGAAAGATGCTAGCGCTAATTTGTATAGCCAAAGTTTACACTACGGAAACGGGGTTTTCGAAGGTATCAGAGCTTACAATACAACCGAAGGTGCTAGAGTCTTTAAATCGTATGAACATTACAAAAGGCTTAAGTTCGGAGCAGAAGTAATGAATATTCAGTTGAATTATTCAGAAGAAGAATTAACACAAATTACGTATGAGTTATTAGAACGTAATGGGTTGAAAGATGCATACATCCGTCCGCTAGTCACTACTGGAGTTGATATGAGTTTGCTAACCTCTAAAGAGACAAACCTAGTTATTCAATGCTGGGAATGGGGGAAGTATATGGGAGATAAATTACTACGTGTAAAAACGTCTTCGTTTCAACGTCCGAATCCAAAATCGTGTTTTGTAGAAGCAAAAGTAACAGGACACTACACAAATTCAATATTATCAACTAACGAAGCAAAAAACAATGGGTATGATGAAGCACTATTGTTAGATATGAACGGTAATGTAGCTGAATGTTCGGGAGCCAATGTTTTTATGGAGAAAGACGGAAAACTGTATACACCACCAAGAGGTCATATTATGGCAGGAATTACACGTGCTACAGTTATGGACTTATGCAAAGAAGAAGGAATCTCTGTTGAAGAAAAGCATTTTACGTTAGAAGAATTAAAAAATGCAGACGCTTGCTTTTTTACAGGAACTGCAGCCGAAGTAGTTGGATTACAGTCGCTAGACGATTATCAATTTCCTCTAGCGTGGGAAAAATCACACGGACACAAATTAATGAAATTATACAAAGACGAAGTATTAGGCTTATGTCAAAAACGCAAAGCAAGCTAACATGGAATTAAACAAATTTAGTAAACAAGTAACTCAAGACGACACGCAGCCAGCAGCGCAAGCAATGTTGCATGCTATAGGCTTATCAAAAGCAGATTTAGAAAAACCGTTAGTAGGAATAGCAAGTACAGGATACGAAGGAAACCCATGCAATATGCACCTAAATGATTTAGCAAAATTGGTAAAAGAAGGAACTGAAAAAGCTGATTTAGTTGGGTTGATATTTAATACCATCGGCGTTTCTGATGGAATTTCTATGGGAACCCCAGGAATGCGTTATTCATTGCCGTCTCGTGATGTAATTGCTGATTCTATGGAAACCGTAGTGCAAGCGATGTCTTATGACGGACTAGTAACCGTTGTGGGATGTGACAAAAACATGCCAGGAGCATTAATGGCAATGTTGCGTTTAAACCGTCCTTCAGTTTTAGTGTATGGAGGAACTATCGCTTCTGGATGTCATGAAGGAAAAAAGTTAGATGTAGTATCGGCTTTTGAAGCATGGGGTGAGAAAGTTGCAGAAACGATTACTAAAAAAGAATATCAAAGTGTCATTGAAAAAGCATGTCCAGGAGCAGGCGCTTGTGGAGGAATGTATACTGCAAATACTATGGCATCAGCTATTGAGGCTTTGGGTATGAGTTTACCTTATAATTCATCGAATCCTGCAATTAGTAATGATAAAGAACAAGAATGCGTTAAGACAGGTGAAGCACTACGTGTATTACTAGAAAAAGATATCAAACCTTCAGATATCGTAACAAAAAAATCCTTAGAAAATGCGGTACGGTTAGTAACTGTTATGGGAGGTTCTACGAATGCTGTATTACACTTTTTAGCGATTGCCAAAGCAGCGGATGTACAATTTACGTTAGAAGATTTTCAACGCATTTCTGATGAAACTCCATTTTTAGCCGATTTAAAACCTAGTGGAAAATACTTGATGGAAGATGTGCATAAAGTAGGAGGAACACCAGCAGTTTTAAAATACTTACTAGAAAAAGGATTGTTACATGGTGATTGTTTAACCGTAACAGGAAAAACAGTAGCAGAAAACTTAGAAGTAGTTCCAAGTTTAATGGAAGGACAGGAAGTAATCAAGTCAACCGAAAACCCAATAAAAGCTACAGGGCATTTACGAATGCTCTACGGAAATTTAGCTAAAGAAGGTTCTGTAGCAAAAATAACAGGAAAAGAAGGTTTATATTTTTCAGGAAGAGCAAAAGTTTTTGAAGGAGAATATGCAGCAAATGACGGAATTCGAGATGGAAAAGTAGTAAAAGGTGATGTTGTTGTAATTCGTTATGAAGGTCCAAAAGGAGGCCCTGGAATGCCAGAAATGCTAAAACCCACAGCCGCAATTATGGGAGTAGGGTTAGGTAAAGAGGTTGCTCTAATTACCGATGGTCGTTTTTCAGGAGGTACGCATGGTTTTGTGGTAGGGCATATTACACCAGAAGCACAAGAAGGTGGTGTAATCGCTTTGGTAAAAGATGGAGATACTATAACCATTAACGCAGAAACAAATACAATTAATGTAGAAATTTCTGAAGATGAATTAAGAAAGAGAAAACAAGAATGGAAAGCTCCACCTTTAAAAGTAAAAAGAGGAGTATTATACAAATACGCAAAAACCGTAGCATCTGCTTCTAACGGATGTGTAACCGACGAATTTTAATCGCAGGGCGATAGCCAGAAGATAAATTTCTTGAGGCTTGCTTAAAGGTGTTTAATTTTTAGATAAAGACAGAGAATTAAGATTCAAGACTACACATAGTAGCGTTAAAAATTTAATAAAATAACTAAGCATATAGCTAAAAGCTAAAAGCATAAAGCTGAGTTTATGGAAACAAAAACACAACAACAAAGAGAACAAGAAACAACACAGAAAGTAACCATTACAGGTGCAGAAGCTGTAGTTAAATGTTTATTAGAAGAAGGAGTCGATTTATTGTATGGGTATCCAGGAGGAGCCATCATGCCTGTATATGATGAGTTGTATAAATACCAAGACAAATTACACCATGTATTAACACGCCATGAGCAAGGAGCCACGCATGCAGCACAAGGGTATGCAAGAGCTACAGGTAAGGTTGGAGTGGCAATAGCAACTTCAGGTCCAGGAGCAACCAACTTAATTACTGGTATTGCCGATGCGCAGATAGATTCTACGCCAATGGTATGTATCACTGGACAAGTAGGAGCACATTTATTAGGTTCTGACGCTTTTCAAGAAACGGATATCGTGGGTATTTCAACTCCAGTAACAAAGTGGAATTATCAGATAACCAAAGCAAGTGAAATTCCTGAAGTGATGGCGAAAGCATTTTACATTGCTCGTTCAGGAAGACCAGGTCCTGTTTTGGTCGATATTACCAAAAACGCACAGTTTGAAGAATTTGATTTTTCTTATAAAAAATGCACTTCGGTTCGTAGTTATCGACCTGTTCCAGAGATGGATATAGAAAGTGTAAAAGCAGCTGTAGAGTTAATTAATAAAGCAGAAAAACCATTTGTAATTTGGGGACAAGGAGTAATACTAGGAGAAGCAGAAGAAGAATTTAAAGCTTTTATAGAAAAAGCAGAAATTCCTTCAGCAAGTACTTTGTTAGGCTTATCTGCTTTACCAACCAAACATCCGTTACATGTGGGAATGGTAGGAATGCACGGTAATTACAGTCCGAATAAATTGACTAATGAGTGTGATGTGTTAATAGCTATCGGAATGCGTTTTGACGACCGTGTTACTGGGGATTTAAGCCGTTATGCAAAACAAGCTAAAGTGGTACATTTTGAAATAGACCCTGCGGAAGTTGATAAAAATGTAAAGACAGACGTAGCTGTTTTAGGGAATGTAAAAGAAACTTTGGCAGCATCACTTTCGCTGTTACAAGAAAACTCACACAAAGAGTGGCTACAAGAGTTTAGAAATTTAGATGCGGTAGAGTTTGATAAAGTAATCAAGAACGACCTGTTTCCAACGAAAGAAGGATTAACCATGGGAGAAGTTATCAAACAAATAAATGAAGCTTCAAAAGGAAAAGCCATTGTAGTAACTGATGTAGGACAGCATCAAATGATAGCGAGTCGTTATGCCGAGTTCAATCAATCAAAAAGTAGTATTACTTCAGGTGGGTTAGGAACCATGGGGTTTGCATTACCTGCTGCTATTGGTGCTAAAATGGGTACTCCAGAACGCGAAGTAGTTGCTGTAATTGGCGACGGTGGTTACCAGATGACTATACAAGAACTTGGAACAATTTTACAAACTAAAGCAGCTGTTAAAATTGTAGTACTAAATAATGAATTTTTGGGTATGGTACGTCAGTGGCAACAGTTGTTTTTTGACAAGCGTTATGCTTCTACGGTAATGACCAATCCTGATTTTGTAGCAATTGCCAAAGGCTATCATATGGCTGCGAATAGGGTTACAAAACGTGAAGAGTTAGCCAATGCTGTACAAGAAATGATGCGAAGTAAAGAAGCTTACTTTTTAGAGGTTTGTGTAGAAAAAGAAGGCAATGTATTTCCAATGATTCCAACAGGAGCATCAGTATCAGAAGTTCGATTAAAATAATATAATATGAGCACAAAAAACACTTATACAATCTCAATATATACAGAGAATAATATTGGGTTGTTGAATAGAATATCAGCAATATTTCAACGAAGACATTTGAATATAGAAAGTGTCAACGTGTCTAAATCAGAGATAAAAAGTGTATCCAGATTTACACTTTTGGTAAAAGTTACTGAAGAACAAATCAAAAAAATCATAGGTCAGATAGAAAAACAAGTAGAAGTAATCAAAGCTTTTTATCATACCGACGAAGAAACAGTATATCAAGAATCGTGTTTGTTTAAACTGAGTACAGACTTATTGACTGATAACGACGATATTCAAACGATTATTAACCAAAGTAAATCAAGAGTCATTAATGTAAACAAAAACTTTTTTGTTCTTGAAAAGTCAGGAAGTAAAGAAGAGGTGGAAGAACTCTATCATATTTTAGACAAACATGGTATTAAGCAATTTGTTCGCTCAGGAAGGATAGCGATTACTAAAGAAGAAATGCCAGTATCAAAACTATTACAATTAATAAAAGCATAAACAACACAAATAAAAATGAAAAATTATTTCAACCAATTATCATTAAGAGAACAATTAGAACAATTAGGAAAATGTAGATTTATGAATGCTGATGAGTTTTCAGACGGTATATCAGCATTAGAAGGTAAAAAAGTGGTAATTGTAGGATGTGGAGCACAAGGATTAAACCAAGGATTAAACATGCGCGATTCTGGGTTAGATATTTCATACGCATTGCGAGAAGCAGCGATTAAAGAACAGCGTCAATCGTATAAAAATGCAACTGAACATGGTTTTGTAGTAGGAACTTACGAAGAATTGATTCCAACAGCCGATTTGGTATGTAACTTAACCCCAGATAAACAACATACGCAAGTAGTAAAGGCAGTGATGCCATTAATGAAATCTGGAGCAACCCTATCGTATTCTCACGGATTTAATATTGTTGAAGAGGGCATGCAAGTGCGTAAAGATTTAACTGTAATTATGGTAGCACCTAAGTGCCCTGGAACAGAAGTAAGAGAAGAATATTTAAGAGGTTTTGGAGTACCTACATTAATAGCAGTACACCCTGAAAATGACCCAGAAAACAAAGGGTTGGCTCAAGCAAAAGCTTATGCGTATGCTACAGGAGGTCATAAAGCAGGAGTATTGGAATCGTCGTTTGTTGCTGAGGTAAAATCAGACTTAATGGGGGAGCAAACTATTTTATGTGGTGTGTTACAAACAGGGTCAATCTTATCGTTCAACAAAATGGTAGAAAAAGGTATTGAACCAGCATATGCTTCTAAATTAATTCAATATGGATGGGAAACTATTACCGAAGCTCTGAAGCATGGAGGGATTACCAATATGATGGATCGCTTATCAAACCCAGCAAAACTAAAAGCTTACCAACTTTCCGAAGAATTAAAAGAAGTATTAGCTCCATTGTTTAACAAACATATGGATGATATTATGTCTGGTCATTTTTCAAAAACGATGATGGAAGATTGGGCAAGCGACGATGTGAATTTATTGACATGGCGAGCTGCTACAGGAGAAACTCAGTTTGAAAAAACAGCAGCTACTTCTGAAGAAGTTTCAGAACAGACCTATTTTGATAAAGGAACTTTGTTAGTAGCTTTTGTAAAGGCTGGAGTTGAGTTAGCATTCGAAACAATGGTGAAATCAGGAATTATTTCAGCATCGGCATACTACGAATCGCTACATGAACTACCATTAATTGCAAATACGGTAGCACGTAAAAAGTTATTTGAAATGAACAGAATTATTTCTGATACTGCCGAATATGGATGTTATCTGTTCGATCATGCTGCAAAGCCATTGTTAACTGATTTTATGAAGTCGTTAAGTACAGATGTTATCGGAAAAGAGTACAGTACTTCTAATGAAGTAGATAACCTTGAACTAATTAAAGTAAATAAAGCAATTCGCAACCATCCTATTGAAGAAGTAGGAGCAGAGCTACGTGAGGCAATGACTGCTATGAAAGTAATCAGAACAAGTGTTAGCCAAGAAGAACCTGCTTTAGCGTAATATATTATGGAGGTTCAAAAAGAAACTTATTTTCCTAAATTAGAAGATATACAGCAAGCTGCTACGACTTTACAAGAGGTCGTGGCAGTTACTCCGCTGCAAGAAAATTTTAATTTATCGCAACAGTTTAATGCAACTATTTTTTTAAAAAGAGAAGATTTACAACAAGTTCGTTCGTACAAAATTAGAGGAGCCTATAACAAAATTAATTCTTTAACAGAAGAGGAGTTAGTGAATGGAATTGTGTGTGCTAGCGCAGGAAATCATGCACAAGGCGTTGCGTTAGCGTGTAGAAAAAAAGAAATTTATGGTACTATTTATATGCCAGCACCAACACCAAAACAAAAGATAGAACAAGTAAAAATGTTTGGGGGCGATTTTGTAGAAATTCGATTGATAGGAGATACGTTTGACGATGCCTATAAAGCAGCAAAATTTTTATGTGATAGTTTACAAAAAACATTTGTGCATCCGTTTGACGATGAAAAAATTATTGAAGGACAGGCAACGGTAGGCTTAGAAATTTTAGAGCAATCAGAGCAACCTATAGACTATGTTTTTGTACCTGTTGGTGGTGGTGGGTTAGCCTCTGGTTTATCAAGTGTTTTTAAGTTATTATCTCCGAGCACCAAAATTATTGGAGTAGAGCCTGCTGGAGCACCTTCTATGAAAAGATCTTTAGAAGAAAATAATAATATTAAACTTGATAGTATTGATAAGTTTGTAGATGGTGCAGCTGTTCAGCAAGTAGGAGAGTTAACCTACAAAATTTGTCAGGAAAACTTATCGGATATGCTTACTGCTCCAGAAGGAAAAGTATGTCAGACGATTTTAGAGATGTACAACAAAGAAGCTATTGTAGTGGAGCCCGCAGGGGCATTAACCTTAAGTGCATTAGATTTTTACAAGGAAGATTTAAAAGGTAAAAATGTAGTATGTGTTATAAGTGGAAGTAATAATGATATAACTCGTACTGCTGAAATTAAGGAAAGAGCCTTGTTATATGGTGGATTTAAGCACTATTTTATTGTACGTTTTCCGCAACGTGCTGGAGCTTTAAAAGAATTTGTCGCTGAGGTATTAGGAGAGAATGACGACATCACTTTTTTCGAATATTCTAAAAAGACCAATAGAGAAAATGGATCTGCAGTTGTAGGAATAGAGTTGGAGAAAAAAGAAGATTTACAACCGTTAATTCATAGAATG
Organism: Tenacibaculum sp. 1_MG-2023; assembly: GCF_030547425.1. Taxonomy (GTDB): domain Bacteria; phylum Bacteroidota; class Bacteroidia; order Flavobacteriales; family Flavobacteriaceae; genus Polaribacter. Next base: position 12,427 of record NZ_JAUORH010000006.1, on the reverse strand, counting down.
AAAGAACGAAGTTTTTACGGTGAATACCTGAATGATAAACCTAATTTATTTGAGTTTTTAGTGTAATTATTAATAAGGTAGTTTTAAATTATGTCTTTTCGATTGAAGGGAGAAATCTTTTGAATATTTGTTTCTCATTTATATGAGATTCCTCCTTGATTGCTTCGCAATATACTTTCAATCAAAAAATATTTTGATTTCAGTAGCGTTTGGAATGACGTTTAACTGCCTTATTTTTTATCAAGATACACCCAATGGTCATTTTCTTTGCAAAAAACAGAGTTTTCGTGAATTACATCTATAGTACCATTTTCCATAAAAAAAGCTTTGAACTCAACAGTGGTATCGGTAGTATTTAAAACTTCTAATTTTAACCAATTCACAGCTTTTGTCCATGCTAAAATCTCTTTCTTTTCTCGCTTAGAAGGTCTGGTACTACTGTGGTGACTTTTTTGTAGGTAATCAATATTAGCTATCACAAAAGCGCTATATCTTGAACGCATTAAAGCTTCAGCTGAGGTAACTGAATGAATGTTTTGATGTGCTTTTTGGCAGCAATCACTATAATTTTTATTAGGACTACACGGACATTGCATACTTATTAATTGATTAGTTCGGTTTGATTCTGTACTCTAAAACAACGTTCTTCTCCAAGAAAGAAGGGATTTCCGTGTTTTTCAGACCAAAATCCATCTAAAATATCTTTAGAAAGACAAGAGTATACAGCAACACCTTTGTAAACAGTGTTATAATCACTAGTGTAATTAAAATTAATAATAAGAATATTATTTTTAAAGAAACCTGTTCCAAACTGTTCTTGTTCATTATTAATAAGCCATTTGGCAACAATTCTATTGTTTTTATCAAGAGTTAAAGAAAGAGTTCCTTTATATGTCTTTTCACTTTCATCTTGATTACTACCGATAATATTGTATACTCCTACTAAATCTTTTACTGTCATTTAATCTTCAAATATGGAAGCAAAAATAAGATAGTTTATAATAAGTAACGACTTTTATTGGGCAAGAAGAGCTGGGGTGTGTTTTTTGATTTTAATTTTAATATGCTTTGAAGCAGGCATATTACTTCCTTTTACGGTATTGTGAATTGATACCAACACATTAGTTTCAGGGAAATAGGTAACTGTATTTTTCTCAGGAATGGGATACTCAACAATAATAAATAGCGGAGCGATACGCTCTGTATCATTATCATAATTGTATAAATCTACCTTATCACCAGATGTAAGTCCTGCTTTTTTAATATCTTTTTTGTTCATAAAAATTACACGACGTTCATTATAAACTCCGCGATAGCGATCATCTAATCCATAAATAGTAGTATTGAATTGATCGTGTGTTCTGACAGTAGCCATTAGATATTCATCATCAGCTAGTCTGTTTTCGGGTAATGTTGTTATAGAAAAAGGAACACGGTTTCCAAACTCTTTTGTCTTAAAGTTTCCTTCACGTGCTGCATTAGGTAAGTAAAATCCGCCTTTTTGTTTTACACGAACATTGTAGTTGTCAAAACCAGGAATACATTTTTCAATATCATCTCTCACAGCATCATAACTATTCATATAACGATCCCAATCAACAACACTTTTGTTTCCTAAAGTAGCTTTTGCCATACGACACACAATATGTGTTTCGTTGATAAGTTTGTTAGATATAGGTTTTAATACTCCTTTAGACCACTCTACAATTCCCATTGCATTTTCAGCACTCGTATACTGATGCTCATCGTTAACCTTATCAATTTCACTTTTAGAAATAGTAGGTAAAATTAAAGCCTCTTTTCCGTGAATCAAATGGGTTCGGTTTAACTTAGTAGAAACAGAAACAGACAAATCAAGTTGTCTTATTCCGTTTGCGGTATAGGTGGTATCAGGAGTTGCAGATAAGAAGTTTCCGCCCATGCTAAAGTGTACTTTAACCTTTCCATCATTCATCGCCTTTATGGTATTTACAACATCATAACCATTATTTCTTGGCGGATTAAAGCCGAAAACTTCTTGTAATTTATCAAGCTGCTCTACGGAAGGACTGTGGTTAATAAGCATCGTTCTATTTCCTTGTACATTACTATGTCCACGTACAGGGCAAGAACCTGATCCAGGCTTACCAATACTTCCCTTTAGGAATAATAAGTTTAGGACTTCCTTTAAAATATCAACCCCGTTAGGTTGTTGTGTAAGTCCCATTCCCCAGCAAATAATAATTCGGTTTTTATGGGTTAGCATTTTAGCAGCTTTTTGAATATCTTCTTTTAAAACACCAGATGCACTTGCTAGTTTATCTATGTCATAATTTTCAATTTGCTTAATTAAATTTTCATAACCAACTGTTTTCTTTTTGATAAATTCTTGATCAAAAACTTTACCTGGGGTTTCTTTTTCAAAATGTAATAGTAAGTGTTCGATAGCTTTTAACAATGCTAAATCTCCATTAATTTTAACAGGAAGATGTAAATCGGCAAGTTGGATGCCTTTTCCTAAAATACCACTTATTTTTTGGGGATCTCGGAAACCCATTAAACCAGCTTCGGGAAGAGGGTTAACAGCAATAATTTTAGCTCCATTCTTTTTTCCTTTTTCTAAAGCACTTAACATTCTTGGTGAGTTCGTTCCTGGATTTTGACCAATAATCATAATGATATCGGTATCGTAGAAGTCTTTTAAAGTAGCAGTTCCTTTTCCTATACCTGTAACTGAGGCTAAGGTGAAACCAGAGGTTTCGTGACACATGTTAGAACAATCAGGGAAGTTGTTTGTTCCAAATTCACGTACAAAAAGTTGATATACAAAAGAAGCTTCATTACTTGTTCTTCCAGAAGTGTAAAATGCTGCATTATCTGGAGACTCTAACTGATTTAAGTGTTCGGCAATTTTTGTAAAAGCATTGTCCCAGCTAATAGGTTCATAATGTGTACCATTTTTAGGGAGGTACATAGGCTCAGAAAGTCTACCTAGATGTCCAATTTCATAATCAGTTAATTGAGAAAGCTCATAAATAGAATTTTGTTTAAAAAAATCTGCAGTAATTCTTTTACTGGTAGCCTCTTCAGCTATAGCTTTTGCACCATTTTCACAATATTCAGCAATAGGTGATCGCTCATCATCAGGATCGGGCCAACCACAACTTGGGCAATCAAAACCATCAAATTGATTCATTTTAACCAAAGCTTTTCCTCCTCTAACCAAAGCTTTATCATTTATTAAACTCTTTATAGCGTTTATAACTCCAGGAATTCCTGCAGCCCAATCTTTTGGTTTACCAGTTCTTAAGCTTAATAGTTTGTAAGGAGGCTCAGCAGAAGGTTGCTTATCAGTTTGTTTTTTTGGTTTGTTGTCCATTATTTTTTCTATAATCTTAGAGGTATAAAGTTAAGAAAAAAATAAAGGAGATTGTAGTAGGTTAAATGATTTTGTATTTAATTTGAAGAGTTAAAGCTATAAAAAAGATTAGTTTTTGAGAACAACTTTTTTAAGTAGGTTTTTTTTCTTTTTTGAAGCTTTTGAAAGTCTGATAAGATTATTTACTCCAATAACAACTAAGATAGAAATACAAGCGGCAGTTCCTAATGCTCCCCCATAACCATTGAAGAAAATAGGGCTAACCGTATAAATAAAACCAAAAACAATTCCAGCGAAAATAATTGAAGTATAGTTGCGGGTAAGTTTGCTAGAGGTCATACCAACAAAAGAAGCTCCAAAAAATATCCAAGGGATTTGTTGGGTTAAGTTTTGAGGAAATATTTCAGGAAAAAGATAGAGTAAACCAGAAACTACAAGAGTTAGTAAGGCAGAAGCTCTTACAGGTCCTTGTTTGTACTTTGTGCTGACTATAAAAGTTAAAAAAGCTCCAAATATGCTCGTTAAGTAAATTGGTAAAACAGTAAGCATTAGGAGAGAATTAAAAGTAATAGAGATGATATAACTACACTACCAAAAGCTACAGTACCTAATTTGCCACCAACTCCTAGAAAAAGGTTTTTAGAAAACATATAAAAAATACCCGCTATACTACCTGCAATAATTATAAAGCTATAATCAATTGCAATATGTTTTTGAGACATTCCTACAAAGCAACCACAATACATTGCGTTAGGAATATTTTGTAAAACCTCTGATTTTTTATTTAAGTTAGGTAAGAATGAAGCGAGAGTTCCTATTAAAGCAGCAGCCAAAACAGAACTCAAATTAGTAAAGAGATATAAATAACTAGTAAGTAGTGCACCAATTATAACAAATACCATAACATAAAAAGGTTCAAAGTCAATCTCTTTAACTTTAAAGAATTTTATATAATTATAAACTATAAGTATGGTAAAAAGTGTTGTTAATGATAGTACTATAAAAACGTTTTTATGTTCTAGCAGCAATGCAGTAATAAATGCTAATTGAGTAAAAACTAAAAAAATGATTGAAAAAAAGTGAAAATATTTCTGTCTCAAACCTGAGTAATCCTGCTTTATAATGGAACTACAAATTTACGATATACATAGCGATTACTCAATTAATTTCCTTGAATTCTAATCCAAAGATCTTTTAATAATTGTTTTGCTTCTTCACGATCTCTAGGTACTTCATTTATAACAATTTTATTATGTTTTTCAGCTATTTCAAAACTAAAAGCAAATTGTTGAAAATTAGGAGCTACGCTTAACAATCCGAAGCGAAGGTCATTTAAATAAATTAAATTATTCTTTTCTGAAATTGTATACCAACCTTTGGTAATTTTAATAAGTCGTTTTACTGAAACATTATTTTTATAATCGTTTAGTAAATGATGATTTTTAGGGTAGGAATAAAATTCAATTGGTTTAGTATCAAAAAAAGAATAATAACCTATTAGATAAGCATCATCTGTTTCTACATTTGCTGACCATAAAATGGTGTTAAAAGGCGTTGGTTTGGTTTCTATTTCTTTATAAGAAATCCCTTGTTCTTCTAAAGCATGTGAAAATTTAGTATAAGTGACTCCTTTAATAACAAGAGTTATTGCCATGTAAGAACTACTAATAATTAGTCCTAAATTGTTATACTTTGTTCTTTTTGCTGTCCCTTTACGTTGAAACATTGCCATTAGTAGAAATACTAAGAAAGGCAATGTGTATAAAGGATCAATAACAAATATATTTTTAAAAGCTAACCGTATATCAAGAGGCCAAAAAAGCTGAGTTCCCCAAGTAGTATGTGCATCGAGAATAGGATGTGTTAAAAATCCCCAAAACATAAGTTGCGCCCACTCTTTAGTGGAGGCATTTTTTTCATATAAAGAGATCAGCCAACCAAAAATCCACCCGAAAACAATTGCAAAAAATATAGAGTGTGTAAAACCTCTGTGTATTTCAAGTGCTGTAACTGTATCAAATAATTTACCAATGTACACATCTAAATCAGGTATAGTACCTGCGATAGCTCCATAAAGCATTGCTTTGTTTCCGACTTTTTTACCTAATACAGCTTCTCCAACGGCTGCCCCAAGAACAATTTGTGTGAGTGAATCCATCTAGCAAAAATACTTATAAAACGATTAGTAAACAGCGTTATAATATTCGTCAATCCATTCCGTAGAATATTTATTATATAAATCTTTAAGGAGTAGTTTGTTTGCTTCGGAAGTTTTAAAATCTTTATAAAAACTACCAAGAATCCAGACTGTTTCTCTAGGTAAGTTTTTGTTCTGATATTTAAAAAGAACTTGTTTAGAGGTTTCAGAAGAATCGATTAATAATAAAACCAATGCTCCAGCAGTTTCAAAATTAAACTGATTAAAGAAAGGAGTCATTTTTTGAGCTCTTTTTAAAAGCACAGGGTTTTCCAAGAATTTTATTGCTTTTAACCTTTTACGTAAGCTAGGATAGCTGGTATAAGAGTTAACCTTGGTTGTAAATTTTAAAGCTTCTAAAAACTCGGTATACTTTGTATTGTAGAGATTTTCTATATTATTAGGAGAGCTAACACCAAAAAGTAAAAATACTTTACTAGGTTTTAAAACATTAATATTATATCCTTTTCCAATTGATGATAATGCTTTTTCAACTCCTTTTAAAAAAAGAGGATAGTTGTTTTCTTTTACTTTTATAATAGTACCTAATCTAGATAAGTGAAAACAGGCATCAATTATTTTTTGTTTTTCAATCCCTTTTAAAACTTTTGTTAAGGTAGCATTGATATCATAATGACGAGCTGGATAAAATTTACCTTGAAACTCATGTTGTAAAGCTTCATTTTCACTTTCAACAAAAAGGTCTATAATTTTACTAGCCGTAAGTTTCCCTATAATTTGATATTTTTTTTCTTGTGATTGTATTCTTATATCTCTTCTCATGCATGAGATGTATTTATGACTGTTAAAGATTAGACAAGCAGACTACACCATATGACCTTTTAAGATAAAGACCAATCTTTATTTTTTTCAGAATAAAGATAATTATATTATGTGGGCTTGTAGACTGTTTTTAAAAGATTATTTTTCTAATTATTTCTTAAGTTGTTGAAGTTTTTTTAATGAAAAATAATAGCAGCTTTGTTGCGAATACTATGGTTTGCTACCTCAAATAATTTACACCAAACTAACTTTTCTCTCCAAAAATCATTTTCCTCGTTAATTGATTTATTAACTTCGTTAATATTTACAATTTTACCCTCTTCGTCTAGCTGAATGTTAAGCTTGTTAGCTATATACTTTAATTCATTGAGCAGTGAATAAGAAGATCCAATTATTGTGCCTTGAACAGGAATATCATCTGTAGCAAAAACAATATCAACAAATTTTACAGGAACATAAAATCCATCAGAGTCTGAATGACATAAAAGATGACAGGTTAATAATGATGTATGATCTTCTACAAGTGAATCTTCAGAAGGGTAGGCGTCTGGACTAAATGGAGTAGGAATCCAGTCTTCATATTCTGCACAATAAGCATAGAAACGTCTTAGATGGTGAATATATTCATAAGGAAATCCGCCTACTTCAAGAGGTTTAGATTCTAATTCTTCTGGTTCTTTATAAGGTGTAATACCATCTAACTCAAGTAACTTATTAATGTTTTTGAAAACAGAAGTGTAATGTTCAAAAGCTTCTTCATCTATCTCTTTAAAGCTAGCGAGTGCTCCACTAGTAACGTATAGTCCCATTTTTAGTTATAGTTTATAATTCGTTGTAAAATTATAAACCTATGTAAGTAGATAGAAATCTGTTTTATAAACGTAGTTAATCATTGTAAATTTGAAGCTAAATTGAAGCTGTAATTACAAGGAGTTTAAGTAAACTCCTTGTTTAGGTTATAAAATTTTAAACTTAAAGCTGCTCGAAAGGAGTTACTTTTAAAATTTCAATTTTTTTATTTCCCTTTTTAAAAGGCCAGTCAATAATATCACCTTCTTTATAGCCAACAGTGGCTAAAGCCATATCTGAAAGGATTGAAAACTTTCTTTTTTGAAGCCTAGTCTTGTTTGTAGAAACAAAAATATATTCTTTTTTTTGTTGATTTGAATGATCTAAAATCATAACCCTCCTGTTTACAGTCACTACATCATCAGGAAGTTCTCTTCGTCTTACTTGTTTAGCACCTTTTAGTTCAGATAGTAAGCGGTTTTCTTCTTCAAGGGTTACTTTTTTTCTTCTAACATGGTCTTTTATAAGATCATATATACCTGTGGTTACTATAATGTTTTTTGTCATTATTTTATAATTATTGATGAATAGAAATAAACTAAAGTTGCCCCTACCTTTAAAATGGGTAGGGCTTAAATAATAAACTCTTTAGAATTTTTTAAAAAAATATCATCAAGCAGGTAGCGCAACGAAGCAATTAGCTTTTGCGCAAAGTTTTTTTGAAATGTAAATATTGCAGTCATGTATAATTTACACTTAGTGGATACAAATTTACTGTTTATTTATTAAATTAAAAAGTAATATTCAAACTCACAAACTAGGTCTGGTTTTATTAAAAATTATTCATTGAAGAGAGGTTGTTTTTTAAAAAAAGTATTTAATCTTAAAATAGTGATAAGTAGGAATCTATTAAATTAACTTTATTAGATTTAACTCTGTTATTTTGCTGTAAATCAGCTATAAAAATTTCATAAAATTCATTAAGTATATCTTTACGTTATCTGTTTTTTTTATTGTAAACGTTCAGGCTCAAAACAAAAAGTAGATAACCTTAAAATTGAATTAGAAAATTATAATTCAAAGAAAGAGAGGTAATATTTGTTTTATAAACGTAGTAAACCGTTGTAAATTTGAAAAAAATGAGTTTACTTCCCGATACAGAAATTTCCAAAAATATGCCCCAAAATATCTTTATCTACATCATATTCTCCAGTAATATTTCCTAAATGACGTAAACATTCACGAATGTCAATAGCAAATAAATCAGAAGAAATATCTAATTCTATACCATTTTTAACTGAATTGATACTCTCTAAAGCTAAAGTTAGAGCTTCGAAGTGGCGAGAGTTCGTTACAATGGTTTCATTATTACTCAAAGCACCAGTATTTACTAATGAAATAAGTTCTTGTTTTAATTCATCAACACCAATATTTTGTTTAGCAGAAAGTAAAATTAAGTTTTCAATTTCTGATTGTAAAATAGAGGAGTCATGGCAAGACAGCGTATCAATTTTATTAGCAATAACTAATAAACGTTTGTTTGGGAAACGCTTTTTTATAGTTTCAATTTCCTCTAAAAACAACTCTTTTGAATGTATATATTTATTAGAGTCGATCAAGAAAATAATTAGTTGTGCGTTCTCCGCTTTTTCATAAGCCTTTTTTATACCAATACTTTCAACAACATCTTCAGTTTCTCTAATTCCAGCAGTATCAATAAAACGGAAAACAACACCATCAATAATTAGCTCGTCTTCAATAGCATCTCGAGTTGTACCAGCAATATCAGATACAATAGCCTTTTCTTCGTTAAGTAAAGCATTTAATAGAGTAGATTTTCCAACATTTGGTTCACCAATAATAGCTACAGGTATTCCATTTTTCATAGCGTTCCCAAAGGCAAAAGAATCTATTAAACGTTTTAAAACCGCTGATATTTTGGCTACCAATTCTTTAAACTTGGTTCTATCAGCAAACTCAACATCTTCACCAGAAAAATCGAGCTCTAACTCAATTAATGCAGCAAAGTCCAACAATTGAGCACGTAATTCTTTCAGTTCATTGGTAATTCCTCCACGCATTTGTTGAATTGCCATTTGATGAGAAGCAGCAGAGTTTGAAGCAATAACATCAGCCACAGCTTCGGCTTGTGATAAATCCATTTTACCATTTAAAAAAGCACGCATAGTAAACTCACCATTATCAGCCATTCGACAACCATTTTGTAAAAAAAGTTGAATAATTTCTTGTTGAATAAAACTAGATCCATGGCATGAAATTTCTACCACATTTTCACCGGTGTAAGAGTGTGGGTTTTTAAAAATAGATACTAAAACTTGATCAATGATGACTCCATTATTCACAATATGGCCTAAATGTAAAGTGTGAGATTTTTGATTTAATAATGATTTATTTTTCTTTACAGAAGTGAAAAAAGAATCTACAATTTTTATCGATTCTTCTCCTGAAACTCTAATAACAGCGATAGCTCCAACCCCTGCAGGAGTTGCTAAAGCAATAATTGCATCGTTTTGTACCATATTGCAAAATTACCTAATTTAAAAAGAAGTATTATAAAAATAAAAAGAAGATATTTTTCTTTATAAACGCACAAAAAAAACTTTTTTTAAAAAAAAACTAAAAATAAGTATTACATTTGCATATAATAGCTTTTTAGATTTAAAAGCATTATCCCCCCAAAAAATATACTATTCCCATTTAGTATTATTTTCCTCGAAAAATCTTATTGTGCATTCTTTGTGTGTTATTGCAATACTCTGAAATGCGTACCTCTTAATTACCCCGCCCCATAATTACCCCCACTTTAGATTAGATATACAACCTTTGATTGTTTGTATTAGTAACATAATAATTATAAAACAAATAATATGGAAAAAAATACTATTCAAAAACTATTGTATTTACTCTTTTTATTTAGTGGTTTAAGTCTTTGGTCACAAGGCTTAACCGAGCTATCAGTAATTTCTTATAGTGAAAAACCAGATTATGAAAGGGTACACATGCATAAGTTAAAAATTAGCAATAATAGCGCAGTGGAAAAAGAGTATCGTTTTTCTATAAACAGTATACCCTGTAAAAATCAAGAAAATATAGAAACTGTATTAGAGTATTCATTATTAGATGAAAAAATGAAACCTATTATAAAAGCATTAAAAGTACTACCTAAAAGAAGTAAAATACTTTATTTAAAGATAACTAAACCATACAATATCAAATTAGGAAGTTGGAATTGTATAGAACTCCTAGTAAATGACCTTCAAGAGCAAGTGTCATTACAAAAAATAGCTCCCTCTAGCAAGATTACTATAAAAACATACACACCAAATCAGAGTAATGACAATTAGACTATTTAGATAAGATTGTTATTATAAAAAAAACTTAGAGGACATGAAAAAAATTACTAGTTTTATTTTACTTTTTATAGTGGTTTTTCTCGTTGCTGGGGGAAGATTAGAAGCCCAAATAAAAAAGGGGTTTCAACCAAGATTTTCAGAAGCAGTTAAAGGAAATGTAACATTAATAGCAAATAATGTTTTATCAAGAAATAAAACAACAAGCTATACAGGAAGTGATGGAAACCATGATTTTAGTAATAACGTTTTTGTTGATATAGATAGTGATGCAAGCACATTCAATTCAAGTAGTGCAAATTTATCTAATCCAGAGCCAACAGTTAGTTGTTTAAGTATAAAAAAAGCATATTTATACTGGGCAGCAGCTGATAAAGAGGAAGACGACCCTTTAGATGAACCAAATTGGGATTACAATAAAGTAAAATTGCAATTACCAGGAAATTTAGGTTATACAACTATAACAGCTGATAATGTTATTTATAGAGGAAGAGACGAGGTAGGACACTTTGTTAATGACCCATATATTTGCTTTAAGGATATTACAAATGAAGTAAAAGCTTTAGCAACACCTTATGGAACGTATCAAGTAGCTAATATTAGGGCAAAGGAAGGAAGTTTGACTTCACATGGAGGAGGAAATACAGGAACTTCTGGAGGTTGGCAAATAGTATTTGTATATGAGAGTCCTACTTTACCAGCAAAAAATATATCGCTTTTTGATGGTTATGCTCATGTTACAAGTAGTGTTAATAATTTTGAAATTGGATTTAGTGGTTTTCAAACAGTGCCAACAGGAAATGTAGATGTAGATGTTGTAATAGGTGCTTTAGAAGGAGATAGAGATTTATCAGGAGACAAATTACAAATAAAAAACACCAGTAATAATTGGGTAGATTTATCATATAGCTTAAGGGATGCAAACAATTTTTTTAATAGTAGAATAGCCAAAAACGGAAGTAATTTTATAGATAGAAATCCAGCTAGTACTAATACTTTGGGATTTGATGCAGATGTATTTGCTCTTAGTAATCCAGGAAACAGTATAATAGCTAACAATCAAACTTCTGCGACAATAAGATTAACATCAAACCAAGAAACATACGGACTCTTTTTAATAGGTTTATCTGTTGATGTTTGGAAACCAGATTTAGCGCCATTAATATTATCAAGCTCAACAAATACTAGTAGTGTAGAAGACACTGTTAGTTTTTCAGTCAATATAGAAAACAATGGTAATGACAATGTAAAAGACTTAAAAATAGAAACAACAATACCTCAAGAAGTAGATTTAATAGAACCAATAACAGGGTTACCTTTTGGAGTTACTTATAGTTATAATACGACAACTAGATTATTAATCTTTAATGCTATTGATGGAATTACAGATGTAGGAGATACACCATATAGTTTAAGTTTTCAGGTGAAAGTAAAAGAACAATGTTATTTTCTAGAAGAAATGTGTTCCGATAAATTTCAAATGCAATTAGTAGCAACTTATGCAGGAGAAGAAAATAATAGCACACAAACTACTTTAAGTTCTAAATCAGTTGATTCTTGTGGCATAGGAGATAATTTACCTAATGAGATAAGTATTAACCAACCTGACGAGGCTAATTGGACAATTACAGTTGGTTCATTAGATAGAACAGTGTCTTGTGACGATAGTAATGCCCTAACAGCGGCACAATTACTTACACCAGAGGCTAGTTGTGATTTAACAATAACCAAAATATCAGGAAGCTTTGAGGCTTCAACAACTAATTGTCCTGTTATAGGAACATATACAAATACTTGGACATTTACAGATGCTTGTGGAAGAACAAGTGGGCAATTTACCCAAACTATCACAGTAACCGATACGACTGCACCAATTTTATCAGCAGAACCAGCCGATGTAAGTGTCGATTGTGAAGCCATACCATCAGT
>NZ_JAUORH010000056.1 GCF_030547425.1 Tenacibaculum sp. 1_MG-2023 | reverse complement strand
TAGAGTGTTTGTGACTCTAAAGAGTATTTGGAACTTCATTGAGCGAGATTCCTCTCTCGCGTTCGGAATGACGGTTACAAGTTGTCATTTCGAACCAAGCGATAGCGAAGTGTGAGAAATCTTATAGTTGAGTATTTGTAATTTTAAAGGTTATTTGGAGATTCATTGGGTGAGATTTCTCATTGCATTCGAAATGACAGGAGATATCATAGCGGGGAGTAGTAACAATTAAAGGCATTAGTTGTGGATGTTACTATTCTTTTCATATTAACGCCTTATATTATGACCTACAAGAAAATCTTTAAAAATCAAGACAGCAGTGGTGGGTGCAAGATAAAAAGCTGTTTGAGCGATAGCGAGTTCTTTTTATCAGTGGAAGTTGTCGTAGTATTTTCTTAAGTTTTTATGGTAAGTCTTGATTTTTGTTTCTTTTTATCAAGAAAAAGAATATCAACAATACTTTTTATATTATGTAGATGTTGTCTTAACCTTCAGACAGTAGTGTAGAGTGTTTGTGACTCTAAAGAGTA
>NZ_JAUORH010000055.1 GCF_030547425.1 Tenacibaculum sp. 1_MG-2023 | reverse complement strand
GTCCGTTCGTCTAGGGGTTAGGACGCCAGGTTTTCATCCTGGTAACACGGGTTCGATTCCCGTACGGACTACAAGTTTTTTATAAACAATTAACGCATTAGTACAATGGCAAATCATAAGTCAGCATTAAAGAGAATTAGAAGTAACGAAGCAAAGCGCTTAAGAAATAAATATCAGCATAAAACAACTCGTAATGCTGTTAGAAAATTAAGAGCTACAGAAGATAAGAAGGAAGCAGAAGGAATGTTTTCGACTGTTGTATCTATGTTAGATAAATTAGCAAAGAACAACATTATTCATAAGAATAAAGCGGCAAATTTAAAGTCTAAATTGGCTAAACACGTTGCAGCTTTATAAGAGTTTTAAGGTTAGTTAATAGTTAAAACGCTTCGATAAAATCGGAGCGTTTTTTTTGGTTAAAAGAATTTTAAAGTTCTTAGTATAAAAATAATATCATTAGAGATATGTGTAGGCTTCTCTAAAAATAGGACAGTTAATAATTCGAATTTACTAACTTTAAATTCAAACTGTCACAATGAAAAACAGCAAATTTAGCG
>NZ_JAUORH010000054.1 GCF_030547425.1 Tenacibaculum sp. 1_MG-2023 | reverse complement strand
CTGCTACATTATTAAAAATATTAGCATTTGCTCCTGTTTGTGCTGCGGCTCCATCTAATGAATAGGTGTAACTAGCATCAAATGGTGTTATAGTGATATTTCCTGTACCATCACAGTTATATACTACAGTACTTGCAAATGGCGGTACTGCTGGTAAATCTGCTATTGTTACCGTATTTAAAATTCTTTCACAGCCATTTGAATCTTCTACTTTTGTCTCATAATCTCCTGCTGGTAAATTAGATACTGTTGTTCCTGCTATTTGTGTATAAGCTCCTCCTCCTACTAATCTATAATAATAAATGTATGGTGCTGTTCCGCCTGTAGGTGCTGTAAAACTTATCGTTCCTAAAATAGTTCCTGTAGGACTACACATTAAGTCTGTTTTACTTGCTGAGCCTGACGCTAATGCTGTTGGAACGTTAATCGTTTCTGTTGATGTGGCTACTGGTGGACATCCGTTTGCATCACTTACTGTAATTTGATAACTACCGTCTCCTAAACCTGTAAAACTGTAATTAACATCTGCTGATGGTCCTTGTACAAATGGCCCTCCTGGTCCTGTAACTGTTACGGTATATGGCGATGTTCCACTGCCTACTGTTACATT
>NZ_JAUORH010000053.1 GCF_030547425.1 Tenacibaculum sp. 1_MG-2023 | reverse complement strand
TTATAGAATGGCGCCAAGAAATAAAAAAAGAGAAGGTTTTATATTGTTTAAAGCTTTCTCTTTTTTTTATTGAGAAAGCTCTAAAAAGTATTTTTAAATTAATTAGTTAACCCAAAAAAAAGAAACTATGGGATCATTTAGAGCAAGTTTCGAATTCGGAGGAAAAGAATTCGACGTATTACAAGCTGAGTACAGCTTAAACAGAAACACAGATACAAAAGGTAAACCATCTTCAAGTGTAAATGGAGGAAGAGTTACTTTAACTATCGAATCAACATCAGATACCTCTGTAATTGAGGCAATGGTAAACAGCCAATTTAAAGCTGTAGACGGAAAAATTGTTTTTAAGAAAACAGATGAAGATTCAAAAATGAAAGAAGTGGAATTTAAAAACGCTTACATCGTTTACTTCAAAGAAGATTTAGATGTAAACAACGAAGTTCCAATGAAATTAACAGTTACTTTCTCAGCTGAAGAATTACTTATTGGTAACGCTAACTTAGATAACCGTTGGCCAGTAGCTTAATGAGAAGGACTAAATAACTTTTAGTTTTATATAATTTATTACTAAAGACCTTCTCTTTTTTAAAAGAAAGAAGGTCTTTTTTTGTTTCAAAAAAAAGCGTTGATAGTTTTAACTATAACAAAGAAAAAACACCCCATGCATAAGATAAAAGAAGAAGCATTAGATAAACAAATTACCAT
>NZ_JAUORH010000052.1 GCF_030547425.1 Tenacibaculum sp. 1_MG-2023 | reverse complement strand
TCTATCAAAGCATTAAGCGAGAGAACGCTCGAAGATCAGAACGTTCTAAAATTAAACCTTTAGTTCTAAAAATACGTATGCAAATGCCTAGAATAGGTACTCGAAAGTTGTATTATTTACTAAAGAATGAGTTTAATAATCAAGGAATAAAAATAGGTAGAGATGCCCTATTTGATTATTTACGCTCAGAATCCATGTTAATCAAACCTAAAAAGAATTACACTAAAACCACTAACTCTAAACATTGGTTACGCAAGTATCCCAATCTAATCAAAGAAACAAAGATAGTGCACCCAGAACAATACTTTGTCAGTGATATTACCTATGTAAAAAGTAGAGAACGAACCCATTATTTATCTTTGGTGACCGATGCTTTTAGTAGAAAAATTATGGGATATCATTTAAGTAATGATATGAGTGCAGAAAATGTAGTTAAAGCTTTAACTATGGCAATTAAAAATAGACTTACATCTGGACCAATGATTCATCATTCTGATAGAGGATTACAATATTGTTCTACAATATATCAAAACAAGTTAGCCGAAAAAGGAATAAAATCATCAATGACCGATGGATACGACTGTTATCAAAATGCTTTAGCAGAAAGAATTAATGGAATTTTGAAACATGAATTTTTAATTTATAAATGTAATACAGGTAAGGAATTAGAAAAACTGATTAAACAATCAATAAATATTTATAATAATCTAAGACCACACTTGAGTTTGAATATGAAAACACCTAACTTTATACACAACAAAAAACCTTTGAAGCTAGCTTCAAAGGTTTAATTAATATTTTATAAAAACTGTCAATCTATTTCAGGACGACTCA
>NZ_JAUORH010000050.1 GCF_030547425.1 Tenacibaculum sp. 1_MG-2023 | reverse complement strand
TAAGCGTAAAATCATTTATTAAGGAATCATATTTTCACTTCTATACTATTAAATGTAAACTGTAATAGGTGACTCTAGGACCTAATTTATTTACTTTTTCTTACGTTTTCGCTTCTTACGCATCTTCGAAAACATCTTTTTATACTCCGATACGTCAACATACCCTCTACTCTTTGAGACTATAACTAAATAGTTCTTGACCAATTTTGGCTCTTGATATTCTAACTTCTCCTCAATATAGGAACGCTGTAAGATATCTTCTCTTTCTTATGTGAAAATAAGGTTTTGTATTTTACAAATTAGACGGTTAAATCCCCTTAAAAGTAAGTATGAATTTAATACTTGTTCTAAAATAGAATATAATTCCTCAATTTTGTATTATTATAATTTCTTATTTATTAAAGAAACAATTCTAGAAATTCTTATATCTTTCTAGTATGTTTTAGTCGTTTATGCTTTAAGTAAGACAGTCATAAATGAAATCATATCTTTTTTGCATCCCATTTAACACTTAAAGGTCTTTTTTATTAAAAAGAAGCAAGTTAAGATAACGAAAATATTGTACACAAAAGACTAGAATAGAATGTGTTAGTTTTTTATTTAATAAATAATTGTACTAAAAATTAATTTTCTGTTTAATATTATTACATTTTGATTCAAAATAATAAGGTCTATATCACAATTTACTCACGATATATTTTTTTTTAAAAAGTTATACGAATAATCCACTTATTGTAGTATACAGGAAGAAGGTAAAATATATAAAGGGATATTTATACATGTACTCACTACATATTGCACTTCCTATTACTTAAAAGAGGGGATTATCTTAATAAGTTAATTACTTACCTATAGTTATATTAAAGCTTTAGTCAGGTTAAGTAGCAATAAAATATTGAAGTTAAAATAAGAGCATAAAAAAACCTCAATCTTTTAAAGATTGAGGTTTATAAAGAAAGGCAACGACCTACTCTCCCACCATTGGCAGT
>NZ_JAUORH010000005.1 GCF_030547425.1 Tenacibaculum sp. 1_MG-2023 | reverse complement strand
TATGTTTTTACCTTCAAATTGTTCCATTTATCAGTATTTTAAAGCAAAAAAATACAGATTTTAAATTAATAAGTCAAAAAGTTTATTTAAAACTCTTTGGATGCCTATTAATTTGTAGGTCGTTAATAGTAGCATTTTCCCATTGTTTGATGTCTAACCCTAAAGCGGTATTAATTTGTTTTAATTTTTCAAGACCTTCTAGTTGATTGTCTTTTTTACAAGGAAACCCAAATTCAAATACCAATTTCCCTTGTTGGTAAAATCCAAAAAGATAGGTTTTATAACCACAACTTACCCAATAAACAGCAGCTTTATACTTGGTGTTCTTTTCATATAAAAATGTTTCAGACAAATTAGCTGTATAAACTTCATTAGAGGCATTAACACCAGAAAATATAATATTGCCTCGTTCGCTATAATAATCTTTTAAAAATAATTCGGTTGGCTGGTATAACAGCATTCCATACATAAACGATTCTCCCCAAAGCGTGTCTTTAAAAACGACAGTTTCTTCTTCATATACATTGGCGTGTTCTTTGCTGGTGTCTTTTTTAAAATCATTAAACTTTCCCATAAATGGAAATACTTGTTCAAGATTCGTAAATACGTAGCTATTATCATTATTATCAATAACCCACTCGTTATTAAAGGGTGCCTTTTGTAGCCAACCTTTTAAGTTTTTATTGGTAAGATTTACTACGTCATTATCCCAATCTAAAGGCTTTTTTGTGTTGCAAGACATAAAAGCGAGTATAATTGTAAAAAGTAGTATGATGGTTTTAGTATTCATAGATGTGTAATGTATGTTAGTTAAATGAATTATAAAATTGTTTTTTATTTCGGTATTTTTTTGAAAATTTCGTTCACGATAGTCTGTCTATCGTTTTTATGAAATTCTTTCAGTGAAAGTTTAATTTTTTTAGAAACTTTTGTTATAAACACAATTTTTTTCTTTTTTGGGTCAAAATGAGCGTCCTGTAGTTCGTTATATTTTATAAGGCGCTTGCTCTGTAATGGCGCAGTGTTAAACTCTAAATGGGTTGTATTTATAATAAGCGCTTTATGGCTTTTTTGCCAAAAGTACCGTAATATTAAAACAATAATCGGGGCTATTAGCGAAAGACTCATGTGTCCTGTTTGTTTAAAAGATATATACATAGAACATAAAATAAATATAATAAGCCCTGGTATTATTTTGTTTGTGTTTTGATTCAGTTTGTACGTTTTCATTTATGGTTTGTTTACAGATTCAATAAGTTTGTTGGCACCTAAAATTCCGATAACTCCAATAGGAATAAATATAAAGCAAGTGTATTTAAATAGTTTTGCTCCAAGTAGAGTTTTATTGGTAATCATAGTAAGCAATAAGCCTACAAGATTTATAGCTAACGGAATAGTACATAAAAGAGCCACTTGTTTACGTACGAGGTCGCCATCCATAGCAAATGAAAGTACAATGATGCAGTGAATGGCAAAAGCAATATACATGCTAATTGGTGTTTTTTTAGTTGTCATAAATATCCTGTTTTTTGTGAACCCAGTTTTTAAAATGTGAGTCGTTTGTGCTTGTAATTTCGTTGCCTGTTTTTGGTATGCTAACCTTAAACGAGGTTTGCACCCAATCTTGAAAATCTAGGTTCACAGATTCGTCGTCATCTGCATCATTCCATTGATAGGCAGTTTTTGTCATGTCAGCGTTTCCTATTTCATCGTAGCCAATGGCTAGCAAACGTAAAAAATCAATAAATGAGGTTGCTAATATGCACAATGCATCACCTTCAGAGCCTAAATGCACAATTTTTTGATTGCCATCATCATCTAGCCAAAAGGCATAAATAGAACCATCTGGTCCGAGCCCAAAAACACCAAAACGGTCTGAAATAGCGGCATTATCAAACCAACTTTTTATACTGTATCCATCATCAGCTTGTAGTTCAAAAAGACCGCTAATCGGGTAGTCGTTTTCATCAACCCAATCACATAATAGCTTTAGTTCTTGTGGTATGGTTATAGTTTTAGGAATTCCTTTTTTAATGCGGGTGTATAAATCCATTTTTATAATATTTCATATAGCTTTTGAGTTCAAAATTAGGTATGAAATAAAGCCTGTATATCCCTAAAAACAGTGATTTTATTTTTTGTAAGTTCAATGTATAAATACCAATTACTTATATTTCCTCGAATAGAATTAATTTACAACCCTGAAGCAACAAGAAAATAATGAGAAATTCGTTGGAAAATTACCTTACAGAAGGTGATTTGTTAACACCTAAAGAAATAAAGGACTCCTTGTCTTTTTTTAAAACAAAACAACTTAAAAAGAATGATTTTTTTGTAAGAGCAGGAGAGGTGTGTAATTATATTGCTTTTATAAATAAAGGAGCTGTTAAAACATTTTCTTTAGGCGATGAAAGCATTACGTGTTTTAAGTTTGAAAATCAATTTATGACCTCTTATGAGAGCTTTATGACTAGAACCCTGTCGCACAAAAACATTCAAGCTATAGAGAATTGTGACTTACAACTTATTTCTTATAAAAATTTCAAACAATTATTAGAGCGTATTCCTTCTTGGAAAGCTTTAATGAACGGGCAACTAGAGCAAGAATATTTAGAAAAGGAACACTATCTCATGCATTTTAATAACAAAACAGCAAAGGCAAAATACATACAGTTACTTGAAGCCAATCCAAAACTTATTTCGCGAACTAAATTAGATGACTTAGCATCATATTTAGGCATGACTCAACGTACACTTACCAGAGTCAAAAAAGACATTTTTCAAGAAACCAATTAGGACAAATGTACTTATTCTGATAGCTTACTTGCCATACTTTTGCTTAAAAACATAACATAATGAAAACCGTAGCAAAAGATGTGTACCACATTCCGTTAATGCCTAGAAATGGTATAAATTGTTATATTATTGAAGGCGTATTAATTGATTCTGGAATAAGAAGTTCTTATAAAAAAATAGCCAAAAATGTTACTGATGTCCCAATACATTTACATGCACTAACACATGCTCATGCCGATCATCAGGGTTGTAGTAACGAAATTTGTAGTCAATTTAAGGTACCCTTATATTGCCATGAAAAAGAAGTAGCTAGAGCAGAATCTGGCTTAGCAACAAAAGATTATCCAGCAAGTCAAGGTATGATTGCAAAATTTCAGCAAAAACATTGGGCAGGTAAGGGGCAAGAGGTCTCAAAACACTTAAAGAAAATGATTACATTGAAAGTTTTAGAGTACTTGAAACCCCAGGACATGCTGATGGTCATCTCTCATTTTTTAGAGAAAAAGATGGTGTGTTAATTATTGGTGATGTGGCAACTAATATGAATTTATTAACCACCTTTACAGGGTTGCATTTACGGCCAAGTATGTTTACAACAAATCAAGACGTGAACATCAATTCGTTAAAAAAATTAAAAGCGTTGCACCCTCAAATTATCTGTTTTGGACATGGTTCTGTTTTGGTTAACAAAAACAAAAAGTTTGAAACCTTTGTAGATAAACTTACCATCTGATTTGATGATAAGTTTTTTTACATTGTGGCTTGAAAAATAACATTTTGATATACTTGTGCATTTCCTTTTTTAATGGAATTTTCTATTGAAAGTAACTTACTCATAAATCAAAATTTATTTTATAGTTCTTCATCGGTTACCAAGCTTGTGATAAGACTTTCGAATGAATTGGCAAGAAAATACATGTTTTCTAAAACCGCTTCTTCATTGGTAAATAGGTATTCTTCTTCGTGTTTCCAAAAGTAAACAGCCCCATTCGTATTATTTAATGAAACATCCAAGCAAATTTGGTTTCCACCAGGGTCATCTCCAATAGCAAGGAATCTTTTGGGTATGCGACCGTCGAATATTTCAATATTCCAAACTAGTCCATTTTTGCCTTTCAATAAACCATTCAACCAATTGATTACAATAATACCTAAATCTGGGTTTTTAGTAAACAAGCATGGTTCAGGAGAGCCGCCATTATGGTTGAGTAAAAACTTGAAATAATCGGTTGGTAAATGTATTTTGTAGTTTTGTTCAAATGCAAGAACTTCGGCTTTGCTTGGTTTGTAATTGGGACTACGATAGGTTACAGGATGTTTTTTCATGGTTTTTAATAATTCAATTCGTTAATTTCATTTATGCATCCTTTTATAAGCGCTAGTAAACTAGGATATTCATGGTTTTTTGTATAACTTATATTTGAAGCATCACCTAAACAGAATTTGCCATGTACCCATCGTAAGGTGTTACAATCGTTTTGCCCAAGCCAAAGTTTACCGTCTTCCCACCACTCAAAAATACTTTCATCAGTACAGGAATGAAATTCTAAAACGACTTCATATCTAAAATTATTAGCTACAGTACATAGATCCAGTAATTCGTCAATAATCGTTTTATTAACTCCTAAAGCAATTGCACGATATTTGAAAGCTTCTAACTCTTTTTGTGTCGCTGGAATCAATGCGCTTCTGTGTTTTTCAGGAAGTGCGTGCAATAATTCCTTTATTTCATTTTGTGCGTTAGTCGTACTCATAACTCATATGTTCACCAAAAGTATTTGCACAGGGCTTTAACCATTGCTGCATTTTAGATTTCTTTTTTAAATACTGTTTTGGGTTTATTCCTACTGTGCTTATATCAATATGGCGTATAAATTTCACATCAAGAGCTGTTTCTAAAGCAGGTATCATAAGCGGAAATTTTGTATAAGATGTTAGTTTTGGCCACGGTATTAGTCTGCGATATTTAAGCTGTTGTGATTCTACCGTTAATCCACTCTCGCGCCATTGCACTAAAAAAAGTTGGTCTTTTCGTTCTAGTTGTGCTACCCAAGACCCTGTAATGTACATGCTTAATGTAAGTTTTAAATCTTCAGGTTTTAATTGGTTACGGCTGTAAAGCCAATGTTCTATGTTTACCGTGCTCATGGTGAGTGTCATGCCCCAATATTCATTACTGTATTTAAGGTTTAAGGATGAAAGCCAGTTTTCTAGAGATGCTTTATTCATTAGTTCTGTAGTTTTTTATTTTCTTTAAACAGATGGTATCTAGATTGCGAATTGCACCTTTTCTAGCGCCGCCACCTCGAGTATTGATAAATGAAATATAGGTGGTTTTATAACCTTCTTTTTTTATAGGAATGTTATATGCAACAGGAGGGGCTTCCATAGTGAATAGTTCTGAAAGCAAAAATTGGTTGTAACGCTTTTCTGGAAGATAAAAATAGCCGTTGCTGTCGGTTTTTGTTGTTCCAACAGTACAATTTACAATAGGGGGTTTTTGCATGTTGGCTATCGTTTCATAGAGCGCATGTTGCTCTAATCTAGAGATGCAACTAGAGAGTGTTACTATAAATACGGCTATGGCGATTGCTTTGTTGCTAGTCATTTGTCACAGTTGTTAGTTTCAAGGGGTCTAATCACTATTATCTTAAAATATCTTTATCAGCCTCTAAATAATTGCATATTTTTTCAAAGTTTAACCAGTGTTGTACGTTGCCCTCATGATCAATCATATGTTCTATTAGTTCAGGTTGTAGCACCTTTGTATAGAGGAGTGTATTTTTATCCTGCCAATGGCAATTTTTGTGTGCTTTATAATTAGGGATTTGAAATCCCCTATAATCATCAGTAAGCAGTAAATTGGTGTATAGATTTTTTGTGCTGATGCTACCGTGATTGTAGTATGCGATAAAGTTTTCAGTTACGTGAATGTCATTGGTTACATAAATTTCACTACCCGAACAAATACAATTTTTAGCGCGTATACTTCCTAACACGACTAATGTGGTATTAATGTCTATTTCAGCATTAATGAGCAGAGAGTTTACGTTTAAATTACCATTAATAACCAATGCGTTTTCTGAAATTTCGTCGAGGTCCAACGTGTCAAAAACAACATCATGGTTGTAGTAAATTGCCGTGGGTTCTGGGGTTTCAAAAGCAACATTGTTAGAGGTAAAATCTTGTGCATTTTTGTTAGGAAGCAAGTTTTTTATTTCACGAAACATGTCTTCCATTTCTTTTCTTCCTTTTGGGCTTGTGTTGTATTTGTACTCTTCAACTAACGAAAGTGTTGGGAAGTTTGGAAGTTTTTCTGCTAATTTTACAAGGCTTATTGTAATCATGTGGTTTCTATTTTAGTACGCCGTTAGACTACTATTAGCAAATTGATGTGTTTTAAACTCTATAAATCGCTTGTTTATCATTTTTGTTATTGCTTCTATAGTTTTTAAGTTAATCGGAATATTTTTTAATGCTTCTTGAGCCTTATCTATCTGGTAGTTATTAAAAAGTTTTTTTTCGTTTAAATAGACATGGGCAATATCACGTTGGTAAACAATATCATAGTCACTTAAATTATGTATTCTTTTATAAAATTTTGCTCTGTGCAAAAATGTGCGACATATATATACCCGTTTAAAAAGCTCTGTGTGATGAATGCTACTAATGTATTTACGTCGTTCAACGCTTTTTGCGCTAGTGCCTTTTGTTGTAAACTAGCTCTAAAAAGCTGATTTTCTATGGGCCAATACACAAAACCAAGCGTTGCTAATCTCTCTGGTGATGTTATAAAATTGTTGATACTTTCCTTAGCTAAAGGATCAAACAAAATGAACAGAATTTCGTTTTCAACAATAGTTGTTTGAACAGTTTCTACCTGTTTGCTATTTGTATTGTACTCAATGTATTGCTGAACACCTTTCGGGCTGTCTATAACTTTGTGCCATGAATAAAAACTTTCTGAACCGTCATTGTTTAACCAAAGGTTGCTTATATCACTACTTTTTCCCGTTGGTTGCCCTAACTGTGTTTCTAATTGTTTGTAAGAATCGTTGAAATGTATAGGAAACTTAAACTGACTGTTTTGTTTTGAACAAAATACACCACTTATTCTAAATACATAACTGCCCTTCCTTTCGGCTGGAATAGGTGGGTAATCTGAATTGTTTATTTCAATATTCAATACGACTTCTATACCCAGAATTTCATTTGTTAAATGAAGACCAGATTTTCTTGTTTCGCTATCATATCTTGCGGTATCTTTTTTGGGGTATTTTATTTGATACGTTTGTAAAAAAAGTACAGCGTCTTTATCTCGTATTGACTTGCCTAATACTTTTATGATATCTTCCAAAGGGTCTTGGTTTTATTTAATGATTAAGCCGAGGAATAAGCTTTTACAATCTTCTCACAAGGTTATGGTAATTTGGCTCATTTATTATTGTAAGCTAAAAAAGCTATCAAAAATGTCTATTCTGTTATTGTATTTTACTCGATAATCGAGATTTGAAGGCTCCGAGGCTTGCCCTAAAATCAAAATCAAATTTCTATACATGGCTCGTGTGCTTGCACTGAGATGGCTTACTCCTTTTTTTGAACTATTGTAGTGGTCATGGCAATATTGTTTATGCCATTTGCGCGGTGTGGGGTAAGCTTGGTTTCTAAAATATTGCTTCTAATCCATTGAGCATCTGTTTTCGTTAAATAAGCTCTTGCAGTAATAGTATAGTTACTTTCTTTTCTTTGTTGAAATAATTCGTGTTCTTCCCATGAACTATTGGTGTTTAATTGAATGGTAGCACCATCCTTTTTTATAAGTGTGTTAGGTGTTAAACGTCCTTCTGCATAGTTAAAGGTTTGGTTTAAAACCATAGTTAAATATTTAGGATTGATGTAAGTTTTTAACTCCAGAATAGGGTCTCCATGTCGTAAGTTTACTTTGTTTTTGTAATCCTTCCAAGGAATTTCTCCCGATAAAAATTTAAAGGTACCATCGGCTGTTCTTTCAAATAGAAATTGTGTGTCTTTGAGTTTTTTGTAATGTGCTAACCACTTGTTTAACTTTTCTTGTTTCTCTTTTTTAAAATACACTTTTCCAAAAGAGCCTTTGGTATTCCCTGTGGTATCTATGCGGCTGTCATAAACAAATGTACAAATGGGAGAAGGTACTTGTATGGAAAACTCATTTAGCTTTACAGTATATCTGTTGGTCTTGTTTTTAGCGATTTCTAAATTTAATTCATGATTGATAATAGAGGGATTGTATGAAGATATATATGTTTCACCTGTACCTTCTTTCCTCTCTATTGTAAGAGTATAATTACCTTTTATAGTGTTTAATTGTGATACAGAAATGGTGTTTTTTGCTTCGTTACTTTTGTTATTAACATCTTTACAAGTTATTACTGTTGTAAAAAGCAGTAAAAGGGGTAATAATTGATTTATAAAACTTTTCATTGTGAATCGGTTTGTTTTAAAATTATATGTTGTTAAATAGCGTCCTTATTCTGAACAGTTGCCATTTTTTAAATTTTCAAATGTTGGGTTGTAACCATTAAATTTTGTCCTAAATGATGTTGAATTTTGATTTTCTTGCGCAAAGCTTGTTAAAGCACAGAAATTAGTAAGCGAATTGTTAGAAACCACATCAATTACAGAGGCGTTTTCAAGGCTATTTATGCCGTTAAGATTTTTTAAGTTAATATTATTTAACACCAATAATTTAGAAGTTTCTGTTAAGTTTTCCAATCCAGATAAATCAATTAAATTCTTATTGTCGTTTATAAATAATTGCCCTTTAATTATTGTTAATCCATTGAGACCTGTAAATGAAGTTAAGCTGTCATTATTGATAATATTAACGTTTGTTAAAACCAGTGATACATTGTCAAGACCTGAAATAGAGGTTAGTTCAATATTATCCTTAATTGATATAAAATCTACCTTCTGAATATTTTCTAAACCCTCTAAAGACTTTAAATTGTGGTTGTTGTTTATGATAATGCCATTTACTTCTTCTAGGTTTTCTAGCGCTCTTAAATCTGTAATTTCATAGGTGTTTTTTATAATTAAATTACCATTTATAGTCTTTAATGCTTTGGTTTTTGGAGTGCTTAAATCTTTTAAAGATCGGATTTCAAGATCACCTTCTAAATGTGTGTTCAGTTTTTTTATTGAGTTGTCGTCACTGCATGCAAGCAACGTAAGTGAGATTAAAAAAAGAGTAAGTCTTTTCATTTTTAACTGGTTTGTATTATCAACCAAAAATAAAAGTATCAGGTTAGATATGATTCCCTGAAAACAGGGATATTATATAAAGCTTTTAGAAATATAGGTGTATGTAGGCATAAGTTAATCTCATATAATCGTCAGTTACAGGATTAAAGATAGTGCTTTGAGTTAAGTATTGACTTTAGAAACTTCAATTTGAGTGGATTCGAACATGATTGAATTTGCCATAATTGCGGTTATATATTATTGGGCAATGTGTTTTTATTACGTATATAAATTTCAATGGCTTTTTTGTGAAAATCTCTAAATTCGTTTTTGTTGTTATGGCTCATAAGAGATTCTTGAATATTCAGCATATCTACACAATAGGTTTTAGAGATCCAATAGGCGAGCTGTTTTAAATTATAAACTATCTTGCTTATTCCTAGTTTGATGCGTTTTGTGTTTTGATATGCTTTGTCGGTTGCTGTAATCACTTTTTCTTAATTTTTTGAAGCCCTTGTTTCTGTGATTGCTTAAAGCTTTATCGCTACTTTTGTTTTAGTTTTAACCGGTGGTTTGTTTTTTGCTTAAAATCGCTTTGCCATTGCTCTAAATTAAAATGATACCTTTCTTGAAAAGATGTTGTTTCTCTATTCATCATCAGGGCGTAATTTTGTTCCATAATTAAGGCTTTGTCAATGTCTTCTATGACGTTGAGTTCCGAGAGGATTTCGCTAATTATCGTATAAATTTTATTTTCTTTCACGCCCCCAAAATGAAGGTCAAAAATATTTCTGTTTTTAATTAACGGATGCTGTTTTAGCGCACCAACAGGATGTATGTTTTTAAGCGTATATAAGGCATTTTCTGATGGATGCTGTATTGCCCAGTTAGAAAAAATAGCATTTATGATACTTTTTTGAAACTCTAGTTGATTACCATCTTTTTCATGTAATAAGGCTAATTTATACCAGTTCTCACTGTATTCACCAAAAACATCAGTGCTTTGTTTGTAATATGCCAATGCTTGTTTGGTTTGACTTTGTTTTAATTGATTACCGCCTTTTTTTATGAGATTTAGAACAAAGGCGTCATCATCTATTTCGTCTTCTCCCCAGTCATAATCGTTTAACTGATACCATTCTAAAAATTTATTCAAGCCAGAAAACCTTGGCATTATGATACCTTCATCATGTAGTATTTCACAAATAATTGGTTCTTGATGTTCTTTTCCAAATTCCCAATACAAGCCAAAATAATCACCATTGCCAAAGCTGGCTTCTTCAAATTTTTGAAAACCATTTGGAGGGAAAGGACCTATCTCTTTATCCTCAATTAAAGTAATCTTATCAATATTCTCAGGTAGCTTCATGGTATTGGAGTTACTTAATGTTTTTGTAAATGCCTATGTTTAAAAGGTTACTTCCTCTAACTTCTAAATAATAACCTCTAAACGGTAATACCCGCTCTTTATAATCTTTATAAAGACTTGGATTAATCTCTGCATTAAACAACAGTTGTAGATTCTCGTTGAATGTTTTAAGAGAAATGGAATGGTTTTGTTTGTTTAATTGAAAATATTTCTCCGATGGAAATCTGCTATAGCTTTTTATCCAAATGGTGCCTTCTTGTAATTCTCCGTCTTTAAATACAGCTTTGTATTTGGGCTTATTGTTGCGATACTGAATAACTTCCCCTTGAAGTTGATCGTAAATTTCGGTATATGAAAGCAATTTATTGTTTTTTAAATCATAAACAGTAACCTGTTTTGTTGCTTTATCTTTATGGATGGTAATGGTTTTAATAGTTTGGTAGGTGTTGTTATGTGTTTCTACATCTGTATGGTTTGTTTCTTTAACAATACTCCCGTTTTTATATACCTTTTCATCGTTAAACCTATTAACAGTAACACCTTCAAAAGGCTTGTCGTTTTTATAGAGTAGACGATAGGTTTTATTGGTTTTCACATTGTAGCTTGTTGAATAGCCTTCACGTTTACCATTTTTGTATAACACCTTAGAAATTTCTTTGCCTTGTTTGTTGTATTTAATGGTGTATCCATCACGTTTGCCATGTTTGTAGTTTTCTTCTTTTTGCTTGACTTTTTTTGACTTATAAGAAGTTCTAACACTTCTCCATGTAATAAATTTTCCGTGTTTTTCTCCATTTTCATAATAGCCTTGTTCGCGGATGGTTTTTTCATCACCTGTATAATCTACATATTCACCGTGTTTTTTTCCATCTTTTACTTGGGTTTTTCTGTTGTTTTTATAATCGTACACCACACCAGACCATGGTTTTCCATTTTTAAATGGGGCTTTAGCTATAACAGTGCCTTTTTTGGAGTAAAATATTGATTCGCCATTGGCAGTAACATCTTCTCGAAGTACACTTTTGTACGCTTTGAGGTTGCTGTCATACACACGCTGATACCGTCTTCCAGCGATGAATTGTCCGTTTTTTTGCGTGCTAACTTCTTTAATAGCATCAGAATTTTCATAAAATTCATAGAACGTACCTGTTTTGGTTTGGTAGTTGAATTCTGAAATTTTATCGCCATTTTTATTAAAAAAGATGCCTTTTTCTTTTTTTCCAGTAGCAGGATTAAAAAACAGTTCATATTGTTTGTTGCCATTGCTAAAATAAAACGTGTGTTTTAGGGGTTCTTCGTTTTCGTTATAGCGTATATGCTGCTTAAAACGCTTATCTTTTATATAATCAAAAGTTGTTTTTTGTGTTTTTTTATAGTTTTTAAAGGTTGTTTTACCTGCAATACGTTGATTAAGGTCTGGAGTCACCAAGGTTCCTTCAATAGGTATTGGTACGTATTGGCCAGTTTCTAGTCTGTCTGGAATAAACTCACCTCTTCTTAAGTGTACTTTTAAGGTAGTTATGGGGGTACCAAGCGTGTCGTGGTAGGTAATTACAGAATCTTTTAAGGTAGAGAATAACTTTCTAGAGTTTATGTAAGGTATGGTTGCCTTTATAGGAATGTTATTTTTATAGGTGATGATTTGATTGTATTTATTACGAATGGTACCATTTAATTCGTTGTTATTTTTTGTGAATTCCCCTATTTTCTTGCCATCGTCCGTATAGCTAATTGTTCTTGTAATCTCGAAATCGTCATAAAAATTTTCACGTATTAATACGCCACCATTATACTCTTCGTCTTTTATAAGATATTCACTATCGTACGTTTCAATTTTTTCAATTGTTTTTCCGTCAGGATAGAATGTATAGCGTTTTCCGTGATAATAAAGTAATTTGTCCAGCTCACCTTCATATTGCAGTTTGCCCATGACTTTGCCTTTTTCATCATAATAGGTTTTAACTTTTTGAATGGTGTCAAAACTGCTGCGGGTTTTTCCGCTAGGATAATAGGCGTGAGCGTACATAGGGTAATCATCTTTAACGGCTATTATTTCTTTAGGACGCATGGGTTTATTATAATAGATAACCCTTATGCCATGTGCTTTGCCATTTATTGGTAAATGATAGGTGCCTAATAGCTTACCGTTAGTATCGTAATACATTTTTTTATAGATGTGTCCTTTTTTATAGTAATATTCTTTGCGTGCACCTTTTTTATTGGTATCGTATAGTATTTCTTTTATGTGATGGTTATCTTTATAAGTAATCTCACGGACGCTATAAATGCAGTAATCATCAGCACCAGTTTCTTTAACATATTCAACTCCAGCTATTGTTTCATTAGTATTGCTATCGTCACAATCATCATATCTATAATAGGTACTTACACCGTTTAGCTTGTTGTTTTTATAGGTTTGCATTTGCATTATTTTACCATCAGATCGGTACCAAGTAGCAGTACCTTCTAAATGCACAGAATCTTTAAATTTTGAAAGTCCCGTCATTTGTAGTTTACCGTTTATATAGTAGTCATTTATGCGGTATAGGTTGCGTTTTTCTTTTTTTGCGTGTAATCTGTAAAAGTGGGCTTTGTCTTTTGTGGTTTTATCCCAACTACCATTAAACCATATAGTATCTTGTTGTGCAAAAACGGTGACAGTAAAAAGCGTTATTAGTAGGGTTGTTATAGGTAATTTCATCTGTTAATATTTATTTGTTTTTTATGGTCAGATGGAATTCGCCATTGAACATATCGGTTGGTATCAAGATTTGTTATGGCTCATTTCATTAATATAAAAAATTATTAAACCATTTATTTTGAGTTGTTTATATTGGTTATTCTTTTTTAAATGCCCATTATGGGCTTTCATATATGTAGATTCAAAATAAACAGTTAATTTAATATTGCGATGTTATTCGCATAGAGGTTGTTGTAAAGTTCGTTAAACAGTTTTACAGCCCAAAAATAGCGTTCGGACTGATTGCTTAAAATAAGTTCCATCTCATCGTTTTCTTTTGAAAAGAACACCAGATAATCTGCTGAATATGATTTGTAATAAAACATATCAAGACCTACTTTTATGCCTAACATTGGCAGTATGTCTTCTTTTACATTTTCTTGATTAAGATGACGTACATAAAACTCAAAAGGTTGGTTAGGGAATCTATGTGCTTCTTCATATGAGCAAGTAGCAAACCTATCGTCGCTTATAATTTTACGAAGTTTTTTAGAATCTATTTGTGGGTAATAAAACTCTAAATTTTCTAGTCCTCTTAAGGTGCGTTCCCATATGAGCTGTAACGGATTATCTGGTTTTAAGAGCAAACTATTGTAATTGCTATTATTGATAAAATGTTGCTGTGTTTCTTGTTGTTTATATTGGCTATCAGTGGCTAGGGTATATTGTATAAAAAGTTCATTCGTCTTGTTTCCGTCCCATAAAAGTGAACTTTCTTCATCCTTGTTTTTGATTTCTATTAAGTAGGTTTTTTTAGGTTTGCTAAAAAGTCGTTTTAATGGACTTCTAAATTCGTCTTTATCGTCCTTCAAAATTTCTACCTGTTCTTCTAAATTATTATAAAACCAGTAACTAGTACGGTTTTTTAAGAGGTAACTGTTTAAAATTCTAAAAAAGTTGTTATAGCTAATAGACCGGTCTGTAAAAATTCTAGGCACTTTATCCTGTTTTTCATGGTAGAGTAGTGGGAGTAGTTCAAAGGCGTCTTTTACAGGGATAGAGGTGTCTTCTATAACATCAGACACCTTAAAATAAGGTTGTTGTAAGCATAAGCTGTTCAGTTTGGTTATATCACTAAAAGCTATGGGTAAAAATATAAAATCGTCAGCATTTGTATCTATAATCAATACTTTTTGGTGGTGTTTTTTAAACAATGAATTTAGGTAATTATAAACATCACTTTCATCAGGTTCTTGGTCATATTCGTCATCAGGATAGGGTATTTCTTCTTGATGAAAAAAGGTGTAAATATCTAGCGCATCAAAATAATCAAACGCATAGTCATTTACATAAATCAGCTCTAATGCTTCAAGCTTTTCTGTAATAAAAAAAGTGATTTTTTCAGTAGTTGTATGTTCCCAGTCTGGGTACTCTAATTCAAGAGTACATTTTTTTCTGTTATAAAAAATGGCTTCTAAGTCACTCATTACATCTGGGGTAAACTGTGATTTAAAAAGAAGTTTACAAATACTATGTAACGAATTTAAGTGTTTTTTTTTTGTGTCCATTAAACCAATCATTTAATTTGAACAACAAAAATGAAACAATTAATTAATCTGTATATCCCTGTTTATAGGGAAATGGTAAGGTCTTACTTTTGTTTGTAACAAATAAAAAAAATGGAGAATAGTTTTTTTTAAAACTCCAAACACTGGAGAAACCTATTCCGTTATTGCATTATTAGGGATCGCTAGGCTTTCTGCCGTACAAAATTTAAAACGTCCTACTATATTCAGATCTAATAATATGGAATTGTGGTATGCAGGAGGAAAAAATGTGAAAAAATTGGATTATGGGGACACCAGAGGACTACCTGTCTATTATTCGTGTGACTGGGATTACGATGATCTATTTATTTTTTCTCCATTAGTAATAGAAGTAGGAAAAAGTTCGAACCAAAAATTTTAGACTTAATTTTATTTTTGTTAAGTATTAGATTTTTTTTATTGAATGTATTGTTGTTTAGGTGTTTATGGTTCGCTTTTCTCTGCTGGTTTTTCTAAATCTTCTAAAAAATGATTTGGAAATTGTATCGGGAAGCTCACTTAAAGCTTCACTAGAAATAGTGAGGCTTTTTTGTTATTTAAAATTATTTTATTTAGTTATCAAGCTATTTTAAATAACTATACAGTTCGAATTATTTTCACTCATAAAAAGAGTTGTTCCTAGGGTAGGGGACTTTACCTGATAATTAAGGTGAATTAAAACTAGCACTCGTAAAAATCATTTTTTTTTAGTAAATTGTAAGAGGTTAGTGTGTTGTAAATCAGTTTGTTTAGGTGTCTCTTCAAGTCTATTGCCTTTTAGCTATGAAGACAGTGCTGATATAACCCCCATATTTACTCGAAAAAAACATTAGAATTAATTTATTAATAAAACTGAATTAAATGTAATACATGATTGCAAAGAAGTCCCACCCAAACAAAGAAAATAATGAAAAAAGTAGCTACCCTCGTACTCTTAATTTTAAGTGTAACAACTACAGCACAAGTAGGTATAGGAACCTTAACACCTAATCTATCTGCCCAATTAGAGATTAAGTCAAATACAAAAGGTTTATTAATACCCAGATTAAATATTGATAATTTAAGCACAGCTTCACCTGTAAGTAGTGTTACTGTTAATGAAAGCTTATTAGTTTATAATACGAATAAAAATTCAGGAAAAGGTTTTTATTACTGGAATGGAATGCTGTGGGAAAAAATAGTAGATATAACCACAGCTTCAAATCTTATTGCTACACAAGCGGATAATCAACAAATAACAAGTTTTTTTTTAAACAGCTCTAATACTCTAACTATAGAGTTAGAAAATGGAGGTTCACAGTCAGTTGATTTATCGTCTCTTTTAGGCGATAATGAATTACTAACAGGAGAAGGATCGCCCATTAGTAACTCTATAGATCCAGTTACAGGCGCTTTATATGTAGATACTAACTCTGGGGAGGTTTATAGCTCAGACGGAACCTTATGGGAGTCAGTAGTGTCATCAGGAACCGATGGGAAATCGGCCTATCAAGTCTGGTTAGATGCCGGAAATACAGGGACCGAAACGGACTTTATTACTTCTTTAAAAGGAGACACCGGAGTAGCAGGAGCTGATGGGCAAGATGCTGCTTTATCAGGGGTGGGAAACCCTAATGGAACAGTTACAGGTATTGCAGGTCAGGTTTATACAGATACCGTTTCGGGAATATTATATAAAACTAGTGATGGAAATACATGGGGAGTTGTTGATTCAGATACGCAAGATTTGAGTTTAAGTGGGAATACCATTAGCTTAGTTAATGGAGGAACTGTTGATATGGGAGCTTCTTCTTTAGCAGGAGATGTTGCCGGAAACAATGTTTTAGCTACAATTAACCAAACAAATATTGCAACTATTAATTCTTATTTAGCAAGATTAAATAGTATAAGAATTGTAAAGAATCCAACAAGTAGCACAACTATTAATAATTCAGATGGTACAGTAATAATTGAACAAACAGGCCTAATAAATCTTGGACTAGGAAAAGATATAACATTACCAACACCAAACAGTAGTAACCTAGGAAATAAATTAGTGATTGTTAATAGAGCGGGTAATGGGCTTTTAATTGGACTTTCAGTCTCCTTAAATTTAAATATAATAGGCGGAGGCTCTATAAAAGGATCTGGATTGAGTTCATTAGGTACATCCTTGTTAGGAATTAATTCTTCTATAACAATACAATGTGGTTTTGATGGAACAAACTACTATTGGTATAAAATTGATAGTACTTCTTTATAATAAGCAGATAATTATGAAAAAAATAATAATATCATCAATAATTATGTGCTTTGTTATAGCTGTTAAATCTCAAGTGGCAAGTATTGGATCCTTTTATGTTTCAGAGAATACATTGGTAAGTGTTTATGAAGATGTACTTATAAAAGATTATGGGGCAATTACAAACGATGGAGATTTGTATTTATTTAAAAACTTTACTAATAAAGGGAAATTCAAATTTTCTAATAATAAAGTAACAGGTTACACAAGTTTTGTCGGTAATGATAATCAAACTATTTCAGGTAAAGGAACTTCTAGCTTTATGTTTGTAGAATTCGATAACACATCAACTGATTTGGCTTTTAATTTAGATAAAGAAATAGAAATAAATGGAACTACATTTTTTGAAAATGGAATTATAGAAGTAAGTGAAAAAGGTATAGTTACTTATTTAAATGGAGCAACGAACATAGGAGTAAGTAATAAGAGCTATGTAAATAATAAAGCACAAAAAATAGGAAACGAAAGTTTTACTTTTCCTATAGGAGATTATCAATCAAAAACTTTTGTGCCAAGAACGGTAACTATTTCTGCTCCTTTAAGTTTAAGTACAATTTTTTTTGTGGCATTTAATTGGGAAAAGGCAAATATTGATTTCGATAAAAAAGAAGAAGATATTGGTTTAATAGATATGAATGAGTTTTGGGATATTCAAAACAAATCTAATGATGAGTTGGTAAACTTAACTTTAACATGGAATATTGTAACAACTCCTGAAGATGTTTACTCAGACCCAAGTAAACTAATGATAGTACGGTGGAATGGAGAAAAGTGGATTAAAGAAAGAGAAAATATAAAGATAGATGCTTCTAACAAAAGTATAACCGCTAAAGTTTCAGGTTATGGTGTTTTTACATTAGCAAATGATAAAAAAAGAGGGACTATTGATTCAGTTATAGACTTTTCTACCTCTAATTCTTTTTCTCCTAATAATGATGGTGTTAATGATGAATTTGTAATACCAGATTTGGCAGAGAAGTATCCTAAATTTAAAATGAAAATATATAATAGGTATGGAAGTGTAGTATATAGCTACAGTAATAATAATGAGTTAAATCCAGTTTGGTGGAATGGAAAGTCACAAGGTAAACTAACATTAACTGGAGATACAGAAGTAATGCCAGCTGCAACTTATTGGTATGTAGTAGATTTTAATGACGAAAAAACAAAACCATATCAAGGTTGGTTATATTTAAATAAGTAGCTATATGAGAAAGACGGTACATAAATTATTACTAGTTTTTTTGGTATGTATGAGTAGTGAAAATTTTGCACAGCAAGATCCTCAATACACTCAATATGTTTATAATATGGCAGTTATTAATCCTGCCTATGCAGGTAGTAAAGAAGGAATAAGTTTAGGATTACTAGCACGATCACAATGGGTAGGTGTTAGTGGAGCTCCAAAAACATTTAGCGGATTTATACATAGTTCTGTAAGTAGAAAAGTAGGCTTGGGCTTATCTTTAATTCATGATAAGATAGGGCCTGTAAGTGAAACACATGCTTATGCAGATTTTTCCTTTACAATTAATACATCAGAAAAAGCTAAACTAGCTTTTGGATTAAAAGCAGGAGCAACTTTTCAACAAATAGGACTGTTAACATTAAACCAAGTAGAATCGAACGATACTAAGTTTAATCAGAACAGTAATAAAACACATCCTAATTTTGGAATGGGAGTATTTTATTACCAAGAAAAATTTTATTTGGGAATTTCTATACCTAACTTACTAGAAACATTGCATTTTGAAAGATCTAATGGAAAAATAACCAAAGCATCCGAAAAGATGCACAGTTTTTTAACAGCAGGATATGTGATAGATTTAAAGAATAATTTTCAGTTAAAACCATCAACATTAGTTAAGTATGTAGACTCAGCACCTTTATCATTAGACTTATCATTAAATTTATTGTGGAATAATAAAGTGGAATTCGGAGTATCTCATAGGTTAGATGATTCATGGAGTGGAATAGTTAGTTTTAAAATAAAGAAAAATCTACAAATAGGTTATGCGTATGATCATACTATATCTAACTTAGGAGAATTTAGTTCAGGGTCGCACGAGTTTTTACTATTATTCGATCTTAAATTAAGAGAAGATACTTATAAAAAACCAAGATTTTTTTAGAAAGTAATATGAAAATTATTTCATAAATATTTGGTTTTAACTTTATTTATATCAATTGTTTATGTTTTTTTTTGAGTGGGGGAAAAACACTTGTATCAAAATTATAGTCATTAATACTTTGTATTATTACGCTCATAGTTTTTTTAAATGAAAAAGAGAAATAAGAGTTTAACTTCGTTACCACTAACTAATTAAACTTTTAAATTATGGCAACTACTGCAACACAAAACCCAGTAATTAACCAACAAGGTTCAGCAGCTATAGATTCAGGTCAATTCGCAACCTGGAATACAGCAAATGGTTCTACTTCTACTTTAACTGTTTCTAATCCAAGCAGAGCTAACACCTTATCATTAGGGATTACAGGAGCTCCTGATAATGGGATTATTGTTCAAGTAAATGGTGAAAGTAAGTCAACACTGAATAACTTTTATGAGATTCCACCTAATACGCCTTCTTATGTTATTAAGGCACAAGGTAATTTTGGAGGAAAGATTGTTACTATTACTAACAATACGAACGCTCAGAATGATGCAACTGCAGAAATTCAGGCGCAAACTACACAAGGTTAATAAAAAACAAGGATTGTATATTTTATATATAATCCTTGTTTTTTTTGTATTTACGAGTAACACAGCATTTTCTCAAAGCATTACAAAATCCAAACTGGATACAATTGTGCTTTTAAAAAATGAATATGCTGTATTAGATACCAATAATGGGTCTCAATGTATTTGTTATATTAATAATATAAGTAAGGCTCAGCAAGCAACTGTTGTTAACACAGGAGATACTAATAATGTAAAATTTAATGATAGTACTTCGTTTAATGGTATCCATATTTTAAAGATTAGAGAACAGCTTATAGCTGTCGCTGATTTTAAAGGGAGTCAACTGATTGTATCCAATTTATCACCTTACGATGTAATAGTAATTGTATCTATTTTATGTCCTAAGGATGATTAGTTTATAGTGTATCACGATGCTTTTTTGGGGGTGTTTTCCATTCCTTAGTTTTGATACTCATACTTTATTGCACTACCAAGTTATTTTACACACATATTATTCTAATGCTATGGGTTCAACTCTACAAGATACTGAGGGTACTTTATTTAGTAATGTGGATTCTGGAGATCCGTTATTGTATATTAACATAACTCCAGAGTTAAATGAGTGGTCGGCTGTAGTGCTACCAGAAGATTCAACTTATAAAGAATCTACACTTACTTTATCAAAAGCGAAAACACTTTCGGTTTATTTTCTTTTTGCGGAAAATGCTCCTGATAATAATAATATTATCAGTTACATAGATGAAGTTAAGGAGTACTTACAAAAGTATAGAGAAAACTTTTCAAATAATATTACTACTGCTTGGTTGTTAGATGTAAATTCAAAACCAACTAATGAAAATGTTGTTGCAATTAATTATTATGTGAATTCTCAGAATGTAATTAAGGTTAGCCAAACTTTTAATTACACCATGGGAAATGGTTTTGCAACATTATCGATTAGAAATAATACAGAAGTATCTTTCATTCCAGAAGGTGCAGCTACACAAATAAAATTAAGTTACGATTTAAACAGTCCCAATATATCTTTTAATAGTAAAGAATTTGGAAGTGATACGTTGCTTAATAAAGACATAGCTATAGCATTTACTCAATATAATTGTGGTGCATTTAGTTTTTCACTAGGATTTAATTTAGAAAGTGATTTTAAGGCCTTTTATTCAGAAACTTGTTATTACCATACAGAACCAACAGACAAGAGTATTGAAAAATATAGTTATCCTATTTTTAAACCTCAATCTGATGCAGAGTATGCAATGACTCAAGCGGCTATTGATCCTTTAGATATAGGAAATAAAAAAGGGTTAAATACCTATTTTGCGTTTACAGGAAGCATTTTTAATAGTACTTCAGGAAAATCGACACCTTGCTATTTACCTAGTTTTTTTTCAATAAATACAGGGCATTCTATTACTTTATGGCCAAAAGCCAATTTAATTGAAAATACGAATCCGTCTAACAATTTAACTCCATTACCTAATAGTTCCTTATTACTTATTTCTCCCAGAGATATTAATGAAACAGAGCGATTTTACTTACAGCCTGAGGGAGATTTTTTTCTAGACCCAGAATCAGATCAAGTAGATGAAAATGGACAATTTGATTTTCTACCAGGGTTGTCAGGAACAGAAACTATCTCTTTTACACCTTATTCGATTAAAGATGGAACTCCTGTTGGAGATGTATTACGATTTAAAAGCAAACAACCAGCTTACGCTCCAAATTTTCCTGCACAAGAACTTTCACTGGTAAACCCAGGAACCAATAATTCAACTTTAGAAAATAAATATTTAACAGGATGGTGTAATATTATATCTGATGTAGCTGAGAATATACAATATGTTTCTCAGCCTGAAGGCGCTTCTTTATTTGCTAAAGATCATGGAGTAAGCCAAGTTATTACGGGTAAATCTAATTTACTAGGATTTTATGAACCTAGTGTAGATATGCCTCAACAAAATTTTTATGTTCCTATTGTTCCATACTTGGCAGTAGAAGCAGATTCTCAAAAACCAGGAAACGATAATTTAACTAGTTTTGAATCTGAAGTACTTAGTAAAGAACGAAAAACACTTATTGCAGCACAATTAACTACACAAAGGGCATCAAAAAGTGCAAACAAAAGAAAAAGACTTTTGAGTAATGCAGATAGCAGTTATACAAGTTCTACAACACCGCAAGGATTAATAGCAAATGTAAATAATAATGGAGCTTGGAGTTTACTCAACTTAGGGCAAAATGATATTAACCAGGGGGCTACACCTGAATATTTGTATCCTGAAAACCAGACACCAACTGACCCAGCCCAGTACCAGATGAGCTTTGTAAATCTATCCACTACATTACAGAGTGCTTTTTTAACCAATCAGCAGTTTTTAGTAGCGACTCAAAACAATCATTTAGGTGCACTATTTTCTAAAAGTGGAGAACAAGGAGGGCAAACTACAGCAGAGGCTATATTTAATAACAAAATGTCAATTGAAGATTGGCCGTTTGATATTAATGTAGGAACAACAAATACTTATGCTGATTATAATAATGTAGTTATTTTTAAATTTTGCAAAGGAACTTTATTAGATAGAGTTAAAGATCCAAAAACTTGGACTCAACCCAATACTTTCAATACAGAAGGAGTTGAAGATCCAGCCAATGCTTATCAACAGTTAATAGCTATTTCATCATGGATACAGAGTTATATAGAAGATGCTGAAAAAGCTTATCAATATGGTTTAGAACACCCAGAAAGTAATCAGGCAATTCTGTATGAAAAGTTCCATAATATTATAAACAATAAAGATTGGAACGGAATATTGGTACTCAAAGCCGATATTGATTTACAAGAGTTTCCTCAACAATTAAAAGGATTGATCTCTGGTATTGACTTGACTAGATTTAATGCGCATCATTTTGGAATAGAAGTCAATAAAGTAAATGCTGATGGTGAAATTCAAATGCAAAAAAAGAGTTCTCTTTTTGGACTCATTAATTATCTAGACACAGCTTATCAGCAACAAGTATTACAAGGATTAAATATAAACAAACCTGTTCCTCCTTTAGCGGGAGCTACTTACGATTTTAAAGTGCTTCAATTACAGGTTCTTTTTGAAAATACAGCGATAAAATTTTTCCAAAGTAAGGTGCAATTAACGATGAACAATTTATTTTCTGATACCGTTATAGGTACCAATAATAAATACGGTTCTAAAACTCTAAATACGGTAGTGCTTGATGGAACTTATCAAGATCATGATGGTACACCAGTATATGTGTTTGAAAATACGGATGATAACTTATTTTATTTTGATAGCAACCTTCTTAAAAATGTAGAAATTACCAAAATTCAGTTTAATACATTAACAACCGATCCAAAAGCAACTTATATAGAGTCTAGTTTTGCCATGTGGGGGTATTTAAACTATGCAGTAATGCAAACAACCATACCTGTAACAAATGAAACTGAAGAAAAAACAATTGTTATGGATGCTTTTTCTTTTGGTAATGGTGATGGTAAAGATACAGACATCATAGACGGTTTAAGTTATAGCAACTTATATATTGATATGGCTTTTGATATCAGTACACCAACAGTGGTAGACTACGTTTTTGATGCTTCAAAAATAGTATTTAACTCAGATCTTAGTACGACTAGGCAGCTAAGTTTATACCCTAACTTTGCACTACAAATCAATAACCTTGTTAGTGGAGATAAGGATACCAAACCTTCTAGTTTAGGATATCTTAATTTAAGTTTGCCAGGAATCAATACTACTGGGCTTTCAGAAAATTGGTATGGACTAGAAATGACCTTAAATATGGGAACTCCCGGTGAATTAGCGGCGTCATTAGATTTTAATGCTAGTTTACTGATTGCATGGAGCCCAGGGAATAAAGCTACCGATACTTCCTATAACGCATTTGTAGGAATAAAACTCCCAGGAACCAGCAGTAATGCTAAACTTCTTAGTCTACAAGGAGTTTTAAAATTATCTATTGATACTTTAAAATTAGAATATGTAGAAGCTCAACAATCATATTTAATGACATTGAGTAAAATAGCATTGAAGTTTTTAGGAATTCTCAAACTACCACCAGGAGGAAGTACCAATTTTTTACTTTTTGGTAACCCAAACCCAGGAGCTACTGCCAAAAGTTTAGGATGGTATGCAGCATATAACAAAACAAAACCTTAAGCTATGGCAAGAGTACTCTATTGGAATATACAGCAGTTTGGTATTAATAAAATAAATAACCCAAGTAGAAAAAGGCAACGTGGAAGCTCTTTGTCAGGTCAAGCAGCATCTGTAAATAGAAGACAATATATTATGGATACTATTGTCGCCCATCCTCCAGATATTCTGGTAATAGTAGAGACTTCTACTGGTGGAGGAGCTGAAGGAACTCTTGTGACAGCAGGAGGTAGCCAAGGAGCTTTGGATTTATTAAATAGAATTAGAGCTGCACTTGGGGTAAACTGGATGCTAGTACCTCCTCTGATTCTTGGTGTAGGAGGTGTTTCAGAAGGAATATCTGTCTACTATAACAGTGCTAATCTTAATTTTAGCGGTCCGTGGGGCTGGCAAGGTGGAGGAAATTCGTCAGATTCTATAGCTAATATTGGAGCGCCAAATCTAGCGACCTACGCAGCTCCTTGGAACAATTGTTTACCTGCAGTAGCTGTTCCTGGAGGTAATATCAATGCAGGAATAAATTCTAATAGGTTAGCAGGGCAATGGCTTTTTACAGATAATGCAATGCCTCCGAATAGATTACAATTTCCTGGAGTTGGAAATCGACCACCATATTTAACAACATTTTGGGAGGCAGCTAATAATAGAACTATAAAATTATTGTCATATCATGCACCACCTAATAATGTAGCAGCAGCAAATGGTACAAATCAGCTTTCCAACGTAAGAGAAATAACAAATGATCTAAATGCAGACGAAGTAGGAATTATTGTAGGAGATTTTAATGTTAATATTTTCAATGCTTACTTTGAGCCTATAGCCTATAATAACCTCATTAATTTTTTACCTGCAGGTGCAGGATATACTAGAGCCATAAATCCAACAGCTAATAACGGATGGCCAGATAAAGGGTATGTTTTTACACATATAAAAACTAGTAATAAAGCAAAACCTTGGTTTATGAATGGATATCCTGGATATGAATATATTGGAAGTAATCCTAATTTTCAAGGATATGATAGTATTGACAATGTTTTAACTCGGTATGGAGCTAATGCGGGAGGGCCTGCAACAAATATGACCATAATTAATAGGGTCACAGGTAGTCCTTATAATAGAGTATTACCTACCCCTGGAGGAGCCCCTGCTGGTCATTATGCATATCCTACAAGAATGAATCAAATACCTATTGGAACACCAAATGCTGGATTACCTGTAGCATTACCTCTTCCTCCTAATGGTCCGGGAGGAAATGGAGGGATAGCACCTGGAACTATTGGAGGCCTTAGCCAGTTTAAAGGGTGGTCAAACTATGGTCATATAAGAAGTACCAGCGATCATCTTCCTTTAATTATAGATATATAACAATATATACACCTCGTATTATGAGTCTTTCTAATTTAACAACCACTTTTAGAGATCAGGCAGCTGCTAATAATGGAAATATCACTATTAATGCTGCTACTTTTTCTGCTTCTCAATTAACACCTCCAGAAAACTTAGATGAGTTATTATCTAAAGGATATCAGTTAGCTGAAGGAACTTTTTTATTGATAGATACGTCAGAAACATCTATTCCAGATCCAGCAGGGAATACATTGACCATAAGTAATGCTAAAGCAAACATTTTAAATGTAGAAAAAACTAATACAGATGTTATTTTAAAGGTTGTTGTTGATGAGAAAGGAGAAGCTCAGTTTACTATACAAATAGCATTAAGTGACTGGACTTTTAAGACTAGTTGGGAATATATGACAGGAGGTGTTTTTGATGGGTTACCTTATACTTCACCATCTTTTATGTTTAGTACAGAACAAAAGGATAATTTTAAATGGCAAAATTCAGACATCCCTTTAGTTGAAGGGCAGAATTTCTCTGCTATGATAACTCTTACAGATTGGTTAGCTGATGTTGTTGATTTTTTAACATCATGGTCGGTAAGTACAAAACTTCCTTTAACAGGGATGTTAGATCCATCAAAAGTAGATAATAAGGAGTATTTATATCCAGATATGAATCTTATTGTACCTATAAATGCTACTCCTGTATCTCTTTTGTTTTTAGAAGTAAGTAACCCTGCTGTAGGTTTCAAGATAGAATCTGTAGAGGATGTTGTAGAAGAAGATTTAGAATCAACAACAGAAATAAGTCAAACACCTTCTTTATTTTTTCAATTACAGTTGCATCTTGGGTCAGATATTCAAGTGGATTTCACTACTTCGGTTGCTCCAAAATCATCAGATTTTGATATTGCAATATCGTCAGATCCTCAAAAACCACTTACACCATTAAATATGTTTTCATTAATGGCTGGAAATAATTGGTTCAGTAATATTCCTCCAACATTGCAACAGTATTTAAATAGTATTGCATTCAAAGGGTTTACAACTTCCTTAAACTTTACTAATGGGGTACAAATAAATAGTGTTTCAGCACAAGTGGGGTCAGTTGGTACATGGAACCTTTTTGATAATTTTTCGGTTGAAGAGTTTGATATAAACTGGTGGATATTAGGACCAGGAACAATCAATGCTCAGAGTATCTTTTTTTCATCAAGAGTAAATTTTTTTCCAACCATATTCAAAGGAGGTTTTGATGTAGAAATTACTTCTGATCTTACTTTATCAGCAGCTTTTGATGGAACCGTTTCAATCAATGATTTATTAGCAGCCATAACAGGTGGTTTTATAAAAATACCTGAGAGTTTGGTAAGTGTAGTGTTTACAGGGTTTGGTATCAATATGGATATCAATAGTAAATACTATGCATTTTTTGCATCAGGAGATATTGAAATGAACCTTATAACCAATATATCATTAACTGATGCAGCATTACAGCTTACCTCTACTTCTCCAGTAACTGGAACAGGTTCAAATGTATATACAGCTGCTATTAGTGGTCTTTTTACTATCGGAGATCTAAGATTACAATCAGCAGTAAACTATAATTCTTCAACAGAAGATGGAGGGTGGGATTTAAGCATAAATATGCCTGCAGGTGACAAGTTAAACTTAGGGCAATTGATGGACGGTTTGTTTAAAAAAGTAGGCTTTGAGTTGCCAACTAGTTTTTTACCAGCAGATTTGTCAATTACTAGTTTTGATTTAACAGCAGATATTCCAAATGGAGCAGAAAAAGGCTCTTATGAAGTTAAAACGAGTGTGGAGTGGAAGTTTACTTTCCCTATTATTAATCAGAAAATTGATATTGCAGCGGCGTTAGCCTTAAAATATGATGCAACCAAAGCAGCAGGAAAGCAATATTCTGGCGGTGTAATGGGAAGTGTTTTACTTGAATACTTTAATGCTGAAGTTAAAATTGGTTATAATTTTGATGGTGATGACCAATTATTAATGATTGAATGGGAAGGATTTATAGCGAAATATAATGTTGCGGGAGAAAGTAGAACGATCATTTTTGAGATTAAAAATTGGAGTGTAGGATCGTTACTTACCTCATTTATGAAGATGCTGTTCGATCCTAACTTTGAATTAGATGCTCCTTGGGATATTCTCAATAAAATAAGTTTAGATGGATTTAAGGTTACTTATGATTTAGATACTAAGGAGGTAGTAGTAGATTATAAATTACCAAAAAGCCTTGATTTAATATTCATAACAATCAATGGTATTAAGCTAACAAAAAATGCGCAAGGTGTTCAAATAGCATTTGATGGTAGTTCAGTAGTACCAGCTGTTAACGACAGTAATGTCTTTAACAAAGAAAAAGGACAAGATGTAAAAAATATGCCAGAGGTTCCTGGACAAGGAACGCAATATTTTGAGCTACGTTTATTAGCTATGGGGCAACATGTTGAGCTAAATAATGCAGCTCAATACCAATCAATAAAAGAAGTTACAGATGCTATGGAAAAAGCATTTGATACTCCAGAAAAAGGCAAAGTACCTATTGGTCCTGGTTCAGGAAAC
The DNA here is from genome assembly GCF_030547425.1 of Tenacibaculum sp. 1_MG-2023. GTDB lineage: Bacteria > Bacteroidota > Bacteroidia > Flavobacteriales > Flavobacteriaceae > Polaribacter. Next base: position 146,747 of record NZ_JAUORH010000005.1, on the reverse strand, counting down.
TCGTTACTTTCATTTAATGAAAACTCCAATTGGTTAATAGGTACCGATTTTGGAATCCTTAATGTTGGTACCAAAGAAAAACCAGTATGGACATTAGAAATGCAAGCCGTATTCAATGACCCTAACTTATACGGTTTACGAATTGCCATGGCAGGTGATAAAGCTAAAATTTTTGCGGGATTAGATTTTGAGATTATGTATAAAAAAATCTCAGATGGAGTAGGAGTATACCAAATAGCACTTACACTACCAGACGCCTTGAGATATTTGCAGTTTGGAGCAGTTAATATTACACTTCCTTCTATTGCTTTAGCTATTTATACCAATGGTGATTTTATGGTAGATATAGGATTTCCGTATAAACTTGACTTTTCAAGATCTTTTACCTTACAGGCTATTGTACCACCAGGAATTCCAGCAATGGGATCAGGAGGTTTTTACTTCGGGAAATTAAGTAGCGCTACTAGCAAAAAGGTACCACAAACTAATTATGGTAATTTTAATCCAGTAATTGTTTTTGGAATTGGTTTACAAGTAGGTGTTGGTTATAGCATTAATTATGGAGTATTAAAAGCTGGATTTAGTATTACAATTTTTGGTATTTTAGAAGGAGTAATTGCTACATATCATCCATATCAAGGAACTCTTCAAGAGAATAATAAGACAGAAGTAGAAACTTCTTATTACTATTGGTTACAAGGAACTCTTGGGTTAATTGGTAAATTATATGGTTCTTTAGATTTTGGAATTATTTCGGCATCTGTAAATATAACAGTAAAAGTATATGCACAAGCAACTTTAGAAGCTTATAACAAAATGCCTCTGGCTATTGTAGCTTCAGTAGATGTACAAGTTTCAGCAAAAATAAATTTAGGATTATTCTCTATTAAAATTAACTTTAGCTTCAAGGCAGAAATACGAACAGATCTTACTATTGGTACAGATCAAACAAGTATGGCTCCATGGAACAGACAACTTTCAGATTCTGTTGATGGAAGAGCTTTGGTATATGCAGCAAAATCAAGCCAATTGTCGGAATTACCGATCAAAGACATGCATTACAGCTCTAAATTAGTGGTAAGTACAGAAGAAAAGTCACCTACATTGAACATCTATTTTATTCCACACTTAACTGTTGCTGGATCGGAAAATGGGGATTTAAAGAATCAAACAGCGCAGTATGTCACTTCACTTTGGATTGATGCTCCTGATGCAGAAAACTCAGATAGTACAGTTACTTCATCGTTTGAATATTTAAGTCAAGACTTTTTTAGATGGTTAATACAAAACTATGCAGATGAAACAGCTACAGAAAGTACGAGAGCTACGGCAGACGAATTAGCAGTTTCTGCGGCCGATTTACAGCTATTACTAGCTCTGTTGTCAAATGAAGATACTCCATTACCAATTCCTACAGATAAACTATTATCATTCCTTGAAGATACATTTGAAGCAGTGAACATTCAAAACGTTACAGAAAGTTCAAAACCTGAAATAGCAGCCGTATTCCCAATGTTTTTCGATTTAGAATTATCTGTTCCAGATGCAGGGGTTGATGTTGATTTTAGCACGTATAATATGGCAACAGATGCGTATTTATCTGAAGTTAAAAAGTGGTTTAATGAATTAGCTGTAAAAGTATCTGAAGAAAATACGAACGCAGCTCTGAAAAAAAGTACCTCAGTAGAACATTCTTTATCAACATTTGTATTTGAAGACTACTTTGTACTTATAGGAAAACAACTTATAGGATACGCAGAAGATGCATTAAAAAATTACACATATCCATTATCTAAAGGTAACAGTCTAAATGCCATGGCAAACTGGGCTAATAGTATAAGCACTTCTGATGGAACAATCAATGCTGTTGAGGTAAGTAGCCTTTCTAAGGCCAACCAATCTCATCCTTTACATGGTGGAATTGATATTCAAATTACTGGAGTAATGTACACTATTCTTGATGGTGACAATTTTGTTTCTATCGGAGCTAAATACGCCCTAGAAACAGCATTACTGATTACACAAAATGCAGCCATTCCAGGATTATTACAAGTTCAAGAAATTACGTATGACGCTAAGACTTATACAGTAAAAGTGACTGATACTATTAATGAGGTGGCTACGGGATTACAAACTACCGTAGCAGATTTAGCGAATGATTCAAGTTTCCAGAAAAATACACTTTTAACTACGGAAGCAAACTTGATTATTGCTGCTGCAAATTATACAGCAAAAAGCGAAGACACCTTTACTAGTGTAGCTAGTACCACATTTAATAATATTTCAGTAGTTGATTTATTATTACAAAACCAATCTGTTCCAGGACTATTTATATCAGGTGATTCATTTGTTTATGATAGTATTACCTATGAAATTGTACCTGGAGATACCCTAACAGGGATTGCAAAAAAACTAAGTACACCTACTAATACAGTAACAGTAAATGATCTTGCTAATGATGCAGAAGTTCAATCATTGCAAGTACAACCATTAGGGGTATTATTAATTCAACCTTTTGTTCACACAACTGCTACTTTTAGTAATCCAGATGATGCAGAAACTTTAGGTAAAATAGCTCAAAAATATAACACAACCTCTGAGGTTTTAGGAACAAATTATCATAACCAACAAATCAATAATTTATTTTATGATTCAGATAATTACAGTACAGCAAACATACCAGAATTAAGATGCTTAGATGTACAAAGTATATTAGATTATTTCAAAGCAAAACAATCATATACACAATTATCAGGTATGGTATCGAGATACCAACTTCATGGAATGAGGTTGCCAACTACCTTACCAGGTTTAACACTCGATGCAAACTCTCCATGTACAGGTGATGATTGTGCATTATATCGATTAACTGGACAGCAATTTGAAATACCAAGTGACGTTAAAGAAGGGTTTACGATTAATTTAATCAACACTACATTAAGTTGGTTGCAATTTAACGGAGAAGTTCCTTCAGGAGATCCTAAAAAAGCGACACTACCAATACAGTTAACTCCAGAAGACATATCACAAATAGCTACTGTGGTTACTTATGCTCAACAAACAGGTATTGAGCCAAATATTTTAAACCTGGCCGCTATGAAGCCTTATAACTTAATTCCTGTTCAATATACATTTCAAACAGTTACCCAGTGGAGTACCTCAGGAGAGGTAACCCTTCCTTATGGTAGTTTGGGAGGACAAACTGAAATATCTCCACTAATTTGGAATTTCCCATCAGGTCTTATACAACAGATAGCGATACCTAAAAGAGCTGGCTCAGCTATGGATATTCAAATAGGAACATATAATGCCACAACTGGAGCAATGGATTATAAAAACTCTGAGTATTATGGATGGTCTACACTTTTAGAAATAGACATTAAAAAGCAGGCTGACGATACTGCCCCGGGTACAAGTGCATTTACTTATGAGTTAATAGGAGCGAATGAATCAGGAACACAGATTTTAGAAAGATTATTAAGAATTTTAGACCCTAATTCTTCTTCTAATAATCAAGGAGTAATTGAGGATATACAGTGGTTGTATGAAGGAAGTGATGGATTACTTTCTGTTGGAAATCTAAATATGAAAACATTTATAGTTCAATCTAACTTATCAACAGAAACAAATCCAGTACAATTAAAATCATTACAAAAAAGTCTTGAAATAGAAGAAGCTGAAAAGCCTAATGGAGTTTTAAACACATTATACGATTTTGTAAAACTATTATGGGAATGTAGTATTACGAGGTCTGGAGGATACTATTTATTATATAACGAAATTGAAGGAAATACTGGTTTCCCTGATACTATTTTTGATAGTTCAGGAAATGGAACAATATCATTATTGGTTACTTATAGCAATTCATATAATAATATTCTTAAAGATTTTATGAACTGCGCTATAACGGGAGACAAAATTGATACGTCGTCTTCTATCGTTTATGCAGAATCTAAAGCCCAAAAAGATTTAAGCTATACAACGACTTCAGCAAATGAAACGTTACAAAGCATTTCATCTCAATACAACATATTAATTAGTGAGCTCGCTAACTTCAATGAAACGGATGTAAAACTTAATACCTCAGCAAAACCAATTGTATTGGAAGGATTGCAATATGAGGTTGGTCTTTCAACTGATACACCGTCTAATAACTTAACAGCCATTGCAGAATATTTTAATGTAAATCCAGATGATGTTAAGAGCCTTAACCCAAGTATTGACAATTGGGATAGTTTACCTGTGTGGCAATTGGTAGAAATACCTACAGTTACTTATCAAATAACAACAGGAGAAGGTACACCAGGTAATACGATGCAGAGCATTGCTAATTATTATTTTATAGATGTTGATACATTATCTTTTATAATTAAAGATGCAGCTGTTTTTAATGTCAATACAACATTTGCTATAGTTGATCAGGTAGTTCATAAAGTATCATCAATACAACAAGGTACAGCAGGTTTTGAGTTAAGTAGAACAAATCCGGGAACTCCTCCAGATAATCCAAGTGATGCTGGATATGCAGAAACCTATTTGAATAACTTATACAATTTATTAAGCTACCAAGTAGTTGCTAACAGATATTTTAACAAAAGTATTGTAGGCTTACCTTCAGGTCCATCGAATGATAAAGACCAAAATGAAGAGAATACTAATTCGCCTTGGACTTATAATCAAGTAATACCTATTGCACAGTATGCGGTTGATAACCCTAATAATTCTTACCCGGTAGGATTCCCTCAAAAAGAAGACAATCCATATAGAGGTATAGGTAACACATTACAAATACATTTTGATTGGGTTGATTATTACGGTAATGAAACGGTAACACCGTTTAGTAATCCAGAGTTGAATACAAAATCACCTCTTAATAATCCACCAGTAGCGGTAGGGTATTTAGATGAATTAAAAGGGTTCTCGCAATGGCCAAGTTTGTTTATCACTTATGATGTAACCTTAGAAAATGATACAGACCGAGAATTGTTATTAAATTTCTCTTTTGATGTTACACGATACCTAAATACAGATGGTAAACCTTGCGTATCTGACCCTAATAATCCAGATGCACCAGAGTATCAAAAAAATGCATTACACGATTTAGCTGTATATACGAACATATACTATCAAATTAATCAATTTAATCCTTATGTAGAAGATCAAAATACGGTTACACTTTTATTAAGCACTTCATTGCTACCAGGAATTGAAACAGATGTAGACTTAGCACCAATCAATAATTTTGTAAAAGAAATTTACGCTTATTTATATGCTATTGCTTACTGTCAATCGGTTCCTACAGCTCCAACAATGAGTTCAATAAAACAACCAGTTGCAATAGAAAACTTGGAAACAGCTTCTATTTTTGAGTTAACAGTGGCATTACGTATGGAAAGAGATCTTTCTTTTGTTAACAACGATTTTAAAGATAGTCCATCGGTTACTTCAACTAATACAGTTGTTCAGCCAAATACCTATGTTCCTAATCTTGAACAAGAAAATAGTACAGACGAAAAAGTTCAAAACCATTCATTAACAGAATTTGCGGTCAATTTTGAAAAAACATTCTATCAAGAAAATGAATACGTACTTAAAATAGCTACAGGTATAGATAAAGAGTTGGTTGGAAGTCAGAAAAATGAAGCTATTTACATTGTAAGAATGGGACTAAAACCAGGCAATGGTATTTATTGGAATGTTGAGCCAGCAGGTTCTTATGAACTTACAAACGATTCAATTTCTAAACTATCAAATCTAGGTGTTCCTAGTTCTGTAGTAGATAAGATTACTCCGTTAGTAGGAACTATATATATGAGTAAAGCTAGTTTTGATGAAGCGTTACAAGGAGTTCTTACCCAAGAAGAGTTTACCACATATAAGATACAGATCTATACTTATAGTTTATTAAATGCATCTTTTTATGCGCCTTTACCAATTTCCACTAGCTTAGTATCTAAAAAGGATGTTCCAATATGTTCTTATGTAACAGGTAAAGGGCTAGATTGTGAAAAAGGTACAGTAAAGAACTTTACGGATGTAGATATGGATATTTGGGGAAAACAATGTTTAGATGCAATTGACCTTTTCTTAAGTTCAGAATATGCAGTGCCAGCATTTTTGGTAGACGAATTAAAATCTGAAGAAGAAAAAGAGTTTTTAAAATCTTTAAATAGTGATGCTACATCTTACCTTGAAGCCATAACCAAAGCTAAATCATTACTGGCAGAAACTATTTCAACTAAGGTAGAGCCAATTCTTACAGCACCAGAAGTAAATGAAACAAGAAAATTAAATGCTCAAGAAAAGTTTAAACAACAACTACTTATTCAGTTAGGAAATACTTATTCTGTTAATGCAGTGGTACAAATGGAAGTTACTGCCGAATCAGGAATAGCAAGAGAAGGTCAAAATCAGATAGCTCCTCGTTTATATGGTACTCCAAGTATTGTTAGTAGTACAGAAGGAGATAGTAAACTGTATTCAATTTCTAATGCCAAAATACAGTTAGATTATGAAGATGGAGAAAAAACATCTGATATATCTTTTATCTTTTCTACTAAAAACACAAAAGAGTTTACGACAGTGCCTCTAGGAATGGATTATCAAATTACTCATGTTGAATTTGATATTACAGATGTGCCAGATGTAAAAGGATATCAAGCATCAAAATGGTTAACATTTATAGTACCTGTTAATTTAGCTGAAACAGTAGAGCCTGATTTTGATAAATCTCCTTTACAGCAGTCTTTAGGTACTGTAGATATTCCTATAGTTCTTCGTAATTATCCAAAACCACCAACGCTAACAACTCAAGAAGGTAAAGCAGTGTCAGTAGTAGGTGATACAACGAAAGAAGTTCTAGAGAAAGCTTCAGAATGGAATTTCACGTACACTTATTCTGAAGATCAAGCAGCACAAGACCAAATTTATTCTGATGTTAGGTTTAATACTTTTGATAGTCAGGATAATAACCTACAAGCTAAACGTAGTAGTAAACGAAATTTATTCAATGATATGGCTCAAATGGTAAATGTATGGTCATCAGTGTTAAATGATATGACTAAGTATTTAACTCTTATATCTCCTACATCTGATGAGACTGATCCAAATCTTGACAAAGCATTTTATGCAATGCAAGCTATGGTGCAGTTAACTGATAATTTATCATTAGCTTGGGATGAACATAATAAAAAAGCAATGCTTTATAAAGCTTCTCAAGTGGGGGATACAGAAACTACAAGTGCTTATAATTTTATCATACAACAAAAAGAAGATCCACATTTTACTACTACTTGTGATTGCCAAGGAGGTGAAGAGTGTAAGCGTTTGGTAGTAAGTATAGTGCTTCCTCAAGATATGTCTGAAATAGACAAGCAGTTGTTTATGAATGAATTTAAGCTGGCGGAGATTCCTAGTGTTCCATTAATTAACATAAATAATTATACAAGAGTACAAGCAACGGATGAATCTGGAGCACCAATTGAAAATTCGTATTGGTACGTAAAAGACCCTAAAGCCAAGGTAAAGGAGTATTTAGGATATCCTTGTTCTTTTGAAATACCAAATAGAACAGTTGAGGTAAACGGACTAAATGTATTACAGTTCCAAAATACATGGGCTGGAATTGCAGTAATTAGAAATGAAGGATTGGTGGAAGACAACCCTACAAATCCTAAGTTCATTTACAGAACTCCTTTAATTAGATTCTCTAATAAACTAATACCGTTGTTAAGTAATAATACCAAAATTAATATAGCTAAAATCTTAGATGAGAATGGAAGCAGTATGTCTTTGTCAGAACATTTGGCAACATTCTTTAAAACATTCTTTACGTACGATCAATTACATCAACAAACAATTAAGATAACAAGCTATTGGAATTACTATTTACAAGAAACAGCTAAAAGTGACTTACCACCGGTTCAATTACCAGTGTTATTATACACACCTTTTTCTTTTAAAATTCCAGAAGATTATACAATACCGACTGAGGGATGTTCAGAAGAAATTACTTCTAATACACCTTTTGTATGTCAGTTAGCAAAAGCACTAGAAAAATGGTATGAAGATAAAAAACCAACAACAACAGAAGCCTATTTTTCATTTGATTTATCAGTATTCTCTGAAGTAACCGAAACTCAGCTACCACTAATACAATTATCAAATTTAGTATTACCTTATAAGTACATAAAAAACTTATAAGAAAAGTATTTTAAAAAGATATAGATAAAAGAAAAGCGGACGAAAGTCCGCTTCTAAAATTTAACAAAGCTCTTGTTTGCAATCATAAAAACAAGCACTAAACTCTTCTTTAGTCTGAAAGTTTTGAGATTTACAATAATCAAAGCACACTCTACATGTTGGTAATGCACCACCTAGAACAAGTTTTTGTTCTTTTTTTGTTAATGTCAATCCTAAGGCTGAAATGTTTTGTAACATAATTAGTTGTTTTAAATTTCTTAAAAATAGGATATTAGTACTCTTTAAACTTTTTAAAAACCGTAAAATAAGTAAGGCTTTCCCTTTTTTATATAAATATAAAAAAGGGCTAAAATTTAGTATTAATATAATTTATAATTAGTTAACAATCCTTAGTTATATGGTAGGTTGGAATATTAACATTTAGGTAATCAAAACTTAATTTTACTATGGTTAATCTATGTTTTCTCTAAAGTAGTTTTGTTGGTTATAAAAGATGAAATTGTTTGGTATGAGGTTGTTTTTTTTCTTTTTTTTAATAGTTACTACTAGTCTTGGTCAATCTTTAAAATTTAAAACATTAACAACGAAAGATGGACTCTCCAATAATTCAGTAAATGATATTATAAGTGATGTTAAAGGACGACTGTGGATTGCCACTTGGGATGGACTTAATCGTTATGATGGTAAAGATTTTAAAGTTTTCAAACATATAAATAACGACTCAACTTCTCTTGCAGGAAATGTAATTTATAGTCTACAAAGAGATGGGACTAAAACAATTTGGTGTTTAACAGATAATAATACCGTAAGTAGGCTTGTAAATCAATCAATCTTTCAAAATTTTTATTTTTCTGAAACTCCCGTTAACCTAAAGCTGTCAAAGAAAAATAATCTTGTAGTAGAAACTAAAAGTGGACAATATTTAGAGTTTGATGGAATGAGTTTCCTGAACGTAAACGAAACACAAGTAAAAACAAGCAAACAACTAATTAATGATCAATTATTACTTAACAAGTTTCCTGAAGTAATTATTAATGAATCTTATCAAGACAGAAAAGGAAATATATGGTATGCAACAAGAAAAAGTGGGCTTTATGTAATAAGAAATAATCAGGTAGATATTCACGAAACAAAAATAGAGCACTATACCTACGATTTATATAACCCTTACAGTTTTACAGGAAATGAAATTGAAAAAATTTATGAAGACAGCTTTGGTAACATCTGGTTAGGTCATAAAGATGGAGGATTAAGTATGGCTTACGTTGGGTCTGAACATATAAACACTATTGCTCCCCATCCTGTAGAATATAGACATTTGCCTAATGAAACTGTAAGAGCTATAACAATGGACAACGATAATAATCTTTGGTTAGGTTATTATACCAAAGGATTATATAACTATAGTAAATCAGACAAATGTTTTATTAAAAAACGATTAGAGAAAGCAAAAGAAAATAAAGACTGGGAAAGAATACGTAGTTTATATACAGCAACAGACGGTTCTATTTGGGTTGGTACCTATGCAGGACTAATTCACATAAATAAAACAAAAGTGTCTTATTACGCAGCAAAAGAGAATCCTTTACTACCAGCAAATAGGATTTATGCAATGACAGAAACTAACGATGGTAGAATTTGGTTTGCTTGTTGGGGAGGAATTGCAGTGTTCAACACAAAAGAAAATAAGTTTGAAGATGTTGAAGGAAGCGAGCTTTTAAAAGCATACCATATTCGAGACGTTTTTGTTAATGGTGAAGAACTGGCTTTAGCAACAGAAAATAATGGAATGATCCTATTTAATAGGAATAATGGAGAAAAACATCACCTTACTACAGAAAATGGTTTAACAGGTAATAGTGTATATAGTATTGATAAAGATGAAGAAACAGGGTTGTATTGGATAGCAACTTTGGGGGGAGTAACAGTTTTTGATCGTAAAAAAGGAGTGATTAAGACCATTTCAGAAAAAGAAAACTTACCAAGTCATATGGTTTACAGTGTAATTCCTAAAGAAAAAAATGTATGGGTAAGTACAACTAAAGGTTTAGCTTCTATTAATAAAGAAAATTATAAAGTAAATATATTACCTCCAGAAGAAGGATGGCAAGCACCAGAATTTTCAGAAGGAGCTTATTATCAAGATACCAAAGGAGTGTTGTATTTTGGTGGAATTAAAGGCGTAAATTATTTTGCTCCAGAATTAATAAACTTTAATAAACAACTTCCTCAATTAGTTTTAAAAATAGATGGTGTAGAGAATAGAAGAGATATTATTAAAAAAGCATTTTCAGAAAATAATATCAGCCTAGGTATAACTCCTGTAGCCTACCGAAAAAATCATAAAAATTTAATTTTATATAAGTTGAAAGGCTTTGATAAAGATTGGAGAGTGTATAGAACAACCCCTATTTTATATAAGAAAATACCACCTGGAGAATATGTTTTAGAAGTGAAAAATAGTTTAAGTGCTTCTAAAACAAATATATTTTCTATAAAAATAGTAATAGCCCCACCCTTTTATAAAACCTCTTGGTTTGCATGGAGTTTAGCATCAGGAGGGGTAATTATACTCATTTTAGGTTTAGGGTATAAAGTTCGTAAAGATAAAATTTACCAAGAAAAACTTAAACAAAAAATTAATGAACGAACAGCTATAATTAATAAGCAGAAGAAAGACTTAATAAAAGCTAATGCAAAGCTCGAAAACCAAAACCGAAAAATTATCAAACAAAAAGAAGAAGTACTGGCTTTACATCACAAATTAAAAAACGAAGATTTTGAAATAGATAAATTTAAAACGTTTGTACTGGCAGAGTTTAAAAAGCCATTAATGCAAATGCTACAATATAGTCAGCAAAATAACATTCCAAATGAAATACAAACAAAATTAGTTAGTCAAGCGAAAACCATGATAGATGTATTAACGGAGTGGGATTTTCTAGAGCAAGTAAACCGTATAAACACTACAGAAAAATCCGTAATAAAAATCAATACATTCTTAGATTATTTAACGCAAAATTTAGAACGAAAATTACTACAATCACAAATAACCCTTAGCTATCAAACCCAAGTAGAAGACAAGTGGATAACTATTGATTTACTTCGTTTTAAACTTTTTTATAAATATATTTTCAATGACTTTATAAAGTATAGTAATCAAGGTAGTAACATACAAATAACCTATACCGAAAAAGAAAACAAACTAATACTAAAAGTAAATTCTGATAGTGGTATTTTAGTTAATAATATAAAAAGTTTACAACGCTATAGTCCTTATTTTAAAGCAGCGAAAGATTTACTATTAGAATTAAATGGAAAGTTGGATATAAATAATTCTGAAGAAGGAATTATTTCAATAAAGGTAGAAGTACCCTTTCACAAAGTAACCTCAGAAAAAGCCTCAATGATACAGTGGAATCATATAGGGATGATAAATGAGCTCCCACAAGGCAAGCATAAAGTGTTGGTATTGACTAGTGAAATGAACTATGGGATATTACAATCATTATTGGGAGAAGAAACTTATCATTTAATATTTGAAAACAATGTAGATAAATTATTTTCAGCACTTTCAAGTCTCAATGTAGATACTATAGTATTTTATGATGTAAAACTTACAAATAAAGTAGTACAGTTCTTAGAAAACCGTAAAGAAAATATAAAACTATCTAACTATCCTATATTATACCTATCAGAAGAAATTGGATACTTTCAAATGGAAGAAATTACTAAATTAGGAATAGATGTTACCATTCAACTTCCAGTAAGTAAAACTTTTTTACAAGCAAAGCTAACCAACTTACTAAGTAGTAGAAAAAAACTGTTTGAAACAAAAAATCACATCGGTTGGATTGAGAATCATAAAGACGAGCAATTACTATCACCAAACGAAAAGCTAGTAAAAAAGGCACTTACCTATATGCATGAGTGCTTGCACAATCATACTTTTAATATTGAAAGTCTTCAAGAAAAATTAGAAATATCTAAAGTAAAATGCTACCGTGTTTTTAAAGAAATACTCAAACAATCTCCTTCAGAAGTGCTAATTAGCCTAAGACTTCAAAAAGCACAACACTTATTAGGTCAAAATGTATTAAACATTTCAGAAATTAGTTTTGAGTGTGGTTTTGCCAATCCAAAATACTTTAGCAGGCAATTTAAAAAGCATTTTAATATGAGTCCTAAAGCTTACAAAGAACAAAAAGTAGTAGCATAAAAGTTAGCTTCAGATTAGGCTAATGTTAGCAGAAGGTTACTGAAACAAAAGTGTAAGAATTAAGGTGTTTTTATGAGGCTTTTTGAAATATAAGTACTCCTTTTTGAAACCATTTGACCCTCTTTAAAAAGCATCTTGAAATAGATTCGTCTCAGAATCAAAACCTAAATTATCAAATGAAAAAACACTATTTATTTATATTGTTATTATGTTTCGGGGTAGTCTCCGGAACGGTAGCACAAACTATCTTAAAAGGTACAGTTGTATCTAAAATAGACGGTGAACCCATTCCTGGAGCAACTGTTCTTGTTAAAGAGCAAAGTAAGAATGGAGTAGCTACCGATTTTGATGGTAAGTTTACGTTAAGTGTAAATAAAGGGAAAGGAACTCTAATCGTTTCTTTTATAGGGTTTCAAAAAACTGAATTTCCTTTTTTAGGAAACCAAGAATTTTCAATAGCGCTTAATGAAGAATCAAGTGTACTAGATGAAGTAGTGCTAATTGGTTATGGTAGTGCAAAAAAAGGAGATCTTACTTCAGCGATTTCAACCGTAGAAAATATTGAGTCAATGTCTAGTAGACCAGTATCTACGTTAAATGATTTTCTTCAAGGAAGCGTATCTGGGGTAACAGTTTTGCAACAAGGAGGAGATCCATCTGAAGATGGTAGAGTGGTTATTAGAGGATATGGTTCTTTTGCAAATGAAGAGCCACTAACGGTTGTAGATGGTGTGCCTTATTATGGTCCATCGATTAATCCAAATGATATTGCATCGGTGTCAATACTAAAAGATGCAGCAGCTGCTGCCATTTATGGAGCACAAGCAGCTTCTGGTGTTATTGTAATTGAAACTAAAAAAGGGAAAAAAGGAAAACCAAGAATTAGTTTTGACTTTTATAGCGGTGTGCAATCAGCAGCTAAATTACCTACACCTTTAAATGCAAAGCAACAAGCAGATGTATATAATATGGCAGCAGATAATGCAGGTGCTCCAAGACAGTCTGCTCACGAAGCAGAACAAAATCCATGGGGTCAAGTAACACGTACTAATTGGATGGATGCTATTTTTAGATCAGGAGCTATGTACAATACCAATATGAATATAAGTGGTGCTACTGATAAGATGAATTATATGACCTCTTTTGGTTATCATAAAAAAGAAGGATTATTACTAAATACCTATTCAGAACGTTTTTCTTTTAGAGTAAAAACAGACATACACCTTACAGATAATATTACCATAGGTGAAAATGTGTATTATTCAAGAAGTGAAGCAGTAGGTACAAACTCAACAAGTTCTTACTCAGGTAGTATTGTAAATGCATTATACATGCCGTCATCTGCACCTATTCGTGATGCAAACGGAAATTTTAGTGGAGTAGTACCAGAAAATTTATCAAATTATGCAGGAGCTTACGGAGACGTATATAATCCTGTAGCCTTGTTGTTACGTCCAGATATTAGTAATCCTGTTAATTACTTAAACGCTAACGTATATTTTAACTACGACATTACGGACGGGTTAAAGTTTAAAACGAGTTATAGTTATAGTACTACGGATACGAAATATAAAAAGTTTTCTCCAAAAATTCCTGAGTTAGGAAGAACGAATTTAAACAATTATTTATATCAGAGTTACTCAGATACTAAGCGTTGGGTATGGGATAATCAATTAAGCTATAAAAAGAGTTTTGGAAATCATAATTTAGATCTTACCGCTGTTTACTCGTCACAGTTTACTGATTACGAATACTATTTCCAGCAAGGAGAAGGGTTTAGTAGTGAAGAACCTTTCAATCAATTCATGTCTAATGCATCAGTAATTAGAACTCCAGAGATAGATGTGTACGAGGATGCTTTAACTTCTGCAATAGGAAGGGTATTATATAACTATAAAGGTAAGTATTTCTTATCAGGAAGTATTCGTAGAGATGAAACCTCACGTTTAGCTAAAGAAAATCAGGCAGACTATTTTCCATCAGCTTCAGCAGCATGGAAAATATCAGGAGAAGATTTCTTTAATATTAAAGCTATCAATAATTTAAAAGTAAGAGCATCTTGGGGACAAATAGGAAATATCAACTCTGTAGGATATTACTCTTTTGATGTTCCTTTAAACACCACAAATGTTATTTTAGGAGCAGATGGTTCTTTAGACGATAAAGGTACGTATGTAGGAAGACAATCAAACCCTAATCTTAAATGGGAAATTTCAGAATCTTTAGACTTTGGAATTGATATGAATTTATTCAACAATCGACTTTCTATTGTTGCCGATTATTTTGAGAAAACAACAAAAGGAATGATTATTCCTGGACTAGAAGATATTCACCAAGGAACGTCGGCTGCTGATGTAAATGGAGGAGAAGTTAAAAACACAGGATATGAATTTGCAGTTTCGTATAAAGATTATGTAGGAGACTTAAATTATAGTATTAGTGCAAACGCTAGTTTTCTTGATAATGAATTAAAGAACCTTAATGGCTATAACAGTAGTGGAATTGATTATATAGCACACTCAGATAATGTTAGAAGCACATTATATCCATACAGGTCTGTAGTAGGGAAAGAATTATACGCTACATATTTAGTGCCTTACTTAGGAATTTTCCAATCACAAGAAGAAATCAATGCACATAGTAAAGATGGACAATTAATACAGCCCAACGCAGTACCGGGAGATTTTAAGTTTCAAGACACAAACAACGATGGTAAAATAGATAATAACGACCGTGTTTTTATGGATAGTTATTTACCAGAAGTAACCTATAACTTAGGGTTAAATTTAGATTATAAAGGGTTTGATTTAAATATGAATTTCCAAGGAGTAGGAGGTGTTAAAGTATTTAATGCATATAAGTTTACAGCTTTCAACGCTTCTCAACAAGGGTATAATTTAGACAACGGAGTGTTAAATGCTTGGACTCCTGAAAATACAAATACAAGCATTCCGAGGTTGTCTACACAAGATAATAATCAAACGTACGGAACCACTTCAAGCTGGTACTTAGAAGACGCTTCCTACTTACGACTTAAAAACGTAACACTAGGTTATACAGTACCAACAAGTAAAATGAGTTCTGTATTAAGTCAATCATCATTAAGAATCTATGTTTCAGGAGAAAACCTGTTTACAATCACAAACTATAGTGGAATGGATCCTGAAGTAGGAGGTAAGGGATTAGATGTTGGTAGATATCCTTCAGCAAGAACTATCTCAGCAGGAATATCATTGTCATTATAACAAAATAAAAAATAAGAAGATGAAAAATACATATATAAAACTAATTGCATACATCGTAAGTATTCAAGTAGGATTTGTTTCCTGTTCAGATGACTTTACAAATCTAGATCCATTAGGAAGTACTTCATATGAAAACTTTTGGAAAACAGAACAAGATGCTTTGGAAGCAGTAAACAGTTTATATTATTATATGAAAGATGATGATATGTTTGGAAGAGGATTCTTTTGGTACATTAATGCATCAGATGATATGGTAACAGGGCGACTAAATGCTACAGCAGATAATGTGAGAAATTTTAATATAACAGGAGATGAAGGATATACCTCTTGGATGTATCCTCAAAGTTATAAGATAATAAGGAGAGCGAACGATGTTATTTTAAATGTTCCGAAAATGAATATTAGTCAGTCAACTAAAAATCGTTTGTTAGGCGAAGCTTACTTTATGAGAGGGTTTCATTATTTCTGGTTAGCACATACCTATGGAGATAATGATAAAAATGGAGGTATCCCTATTGTTACCGAAGATAATATGAACAATGAAGCAGGAAGTTATAAACGACCACAAAGCGTCATAGAAAATTATGAATTTATTGTTAAAGACCTAAAAAGAGCAGCAGATTTATTACCTCTTTTTACTGAAATGGGAGAAGGTGATTACGGACGAGCACATAAAGATGCAGCCTTAGCGTATATTGCAAAAACCTATTTGTATTGGGCACAATATGACAGTTCTAAATATGCTAATGTGGTAACTTATTGTGATGCAGTAACAAATTCAGGATCAGGTAGAGCACTTATT
The DNA here is from genome assembly GCF_030547425.1 of Tenacibaculum sp. 1_MG-2023. Lineage (GTDB taxonomy): Bacteria > Bacteroidota > Bacteroidia > Flavobacteriales > Flavobacteriaceae > Polaribacter. Next base: position 130,279 of record NZ_JAUORH010000005.1, on the reverse strand, counting down.
GATACAGATAATCCAAAAAAAGATTTCAGATTGTTGCACAGTCATCTTAATAACTGGACGAGTGAATATATTTGGTCTGCTAATTCAGGTGTTGAAGGCGGAAGTATTTTACCAGGTGTAATGTTAGAAAATAAAGGCTGGGGGCAATATAATGGTTGGGGATATTATACACCAACAGAAAGCCTGTATAACGAATTTGAACCTAACGATGCAAGAAGAGAAGTAACCATCTTAAAATTTGGAGACGAATTTGAATTTTTTGGAGAAACAAAAAGATACCAGTCAGAAAACTCACTATCAGGGTTTCAGTTCAACAAATACATGTATGAGTATACATTTGAAAATCCAGTAGGAGCTTATATAAATTCCAACGGTAACTCACCAACAACACTATATAATACTCCAATACTGCGTTATGCAGAAATATTGTTAATGAAATCGGAAGCATTAATACAACAAGGAGGAAACGGAGATGCTGATCTAAACAGCGTAAGAGAAAGAGCAGGATTAGCTCCAGTTACCAATGCTACATTAGAAGATATAAAACACGAAAGACGAGTTGAGTTTGCTGGTGAGTTTGCAAACAGACACTACGATTTAGTACGTTGGGGAGATGCTGCTGAAGTATATAGTAAACCTTTGTATGGTAGAATTCACACAGATAGATCAAACCCAGATTCAGATTACACTGTTGAACAAGTGTGGCAAGCAAGAAATTTTGACCCTAGTTATATGCATGTATGGCCAATTCCTAATGAAGCGATTATCTCTTCAGGAATTAAGCAAAACATAGGATGGTAATTTTAGTCATTTTTTTAATTTAAGTTTAACAAAAAGATGTCGTTAAGGCGACATCTTTTTTATAAATGCATAAAATGAAATTTATTCAAAAGATATTTTTATACCTAATATTAGGGGTAGGAGCTATACAAGCACAAACCTCAAATTATACTTATAAAGTACATTCTCACAACGATTATAAACAATCTGTTCCTTTTTGGAAAGCCTATGCAGCAGGAGTTCATTCTTTAGAAATAGATGTAATATTAAAAAATAACACCCTATTTGTAGCACACGAAACAGCTGAAATTATTAATAAGCATACTATAGAATCACTTTATTTAGAGTCTTTACGAACAGCGTTAAAAAATGATCTTCAACTTACACATAAAATACAGTTGTTAATAGATGTAAAGTCAGAACCTTATAGTACACTAAATCGCTTAGTAAAAACTTTAAAAGGATACCCAGATCTTACTAAAAACAAAAATATACAGTTTGTAATCTCAGGCGGAAAACCACAAGTTAAAGACTATGCAGATTATCCAGATTATATACAGTTTGATCATCAAAAACTAACCAAAATTTTAAACCAAGAAGCTTGGAATAAGGTTGGGTTAATCAGTGTTGATTATAAAAACTATTCTGTATGGAACGGAAAAGGAAGAATGGTTGCAGATGATCTTAAAAGAGTAAAAAAAGTAATTGAAACAGCACACAATTTAAATAAACCTTTCCGTTTTTGGGGAGCCCCAGATTCTGAGTCAGCTTGGAAAGTTTTTACAGATTTAAAAGTTGATTTCATAAATACCGATCAACCTTTTGAAGCTACTAAATATCTAAAAAGTTTATCAAAAAGGATAAGTTTCAATAAAGAAAAATCAGAAGTTTATAAACCTACATTTGCCTACGATCAAAAAAACAAAAAAGTAGAAAACATCATCTTATTAATTGGTGATGGAAATGGAGTATCTCAAATTTCAGCAGCAGCTTTGGCGAATGGTGGAGACTTAACATTAACTCAATTAAGAAGTGTTGGGTTTTTAAAAACACAATCTTCAGACGATTTTACAACAGATTCTGCTGCAGGAGGTACAGCTATAGCAACAGGAACCAAAACATACAATAGAGCAATTGGTGTAGGACCAGATGGTAAACCAGTAAAAAACATCAGTGAGTTATTAGTAGAATACAATTATAATATAGGTTTAATTACTACTGATGAAATTACAGGAGCAACTCCATCGGCTTTTTACGCACATCAAAAAGATAGATCACATATGCAACAAATAGCTACAGATCTTGAAAAAAGTGAGATTTCATTGTTTATAGGTGGTGGAGCAAAACACTTCTTAAATAAACAAACGATGCCCTTCAGTATTAAAAATACTATTGAAGAAATTACTAACGATGAAGAAAAAGTAGGAGTTTTTACAGCAGAAGGAGGCATGCCAGGAATCAAGCAAGGAAGAGGTAATTTTTTAGCAAAGGCAACCCAACGTAGTTTGTCTTTTTTAAACTCGAAAAAAGAACCATTTTTATTAATGGTAGAAGGAGCTCAAATAGATAGTTATGGACATTTTAACGATACCCATGGAATTATAGCAGAAGGAATTGATTTTGACAAGGCGGTAACTGAAGCGATAAAATTTGCAGATGCTAATAAAAATACCTTAGTAATTGTTACAGCAGATCATGAAACTTCAGGATTTTCTATTCCACAAGGAAATGTAGAAAACCATATGATTGAAGGAGACTTTACTACTCACGATCATACAGGAGCAATGGTGCCTTTGTTTGCATACGGTCCACAATCAGATAAGTTACAAGGAGTTTATGAAAATAGCGATCTTTTAGGGAAGATTCTAGAAGTCTTAAAGATAAAAACCAATGAATAAATCAATATTTATTTTCAGTTTATTAGTGCTTATGGTGCAAGTAGCTTTAGGGCAATCGCCTAAAATTTTAGGAAGAGTTTATCATGATAAGAATCAAAATGGAATTTATGACAAAGGAGATAAAGTTCTTAAAGGTATACTTGTAAGCAATGGAAAAGATGTTGTAGCAACCAATTCTAAAGGAATTTATAAAATAAAACCTTTACAAAATAATCCACTATTTGTTGTCAAACCAAAGGGGTATGTTTCACCACGTACCCCACAAAACAACTTGAAGTTTTACTATTTATCTCAAGAGTTAACTAATAAAAAATCATTTGATTTTCCGTTATATACTAATAAGGAAAAAGACAAGGTGAAAATAGCGTTGTTAGGAGATCCTCAATCAGATGTAATTGACGATATTCATCATGTAAGCAAACTAGTTACAGAAGAGCTGGTTAAGAATAAACCCGACTTAATAATTCCATTAGGAGATCTTTCGTTTGATAATCTTGACATATTTAAACCATTATCAGAAACCTTAGGACTAGTTGGAGTTCCAGTATTTTATGTAATAGGGAATCATGATTTAAACTTTGGAGAACAAGAGTTTTCTAACAGAGATAAAACCTTCGAAGCTTCGTTTGGACCTTCGTACTATGCTTTTGAATACGGAAACAACCTGTTTTTGGTGCTCAACAACAATTTCCCAATAAATAATCGTGAGTATATAGGTAAGTTTGATGAAGATCAATTAACATTTGTGTCTCACATTACTAAGAAGTTTGCAACCAAGTATAACTCAATAAAAGTTTTTACGCATATCCCTTTGGAGTATACAAGTAATAAGGAAGAATTCATATCATTAATGAATCCTTTTGACAAAGTATTGGTTGCTGCGGGGCATACACATACACAATACCATAGCTACTTTCAAAGAAATCAGAAACAAGCAGTACATCAGCTAGTAGGAGGAGCGGTTTGTGGTGCTTGGTGGCAGGGAGCACACGATATTCATGGAGTTCCTTTTGCTATGATGTATGATGGTACCCCAAAAGGATATTGGTTCTTAGAAACAGAAGACAAAGATTATCATCTTAGTTATAAGGTTTCAGGAGCACCTATAGAAAAGCAAATGCATATTTGGGTTCCAGAGAACAAAGGATGGGATACAGAAATGAACATTTTAAATGAACCTTATGTATATGCGAATGTGTTTGCAGGAGGAGAATCTACAAAAGTTGAGGTTTCTTTTGATGGTACAACATGGCAATCTATGGAGTATTATCAAGGAGTAGCACCAGAGTTAAAAAGATTTTATTTACTGCAAGAATTAGGAAGGTATAAAGGACAAAAACTATCTAAAATGCCCAAACCAACTACAAAAAGTAAACACCTATGGAGGCTTAAAATATCTGAAAACCTTTCAAAAGAAATGCATTTAATAAGAGTTAGAGTGAAAGACGACTTATTAAAATTACAAGCAGAAGACGTAAGAGTTTTTTACAAGCAATAACAAAAGAAGGGGAGTTTCTCGATAACGGTCATTTCGAAAGAGGTTACAATTGAGAAATCTTTTTCTTGGTTTCAGTCACCTCGAAGATAGCTTACGAAGTAAGTTGAGAGGTCTCAAAGTTAAGATTAACTCCCATTCATGAGATTTCTCAGTCGCTCATAAAATCGCTTCTTCGAAATGACCGTTTTAGATTCATGAGATTACGTCACTTTCCACTTTGATTGTGCTCAATGTTTGTTCATAATAACGTTGAAATGTCAGTTCGAGTGATTTTGTGTAACTAAGTGGAACAAAATAGTATCGAGAACCTTATTGTTATTCTTTTTCCATTGATGAAAAAGAACCAAAAAATCTAGTCTTTCGAAACCTTCACTCTAAAATTATCATCCTCGAAACTAAATGAAAAGAACTCGCTATCGCTCAAACAGCTTTTCATTTATAACGTTTCTTGCGGTGTAATTTTTGGCTTGTTTTCTGAGGACGTTCTGTTATCGCCATTGCGAGGAGGTAGGACGAAGCAATCTTTTCCTTGATGCCTGTCATTTCGAAGGAGTATGCGACTGAGAAATCTTTAAGTTGATAGTAACTTACATTCATAAGATTATGAGTAACTCCCATACATGAGATTTAGTTCTACTGAACTTAATGTTAAAAATATCTTCCTATACCTGTACACCAAAAAAATAACCAAACAAAAAAGTGTACAGTACCTGTACACTAAAAAAAAAATCATTTTAAAAAGTGTACAAGTGGTGTACACCAAAAAAGTTGTAAGAAAAAAAAGTGTACAAGATTATTTTCTTTTTATCTAGCAGATAATCGTTTCATAGTATCTAAAAAAGCCTGAAAAAATGCATCATCTTTTGCATATAAGCGATACAAATCTAAATCCTGCTTGCGCTTTTGCGCCATGATATCATCTAGAATCTTTCTGAATGCCAAATCTTTATTTTGTGAATCCTGATTATTAGCAAACTTTTCTTCAAAATCTGGATGCGCTTGTATTGCTTTAGTCAAAGATAAAAAAACTACACGTTGGTCTTCAGGAGTAGCTTCCCAGTCTTTAAACCATCTTTCATTAAAGCTATATACAATATCATCTAATACATCTTTCTCTTCTTTAGAACCATGCGCTCCTCTTGGGTTTGAGTTTTGAGGAAGTATTTCTGTTTCATGAGCATCTAAACCTATTGTATAATTTAACTTAACTCTTTCTAACCCATAGGTAGATAAATCAACACTGTTTAATAACTCATCCAGCTTATCTTTATCCTCATCTTTAATAGGTAGTTTAGGAATTAAGAACTTTAAAAACCAAAATAATTTTTCCCATTTTACATTTAAAAAAGGGAGTATTGCAGCCATTTGTCCGTAAATTTTTACAAACTGTTTTGCTTTTATTTTAAAGTCTGCTTTATCCTCTTCACTAAACCCCAATTCATCTGTAAATCGATAAGCAGAATTATCTATAATAGGACTTAAGTTTTGTGCATCTTCTTTGTTAAAAAAGCGAAGAACAAACTCTTCAACCTCTTGCCATTCGTATACTCCACTATCATCTAAAACATCTTTCAAATCATGTAGTATATTCACATCTGTAGCTTCAGATAAAATGGTTGAAGTATAAAATGGATCAAAAGCAATTTTTATATCTTCAGTTGTATTGAAGAAGTCTAATACAAATAAATCTTCTGTTTTCTTTCCTAACTCTGGATTAGATCTGTTTAAACGAGATAAGGTTTGAACCGCTAGTACACCTTGTAACTTTTTATCAACATACATCGCACACAACTTTGGCTGATCAAAACCTGTTAAATACTTATTAGCTACAACTAGTATTCTATACTCGTCGGTATCAAACATATCTTTGGTTTCCTTATCTGAAAAACCATTCATACTAGCTTCGGTATACTTTATACCCCCAACTTCTTTTTCTCCTGAAAATGCAATAACAATTTTAAATGAATTTCCTTTACTTTCAATAACTTCTTTTAAAGCATTGTAATATTTAATGGCAGATTCAATACTTTGAGTTACCACCATTGCCTTAGCCTTACCTTTCAGTCTTTTTTTGTTGACCACATTAGGTATAAAATGATCTAAAATAATTTCGGCTTTGGTTTTTATTGTTCGCTGGTCTCGTTCAACATAGGCCTTTAAATACTTTTGTGCTTTTTGGGTATCAAACTCTGGATTATCACTAATTGATTTTTCTATTTGATAGTAACTTTTTAGCGTGGTGTAGTTATGTAAAACATCTAGAATAAAGCCTTCTTCTATGGCTTGTTTCATAGAATATAAATGAAACGGGATAAACGTTCCATCGGCTTGTTGCATACCAAATTTTTCAAGTGTTGAATTTTTAGGTGTTGCGGTAAAAGCAAAGTAAGAGGCATTTTGTTTTAATTTTCTCGCTTTCATTGCCTCTACTATTTTGTCTTGAGCGTCTACTTCATCTAAATCGGCACCCATGGCAGTATTCATACTGTCGTGTGCTTTACCACTCTGACTACTGTGCGCTTCATCAATTATTACAGCAAAGTTTTTATTCGTAAGATCACCAATACCATCTAATATAAATGGAAACTTTTGTATGGTAGTAATAATTATTTTCTTACCCTGCTCTAGGCTTTCCCTTAAATCTTTAGATGATAATGCTGGGGCAACAATGTTTTTAACTTCTGAAAACTCTCGAATGTTTTCACGAATCTGTTTGTCTAATAATCGCCTATCCGTTACTACAATAACAGAATCAAATAATGGAAGGTCAACACTTTTTGCTCCCTGTGCTTCAGTATGAGTAGGATAGGTTTCTATTAGTTGATAAGCAGCCCATGTTATAGAATTTGATTTCCCCGAGCCTGCTGAGTGTTGAATTAAATACGTGTATCCTGTACCATTAACACTAGCATGGTCTATTAATTTCCTTACTACATCTAACTGATGATAACGAGGAAAAAACAAGGTGCGTTTTGTTAAAGTATCTTTCTTGGTACCATCTAAACGTACAAAATGTTGAATAATATTAGCTAAACTTCTTTTGGTAAATATTTCTTCCCATAAATAGGCTGTCTTATGTCCGTTTGGATTTTTAGGATTTCCTTTACCATGATTATTTCCTTTGTTAAAGGGTAAAAAGAAGGTGGCATCTCCTTGTAATTTAGTAGTCATATATGCTTCATCAGTATCTACTGCAAAATGAACAATACAACGAGCAAACTGTAATAAAGGCTGTTTAGCATCTCGTTGCTTTTTATATTGATGAATACCATGAGAACGCGCATTTTGTCCTGTCCAATGGTTTTTTAATTCCATGGTAATAATGGGAATACCATTGATAAAAATTACCATATCAATTTCCTCACGAGGATTAGCCTCTGAATAGGCTACTTGACGTGTAACACTAAATATATTCTGTCGGAAATTTTCTTTAACACTAGCACTACTACTGGCTAATGGAGCTTGAAAGAACAAGGTAAAGTGTGCATCATCCACTTCTAAACCTTTACGAAGTAAATGCAATACGCCATACTTTTTTATAAGCCTCTCAAACCTGTTTAAAATTTTTAATTGCCAATCGCTTTGTTTTTGTAGTTTTTCTAACTCTTCTTTTTGTGTATTCTCTAAAAACTGCCAAAAGTATTGCGTGTCTATTGCAAAACGCTTGTCAAAATCACTAGGTTGTCCACTTACAAACAATTCATTAGTATATTGTATATCTTCTTCATTAGAAAAGCCATTTCTTTCTTCTTTACAGCTTCCTGTTAATACTTTTTCTATGGTTTGTTCTAAGGCTATTTCGGAGGTATTGCTATGCATAGTTTTGTTTATAGTAAATTTGATAATTTTTTGGGAGTACCGCCTTTTAAATTTCCTTTTGTATTGTAAAAAATATAATTATTAGAAAATATTTCATCTTTACTACTCCAATCAGACAAACTGCACGGGTTTCCTAACGAAAGACAAATATTGGTACCTTGACTCCACATTTTTTCTTTTAATTTGGTACTGTACCAAAGTAGTTTATCGTTGAAACTTAAACAATCTTCTGGCTTTAATTCTGAAGTACCTTTTTTTTCTATGAATTTATTTATAGTCCCTTTAAATCGTAAAAAATCATTCCAAAAATCTTTAAAAGGATATGTTGTATCTTTTTTTTCGTTGCCTAAATTTCTAATTATTCTTCGCCAATTACTAAAGTTATAATTCCTATAGTAATAAGGACTTACTCTATCATAAAAAGCCCCATAATACAATAACACATGCTTTATTGTATTATGATTTTTGTCTCCTACAGGAAAAAGTTCATAAAATTTATCTCGTATAAGAGTTAAACTTTCAATTGTAATTTCTGATGATTTATCTATTAAATGTGTGATGTTTATATTTCCAACATCTCTACCTAATAAATTATATTCGTGGTCTTCAATCTCCCATATTAATTCTTCTAATTCTTTTTGCTCAGATGGTTTACAAGTGTTATAAATTTTGTTTTTAAAATGCTCATCAACAGTAGATTTCTCTTCTGTATCCATAATTGGTTCTTTCCAAATACCTGAATTAATCTGAGAATTAACCTCTATCTTTATGTTACTTACTGAACGGATATTATTATTATACCTTACCCAATAAATACGTAATAATCTGTAAGTATCAGAAATTAGCTCTATACTTGTTTTAGATTTGGTTAAGTATAGTAAAACAGACCAAATATATACCATAGCATTTCTTTCTACAGCCCTGTTATTATCAGTATAATCAGCAAACCAATTTATAGTATTTGTATTTAATAACTCCCAAAACTTGTCTAATGCTATAGGTAACCACTTACAATAATCTCTTTGCTTAATAAATTGTTCCTTCTTCTCAAATAGTTCTTTTAAAACATTAAAATATTTTTCGATACAACTAATATCTAAAACTTCTAAAATATCAGATATTTTTATTCCATTTTCATCAAATCTACTTTTATTGTAAAATTTAGTTCTGTCATCTTTTAAATATAACTCTAAGCCTGCTATACATGATAAAAATTGATTAAATCCTTTATCTGCATTTTGGTTTTTATCTCTTTTAACCCAGAAGAAATCTTGCCATTCCTCCCATTTTTTGCCATATCTATTTTTCTCCTCAATATCAGGTAGTTTTTCTAATAAAACAGCCTTTATATTTTCGTTAGCCTGCATATGCTCCCCGCGAGCATTCATATAAATATATAACTCCTCACCTTGTTCGCTAATATTTGTATCAAAATACCAAAACTCTACTTTGGTTTCTACATAATCAAATAATGCTTCAAAACTTACTTCTTGGCATTCAAGAATTTCTAGTATTCTATTATAGTTATTTAAAACAGATTGTATTGTCTTATCACTTTCATACCTATTCCCAAAGTAATGAAGCGATTCTTTGAATGTAAAATCTTTATTGGATAATTCGTGAGAAATAAAATCTTGTAAAAAAACATGTGAGCTTTCTCTTACTTTATAGTCTAATTTATGTAAATATGTTGCTTTAAATTTATCTTCTAACTTAGAAAATGCTTTTTTGGTAATAGCCAATAATAATAAAACTATTGTTGTTATTCTTTGTTGTCCATCAATTAGAAAGTATTTACCTTCAGATTGTGCGTCTGTATATGCATAGATAAAACCAATATTTGATGAGTATTTACGTGATAAATAAAACTCTTGAAAAGCTTCAGCTAATTCTAAATCTTCTATTTCAGGTAATTTTATTGAAGAAGATGTAAAGCTTCTGTAATCTGTTAGTATAGAGTTTAACAAACCATCTACTTGTAAATTAGACCATACATAATCTCGTTGAACCTCAGGTATTATTATTTGATTAACATATCTGTTGGCAAAAAGATCTTTAACATTATATTTTCCTGCTTTCATAGCTATTATATCTACAAGGTGTTTATAGTTTGCTTTATATGATTTTCATGTTTTAAAATATCAGTACCTGTCCATGCTTTCATGTTGCCTGTATCTGCTTCTGGAAACATTTTGCTAAATACATCAAAAGTATGTTTAGGTACAAAACTTCCTCTTTGTATACGCTCTAAAATATTTTTTCTTTTATCATTAAAAAACTTATTCCCATTAGAGCTATTATCTTTTAGTGAAAGCAAACACATATTACCAATACTGTTTAACCCCCTATCCTCTTTTAAAGCTTTGTAATAGATTTCTTTCTCTGGCTCTTCTCTAACTTCTAATGCTAAAACAGTCTTTATTTCGTCTGTTATTTTATCTCCTAAAATTTGTTTTATAGCCTCTTTTTGTGGATTATCTAAAACAACATTTTTACCTTCTGGTGTTTGAGGAAAAATATGTTCTAAAGTCCAATTTTCATCTTTATAACTATAAAAATCAAATCTTACATTTTCTTGCCCTATGGGAAATACGTTCATAGCCAATAGTATATTATGTAAAGGGGTACTATCTTCATCAGCATAAGATACTTCATCAATGTTTATGTTTAAAATATCTTTTTTTAATGCATTTAACTCTTCTTTTAATTTTTTAATTGAATCATAGGTTAAAAACTCTAGTAATTTGTTTTTAAACTTATGTTTATTAGCTTTTTCAAACCTAAGAAAACCTATTAGGTTATATATTTCTGTATTGTAAAACCAAGACTCTAGTTTATTTTTAACTTCTACAATTATATGAAAGCTTTTTACAAAATTCTCATTTTCTAAATAATAATTAAATAAGTTAAACTCTCCTTTTTTACTTGAAACATGAATACATTTCTTAACTGTTGATTGGGCTGCTATGTGTAGTAAGTTAAACATTCCATCTGTAGAAGAATCGTTAAAGTATAAATTAAAAATTTCAGGATTATTTGCCCATGCAGTAATTTCATCCCACTGCCTACCAATGGTTATTCTTTTTTCTGTTAATTCTTGAAAAGTACCTTTACCATTATGTTTAATTATCTCTCTACCTACTTTAGTTATAAAAAGTCCTTTTATTAATTCTGTTTCTGTTAAAGGTACTTTGTTACTATTTAAATTTTTAAATACTGTTTCACTTACTATGTGCTTTTCAACAGAATTTACAATTATCTTGACATAGGCACAGATATAATTATAAAAATTTACTAATTCTTTTTTTTGTCTACTTGAAGTTAAAGTTTCATAACATTTTTTAGAAGCCTTAAACAGATAAAAAACATCTTGTTTGTTTAATGAATTATCAGCTGCTATAAGGTTTTCCCAATTATGGGCTACTAAACTTAAAAAAGATTCTTTTTGATATATATGGTCTTTAAAAAAGTTTTCTCTAATAGCATAATCTAATTTACTGTCTGCAATATTTTTATGTTCCAATAAAGCAGCAAAACACGATAGTAAAATGGAAAGTGTTGTTAATCTTTGTTGCCCATCAATTACCTCTAAATACGTGTTTTCATCTATTAGAATAGGTTTTACTGTTATGTATTGCAAAAAATATTCTTTTTTATCTGACGACTTATATTTTTGATATTGATTCCATAAATCGTTTAATAATATTGTAACCGCTCCATGTTTGTCAGATCCCCATTTGTAACCTCTCTGATAGGCTGGTATATGGTAACCAATAGCATTGTATTGAAATAAACATCCTATTTGCTCTTGTGTGTTAAAAATACTTTCAACATTATAGATTAACTCTTTCATTTCTTTTTCTTCTTATATTTTTATTACATTAACACACCTTCACCTTACCCGTTACCACACTATTTATTAAACTGCTTTTGTATTCTTTTAACTTTTCTATTTCTTCTTGTTTTAAACTAATGGTTTTATTTATTTTTTCTGATTTACTATCAATAAACTCAAGAATCCTCTTTTGTTCGGAATAATGAGGTATAGTTACCATAAAGTTCTGAATTAATGGTAATCTTAAACTATCAACTGTTGATTTAGCTTCTCCATTTAAAGCAACATTAAAAAATTCACTTCTTAAATAATAAAATAGAAATTTTCCATGTACCATTCGAAAACTACTAAACTTATATACCCTTTGGTGGTAATCAAACTTTCCATTTATATAATGAAATACTTTACCTACACCCGCGCCATCTCCTGCAGTCAAAATTGCTTCTCCATCAAAAGTATAAGTATTAATTTTTTCAGGAGTTTGCGATCTTACGTAAAAGGGGTATTTCCCGTTTTCTACTTTATCCTCTGTATTTTTAGATCCTGTAGTTATATCACATGTAAATTTAAATCTCTTCACCTCCCAATGCTCAGGAATTTTACCAATCCAATCTACGCCACTATCTTTTAGAGGAACGCTATCATCTAAACCACGAGTTACGGCTTTGTGTATGAGTATTTGTTTACGCTCTTTTAATAAAGCAATTTGTTGCTCTTTTATCTTAATTGCTTCTTGTATTTTTTGAGTTTTATCGTCTAAAAAAGTAGCGATGGCTGTTTGTTCTTGGATTGGAAGGAATACTAACTCTGAATTAGCTATGTGTGTAAAACTTAATGTTTGTCTCACCCCTGAACCTAAGGTTTTCATATAAGCAATATCAAAAATATGTAATAACCACTTAAAATATGATTTTGAGATTTCTATAGCGTTTTGTACTATAATGTAACCAGAACTTACAACAACATCTTTATCCGATAAAGCTATTCTAAGACTAATTAAATCATAATTTAAATTTAAAGGATTTATTAAAAATTCGCCTTTATTTAAAACCTGATAAGATTTTTTCGTTGCTAAAGGAACCTTTTCGTCATCTTTATAAACGACTTTACCAAAACTAATAGAGCCTGAGTTTAATTCAATATTGTGAGTTATTTTCTTCTCTTTAAAAAGATGTTTAAAACGTTTTAACTCCCAATGTTCAGGAATTTCTCCCAACCATTCTACCCCAGAATCTTTATAAGATGGATAACGCTGTAAGCTATTTTCGTTTAATCGTTTTTTAACTGCTTCCATCTTTTTAAAACTTTAAAATATTAGCAATTAAACCATCACTTTGTGTTTCTAAAGCTAAAATATCAGCTGTAACTTCTTCTATACTTCGCAAAGGCTTGTGCTTATAAAAATACTTATTAAAGCTAATTTCATAACCAATTTTGGTTTTTTCTATAGCTACCCAAGCTTCAGCAACATGCGGTTGTACTTCCTTTGTAAAGTAATTATGTATGGTGTCGTTTAGCGGTATGTTTTCATAATCACGTAAATCACTTTGGGTTTCGTAAATAATATATTCATTGGCTTTTTCTGTAGCATAATAACCAAAGTCAGCTAAATTTTCTTTTGCACACCCTAATCGTACTAGAAGCTCTTCTAATTGCTTAGGTGTAAACTTTTGTCGTTTCTTTATCACCTTTTCCGCGGCTTCATCATACCAACTTACTGCCTGTAAAATGGTTTTCTTTTCACTGGCGCTTAGTATGATGTCTTTAGTTTTACACACGGCATCTACCTCTTTTTTAAACACATTAAAATCGGTATACAATGCATTACCAATATGCCTAAATAATTCTTGAGCGCCCTTAACTAAGCTTAAATGTTTATTCCATGTTTTTGGGTTGCTTAACTTTTTACGGTAAGCGCTTGATAAGTTGATATCTTGCGCTTCACACCACGCCAATATCGGTTCTTCTAATGACGCCAAGTCTGTATATACCTTGTCTCCATAGGTTTCATATGCCCATGCCATTGGTGCGTTTAAGGTTTTATCGAAACGCAAGGTTGCTATACGTCCTTCAGTAAATTGAGCGTTTAAACGTGCTGGGCGTTCAATAGTTGCTTTATAATAGCCAAAATCAGTATTGTTAAACACTTGCACTGCCAAATCAGTATCTTCCACTGCCGCTACATTTTGAAATGCCTCATAGGCGTTCATAATTTGCTGAATATGTTCGGCAGTTAATTCACAGTTTTTATTTCCTAAGTTTTTACGGAGCTTTTGAAATTGTTGAGAAGCATCAATTAACAAAACCTTTCCTTTTCTGTGTGAAGGTTTGTTGTTAGTCAGCATCCATATATAAGTGGTAATTCCTGTATTATAAAATAAGTTGTTGGGTAATTGTATAATACAATCTAACAAATCGTTTTCTATAATATAACGGCGTATGTTACTTTCTCCTCCGCCGGCATCTCCTGTGAATAAGCTAGAACCGTTATGTACCGAAGCAATACGTGAACCTAAACCGCTTTCATGCAATGGTTTCATTTTATTTACCATTTCCATTAAAAACAAGAGTTGTCCGTCCGAACTTCTTGGTGTTGCATCTACTGTTTCGAGTTCTCCCCAATAATTTGTTAGATTGATAATGAAACGAGGATCGATAACATCTTTTCCGTCTTTAATATATTTTACATCCGAAGCCCATGATTTCCCATAAGGAGGATTCGACAACATAAAATCAAAGTACTTTCCCGCAAACTCATCGGTAGATAAGGTAGAGCCTACACGAATGTTTTCAGGATTGTTCCCTTTAATCATCATATCCGACTTACAAATAGCGTAGGTTTCATCGTTAATTTCTTTTCCGAATAAATAAACATCCCCCTTTGCTTTAATTTCTCCGTCAGGATCTTTTATAAAGTTTTGCGATTCGGTTAGCATACCACCACTACCACAAGCTGGGTCGTAAATAGTCATTAAGGGAGGTAATTCATTTTTAATTGGATCAAAAACTAAATGCGTCATTAAATCAATTACCTCTCTTGGAGTAAAGTGTTCACCGGCTTCTTCATTGTTTTCTTCATTAAACTTGCGTATTAATTCCTCAAAAACATATCCCATTCCTAAATTTGTTAGGGGCGGTAATTTTCTTCCATCAGGATCTTGCTTTTCAAAAGGAGTTAAATTAATATGTGGTGAGGTAAACTTTTCAAGTACATCCAACAACACATCTTTATTCGCCATATGGCGTATTTGTGCTTTTAAGTTGAACTTCGTTATAATTTCACGCACATTACTACTAAAACCAAGCAAGTACTCTTCAAAATTTGCTTGTAATAATTGTTGACTATTGGTTGCTGTATCATGTAATTTTTGAAGCGTCCATTTACTGGTATTGTAAAACACATAGCCAGAAGCCTTAGTTAAACCGTTTGCATCATCTTCCGTAAAACCCAATTCTTCTTTTTGAAATCGTTTTTCCTCTAATACTTCATCTTTTGTAGGTTCAAGTAATACATCTAACCTACGTAAAACGATCATTGGTAAAATTACATCTCTATATTTTCCTCGTACATAAACATCTCGTAAACAATCGTCTGCAATAGACCATATAAACGATACTAATTTATTGTGGCTCGTATGTGTCATATATTTTATTTCCTTATTAAGGAAGAAATTTTGTGTTATTTTAAACGCCCTAAAATAACAAAACCCGTACAATTACCCTACGGAAAACCATAAGAAAGCGTAAAAAAGAGGTAAGTGTGTTAAAAATAAGATTTAGTATTGTTGTATAAGTTTTAAAAGTATACGTACCGTAATAGAAAAATGTTTGTTTTTAGAATTTTGTTAGTTGTTGTGTGTTGGTTTTTGTTTTTGCGAGGAGGTGGAGAAGAGTATGGATAAACGCCGACCTATTTTTATTTTGCTAGGATTCAAGGTTATGGAGTATAAGAGAATCCAAAGAGTTTACGGTCTGGATTCGAATACGGAATACAACGTAGAATTCAAAAAAAGAAAAATAAGTCTTGATTTTTTGTTTCGTTTTATATCAAGACAAAATGAAAGTATATGTTTGTGAGTAACTCTGCTTCATGAGATTTCTCAGTCGTTCATAAAACCGCTTCTTCGAAATGACCGTTTTAGATTCATGAGATTACGTCACTTTCCACTTCGACTTCGCTCAGTGTCCGTTCATAATGACGTTAAGGTGTCAGTTCGAGTGATTTTGTGCAACGTAGTGGAACAAAATAGTATCGAGAAGCTTGTTGTTATCAAATACTTCTCGATACAAAACTCCTTTTATTATGTTTAATGAATTTCACTCAAAGTGAGAGTTTGTTGTTAATTCTAGGCTTGCTTCCTGAGGACGTTTTATTATCGTCTTTGCGAGGGGGTAGAGAAGAGTATGAGTAAAGACCGACCTATTTTTATTTTAGTAGCATTCAAGGTTATGGAGTATAAGAGAGTCCAAAGAGCTTACGATCTGGATTCGAATATGGAATACAACGTAGAATTCAAAAAAGGAAAAATAAATCTTGATTTTTTGTTTCGTTTTGTATCAAGACAAAATGAAAGTATATGTTTGTGAGTAACTCTGCTTCATGAGATTTCTCAGTCGCTCATAAAATCGCTTCTTCGAAATGACCGTTTTAGATTCATGAGATTACGTCACTTTCCACTTCGACTTCGCTCAGTGTCCGTTCATAATGACGTTAAGATGTCAGTTCGAGTGATTTTGTGCAACGTAGAGGAACAAAATAGTATCGAGAACCTTGTTACTACCAAATACTTCTCGATACAAAATTCCCTTCACTGTATTTCGTGAATTTCACTCGAAGTGACAGTTTGTTGTTAATTTTCGGCTTGCTTTCTAAGGATGGTTTTTACCGTAATTGCGAGGGGGTAGAGAAGGCTTATGAGTAAAAATCGACCTATTTTTATTTTGCTAGCATTCAAGGTTATGGAGTAGAAGAGAATCCAAAGAGTTTACGGTCTGGATTCGAATACGGAATACAACGTAGAATTCAAAAAAAGAAAAATAAGTCTTGATTTTTTGTTTCGTTTTGTATCAAGACAAAATGAAAGTAGTAGTTTGTGAGTAATTCTGATTCATGAGATTTCTCAGTCGCTCATAAAATCGCTTCTTCGAAATGACCGTTTTAGATTAATTGGATTAGGTTGTTATCCAATTCGACTTTAGTGTATGTAAGTAATCTTATTAAGAATACTCGTAAGTACGTCTTTTTTCTAACCAAGAACTCACACTACCTAGTTCACGAGCTTGATAAAAATTATTCTCTCGTAAAATACAATCTGTAGAAGCAGTTGTGTCTATTTTAATAAATCGATATAAAACCAATTTTATAATAGATTCTCTCACTGACTCGTAGGTAGCTCCGTTATTTTGATTGTTGTTAATTATTTCTTGAATAAAATTGTCTATTCTATTAAATTTAGTTTCAGTTAATAAGGCTTTAAAAACTACTTCTTCCATAATTCATGTTTTATACAGGCAAAATTATCTATTAGAACAATGATTTAAAAGGAGAAATATGCAGAAAAAAATGTGGATTTCCGAAGAGGTGTTTATTGGTCTCTGTCCAATTGAAGGAGTATGAGACTAAAAAATAGTAAGAACAGGAGTTACTCACTTTGTGAGATTTAACTACGCTGAACCTTACAATTTCTCACTCGTACCTTCTTCGAAATGAAAAGTATAGGAGAGGGTTAGTTCACCCCACAACACTTTTTGTATTTCACTCCGCTATCACAAGGACAAGGATCGTTTCTGGAAATATCAAGACGTTTTAAATGTAGATTCATGTCATCCATATCTTGCTTAAAAATTTGTTCTAGCAATTCATAAAGGTCAGGGTGTTTTCTAGCTAATAACTTTGGGCGTTCAAAAAAGTATTCGCTTGCTACCGAGAAAAACTCCGCTTTGTTAGTTCCTCCATACGGATTGATATCAGAAGCATCGTTGTATATTTCTTCAATCTTTTTGTTGATTAAGTCTACCCAAGGAATGCTGTATTGTTTTTCTAATAATACATGTGGAATTCCGTCAATATTTCCATCTAGTTTATCAATTAAATGCACAAATTCGTGGATGGCAGTATTCTTTTTATCGGTTTCATTTTCAAAACCTAGATGTAAAGCAGGTTTAGATAAAATCATTTTTCCTTCTAAATACCCGTTACCTACCATTCCTAAAATTCTTCGGTTGTTTCCTTCTGTTTCAAAATGTTCGTTAAACATGGCAGGATATAAAATGATTTCTTTGATGTTGGGGTAGCGCCATTCAGGAAAATTAAAAATAGGAATTACAGCACTGGAAGCTATAAGTAGTTTGTCCGTAATTGTAATCGTAACGTCAACACCAACAACGTCATGATTTAATAAAAATTCAAAAACCTTGAACTCGAACAATTCTTTTTTATCAGGAGTAAGTGCGTTGTAAAAAGCAACTTTTTTAGTTAAACTAATTTTCCATTTGTTAGGAAAGTGAGTTGTAGGTTGTTTCCATTGAGGTGCTGAGATATTTTTTTTGAATACAAGAAAAATACCTACGATTATAATTATAGATAGATAAGTCATTTAAAATAGAGTTGCGACAACCAGTAATTTTTTTCAAATATATAAAAATAGGGTAGAGTGGAAACATTAGTGAAGCCATTTACTAATCGACGGATTCCACTTTGACTTTGCTCAGTATCCATTTGTAATGACAGTTTGATATTAACTTAACGGATTGTTTTTTAAAGATATTTTAGATAACATCTTTGTGAAGATAAAAAGTCTGTGTAAAAATAATTACACAGACTTTTTATAAAAATAAAGAAGTGTTACGATTTTTGTTTTATAGCATTAATCGTTGTTTTTACCACAAACCAGCAGAAACATACAATACCTAAAGAGAATACAATATCTCCTATCATTCGCATCCATTTTAAGGTTTGTACTGTTGGATTGTATAATAACTCTGGATCTCTAGCAAAAGAATATCCTTTGGTTATTGAGGTGTATGCTTGAATTATACCAACTGGTAATAAGCTTAATACGACCATTAATATCAATCCAATATTTAAGAACCAAAATGCATTTTTTACCAATTTTTCGTTCCAAGCAATGTTTGAATATAGACGTAAACAAATTAAAATAAAGCCCATACCTAACATTCCATATACTCCAAACAAGGCAGTGTGTGCATGTACTGCAGTAGTATTTAACCCTTGAATGTAGTATAGTGCAATAGGAGGGTTGATTAAGAACCCGAATACACCAGCCCCTACCATGTTCCAAAAAGCAACAGCAATAAAGAAAAAGATAGGCCATTTATAACGTTGAATCCAAGCATTCTTTTTCAACAAATTCCAGTTTTCTCTAATTTCAAATCCCATTAAGGTAAGCGGTACCACTTCCAAAGCACTAAACGTAGCTCCTAAGGCAATGGCTTGCACCGGTGTTCCTGAATAATATAAGTGGTGTAAGGTACCAATGATACCACCTGCTAAGAAAATTGTTGCTGAGGCTATCGCTGTTTTTCCTGCTGTTTTGGTTGAAATAACTTTCATTCGAGAAAAGATATAAGCAATAACTACGGTAGCAAATACCTCAAAGAAACCTTCTACCCATAAGTGTACGAGCCACCACCTCCAATAATTAATTACTGGTAATGAGCTGTTTTCTCCATACATTAATCCTGAGAAAAAGAACATACCAATAGCAATTACAGCTATTAATAGGATAGAAAGTAAATGTTTAGAATCGTCTTTTTTACGGATACCATACCACACATGTCTACCAACCATAACTACCCATAATATTAAACCAATACCTAAGAATATTTGCCAGAATCTACCTAAATCCATGTATTCGTATCCCTGGTGGCCAAAGAAGAAGTTGGTAGTTAAATCTAAAAACTGATGTACACCTAACCATTCTCCTAACATTGAACCTAAGACAATTATTAATAAGGCTACAAATAAGAAGTTGATACCGAAAACTTGGTACTTCATTTCTTTACCACTGATTATTGGCGCTAAGAATAATCCTGTAGCTAACCAAGTAGCAGCAATCCAAAATACAGCAAGTTGCGTATGCCATGTTCTTGAGATTGAATACGGAAGATATTCAGATAAATTAAATCCGAAGAATGCATGCCCTTCTACTGTGTAATGTACAGTAACAATTCCCAAAACAACTTGTAATACAATAAGTAGGGAAATAACTAAAAAGTACTTCAATACTGCTTTTTGAGACCTAAATAGCTTTAAGTCGAGTAAAGGATCTTTGTTTGGGTTTGTTACTGCTTCTCCTTTTTCATGGTTTCGGATGTAATAATAAGTTAACACTCCAATAAATAGTAGTAATAAAATTATAGAGAACCCTGACCAAAGTTGTGAATCGGGAGTAATCGTATTATTAATTAACGGCTCATGTGGCCAGTTAGAAGTATAGGTGTAATCTTTTCCAGGTCTTTCTGTACTTGCTGCCCAAGAGGTCCAGAATAAGAAAGCATTTAGTTTTCGTAGTTTTTCAATATCGGTTAAGGCGCCTTCTGGAATGGCATATTTTTCATGACCTTTCGAAAAGATGTTTGTGTAATGTGCTGAGTTTGCTACAATAGCTTCTTTTCGTTCTTTTGAAATAGTTATTGATTGGTCTTTTTCATTAAACGTATTGGTTCTAATATCTTTTACCAATCGAGCTTTTAGAGCAGCTTTATTTTCTTCATCTAAAGCGTCATAATCAATATTAAAATCTCTTTTTGACCAATAGTTTAATAAGTAAACTGCTTCTTTATGAATCCAATCGGCTGTCCAGTCTGGAGCTACATAACTTCCGTGTCCCCAAATAGAACCCACTTCCATTCCTCCAATAGATTCCCATATATTTTGTCCATCTTGAATATCTTTTTTAGTGTATATAGTTTCGTTACTTCCGTTAACTTTTACTGTTTCAGGTATAGGGGGTTGGGTTTGGTAAACTTCTGTACCTACCCATATTAATGCAATAAATGATAATACGACTACTGCAATAAATCCAGTCCAAATTTTTCTCATTGTTAGTTATTTAATTGATTTTCTAATTTGATTGCTTTTTTAAATAGAATGTTGTTTTCTAAATGAATGTGTTTGTGTAAATCTTCTTCAAACTCTTGTAACATAGCTAAAGCAACTTTATAAGTGTTGCAGGCATCAGCAGGAGGAGTGTAGTTATTAGTAAGTTTTGAAATGATTCTAAATCTATCCCCTTCATTATCATGCTCAGTATGCATCATATTAATAGGGTTTTCTACCGTGCCAAATGTGGGAGGAGAAAGAGGAGTGTTCGTATTACTAGCCGTGACTAACTTTTTAATAAAAGGAAATAAAATAAGTTCCTCTTTTTTCATGTGAGTTGTTAGTTCACCTGCACTTTTTTTAAAAAGCCGTAAAACTTCATGTAGCTCAGTATGATTGTTACCATGTACCTTAGCTATTTTAGTTAGGTATTCTAAAACTTCAGGAATTTGTTTTTCTACATATACATGGTGATTTTGGTAGATGTAATCACACAAAAAATCTAACGACCAGTTTTGATAATCGTTATTTGATTTTGAACCCTTATCAATACGAATTAGTTTATTGATTAACGTATCTGGAATAATATTTTTTTTCATTGAAACTTCCTGAATAGTTCTATTACCATTGCAACAAAAATCAATTCCATATAGTTTAAAAATTGTAGCTGTTTTATAGTTGTTTGCAACTATGTTAGCTACTATTGAGTTGTTATTTATTTCCATTTTGTTTCAGTTTATACTTATAAATCATAAAAAGACCTTTTTATCTTTTATTAATGTAAATTTTTTTACTCTCGTTTTAGCCAGAAAGTATTTTTTTTATCCCGGGTGTATAATATATCATGAAGGGTATTCTTTTCTAACATTTTTCTTAGGTTATCTCTAATTTCTATAAATTTAAAGTGAAGAGGGCAGGGAGAGCTATCGTCACATTGCTTTAAACCCAATCCGCAACCTGTGTAAATACTATCACCATCTAATACACGAACCACATCACTTAAACGAATTTTTTTAAGGTCAGCTTTGTTAATTACAAATCCACCATAAGGTCCTTTAATAGAATCAATAATATTATTCTTCGTTAAAATTTGGAGTATTTTCCCTGTAAAAGCTTCTGGTGAATCAATAGCAGCAGCAATGGCTTTTACACCAACTTTGTTATCTAAGCTAGATTGCTCTGCAACAAAAATAGTTGCTCTTAAACCGTATTCACAAGATTTTGAAAACATATAAAATAATATGCTACAAAGATATTAGTTTTCTTTATAAAAGACACTAAAGTCTTTTATTTTTTTATAAAAAAAGCATCATTTTCTAATGATGCTTTTGAATGTTTTTAAGACTTAGTTTTTTCGGTACCAGTAAGCGGTTCTACCAAAGGCAGCAAAACCTATGTAGCCTCTAATTTTTAATTTGTTGTCGTTTTCAAGTTTAATATAACATTTATATTCTTTTCCGTTTTTAGGATCTAAAATTTTTCCACCGCTCCATTCGTCACCATCTTTTTTTAGTCCTGTTAAAATATTCATTCCTAAAATAGGGGTGTTTTTACGCTTCCCGCTACATTTATCACAAACAGCTTCTTGACGTTTTTCGTTTGTAATCTCAACAATTTTAGCGTATGCTTTTCCGCCTTTTTTATATACTTCAATTACAGAATCAACTTTGTTAGTTTCTTCATCGCGGTTTTCCCATTTTCCGAAAATAGTTTGTGCGCTCATTGAAAAGCTAATGGTAGTAAGTACTAAAGCAAAAAGTATTTTTTTCATAATTTAAAAGTTTTAATAGTATATCGTTTTCAAAAAGTATTCCAATTAATCGTATTGTGCATCAAAATTGCTATCCCATTTTCCTTGTACACGTAACACTTGTTCAATAATATCACGAGCACAACCGTTACCGCCAGTTTTATCAGAAATGTATTTTGAAATTTGTTGTATTTCACGAGCGGCATCGTTAGGGCAAGAAGGCATTCCAACGAGTTTCATTACAGGATAATCAGGAATGTCATCTCCCATGTACATCACATTTTCAGGATTCAATTTGTGCTTTTCAATCAATTCATTAAACTGTTTAATTTTGTTATGAGCACCTAAATAAATATCGGTAATACCTAAGCCTTCTAAACGTGTACGTACACCTTCATTTTTTCCTCCTGAGATGATACAAACTCTGTAGCCTGCTTTTACAGCAGCTTTTAAAGCGTACCCATCTTTAATATTCATTTGACGTAAGAGTTGCCCATCAGGAAAAACGGTTACAATTCCGTTAGTCAACACACCATCTACATCAAAAATAAAAGTATCTATTTGAGGTAAGTATTCTTTATAACTCTTTTCCATTTTTTTGGATTGATTTTGTAATAAGTTTATAAATTTCTTGTTGTTCAGCATTTAATAATGCTAAATGATTTTGAATAGTTTTTTGGTCATTTCTTTTGGCAGGACCTGTTTGTGCTGCCTCAGGACTCAACTTGGTTATTTTTTGAGCTGTTTCTTTAACCAACGGTTGTAGTACTTCAAAAGGAACTTGGTATTCATTACAAATATCAGCACCAATCTTATACATGTGGTTGGTAAAGTTATTTACAAAAACGGCTGCGACGTGTAATCGTTTACGTTGTTCAGAATTGATACGGTATATCTTTTTTCCGATTGATTTTGCTAGATCTTCTAATAACTGCAAGTCTTCTTCATTTTCAGCTTCTAAACAAAACGGAATTTCATCAAAATTAACTTCCTTGTCTTTTGAAAAACTTTGCAATAAGTAAAAAATACCTTTGCGACCTGTGTTTTGTAACGATTGTATAGCCACACTTCCAGAAGTGTGCACTACTAAACCGTTTTTTTGTTCAATTTTATGAGAAACATCACCAATAGCATCATCAGAAACAGCAATGATATATACATCAGCTTTTGTTAAAAGCTCTATGCTATTTGTAATAGAAGTAACTCCTTTTAAATGTTGAACTTGTTTAATATTTCGAGCATAAACCTGTACTAACGATACTTCGTTTGTTTTACTAAAAGCATTGGCTAAATGTGTAGCTACATTACCGCCTCCTATAATGGTAACCTTAATCATAGCACGAAGATATTGAAATTAATTAAAAATATTTTCGGATATTTGTACCATTATGATTGTATAAGTCGCCTCAAATAGTGGTGTTGCCTCAGCAACAAATAGTTATGTCTTACTCTTTTTAAGACAATTTTATGTATTTATAAAACTTTATAATGACTGATTACAATCAAACATCAAAACAAACCATATTTTCACTTTTTAAAGATGCTGTTTTAGGAAGACAGCAAGATTTTACGACGGGAAGTATTCGTAAAGCAATTTTTGTATTGGCTATTCCGATGATTTTGGAAATGCTGATGGAATCTATTTTTGCCTTGGTAGATATTATTTATGTATCAAGGGTAAGCGTAAATGCTGTAGCTACTGTAGGGTTAACAGAGTCTGTACTTACGTTAGTGTATGCTGTAGCTATAGGGTTGAGTATGGCGGCAACCGCTTTAGTTGCTCGTAGGACAGGAGAAAAAGATGCTGAAGGAGCAAACCAAACAGCAGTACAAGTTATTTTTTTAGGAGTATTTATTTCAATTCTTATTAGTGTTGTAGGGATTTTATATCCAAAAGAAATACTAGCACTCATGGGAGGGGAGCCAGACTTAATAGCTGAAGGTTTTGGTTATACCCAAGTATTGTTAGGAGGAAACATTACTGTAATGTTACTGTTTTTAA
This sequence comes from Tenacibaculum sp. 1_MG-2023, assembly GCF_030547425.1. Lineage (GTDB taxonomy): Bacteria > Bacteroidota > Bacteroidia > Flavobacteriales > Flavobacteriaceae > Polaribacter. Next base: position 105,633 of record NZ_JAUORH010000005.1, on the reverse strand, counting down.
TCAATGCTATTTTTAGAGGAGCAGGAAATGCATCTATAGCAATGTGGACGTTGATTTTATCAAACGGATTAAATATTATACTTGATCCTATTTTTATCTTCGGATTAGGACCTATACCTGCATACGGAGTAGAAGGAGCAGCTATAGCAACAACAATAGGTAGAGGAACAGCAGTTGTGGCACAATTGCTAGTATTGTTCTTTGGGGCAGGTAAAGTAAAATTAGTTGTTAAAGATCTAGTGATAAGAGCTTCAGTAATGATAAACTTAATTAAAGTGTCATTAGGTGGAATAGGGCAGTTTATTATTGGAACTTCAAGCTGGGTATTTTTAATGCGAATTATGTCTGAATTTGGAAGTGAAGTACTTGCTGGATATACAATTGCTATTCGAATAATGATGTTTACTTTAATGCCTGCTTGGGGAATGAGTAATGCAGCAGCAACATTGGTAGGCCAAAACTTAGGAGCACAACAACCGGAAAGGGCAGAGAAATCTGTTTGGATTACCAGTAAATATTGTGCTATTTTTATGGGAATAGTATCATTGATTTATATAGTTTTTGCCCCAACTTTTTTAGGATGGTTTTCTGAAAATTCTGAAGTTGTTGAAAATGGAGCATTGTGTTTACAAATTATGGCGGCAGGATATATAGCGTATGCATACGGAATGGTTGTAATTCAATCATTCAATGGTTCAGGTGATACGAAAACACCGACCTATATCAATTTTGTGTGTTTTTGGTTATTCCAATTACCGTTTGCATACCTTATGGCAATTACATTAGGTTTTGGCCCTATTGGAGTCTTTTTAGCAATAACCTTAGCAGAAGTTTTAATTGCCATTGTTGGTATTTGGATGTTTAAAAAAGGAAAATGGAAATTTGTTAAGGTATAAGGTAGTTTTTGTAACTTAGCTATTAAAGTTCTGTAAAGAAATCTAAAGTCTAAGGTTTTAAAATCTCTTATTACTATGAATACCAAGCAAAAATTAGGCATTAATACTATTTGTACGCATGTTGGTGAAATAAAAGACGAACAATTTAAAGGAGCTATTTCACCAATATACATGTCAACTTCTTACCAATTTGAAAATGTAGATGTAAAAAGGTATCCACGTTATTTTAATACGCCTAATCAAGAAGCGTTGTGTAAAAAAATATCTGCTTTAGAAAAAACAGAATCAGGCTTACTATTTGGTTCGGGTATGGCAGCTATTAGCACTTCTTTATTAGCTTTTTTACAAAAAGGAGACCATGTAGTACTGCAAGAAACGTTGTACGGAGGAACCTATAATTTTGTAGTAGAAGAATTTGAAAAATTTGGAATAGAATATTCGTTTACCAACAGTTTAGCCATTGAAGATTTTGAAAAAGAAATTCAACTAAATACACGTGTAATTTTTATTGAAACTCCATCCAATCCTTTATTAAAAGTAGTAGATATACAGGCTGTTGCTAATTTAGCAAAGCAACATGGTGTTGTAACAATGATTGATAACACTTTTGCTTCTCCAATTAATCAAACACCAGTTGATTTTGGAGTTGATATTATGATACATTCTGCGACTAAATATATGGGAGGCCATTCAGATATTTTGGCAGGAGCCGTAGCTGCTTCAGAAGAACATATAAAGAAAATATGGAATTTAGCTAAGAACTTAGGAGGGAGTTTAAGTGATTTTACGGTGTGGATGCTAGAGCGCAGTTTAAAAACAATGAATTTACGTGTAAAACGCCAAAGCAAGAATGCCTTAAAAATGGCAAAAATTTTAGAAAAAAATGAGCATATAGCTAAGGTATATTACCCAGGGTTAAAATCGCATACAGACTATGAGTTAGCCAAAGCTCAAATGAAGTATTTTGGAGGAATGTTGTCTTTTGAATTACAAGAAGAAATTGATGCTATGATATTTCAACGTAATTTAGCATTGATAAAACCGTCTATGAGTTTAGCAGGAGTTGAAAGTACCATGCTAAGTCCTGCAGAAACCTCGCATGCGTTACTTTCACCAGAAGAAAGAGCAAAGCAAGGAATAAAAGATGGACTTATTCGTTTTTCGGTAGGAATAGAAGAAACAAAAGATTTAATTAAAGATATAGAACAAGCATTACAAAAAACAATACAATAAATGAAACTAGATATATTAGCTTTTGGAGCGCATCCAGATGATGTTGAATTAGGATGTGCTGCTACCATAGCCAAAGAAATTTCACAAGGGAAAAGAGTAGGGATAGTTGATTTAACTCGTGGAGAACTAGGAACACGAGGTTCCGCTGAGTTAAGAGATAATGAAGCAAGAATAGCTGGTGAAATCTTAGGAATATCAGTACGTGAAAATTTAGGCTTTGCAGATGGCTTTTTTAAGAATGATAGAGAGCATCAATTAGAAATTATTAAAATGATACGTAAGTATCAACCAGAAATAGTATTGTGTAATGCTATTGACGATCGTCATATTGATCACCCAAAAGGAAGTAAATTAGTGTCTGATGCATGCTTTTTAAGTGGTTTACTTAAAATAGAAACAGCGTTAGATGGAGTTAAACAAGAAAAGTGGCGACCGAAACAAGTTTATCATTATATACAATGGAAAAATATAGAACCTGATTTTGTAGTAGATGTTACAGGTTTTATGGATAAAAAGATAGGTTCGGTTATGGCGTACTCATCGCAGTTTTTTGATCCTAAGAGTAACGAACCAGAAACACCAATAACTAGTGTAAACTTTACTGATAGTATTGAGTATAGAGCAAGAGATTTAGGAAGATTAATTGGAGTTGATTTTGCAGAAGGCTTTACGTCAGAGCGTTATGTGGCAGTAGAAAATTTAAGTAAATTAATTTAATAAAAAATTTTGCCAAAATATGAAAAGCTTGTATATTTGCACCCGCAAGTTACATGGTGATTGTAGCTCAGCTGGTTAGAGCGCCGGATTGTGGTTCCGGAGGTCGCCGGTTCGAACCCGGTCTTTCACCCAAAAAGCAAAAGCCTTTCTAAGTAGAAAGGCTTTTTTTGTGGGGTAAACTTATTTGGATAAGCAATAAAAAAAGCTTCTCAGTTATTTCTGAGAAGCTTTTCTGTTTTTTAGCCATTGCTCATATTTGTCCTTATGCTTAAAACGCTTATGTGTCCATAAATAAAACTCAGGCTGTTTCCTGATATTTCGTTCGGTAATTTCTAAATATTTGTCTGTTATTTGATAGTTTTCAAAGTCTTTTGGTGAATCTGTTATCAGTTCAAACTCAACTTCAAAATAACCTCTCTTAATTTTTCTTGCAGCATAATTAACTACTGCAAAATCATATTTTTTTGAAAGTATTTCAGCTCCTGTATGTATGGGAACTTTTACTCCTAAAAATTCAGACCAATAGTGAGTTTTGTGCACTTGAGGAGACTGGTCACTAAGTAGTATGTAGAGTCCTTGTGTGTTGTTTTTGTAATTTTTGTGAATTCCCTTTATGGTTTCAGAAGTTTTAAAACCAGTAACACCAAACTTGGATCTTGATGTTTTTACTACTTTTTCAAAATATTTATTAGCCAGTTTAGTATATGCTCCAAAAACAGGTATATCTAAAACTAAAGGAGTGTTTATAGACCATTCCCAGTTAGCTTGATGCGCTCCTACTAAAGCAATACTTTTGCCTTCTTTTGCAAGTTTGTTAACAAGTTCGGGGTTTTTGTATTTATAGCGTTTAAGTATTTCTTTTTCACTAATTGTAAAAGATTTGATACTCTCAAAAATTAAATCGACAAAGTGTTTATAAAACTTTCTTGCAATGTTTTTTATTTCCTTATCACTTTTATCTGGAAAAGCCATTTTTAGGTTTTCAATAACAACTTTTTTACGGTAGCCTACAAGGTCGAAAACAATAAAGCGAAAAAAATCAGAAATTATATATAATAATCTCATTGGTAAAATTGATAATATCCATATAAGTGGATACACAATAATAAATATGAGTAGTTTCATTAAGTTTTAATTTTAGGCAAATATCGTATTAATTAATGAATGATTTACTTTATTAACTTTTGTTTATGTTTGTGGATATATATAAAACTATGAGTCAAATTATTATTATACTAATTGTAGCTAATGTATTAGTATCTCTTAAAGGGTTTAACGATGCTGTTTTTTTTGATCGCTATAAATTTCAGGTTCAAAAAATATTGGACGGAGAGAAAATACGCATGCTAACCTCTGGTTTTTTACATGTAGATTGGTTGCATTTGGGGTTTAACATGTATGCTTTGTATTTGTTTGGAAAAGTGGTTGATTCAAGTTTTGGAACATTAAACTTTATACTAATTTATTTTGCAAGTTTAATAGCAGGAAGTATGTATTCGTTGCATCAGTATAAAAGGGTACCATACTACAGTGCGGTTGGTGCATCTGGAGCAGTTTCAGGGGTAATATTTTCTTCTATAATGTTGTACCCAGGTATGGAGTTAATTATGTTGCCAATACCAGTTCCAATACCAGGATATGTTTTTGGTGTTGGGTATTTGTTGTACTCTATTTACGGAATGAAAAACCAAGTAGGTAATATCGGTCATTCAGCACATTTAGGTGGTGCTATTGGTGGTTATTTAATAACATTGTTGTTGCGACCAAGTGTGATAACAAATCATACAGTAATGATTGTTATTATGGCGTTAATTATTGTTGGGTTATTTTTCTTTGGAGATAAACTAAAAATGAATAAATAAAAAAACCGAAACTAATGTTTCGGTTTTTTTTGAGCGAGAGACCAGGTTCGAACTGGCGACATTCAGCTTGGAAGGCTGACGCTCTACCAACTGAGCTACTCTCGCATTGGTAAAGTTTTGCAATTACTTGCTATATTTTAATTAGAGCGGGAGACCAGGTTCGAACTGGCGACATTCAGCTTGGAAGGCTGACGCTCTACCAACTGAGCTACTCCCGCAGTAAAGCGGTTGCAAATATAAGACTGTTTCTAATATCTGCAAAGACTTTTTTGAAAAAAATTAACAAAGAATTTACCTTTTAGATATAACTTTCAGAAAGTGAATAGTATAAGGTTTTAAATGTTTTATATGCTGTAAGACTATTTATAGAAGATGAGTATAAAATCTATTTTTTTATGTAATAAAATGCACTAAAACCTGTTTCAATATTCTTGTAGTTTATCATAAGTTATGATGCTGAACATGATTTAAAAATTTAAAAAGGAACTAATATCTAAATAATCAATTAAAAAAGACTATCTTTGTCGCGTTCAAGTAGAACACCTTAATTATTTCAAGGTAGTATATATTAATTAGTTTTTTGAGTTTATTCTCTTCTTGCCTTTTTTATTTCATTATTCCTTTATTTTTTTTAAGTGTTTATAGCATAATAGCTTTTTGTAACTGTGTAATAACATTATAAAATAGTTATATAAAGGTTCTTCTTTTACACAACATTATATAATAATTTAAAATTTAAGTAAGATGCAAGAAGGCACAGTAAAATTTTTTAACAGCTCAAAAGGATTTGGGTTTATTACATCATCAGAATCAGGAGAAGATATTTTTGTACACAACTCAGGGTTAATTGACGACGTTAGAGAGAATGATAAAGTACGTTACGATACCGAACAAGGTAAAAAAGGCTTAAACGCTTTTAATGTAGAAATTGTAGATTAAAGTTGTGGTTAGTTTATAACCTATACATAACTATATAAAAAAGGCTATCTGAAAAGATGGCCTTTTTTTATGTTCAATTTTTAAGCGAATCACCTTTTGAAATAAAAGGTAATCAAAACTCAGAACTCAAGAGTAATAAAAGAAATATTGGTTGCATGTTGTGTTTTTAAATTATAGGTTTTAAGATGTAAGAAATCTGAACCAAATAACAAAGACTAAAAGGATAGTAACCCATGAAAAGATATTAAAAAATAGTTAAAAAAAATTGAAAAACCTGTCTTTGTCAGCTAAAGCTGTTCTATATTTTTCATGGAAGTTTTTTGATCTACTTATAAGAAAACTTGAACCTTTTCTGATAAAAAAGAAAGAGAATATTAAGAATAATGTATCTATAATAATTTCATGCATGTGAGCAAAATTATTAAAAATAGAATAAAGTAAAACTGTAGTATGAGGAATAAAAAAGAACCCACTCAAAAAGATTGAGTGGGAAAATTGCTATGAAAAAGAACTTAAGACGTCTCTTAAGTATTACAAATTTACCTATAATTTAATTAATAAAAGAATAAAAAGACGTAAAAAAAAGTAAGGATAAGCCAAAAAAATATTTTTTTTGATTTGTAGCTCTAATAAAAAGTATAGATTTTAAGGTTGAAGTATTAAAGGAGGAGAAAAAAGCGGGAGAACCCGCTTAGTTTTTTAAAAAGGTTGAGGCTGGCATTGCGGTTCAGTACAACCAAACCAAATTCGAGAACAGGTATTGTCAGGTAATAAACATTATGCTTTACCACCGTTAATAGATCGTTGTTCCTTTTTGTTTAAACTAGTTCCTAAGTTTGAGATATTTCTTACCATAATAAAAGTTTTAAGTTTCTCAAACTTAGGGTATTTAAAATATAATACTAGAAAAAAACCGTAATATAAGTAAGGTTTTATATTATTTATTTTAAACTTTCTTTCAGTCTCTTAGAAGAAAGATTTTTCATTCCTTATAATTTTAAGAAAATGAAAACCATATATTTCAAAGCCTTCGTTATAATAAAATTTATGAGACTTTCTGTTAGCAGTATAAGTGTTTAATTCAACAGCTTCACAACCTTTAGTCTTCGTATAGTTATACACCCATTTAAAAAGTTGTTTACCAATGTTGTTGCCTCTATAAATTTCATCAATAATTACATGGTCTGGCTCTACACTTTTACCAATATAGTGTCTCATACTGTACCAAAGCCCACAAACACCTATAAGCTTATCATCATCAAAAACACCTACACATTCATAGTTTGAGTACTCAGCCATTTCTAAAACTCGAGATTCTAAAACATCTTGCGGTGTAGTAGTATTTGCTTTACGTAAAAGAGGAAGAATTGTAAGGATATCTTCTTTGCTAATCAGGTTAAAATTTATATTCATTCTGTATTTTTGGATTAAAGAAATTTCAGATGATAAAAATAAAAAATATATCAGCTCAAGAAACGTATGATATTCGATTAGCTGTTTTACGAAACAACATTGATTTACCTTACAAGTTTAAAGAAGATAAACTTGAAAGTACGTTTCACTTAGGAGCTTTTTACAACAATAAATTGGTAGGTATAGCATCTTTTATACAAAATAGAATTGATGTTATTAAAGGAGAGCAATATCAATTAAGAGGAATGGCAACGTTACCAGAAGTTAGAGGAATGGGAGCTGGGAGAATGTTAATAGAAGAAGCTAAAAGTGTTTTAAAGGGTAAGGATATTACTATTTTATGGTGTAATGCAAGAAAAGAAGCAGTAGGGTTTTATGAAAGTTTGGGCTTTACAATAATAGGAGAGGAGTTTGAGGTACAAAAAGTAGGGTCTCATTTTAAAATGTATATGGGAATATAGGCATAAAAAAAACCCAAATCTAATGAATTGGGTTTTGTAGCGAGGAGCAGATTTGAACTGCCGACCTCAGGGTTATGAATCCTGCGCTCTAACCAACTGAGCTACCTCGCCTGATTGCGGGTGCAAATATAATTACTTTTTAGTTTTAGGCAACAAACATTTAAATTTTTTTTTAAAAAATAATTATATATATTGGCACTTAAAGAAAAAAATAAATGAGCAAAGTTAAATTTGAGTTAGAGTTTCCTATTCATGCTTCTCCAAGCATGTTATATCAATATTTTGCAACACCAGCAGGTTTAGAAGAATGGTTTGCAGACAGAGTAAATTCACGAGGAAAGCTTATTACTTTTATTTGGGATGATTCTGAAGAAGAGGCAAAGATTATTACCAAGAAAACAGATGAACGCATTAAGTTTAAATGGACTGAAAGTGAAGGCGATGATAGTTATTTTGAATTTAAAATACAGGTAGATCCATTAACAAAAGATGTTGCTGTTATTGTTACAGATTTTGCCGATGATGAAGATGATGCAGAAGAAGCAAAAATGCTTTGGCAAAACCAAATAGAAGAATTGAAACATACAATAGGAGCTTAATACACAAGGAGAAAAGAACTAAAAGATAAACTCGGCAATTTTGTCGAGTTTTTTTGTGGCTAATATTCACCTAAATTGTAAGTTTGCAATTAAAATTTTAAGAAATGGTAAACTTTAATGGAACTTTAATTTCTGATAACGAAGTACAGATTTCGACAAAGAATAGAGCGTTTAAGTATGGCGATGCTGTTTTTGAAACAATTAAAGTATTAAATGGTAAAGTTGTTTTTGTTGAAGACCACTATTTTAGGTTAATGGCATCAATGCGAATGCTTCGTATGAAGATACCTATGGAGTTTACTCTTGAGTTTTTACAAGATGAAATTCTTAAAGTAGTAAAAGAATTACCTAAATCTTCTACTTATAGAGTGCGATTAACTGTTTTTAGAAAAGATGGTGGTTTATATACACCCGTTACAAACGAGATAGATTATATTATTGAAGGAACTCCATTAGAGTACACAGAAAAAGAGGTGTATAGAATGGATGTTTTTAAAGATTTTTATAATTATTCAGGATTACTTTCAACGATTAAAACAACAAACAGAATGTTGAATACATTGGCTGCTGTTTTTGCTGAAGAAAATGATTTAGATAACTGTATTTTGCTAAATGAACGTAAAGGAGTCGTTGAATCTATTAACGGAAATATTTTTATAATAAAAGGAGGTGTCATAAAAACTCCTGCTTTAACTGAAGGCTGTATTAAAGGAATTATCAGAAAAAAAGTAATTGAAATTATAGAAAAACATCCAGAATATACAATAGAAGAAACAACTATTTCTCCTTTTGAAATTCAAAAAGCAGATGAAGTTTTTATAACCAACGCTATTGTTGGAATTCAATCAGTTACCAATTATCGTAAAAAAGAGTTTTCAACAGAGATAACAAATAAAATAAAAAGTAGCTTAAAGCTTGCAATAGTAACTAGCTAGCTAGGGCTAGTTCATTTGAATATCGCTAGGAGCATTAGCCCAAATTTTATACTTTCCACCTCGTTGGAGTAACTTGTCTTTCCAAAAATTTCGATCATTGGTAGTCAAAATATTTTCGTAGTCGTTCTCTGCAATAAACCAAGAATTCATTAATAACTCTTCTTCCAGTTGGCTTGTTCCCCAACCAGAATATCCTAAAAAGAAACGAATATCACCAGCCTTTAACTGTTTATTGTTTAATAACTCTTTTAAAAGGTCAAAATCACCCCCCCAGTAAATACCGTTTGCAACTTCAATACTATTAGGAAGCAAGTGTGGAACTTTATGGATAAAATATAAATTATCCTGTTCTACTGGTCCGCCTTGATATACTGTAAAATCACAGTCTATCTCAGGAACTAAATCGCTAAGTACGTGGTCTAAAGGTCTGTTTAAAATAAAACCCACTGAACTTTTTTCATTATGCTCAGTAAGTAAAACAATAGCTCTTTTAAAAGAACTATCATTTAAAATTGCTGGTTCAGCAATTAATAACCTACCTTTTTCCGGTTTAAATGCAACCATATTTTTTTAGTTTATAAACACTAAGGTAAATAAAAAATTAATAAAACTTTAACAAAAGTGTTAAAAAACCTGAGGAAATAGGAAAAAAACGGTAATTACATTTTTTCTAAAACGCTAATAACTTCATTTTTTTTACGAACTGAAACAGGAACCGTTGTTTTGTTTTTTAAAACTAAATAACCACCATCAGATTTTATAAATTCTTTAATAAACTGAATATTAATTAGATGACTTTGGTGAACTCTTAAGAAATCTAATTCTTTTAACATGTCAGCAAAGTATTTTAGAGTTTTTCCAACCAATATTTTTTGTCCATCATTCATAAAAAACTCAGTGTAATTATTATCTGACTGACAACGGACAATATCATCTAAATTTACCACCATTATCTTATTAGCAGTGTTTAATGATATCTTTTTAGGACGTTGACTCGGTTTTGTAATGGATTGTTGAAGTACTGTTAACTGTTCTTTATCGGGTTTAATTTGATTTTTTGCTTTACTAATGGCATTTGTTAAGTCTTCATTTGAATATGGTTTTAGTACATAATCAATAGCAGCAAACTTAAAAGCTTTAATAGCATACTCGTCACTAGCTGTAACAAAAATAATTTTTGAAGATAGGTTTGGGTGAATTTCTAAAACATCGAAACCTGTACCGTCACCCAACATGATATCTAAAAATAAAATATCTGGTTGTTGTTTACGTAAAACTTTTGAAGCCTCAACCACACTTTTAGCAGTGCCAATAATTTCAATTTCTGGATGAAACTGAGTAAGGTCGTTTTGCAACATATTTAAAGCAGTAGGCATGTCATCTACTAAAATTGCAGTAAGTTTTGTCATGTTTTAAAAATCAGTTTTTAAAGGAATTTTAAAAAGTACTTTAGTCCCTATTATTTTCTCTTCATTATATATTTCATTAATAGAAATAGTACTCTTTTTTGAGAGGTTTTGAATACGCTCTTGTGTAACTTTTAATGCTACTGATTTATGTGAGCTTACTTTTTTTAGTTCTTTCGATTGATGAACTCCAATCCCGTTATCTACTATTTCACAATGTAAAAGGTCTTTCTTTGCAGAGAAATTAATCTCAATTTTTCCATTTTCTACAGAAGAAATTCCATGTTTTATACTATTCTCAACAAAAGGTTGTATAAGCATTGGCGGAATTAAAATTTCTTCAGAATCTATGGTAAGGTTTGTAATTATAGAATACTCAAAGGTGTTTGAGTTCATCTGTTGTTCCAGTTCAATATAGTTTTTCAACGTTGTAATTTCTTCTGCTAAACTAATTTCTTCTTGTCTAGAGTTGTGTAAAACACCACGTAAAAGTGTGGCAAACTTACTAATGGTAGTATTTAATTCTGCCGACTTACCCGAATTACCTAATGCCTTAATTCCGTTTAAAACATTGAAAATAAAATGCGGATTCATCTGTAATTGTAATGCTTTTTGCTCTAGTGATATTAAATAGTTTTCCAGCTCTAGCTTGGCTACTTTAGTTTTATTCTTAGCTTGAATTCTTCGAATGTATGACCAAATAATGAGAGTTAAAATTAAACAGGCTAATCCAACGCTAGACCAAATGACCCAGCTTTTCTTATAGATAGGTGTGTCGATAAAAAAACTAAACTCAATAGGATCACTTTTTGTTTTTCCTATTCTTGATTGGGCTAAAAAGGTGTAGTTTCCTGGAGCTAAATAAGCTAAATCAATGGCACTTTTAGTACTCCAAGGGCTTTTTTTATCGTTGAGTGTATAGCGATACTCTAATTTATTTGAGTTATTAATGTTTATAGTTTTGTAAGAAAAAGAAATATGGTTTTTATTAGCAGGAAGCTGAAGGGTTTTGTTGTAGTTATTAATGTTAATACTATCTAAGGTTGTAAAAACAACCTGGATGTTTTCAAAAGAAATAGTTGGCTTTTTTTGTACTGATTTATCACTTTTAATAAAGTAAACTCCTTTATCTTTTGTAGAAACCCATGTGTTATTTTCATTATCTTGAAAAGCACTAGTAATTTCATTGGTGGTTAAGGTGTTATATTTATTAATATTTCTAACAAAGTTAAAATTAATATCTAATACTTCAATACCCTCATCCTCTGAAACAACCCAAAATTGATTATTAATTTTTTTAATTTCAATAACATTTTTCGCAGTGATAGCTTGTGTTTCTATTTCGTTGTTTCTAATAAACGTAAGACCTTTATTGTAAGTGGTTGCAATTACAGTTTTTTCGTTAATTAAAAGAGAAGTGTAATTATTTACATCAATTCTTTTTAAAATTTGGGGGTTGAAGAGTTTGTCTAGTTTCCACAAAGATTTATTGGTAGCTATCCAGTAAAACTTTCCATCAAATATAATATCGTTTATCTGATTTAAATCAATTTGAAAATTGGTACGAAGAGGCGAGAGGTAGTCTTCACGAACTCTAACAATTCCTTTATTAGTCCCTAAAAAAGTACGGTTTTTAACGGTTAAAATGCAGTTAACATTGTTGCCTTCAAAATTAGTAAACCCATGATGACTTTTTATGCTTAAACCTTTATCAGTACCTATAAATATGGTATTCTCTTTTGAAGAAATGGTATTAACGTTGTTAGAAATTAATCCATTTTTTGTAGTAAAAGTTGTAAACTCATTTCCATTAAATTGAATTAGTCCGTTATTGGAAGCTAACCATATATAACCAGTTTTATCTTGAGTACCACTTTTTATATGTAAACTAGGTAACCCATTATTTTTGGTGTAAGTTTTTAAAGGTTGGTTTTGAGCAGAAATATTAATTAGACCATAAAAAAAATAGCCTAGTAATAAAAAAACAAAATCTTGTATAGAGTGTTTTTGAGTACTCAATACAAAGTTGTTTCTCATAGCTGTTTTTGTAATATGATATTGGGTTTTCATTATAGCAAAAATACTTAAATTAAACTTCATTATAAATAGAAGTAATTATTTCAATTTTCTTCTATTTATAATGAAGTTTGTTCAACAATTATTGGTTATTTCATAGCGTATAAACGTTTATTATTAGTATCTGGTTTTACATGTTCTAGCTCTCCATAAGGTTTCGTTAAAGGTTTTAAAACACATAGAGCAGAAGATTTACCTTTTATAATTAACTGACTGTTTTTTACAGTATACGTCCATCTGAATTTCTCTACAGGAATAGTTGTTTTCTCAACTTCTTTCATTAAATCTTCTTCACTAGCAATGAAATCCATGATTTCTTCTTGCATTACAAAGTGAGGAATTTCGTTGTCAGAGTTATGATAATCTAATTCTAGATTTACAGGAATGGTATACTGAATAGTATAAGGCTCTCCTACATAACGCTCTCTTTCATTGTTTAAAGCATCATACCAAGCAATTTCTTTTTCCTCTGGATATTTTTTAGCAATTTCTTTTGATAAATCTACTTTTCCAGGTGAATTAGCTGTTGGATAAAATACATAGTACGGTTGTGCTAAATAATGGTTTGAAAATTCACCTCCAAAAACATTGTAGTATGGTGATGCAACTACTTGAGGGATTTTACTTTCGGTTATAAAAGCACTTTTTAAAGTGTTTACTAAATCAGTATTTTCAGCCAATTGATTGGTGTGAAAAATAATTCTAGTATCATCTGTAATAGCTTCATTTTTTACTGAGGGTAATGCACCTTTAGTAATTGTTTTTTGCAACGTTTCAGCGGTTACTTTATCTCCATTAACTACAGTTTCTAAATTCATTGCTCGGAAAGGATTGTTGTTATTTACGATATGAACTTCTCCGTAAGGATTTTCAGTAGCATTCTTGTTCATCCAAGAAATAATTTCTTCTACTGAATACTTACCATTAATTATTTCGTAGTTTTTTTCTTTAAAATATACTCTGGCACTGTCATAAAAATGATTATTTCCTTTGTCATTTCCTGTAATAAATACTACGGGATTTCTGTATTCCACAACTGATTTTTCAATTGTTTTTTCAGTGGTAGTAATGTTTCCCTGTTCTTGATTTTTATTGTCGCTTTTTGTGTTGTTGCAACTTGAAAATACTCCGATTAGTAGTAGTAATCCCATTACTGTACCTACTTTTAAAATGTTTTGTTTCATAGTTTTTTGTTTTAAGGTTAATATAGTTACTGTTATTGTTGTAAAATGATGGTTACATCCTTTCCTAAGTTCATACTAGATGATAGTTTATTTAAAATGTTAGGAAGGTTTCGGTCGTTAATCCACTGACCGTTTTCTTGTTTTTCAACAGAAGCGATTAATCCGCTTGTGTTTATTTGTAATTTTAAACTTGTGTATTTCTCCAAATACATTTTTAATACTGATGAATAATTGTTGTTTGACCACATAATTGTTGTTTTTATATGATCAAAATTACCACAGATGTAGAGGCTAATTTGGAGTAAATTAGAATTCGTAGTAGATAAATTAGAATTCGTTGTTTTATAAGTCAGTAGTCAGTAGTCAGTAGTCAGTAGTCAGTAGTCAGTAGTTGGTTGATGGGAAAGGTGATTTGAAATTAGAAAATAATAGCTTTAGCCAACAGACTTCTAATAACAATCCGTTTTAATTTGATTATTCTTTTTAAAGTAGTCTAAAGATGTGTTTAGTTTATTTGAAGTTATCTGTTCTAATACCTTCTCAACACCTTTTAGCATTTTGATAGAACCACAAATCATAATGGTTCCTCCGTTTTGTAAAACAGTAGTAATTATACTTTCTTTTTTTAATAACAAATCTTGTACATATTCTTTCTCTTTTTCTCGAGAATAAGCAATGTGAATATTGTTTTGTTCTATGTTTTTTAACAAAGGAGCGTACATTTTTAGCGACTCTTTAGTTCTACCACCCCAGAATAGATGTGCTTTAGTACCGTTTTTATGTTGCAGCATTCCTAAAAAAGGAGCGATGCCTGTTCCGTTAGCAATTAATACTACTTCTTTATTTTTTTTAGGAAAATAAAAATCTTTATTTTGTTGAATATTTGCTTGAATTATTTCGTTTTCCTGTAGTTGATAAAGTATGTTAGAACATATTCCAAGTTCATGCTTCTTAATACTTAGTATAATATCATTATCTATTTTTCCAATAGAGTACAAGCGTTCAATATTGTCTTTTTTAGGAGTAATAGCTAACAAATCACCAGAGTTAAAACGAATTTTTTTAGTTGGTTGTAAGCGGACCAAAAAGGAATCGTCGTTGTTTAAGTCAGTTTTAGAAACTGTGGTAAAAGTTTGTTGTTTTTTTTGCTTTTTTACCTCTTGTGTCAATTCAAAATTAATTTCAGTTTTTTCGCTCCATAAATGTCCCCAAGTTTTAAAGTCTTGAAAAGACTGGTTGTTAATTTTATATATAGGTAAAAGAGGTGTAAACTCTGGAAGCTGTTGTAGTTTGTTGCTTATATCAATAGCAAATTGACAAAAATGAGGATATGCTCTTGAACCAAAACCAACTATTGAATAGTCAATCTTATTTTGAACCGCTGTTTGTTGAACTAGTTGTAAAAATTTAGAAGCGTTAGAAGGAGCTTCACCTTCTCCATAAGTTGAAGTTAATACGATTAGGTGTTTCGCGTTTTTATACGAAACATAATTGTTTAAAATATCGATGAAAACGGTTTTACCATTTTTAATTAAAGCATTGTATAAAGATGAGGCAAAAGAGTAAGTATTGTTTGTTTCTGAGCCTACTAGTATGATAATTTCAGCATTGTCTTTCTTAGTTTTATTTTTAGGGAGTGAGCTTTTTTGTGTTCTGCTGAAGGTCATCGCAAAGCCTGAATAGATAAAAAACAGGATAGATGTTGAAGAAAGTAACAATACAATTGACCACACAATAGTTCCGTTTCCTGTATGTAATAATAAACTCCAGTTTAAGAGTATGCTGGTTAATGAAAGGTTTTCTTTACTAATGATAGTTCCTGTATACTGATGAACGATTAATTCACTATCGGTTAGTTTTACAAAAAAGTAATCTTCCTCATCTTCAGAAAAAGGAAATTCAACACTTTTTACTTCATTCAAAGTAGTGTTTTTAAATACTGGAAACTCAAGAAGTGTTATTTTTTCTTTTGAAGAAGCTAAAGAAAAATCGTAAGAGTGTTTAATTTTTTCTGTAGGTAGCACTGAAAACCGATCTAACGATAAATATACCCCTGTTAGCGTGATGATAATAAGAGGGATAAGCGTGTAACGACCAATAATAATGTGGTAATATTGTTCAAAATTCTCTTTTACAACTTTAGAAAAAAGCTTTTTAAAGCCTCCTTGTCGTTTGGCAATTAGAATGAACCCTGTGGTAGCAATTAAGCAAAGTAAAAAAGAAATAAAGCCAACAATAAACCTTCCTGTAGATTTTAAAAATAAAGATCTGTGTAGGCTAGTGGCGAATTGAAAAATTGGTTTCTTTTTTTCGATATCACCTATTTTTTCACCTGTGGTTGGGTTTACATAAAATGTGTCACTTTTTCCTTCTTTGGTAACTATCGAGGCTGATACGAAATCATTTTCATCAACAGAGATAGAAATTATTTCATCATATTGCTTTTGTAGTTCAGAAATAGTTTCTGCAAGCGTTATTTTTTCAGTATTAGAAATACTATAGTCTGAAAGCTGTTTTGAAATAGGTTCAAAAGCTAAAATAATACCTGTTAATGAAGCAATGAGTAAAAAAAGGAAAGAAGATATAGCCAAGGTTAAGTGGCTATATCTCCATATAGAAGTGGTCATTTTTGTTAGCTATTTCTATTGATAAAGTTATTGAGGCATTAAACGGATGTAACGAATAAATCCATTTCCTTCAAATTTACCTTTAAGATTATTGGTAGTTAATTCAAATTCTACATCGTCTTTATAATATTCTTGATCTTCTACAGCCGATTCAAATCTAATTTTATATCCTTTGTTAATTTTATCGTTGTCGATTTTTAATACGGTAATCGCTCTGTTACCTCCACTAATTGTTGCGCCAGTTATAGCGTCAATATCAGTACGAACCTTTCCTTGAAATTTCCACCACTCGGTAATGTCAGAGTACCATTCTTCATCATCACCTTGAACGTATAATGTTTGTTCGTATTCTCCATTAGGATTTAATAATGAAATAGCAATGTAAGCACCTTCACCAGTATAATTTTTCATTTGAATCATACATTTATAAGAGGCGCTATCATTTGTGTTAAAAGCCATTATTGTGAATACAGTAATAAAAAGAGCTATGATTTTTTTCATTTTATATTGGTTTATTTTAAAAAGCTAATATCTATATTTTTCTTGTTTAAGATTTCATTTTCTTTAGCTAAATCGTGTACTGTTTCATCAAAATCAGTAGTTATTGATTTGTTAGCTCCAATACTTAATAAATATTTGATTACATCAGTATTATTAGCCTGCATTACAGCTAAATGTAGTGGAGTTAAGCCTTCGCTATTTTTTGCATTCACATCAATTTTTAAAGTATTGATTTTTTTAAGTAAATCGATGTTGTTTTTTTCTACAGCAATATGAAACAACGTATTTTTATTGGCTTGAAGTTGTGTTAAGTTTAATCCGTTATTCGCTAAAAGACTCATTTTTTCATTAAAATCGTTTACCTTCTTAGGATGATAACTTTTAACTAAATAATAAGCTAAAGAGTTTCCTTTGTCATCTTTTACTTGAATATCTGCCTTGTTTTTTACTAAATAATCTACAACAGCTTCTGAGTTGTATTCAACAGCGTACGTAAGTGCTGAATGTCCTCTTTTATTAGTATGGTTAATATTCTTTGTTTTTTCTGATAATAACTTAATAACCTCTAAAGAGTTTCTACTAGCTGCGATAATTAAAGGAGTATTTCCGTTCTCATCAACTTGATTAGCATTTACACTTTTGCTAAGAAAATAGTTAATAGTATTGAGGTCTTTGTTTCCACGAGCTAAGTTATGAAGCGGTGTTTTTCCGTCTTTATTAGTAATATTAGGGTTGATACCTAAATTTTCTAAATATTTAAAAAACTCTAAAGAGTTATAACCACTACGAGAACCTTGAGTAGCTAATAACATAGCATTACCTCCTTTTTTATTTAGGTTTTTATAAGGCAATCCTTTTTTTATTAAAAGAGTTAAAATTTCTTTATTACCTTTTTTAGCAGCGTAGTTAAAAGCACCATTACCATCTTTGTCAACATTATGTAAGCTCAACCCTTTTGAAGTAAGGTAGTCCACAAACGATAAATCTTTTAAACTTGGTAATACTAATAATAAAGCATTAGCTCCGTGCTCGTCAACATCTGTTTTTATATCAATTCCGTTTTGAATACAAAGTTCATAAATTTCTTTATTTGTTTGCCCTGCATTCGCCGCAAAAGTTAATGGAGATAATTGATGAGAGTCTTTTAAATCCATACGAGCATTATTAGCTATCAAATGCTTCATAATTTCAACATTGTTTTTATAGGTAGCCCAAAAAACATAAGTTCTTTTATCGTGTGTTATCTTGTTAACATCATTTCCTTTTTTAGTAAGTAAATGTTTGATTACTTTATTTGGAGCACTGGCTAAGATAGCGTAGGTAACAGCATCAAACCCATTTGGGTTTAATGCTGTTGCGCTATTTCCTTCTTTTATTTTTTCTTCAACAAGTTGAATAGTAGGTTTTTCTTGCCAAAAAGATCTTTCAAAAAATATGTTTTTTGTTTGCGCTTGAATTGCACTAATAAAAAGTACAAGGGCCAATGTTATGTGTTGTTTTTTCATAATAAATTAAAATTTATAACGTAATGTTGAACCAAAACTAGCAGGCTCAATTCTATTAATATAACTTGTACGATAAGCGTTGTAGCCTACTTCGTCAAAGATATTATTTCCAAATATATCAATACTTAAGTTCTCATTGAATTTGTAAGAAGCTTGTACATTAACTGTAGTGTATGAATTTAAATCGAAAGGCTTTGTATCAGGAATAACCCCTGTATGTGTATAGTTTCTAGACCATACATTGTGCGGACGTTTTCCTAAGTAATAAGCTCCAGCACCGATAAATAAACCATTTAAAGATTTTTTAAATGCATAACGTGCCCAGAAGTTAGCAGTATGCTTTGGCGTGTTCATTGGACGAGAGTTGTAATAATATGATGCATGATCTTTGTATTTAGCATCTAAATAAGAATAACCTCCAATAATTTCTAAATTAGGAAGTAAGCGACCTATTACTTCTACTTCTACACCATTTCTTACATCATCACCTCCTTGTGTATAATAACCTAAACTATTACCAGCATTGTCATAAACAGGTAAGTTTAAATTTTTACTTGAGGTATAAAATGTAGTAACATTAAAACGTAAAGCATTGTTAAACCATGTAGATTTAATACCAGTTTCTATTTGATCCCAACGTTCTGTTCCTAATTCGTTACCGTCAACATCCATATAAAAAGAAGTTCTAGGATCTGAGCTACTTGCGTATGAACCAAAAATGATAATATTTTCATTAGGTTTTAGATTAAACCCTAATAACGGGTTAAAAGCATCATCACTTTTAGATTCGCCTAAAGGTCCACCTATAAAGCTACCTCTAGTTCTTTTCATAGTGGTATAACGTAATCCTAAGAAAACATCAGCCCAATTAGTAAGGCTTATTTTATCTTGAATGGTAATTCCATATGACTCTGTTCTTGATCCTGAATCTCTTGCAGGATTTCTTGTAATGATAATTCCGTTAGGAAGTGTGTTATCTATAGGTTGTAATACATCTATAATATCTGCGTATTGATTGTTTGAGGCATATTGTGTAGCATAGGCTATGTTGTCAAATTCAGAGGTTCTAAAATCTGCACCAATTTGAAAAGTATGTTTTAAAAAACCTGTTTCTACATCTTTTCCTACCAAATCTAATTGTAATACACTATTATTATCTTTTCTACCAGAAGCATAGTATTCTCTATAACGTTGGTTGTCTGGTAAAACAGGTAACCCGTTTCTTGAACTTCCTTGAAAAGCGTAAGAGGTTTCAGTATCAATATCTAAATCAGAAACAAAATACCCTGCTTTTAAAGTTAACTTTTCAGTTAACTTTCTATCTGCTCTAATAGCATAAGTTAGGTTTTTGGTAGTAGCATTATCAGAATCATAGCCCATAAAGTTACTGTTAGGTAATTTATAAATATTGTTTACGTCGTAAGCTCCTAAGTTAAGAGTTCCTTGATCTGGAGTTCTGCTATCATGCATATAATCCATTTCTAATGTAATAGTAGTTTTTTCGTCTGGTCTCCAAGCGTATGAAGGGTTTACGTAAAAGCGTTCAGAACCAACGTGGTCTCTAAAACTATCTGCTTTATCATAAGAACCAGCAATTCTGAAGGCGTGTTTTTTATTAGTATCAATAGGTCCATAAACATCAAAAGTAGGACGTAGTTTTCCGAAGCTTCCTGCTCTAAAAGTAACCTCACCACCTGTATAAAATTTAGGAGTTTTAGTCACTACATTAATAACACCACCGGCAGAACCTAAATCACCACCTAAACCTTGGCTAATGGCAGAAATTCCTTTTAATACTTGAATGTTGTCAACACCAGCCATATCGGTAATAACTCCAGTTCCTCTAAAATCAGAATTAATACGAACACCATTTTTAAGTAACGGAATCCCTCTAAAACCTCTTAATGACATACTTTCTTTGGTGTTTCCGTAGGTAGCAAAGGTATACACACCAGCTACATTTTTGGTAACATCACTAAGGCTTAAGGCATTTTGTTGATCGATAAGTTTGTGTGATAATACTGAAATACTTTGTAATTGCTCATTAGGAGCTAAGGGTAATCTTGTAAGCGTTTCTAGTTTCTCAGCTCTTTTGTCTCTTGCTCCAAAAAGTTCAACTTCATCAAGTTGAGTGTCTGATTTTAAAATAAAAACTAAATTTTTAATGTCTCCTTTTACCACAATTTTTTGTGATGATTGATTAAACCCTACAGCGCTTACAATAAGTTTATGATTAGAGTTTGGAACATTTGTTATAGTAAAAAGACCATTTTCATTGGTTTCGGCTCCTAATTTAGTTCCTTTAATAAATACATTCGCATAAGGAATAGTTTCATTGTTTTCTGATTTTACAACTCCTTGTAGAGTTGCTTGACTATACATTGTTTGAATACAACTACATAAAAGTAGTACGGTTGCAATAATTCTCATTTTTTTCCTCTTTGAGAGATTTGTTTTTAAAATATTTAATTTTTCGTTTAGGTATAACTATAAAATGCTTTGAAGCACTTTTACTTTTTTACAAAAGACTCTATAGTTTCATTAATTTGTTGCTCTTCTGAAGTTTTTTCTGAAAATAAATGTTTGTATAAAGGTTTGTTATTTACTTTAGTTTCTAAAGAAAGGTTAGTATTTCTTCCATAAACCTCATCCCACTTATTTCTAACTTTTAGCCATTTCGTACTGTTTTTTTTCCACCAATCTTTTGCAGCTTTACATTTGCTATCAGCTACTTTTACGTACGTGTTATATCCTTTTTCATGAGCTATAACAATATCTTTTTTACCTTCTTCTCTTATAATTTTTTTGTTATCTTGATCATGTAACCAACCGTAGTTTGTGATTTCATGACGGTTACCTCTTTCAGTTACATTATAATCGCTCCTTTTTGTGTATTCTCTTCTTGGTAAAGGTGCATCTGTAGTATTTTCCCAATAGCTTTTTCCGTCTACATGAACCCAAGTGGCAGAACCTTCGTATCGTGGACTATCATCTACTTGATATACCTTTTGAGTCCATTGTTTTTTTACTTCTGATTTTGGTTTGTTTTCATATAACCAATTGTTATTGCCATTGAACATATAAAAATCAGTGTTTTCGTACAGCCAATCTTGTCTCCAATGTTTTACAATATGAGGATTTGCTGGATTGCCGACCTGTAGTAAATGTTGAATTGAAATTTTATCATTTTCATCAACAATTAATTCAGCCCACTCTAAAGCTTTATCTGTTTTTGTTTTGGAAGGTTTGTATAGAGAGTCTTTACTGTTATTAAATGTTTCAGCAAAGTTGAAAGTAACTTCATAACAGCCACACATTTTTTTTATAGCAGCTCTATCTTTTTTCTTTTTGTTTTGAGCGTTAACTGTAAGTGCAGATAGTATTAATAAACTACCTAATAGTATTTTTTTCATCGTGAGTTTTGTTTGAATTTATTTTCTGACAAAAATATAACTTTTATTTAGATTGGTTAAAAATAAAGAATATATTTGCAGAAAAATTATTAAGAATGTTTCTAAATAATAGAATTGTTTTTTTGTTGATGCTTTTAGCGTGTCAAGTCTTTTCACAAGAAAAAGAAGAGGTAAGACGTGACAGTATTCATTATAATAAATTGGATGAGGTTGTTATAACAGGGCAGTACAATCCTAAATCGATTAAAAAATCGGTATATAATGTAACTATTATAGATAAAAAACAAATAGAAAGTCAAGCAGCTAATAATTTAGCGGATGTATTAAATTTTAAACTAAACTTAACAGTTGTTCCAAACTCTCAATCAGGTAAATCAACTATCTCAATGTTTGGTCTAGATTCTCAATACTTTAATATTTTAATAGATAATGTTCCGTTAGTTAGTGATAACGGAATTGGAAATAACATTGATTTAACTCAAATAAATTTAGATGATGTTGAGCGTATAGAATTGGTGGAAGGAGCCATGGGAGTTGAGTACGGAGCTAATTCGGTATCGGGAGTAATTAATATTATAACAAAAAAATCATCTCAAAATAAATGGAATATTCAAGCGGCAATACAAGAAGAAACTGTAAGTAATGAGTATGCTTTATTTAACGAAGGAAAACATATACAGAGTGTTAATGTAGCTCATAATTTTTCTGAAAACTGGTTTGGTAGAGTGAGTTTTAATAGAACAGATTTTACAGGTTTTTTAGATGATAGAAAAGGAAGAGATTATTATAAGAATGATTTATTAAGAGGTTATAGTTGGTTGCCGAAAGAGCAGGTAAATGCCACTGGTTTTTTGAATTATAAAAAAGATCAACTTAATTTGAGTTATAAATTCAATTACTACAATGATAATGTAAACTTTTACAATCCAAAAGTTGATGACAATATTGATGTAGACTCACAAACTAGTAATCCGTTTGCGTTGGACCGCATTTTCAAAACAGAGAGATTTGTAAATAATATTAATTTAAATGGGGTTTTAGCATCGGGGAGTCCTTATTCCTTATCAGCTTCTTATCAAACACAAAAACGACGTTTAAATAAGTTTACTTATTTTATTTTATCTGGTAATAAAACGAATGAGGAAGATAAAGTATATCAATCAAGCAATGTTTTCTTTTCAAAAGGTACTATTTCAAACTTTATAAAAAGTAATCGTCATAATTTTCAGTTAGGTTATGAAGCTCGTTATATAGAAGGATTCGATACGCAGGCCTCTGGTGAAGTTACTCAACAAGATAAAACACGTACTCAGGGTAACTATGCTCTATTTGGTTCTTCTGAAATAAAATTTTCAGATGCCTTAATGGTTCGTCCTGGCTTAAGGTATGAATACAATTCTTTATTTCATTCTAAATTACAAAGCTCTTTAAGTGCTCGTTATTTATTTAAAAACGGATTTGAACTTAGAGGTAATATAGGTACTTCGTATAGAACTCCAAGTTTTCAAGAGCTATATTATTATTTTGTTGACTCTAATCATGACGTAAGAGGAAATGAAAATTTAAATCCCGAAAGTGGATATTCTGCTTCCATTAATTTAAAGAAAAGAAGTTGGTTTGACGATTCTAATATATCATTGTTAAATAGTTTAAAAATAGACTATTTAAATCTGGAAGATAAAATAGATTTAGCAATTGTTAATTCGTCACCTCTACAATATCAATACATAAATATTGATGCTTATAAACTATGGGGAGTTTCTTCAAGAAATACAATAAAAGCAAATAATTGGTCCTTTAATATAGGTGCTAATTTACAAGGTATAGCCCAGGTAGCTAACAATGAAATAAATGCAAAAAATGACTTTTTGTATTCATTTCAATTAACTACGAGTGCTAGCTATGAAATAAAAAATTGGGATACAGTAATAACTTTATTATTAAAGCATAACGGAGAACAACAAAACTATATAGCTTTAGGTACAGATGAAAATAAAAACTCAACTTTCACAAAAACAACTACACAGGCTTATAATTGGTTAGATGCTTCTGTGCAAAAAACATTTTTAAATAAAAAATTACAAGCAACAATAGGAGCCCGAAATTTATTTGATGTTACCAGTGTTAATGTAAGTAACGCAGCTACAACAGGCGCACATGCAACAAACAATAACTCTCTATTGTTAGGCTATGGTCGTTCATACTATTTAAAACTATTATATAATATTAAATTTTAAAATCAATAACAATGAAAAACAAATTTTTCACACTCATATTATTAACAACTATGTACTCGTTCATTAGTTGTGGAAGTGATAATGATTTACCATCTGAACCAATAAAAGTGGTAATAGAAGGAGCAGAAGTAAGCCCAGAAGTAGGTGGACCTAATCAACCAAACCAAGTATATATTGACTTAAGTACCAATACAACAACAGAGGTAAAGAGAGACTCTTGGGATTTAGGATTTTATTCTGGAAATGAGTTTAGAGTTGTTATAAATGGTTCAATATCTATGGCGGTGGCTCAATTATCTACAACAGATATAGATGCTGTTAGCTCTTCAACCCAGGAAGTAAAAGATTTACAGCCTTTAGTAAGAACGAATACATATACTGATGAAAGTGCTCCTTTTGTTGATCATCCTAGTGGAGATATAACAAAAACGGCAATTGCTGAAATTGAAGTAACAGAGGCAAATAATAAAGTATATTTAGTAAACCTTGGTTATGAAGTAGCAACAAATACACCAGCTACAGGTAGTTACTCTGCAAATGGAGATGAAAGAGGTTGGAAAAAAATTAGAGTTTTAAAAGAAGGAGATGCTTATGTTTTACAGTATGCAGATTTAGATGCTACTACGCATAAAGAAATTGTAATAACGAAAACGGAAGGATATCACTTTACATTCTTTAGCTTTAATACAGAAGCTAAAGTTAATGTTGAGCCAATGAAAGAAAACTGGGACTTAAACTTTACAATCTTTACAGACTTATTACCTAGTTATGGTCCGTATGTATATGCAGATTTTGTAGTAAATAATATAAAATCAAATGTAAAAGGATATATGATAGATACAGAAAAAGAAAATTATACATATAATGATTTTACCTTAACAGACGTAAAAGTAGAAAATTTTGTTGATAACCAAACAGTTATAGGTAAGAGCTGGAGAGTAGGAGGAGGCCCTAGTTCTTTACCTTCTCGCAAAGACAATGTTTTCTATGTAATAGAAGATACTGATGGAAATTTATATAAGTTAAAGCTTTTAGCACTAACAAATGATGCAGGAGAAAGAGGTTATCCTGAGTTTGTATATAGCTTATTAAAGTAAAGATTTATTAAATTTTGTTAATTTTTGTTGTGAAAGGCTATCTAACCAAAAGGTTGGGTGGCTTTTCTAGTTAAGAAGGTTTAGTTAATGAGTTTTTCAGCCAAATACTTAGAGGTGTATGATTTTTTATTTTTAGCTAATTCTTCAGGGGTGCCTGCAAAGATTAAGTTTCCACCTTTTTTTCCACCCTCTAAACCAAGATCAATAATATAATCAGCACATTTAATCAATTCGATATTATGTTCAATGACAATAATTGAGTGTCCTCTTTCAATTAGTGCATTAAAAGAAGCTAGTAACTTTTTAATATCGTGAAAGTGTAATCCAGTAGTAGGTTCATCAAAAATAAATAAAGCTTTGTCTTTTGTATTTCCTTTTACTAAAAAAGAAGCCAGTTTTATACGCTGTGCTTCACCACCAGAAAGAGTTGAGGACGATTGCCCTAACTGTACATACCCTAATCCAACATCTTGTAAAGGTTTTAATTTTCGAGCTATTTTGGTTTGTTGATGCTCTGTGAAAAAAGCAACAGCATCATCAATAGTAAAGTTTAAAACATCGTCAATAGATTTTCCTTCAAAAGTTACTTCCAGTACCTCTTTTTTAAAGCGTTTACCACCACAGGTTTCACATTCTAAATGCACATCTGCCATAAACTGCATTTCAATTGTAACCTCTCCTTCACCTTTACAAACTTCACAACGACCACCATCAACATTAAAAGAAAAGTGTTTTGGTTGGTAGTTTCTTATTTTTGATAGTTTTTGAGATGAAAGTAACTTACGAATATCATCATACGCTTTGATATACGTTACAGGGTTAGAACGTGAGGAACGACCAATTGGATTTTGATCGATAAACTCTACATGTTTTAACAAGTCAAAACTACCTGTAACATCTGTATGTTGCCCCAATTTTTCACCATATCCAACTAATTTTTTTTGCATCGCAGGATACAGGATTTTCTTAACTAAAGTACTTTTACCACTACCAGAAACTCCTGTAATAACGGTTAAATTATTAAGAGGAAAGGAAACATCGATGTTTTTTAAGTTATTCTCACGCGCTCCAATAATATCAATAGAGTTTTTTGAAATTCTTCTATTTGTGGGGATTTCAATTTTTAATTCTTCTGATAGATATTTAGCTGTAAGAGACTCAGATTGTAGGATATCTTCAAAAGTTCCTTCGGCAACAACATTTCCACCATAAGTTCCTGCTTCAGGACCGATATCAATAATATAATCGGCTTCTTTCATAATGTCTTCATCATGTTCTACCACAATTACGGTGTTACCTAAATCACGTAAATTTTTTAAGACACCAATCAGTCTTTCTGTATCTTTTGGATGCAATCCTATACTAGGTTCATCTAAAATATACATAGAGCCCACAAGTGAACTTCCTAGCGAAGTAGCTAAATTAATTCGTTGACTTTCTCCGCCTGATAATGTGTTAGAAGTTCTATTTAACGTAAGATAATTTAAACCAACATCCGTTAAAAATTGTAAGCGATTATTAATTTCGGTAAGTAAACGTTTACCAATTTTTTCTTCGTATTTATTTAATTGAATACTGTTAAAAAATACTGCTAATTCATCTAAAGGTAAGGTAACTAACGCATCAATAGTTTTACCGTATACTTGAACGTAGTTAGCCTCTTTACGTAAACGTTTTCCGTTGCACTCTGTACATTTTGTTTTTCCGCGGTAGCGAGATAGCATTACACGGTTTTGAATTTTATAACTTTTTTCTTCTAACTTTTTGAATAGATGATTAATTCCTTTGAATTTTTTGGTTCCGTTCCAAACTAGGTTTTTTTGCTCTTCCGAAAGTTCAAACCATGGTTTATGAATAGAAATTCCGAATTCCTCAGCATTCAGAATTAAATCATTTTTATATTTTTTGTAACTATCTGTTTTAAAGGGAAAAATAGCATTTTCGTAAATAGATAATCCTGTGTTTGGGATTACTAAATCTTCATCAATACCAATTACATTTCCATAGCCTTCACAAGTAGGACAAGCTCCGTAAGGGTTGTTAAAACTGAATAAATGTGTGTTAGGTTCTAAAAAAGAAATTCCGTCTAACTCAAATTTATTACTGAACCCAGCAATACTATTATCTGATAAATTCTCAATACAGCAAATTCCTTTCCCTTCAAAAAAAGCAGTTTGTACGGCATCCCCTAAACGGTTGTAGAAATCTTCTTCGTCTTTTACAACAATTCTATCAACAACTAACTGTAATTCATTTCCTTTAAAATCTTTTATAGGAAATTCATCAATTCTGTATACAGTGTCTTGGTATTTTAAACGAGCATATCCTTGCTGAGTTAATACTTGCAAAACAGTTTTTAGGTCTCTATCTTTACTAATATGTATTGGAGCGAGTAATAATAACTTCGTACGTTCTTCAAAAGTTTTTACATGCTTAATAACATCAGAAACGGTATGTTTTTTTACTTCATTACCAGAAATAGGAGAGAAGGTCTTACCAATACGGGCAAATAGTAACTTGATATAATCGTAAATTTCAGTGGAGGTGCCCACTGTTGAACGTGGGTTAGTAGAGTTTACTTTTTGTTCAATAGCAATGGCTGGAGCAATTCCTTTAATATAATCAACCTTAGGTTTGTGTAATTTTCCTAAAAACTGACGTGCATACGAGCTTAAACTTTCAACATAACGTCGTTGTCCTTCGGCATACAAGGTATCAAAAGCTAAAGAAGACTTTCCCGATCCAGAAAGCCCGGTAATTACTACTAACTTATTACGAGGAATAACTACATCAATGTTTTTTAAATTGTGCAGTTTAGCCCCTTTTATTATAATATTTTCCTTAGGATTAACAGTTGAAATATCAGTCTTCATATGCTCGAAAAAATAAGCGATAAAAGTACCAAATTCAAGTGGTTTTAATGAACAAACATTAGTGTTTTTCTCTTTTTTTATAGTTTTTTTGTATTTATTAATAAAATACATCATATTTGTAACTCGTTATTAATCAATAAACAAAAGCTTATAGGAAAATAATTACTTTTTTAACTTAATATCCCCTAACTAGAAGACAATTAATAAGTTGTTTTCAAAAAAAGTAATTATTATGCAACACATTGTAGATGATAGTGTATTAGTAAAGAACTACATAAATGGTAATGAATATTCCATAGAATTATTGATTAAACGCCACCAACAACGACTTTATAGCTTTATTTATAGTAAAGTACAAAATAGAGATACTACAGAAGATATTTTTCAAGATACCTTTATAAAAGTTATTCGAACGCTAAAAAAAGGAAATTATAATGAGGAAGGTAAATTTTTACCTTGGGTTATGCGTATTGCTCATAACTTGATTATTGATTTTTTTAGAAAGAATAATCGTATGCCTACATTTAATAATACAGAAGAATTTGATATTTTTTCGGTATTAAGTGATGGAGCATTAAATGCAGAGGGAAAAATAATAAAAGAACAGATTTTAAATGATGTTAAAGAGTTAGTTGAAGAACTACCTGAAGAACAAAGAGAAGTTTTAAAAATGCGTATTTATAACGATATGAGCTTCAGTGAAATATCAGAAAATACAGGAGTTAGTATTAATACAGCACTTGGTAGAATGCGTTACGCTTTAATTAATTTGAGAAAAATAATTGAGAAAAATAAAATTATCTTAGTTAGTTAGACAATATTTAGAAAAAAGCATCGTTAAATCATTGATAATAAGTAATAATAAGGGAATATATGATGCAAGTTTACTCTAAGAGGTCTCCTGACTTTAAAATGAAACCTAAACAAGAAACAGTTCAATATTTGATTAATTTTTCTAAATCGCTAACAGTAGTTAAAACAAAATCAAACTATCTCATTGAATTGAATTTGAATTAAGAGTGGAAAAAGCTTCAACAAGGTTGGGGCTTTTTTTATACTCTCTTTTTATTATAATCGTCTATTATCGATTTTCTCCCAATCGTTTTAGTAATTACGTCGCTCTCTAACTTCCAACCACGCGCAGGTGAGAATTCTCGCCCATAATAAATAATTTGTAAGTGAAGTTTATTCCATAATTCTTTTGGAAATAAACGCTTAGCATCTTTTTCGGTTTGAGCAACATTTTTTCCGTTAGTTAAGTTCCAACGATACATCAATCTATGAATATGTGTGTCTACAGGAAAAGCAGGAATGTTAAAAGCTTGTGACATTACCACGCTAGCAGTTTTATGTCCTACTGCAGGTAATTCTTCTAAAGCTTCCATATCAACAGGAACTTCACCATGATGCTTTTCAATTAAGATTTTAGATAAACCGTGAATCCCTTTCGATTTCATAGGTGATAAACCAACAGGTTTGATAATTTCTCGAATTTCATCAACGGTAAGTTTTACCATATCATACGGGTTATCAGCTTTTTCAAATAATAAAGGTGTAATTGTATTTACACGTGAATCAGTACTTTGAGCAGACATCAATACAGCAATCAACAAGGTATATGGGTCTTTGTGATCTAAAGGGATGGGAGTTTCAGGATATAATTCTTCTAAAGTATCTATAACAAACTGAACTTTTTCTGCTTTCGTCATTGCTTTATAAAATTTGAAAAAATCAAAGGTACAAAGAAGCTTTGTATGTTTTATGGATAATCAAAATCAACTTTGTAACTTTGACATAATAACTTTGAAACAATATAATATGACAACACTAAAAATAGGAGATAAAGCACCAAATTTTGAATCGGTAGATGAGAAAGGAAACGCTGTAAAACTATCTGATTATTCAGGAAAGAAATTAGTATTATTCTTTTACCCTAAAGCGAGTACACCAGGTTGTACAGCGGAAGCCTGTGACTTACGTGATAATTATAAAACGTTTTTAGCAAAAGGGTATGATGTTTTAGGAGTAAGTGCAGACTCAGCAAGACGTCAACAAAACTTCATTAATAAAAATGAATTGCCTTTTCCATTATTAGCCGATGAAAGTAAAGATGTAATCAATGCGTTTGGTGTTTGGGGCCCTAAAAAGTTTATGGGTAGAGAGTATGACGGAATTCATCGCACCACTTTTGTAATTGATGAAAATGGCGTAATTGAAGATGTGATTGCGAAAGTAAAAACTAAAGAACACGCTAACCAGATATTAAAGTAGTAGTTAAATATATCTAGTAAAAAGAAAAAAGTCGAGTATTTACTCGACTTTTATTTTTTGTAACTTTAAATCTTTTATAGGAGGAGTTTTAAGTTCTTTTTGTAATTCTTTGCTAGTTTTAGAACTTCCATCATGACTCCATCCGGGAGGCATAAATACATATTTTAAGCGTGTTGCCAACGGTAACTCTTTTTTTCGTTTGAAGAAATCTTTAAAAATCTCTTTCCACTCGTGAAATATAATATTAATAGGACCTTTATCCTCTAAAGGTTTCGTTAAACCATAACGTAACTTTTCATATTCAGTTTCATCTTCTTCTGCCTGAAAAGTACCAAAAATACGATCCCAAATAATCAACACCATTCCCATGTTTTTATCTAAATACTTCGTGTTGGAAGCATGATGAACCCTATGGTGAGATGGGGTAACAAAAATATATCCCCACCAACCTAATTTACTTTTAATAAAGTTGGTATGACATAATGTTCCGTAATTTTGATTCATAGCGTATGCAAACATAATATGTAGTGGCATAACTCCAAGAAAAGCTAATGGTAAAAAGAACATGTATCTAAACAAAGGTTGTAAAACAGGAGACCTGAAACCTGTTGAAATATTGTAATACTCCGAATTATGGTGAGTTACGTGTACTGCCCAAAAAAATCGTGAATGATGATCTACATAATGGTGTACATAGTACAAAAAGTCTTGACCAATAAAAGCTAATAACCAATATGCCCACGACATATTACCTTCCCAGTCAATAATTCTGTATTGATAACAAAAGCCCATAATAGCAAATGAAGCTACCTTCATTAATAGGTCTAAGCTAAAATTAACTAAGGCAAAATAAACATTAGTGGCAGTATCTTTAAAATCGTAATTTTTTGCTTTAGCTCTATAGCTAAAGTACATTTCGATAAAAATTACTGAGATGAAAAAAGGAGCACTCCAGTAGTATAATATATCTTGATTAAATATGTTGCTCATACTATTTTTTTAGAGTACAAAAATATTCAATTTTACCCAATTTTACTGTTAAATTTTATAGTCTTTCTTCAATCCAGTTTTTAAAGCTATAAAAGTTCTGAGGGGCTACACCATGACCTACAGGATATTCAGAATATTCATTATTTAAATTAAAATTTTTCAATAAAATAGGAGCTTTACGTGCCCAATCTATAGGAAGAACTTGATCTACTGTTCCATGAGAAATATAATAATCTGTTGTAATAGATTTGTCTATTTCAGTAGGTAATAACTCTTCATTAATATAGCCGCTTAATGCTACTACGTGTTTTATCTTGTTAGGGTATTTAAAACTTAGCGCATAACTTAAAATAGCACCTTGGCTAAACCCTAATAAAAATGTTTTATCAGGGTTTGTGTTATATTTTTCTTTAATTTCATCAATAAATGAAGCAATCTTATCAACAGATTTAGCTGCTTGTTTTAAATCAGAAAACTTACCGTTAACTGAATCAAAATTTATAGCATACCAAGCATAACCACCATAGCCCATATCATGAGGAGCTCTAGCGCTTACAATTAATAAATCGTCTGGCAATTCTTCAGCAAATGAAAATAAATCTTGTTCGTTACTACCATACCCGTGTAATAAAATTAATAATGGAGGAGTAGCATTTGAGACTTTAGGTTCTCTTACAACGTAGTGTAAACTCATGTATTAAATTCCTTTAAATAAGTTTTGAAATTGCTCTCCAACAACTGGTACGAGTTTTTTTTCTCCTTTTAAAACAGCTAAAAGGCTAATTAGCCAAAGTACAAATAATAATACTCCAACAACCCAACCTATTGTGCTTCCTAAATATTTATAAACAATCCACATATTCGCCATGTACAATATGTTTAAACCAAGCATTTGTCTAATATAAAAGCTAGAAAAAGCATTTTTATTGTTCATGTTTAAAACAAAAGCAATGATAAGTCCTATAACTGTAAAGTGACTGATAATTGCAGGAGTTTTTCCTTCGTTTACTGTTTGGTTTTCCATAATTTATGAGTTTAGAATTAGTTGATTATTATTGTAAATACCATATACTTTTCCCTTTAATTTTTTTCCTAGAAAGATACTGTTTTTTGAAGTAGACACAATGTTTTGCTCTGAAAAAGTATATTCTCCATCAGGATTAAAAATAGATAAACTAGCTTTTTCATCTTTTTTTATAGAAGCCAATTTAACGTTAAAACGTTTTCTTGGATTGTTAGATAAACAGCCTATAATAGTTTCTAAATCTAATACTGTATTTAAAGCTCCAAAGGCACTTTCTAAACCTATGGTTCCGTCTTTTGCAGTAGAAAACTCTACTTTTTTATGTTCAACATCAATAGGGTTGTGATCTGAAGTAATTATATCAATAATACCTTCTTTTAAACCTTGTATTAAAGCTCTCTTGTCTTCTTCTGTACGTAGGGGAGGATTTACCTTTTTGTTAGCTTCAAAGCCATGTAATTCATCATCTGTTAATACTAAATTATGTACAGCAACACTACACGTTACATCTAATCCTTTCTCTTTTGCTTCTTTAATTAGTTGAACAGATTTAGCTGTAGAGATTGTAGGAACATGTAGTTTTCCTCCAGTATATTCTAGTAAAAATAAATCACGAGAAATTTGAATTTCTTCTGCAAGTGCAGGAGCTCCTTTCAAGCCTAAAAGCGTACTATTTTTACCTTCATTAGCAACACCTTCACCAGCAATTAAATTATTTTTAGGAAAGCTTAATACTAACCCATTAAAGTTTTGAGCATACAACAATGCTATTTTTAATAGATTATCGTTGCTAACAGGTTTGTTATAATCACCAAAAGCAATAGCTCCCGATTGTTGCATGTCGTACATTTCAGACATTTCAACACCTTTACTTTGCTGCGTTAAAGCCCCAATAGGATGAATGCTGGTTGCAGCTCCACTTACTTTATTAATTAAAAATTCAATAGCCGATTTATTATCAACAATAGGATGTGTATTAGGGTTGATAGCTACATGAGTAAATCCACTTTTAGCAGCTACTTGTACACCATGTTGCAAGGTTTCGCGTTCTTCATAACCAGGTTCTCCAAAAGAAACACTTGTATCAAACCAACCTGAAGATACATGAAGGTTCTCAAACGCTACAACAGTATAGGTTTCTTCACTAGCAATGTTGTTGTCAATTTTGGTAATAATACCGTCGGTAATTAAAATATCTTTAGTTTGTTGGTGATAAGGACTAGAAGCATCTATTATTGTTGCCGATTTAAGCAGCGTTGTCATGGTTTAAAGAATTTTAAAATCAAAATTTCTAAAAGCAAAGATACAATAGCTAAGCCCAAAAACCATTTCCAAAGCCATTGAATTTTGTTTTCATCATTAATATTTTCCAAGGTGTTTTTTACTGAAGTAGATATAGTCATATTGTTAGTTTCAGAAAACATTAAAAAATCTAAACAACTTTCACTTTTGTCGTAATTAAAAGCAATATTTCTAAGTACATTATTCTGTTGCTGTACTTTATAGAACCCATCTACTAAAGGTTGATCTTTAGTTGTAATACGTGTTTTGTTTTGAAAAGTTTGTTGTAAAGGAATAAAAGAACTTTTATTAGTAGCAATACTTAAAACTTCATCTTTTCCTAGTTGGGTATCAATATCAATAGTATTCTGTTTATCAATCGTATAATACAACTTAGAAAGTTGTAAGCTCTGTTTTCCAATGTTATAAAAAACAGGAACAATTAAAGGTGAGTTCGTAAAGTTGCTATTGTCTTTATTTAAAGAACCCGCTACCCAATACATAGAAGCATTAGGTAAGCGAATCTGTTTAATAAAACCTTGTTTGTTTTCAAAAGAAACAAGGTTACTAGTATTTGTAAACTCGGTATTAAATGAGCTTTTTACAAACGGATATTGAAAGTTAGCAACTTTCTTTTCGAAAACATTTTTTAAAAGAGGATGATTATAATTAATCGTAGTAACTTTTAAGCTGTCATTTTTTAGTGAAAATAATTTTCCAGTATTTAGTTTACTAAAAAGGTTGTTATAAGAAGAAAGAGTTACTTTATTACTGGGGATAACAACTATATTTCCACCTTTGGCTGCATAGCTTGCCAAGCTATTTATGAGTGTTTCAGGAATGTTTTTTAACTCATTTAAAACAATAAGATGCTGCTTATCTATCAAATTATAGTTGGTGTTTTGTAGGGTAGAAGAAGTAAAGTTAAACTCTTCTTTCGTATAAATTCGCTGTAGGAAGTTGTTAGGCTCTCCAATAGCTAGTACATTAACTTTTTCGTTAGCATTAATAGTAAAATAAAACGAATTATCAAACCCGTAGGTGTCATTAAAATTAATAATTACTTTACCTAAAAATACAGGTGCTTTTACAACAGAAAAAGTAACCTCTAAAGTCTTGTTTTTTCCAATGCTAAAGGTTTGTTTATTCAATAACTTGTCATTATTGTATATAGCAATAGGAATATCATTTTTAGCATTTCCTTGATTTTTTACAACAATATGTACGTTAAAATTAGAGCCACCATTGTCATCTACAAAAACACTATCAATAGAAATATTACTTTGTTGTTCAGGAACTAACTTTATAAAAGAAGTATTTTTAGGAACGTTGTTAATTTCTTTTTTTTTAGTGTTTTGAAAATCAGAAATCACAATGTTTTTGGTAGGAGAAGTAGCAGATTTATGCTCACTAGTCATCTTTAAAAAAACATCAGCAAGGTTTCTGTTTTTTGCAGTATTTGTTGTCTTCAACAGCTCTTCTTTTAGTTCAGTAGCTGTTTTATTTGCGTAAAAATGATCGTTTGTAAGTAAAGAATAACTTGTTTTTTCTGTAGAATTTTCAATAATTTCTTGGGTAGCAATTTGTAGTAAATTACCTTTTTCTCCAATAGCATTTGTACTTAAAGAATTATCAAGATATATAAAGAAATGTTGCTCTTCATTTGCTTTGTGATTGCTAAAATAAGGCTGAGCAAATGCAAAAATAAGAGCCGCAAGTAGCAGTAAACGCGTGGCTAAAATCAACCATTTTTTTATACGAGAACTTTTACGTGTTTGCAACACTAACTTTTGTAAAAAAGCTACATTGGTAAACGGAACTTTTACAAATCGCTGTAGTTGGAACAGGTGTACCAAAATAGGAATGAGTAAAAAAGCTAAGAAATATAAAATCTCAGGATGTTTAAACTGCATAATTATAATTTACTAACTGTAAAAATACCTAAATAGATGGTTAAAAAAAGAATGTAGTTAAAAATCTGTTAGAAGTCTGGTAAGTTTTCGACAAAGAATTAAATTTTCCTATTTTTGGACTATGACTACAAAAGAGAGTGAGTGTAACATTCCGGAAGAAATTAATTATAAAAAACACTGGAATGCTGCCTACGTAAAAAATCCAACAGAAAAACTAGGATGGTTCGAAAAAAATCCGAAAGAAATAATTGAATTATTAAAGGAATCTAACGTACCAAAAAATGCCAAAATCTTAAATGTAGGCGTTGGTTCATCCATGTTAATTGATGAGTTAGTAGCTGATGGATATTCAGGTTTAATAGCAAATGATTTATCTGAAAAAGCACTAACCGATATACAAAATCGATTAGGAGAAAATGCCTCAAAAGTTAATTTTATAGCTGATGATTTAGTGACTCCAACCAAGTTACATGAGTTTGATGAAGTTGATGTTTGGAACGATAGAGCGGTACTACACTTCTTTTTAAAAACCGAAGAACAAAACGCTTATTTTAATCTATTAAAGAAGCTTGTAAAAGTTGACGGATTCGTAATTATAGCTGTTTTTGCTTTAGACGGAGCAGAAAAATGTTGTGGATTGCAATTACAACGTTACAATACGGAAATGCTACAAGAAAAATTAGGAAACGATTTTGTTTTAGTCAATAGTTTTAATCACACATTTGTAAATCCGTACGGAGGAGAACGTCCGTATGTTTACACCTTATTTCAAAGAACGCACAAGTAATGAACGTAACCAATATCCCTTATAAAAACACAGGATTCTTTTCTAAAACAATGGAGGATTATTTAAAGGCTGATGAAAATATTCAACCTTTTTATAACCGTTATCCGAGTTTGCGAAACTTTGAAAAACAACTAGAAGAAAAGAAAGAAAATCCTATTTCAAGCACTCAAAGAAAAAGGTTGGTTGAAGTATTGAGAAAACAATACAAAGACATTGATTTGTCGTTCGACACGCAAAAAAATATAGAAAGTTTACTAGAAGAGAATACATTTACAATTACAACAGGGCATCAGCTGAACTTATTTACAGGGCCGTTATACTTTTTATACAAGATTATATCAACTATAAACATGTGCGAGCACTTGTCAATGCAATTTCCGAATGAGAATTTTGTACCTGTGTATTGGATGGCAACTGAAGACCACGATTTTGAAGAAATCAATTTTTTCAATTTCAAAGGGAAAAAAGTACAATGGAATTCAGATCAAACAGGACCAGTAGGGCGTTTTACAACGGAAGGGCTACAAGATGTTTTTGAGGTATTTGCAGAGCATTTAGGAAGTTCAAAAAATGCTGTTCAAATAAAAGAGATATTTGAAAAAGGTTATTTGCAACACAAAAAATTAGCAGATGCAACTCGATACATAGCTGATAAACTTTTTGGAAAGTATGGTTTGGTAATTTTAGATGCTGATGAAAGAGAGTTGAAAAGAGCATTGACACCGTATGTAGAATACGATTTATTGCACGAAACCTCTTATAAAGAAGTATCGAAAACAATTACAGAACTAGAAAAGTCATATAAAATACAAGTAAATCCGCGTGAGATAAACTTATTTTATATTACCGATAGGATTCGTGAACGTATTATTCTTGAAAACGGAATATACAAAGTGAATAATACAGATATTTCTTGGACAAAGGATGAAATCTTAAACCATTTACATAGTGAACCAGAATGTTTTTCGCCAAACGTAATTATGCGTCCACTATACCAAGAGGTAATTTTACCTAACCTCTGTTACATAGGTGGAGGAGGAGAGTTAGCGTATTGGTTAGAGTTAAAGGCATATTTTGATAAAGTAAATGTTCCGTTTCCTATTTTGTTATTGAGAAATTCGGCTCAAATACTTTCAGAAAAGCAACAAAAAAAGCTTGAAAATCTTAACGTTTCAGAAGAAGAAGTGTTTTTAAAACAAGATGATTTGTTGGCAAGAAAGGTGTTGGATAATGGTGATGCTAAAGTAGACTTTACCAAACAGAAACAATTTTTACAAGAACAGTTTGACGACTTACGTAAACTAGCTCAAAAAACCGATGTTTCTTTTGTAGGAGCAGTAAATGCACAAGAAAGAAAGCAGGTTAAAGGATTAGAAAACCTTGAAAAAAGATGGCTTCGTGCAGAAAAAAGACATCAAAAAGAAACAGTAGAAAGAATCGTAGCTTTGCAAAACGAATTATTACCTAATCAAAGTTTAGAAGAACGTCAACGTAACTTTTCAGAATTCTATTTAGAATATGGAGCTGACTTTATTACAATTCTAAAAGAAAACTTACACCCGTTACAACTAGAATTTACAGTTATTACACTTTAATGGCAGATAAAAAAGGATTACACAGAAAAAACAAACACAAAAACGGATACGATTTTAAACTCTTAAAAGAAAAGTATCCAAAAATAGCAGAGTTTGTTATTGAAAAATTTGAGAAGGAAACCATCGATTTTTCTGACCCAATAGCTGTAAAAGAGTTTAATAAAGCTTTATTGGCTACTCATTATAATATTGAACATTGGAATTTTTCTGATAATAATTTATGCCCGCCAATTCCTGGAAGAGTAGACTATATCCATCATTTAGCTGATTTGGTTGCGAATGAGGAAACCGTAACAGTGTTAGATATTGGTACAGGAGCAAGTTGTATTTATCCTTTGTTGGGAGTTGCAGAATATGACTGGAATTTTGTAGCTACTGACATCGATTTAGATTCACTAGATTATGCTCAAGACATTATAGACGATAATGGTTTTACGGATAAGGTTGAATTAAGGCAACAGTTTAAAGAAGAGCACATTTTACAAGGAATTATAGAAGAAGAGGATGCGTTTACAATAACGATGTGCAATCCGCCATTTTATAAATCGGCAGAAGAGGCGAGAGGAGCCAACCGAAGAAAATCAAGAAACTTAGGAAACA
Source organism: Tenacibaculum sp. 1_MG-2023 (assembly GCF_030547425.1). GTDB lineage: Bacteria > Bacteroidota > Bacteroidia > Flavobacteriales > Flavobacteriaceae > Polaribacter. Next base: position 67,198 of record NZ_JAUORH010000005.1, on the reverse strand, counting down.
ATGCGGTACGTAATTTTGCAGGAAACTCTAATGAATTATGGTATATAGGTGGAGAAAAAGCTTTTTTACACACCTACTTGTACGAAAGCTCTCAGTTACCAAAAGCGAGTAAATGGTTTACGAGTTTAGTGTCTAAAAAAGAAAACGTAGAAAGTTTACAAAACTCAGGAAAAAAGCTAGGAGTTAAAGAATTTAAAATAATTCCTATGCACCAAGGAAACAAAGTAACACGTATTGTGTGTTGGAGGTTTTTGTAGCTGGTAGTCGTTAGTTTGTTGTTGAGGTGAAATTGTTTTAAAAAAGTTATAACTGTAAAGGTTAACTAATTTGCTGATAACTTTTAATCATTATTGGTTAAGCAATCTTTTTCTCGCTTCCCGTCATATCGAGCGATAGCGAGAAATCTCAAAGTTATGAGTAACTCTGCTTCATGAGATTTCTCAGTCGCTCATAAAATCGCTTCTTCGAAATGACCGTTTTAGATTTATGAGATTACGTCACTTTCCACTTTGATTGTGCTCAATGTTTGTTCATAATAACGTTGAAATGTCAGTTCGAGTAATTTTGTGTAACTAAGTGGAACAAAATAGTATCGAGAACCTTGTTACTACCAAATACTTCTCGATACAAAATTCCCTTCACTACGTTTCGTAAATTTCACTCGAAGTGACAGTTAGATGTAATTTTTGGCTTGCTTTCTGAGGGCGTTTTATATCAAGACAAAATGAAAGTATATGTTTGTGAGTAACTCTGCTTTATGAGATTTCTCAGTTGCTCATAAAATCGCTTCTTCGAAATGACCGTTTTAGATTTATGAGATTACGTCACTTTCCGCTTAGATTGTGCTCAATGTTTGTTCATAATAACGTTGAAATGTCAGTTCGAGTAATTTTGTGTAACTAAGTGGAACAAAATAGTATCGAGAACCTTGTTGTTATCAAATACTTCTCGATACAAAATTCCCTTCACTACGTTTCGTGAATTTCACTCGAAGTGACAGTTAGATGTGATTTTTGGCTTGTTTTCTAAGGGTGTTTTTATTATCGTCTTTGCGAGGAGGTAGGACGAAGCAATCTTTTTCTCAACTACCGTCACCTCGAACATTATCGAGTTCAAAATATATTTTGAACAAAGATAGTTTACGAAGTAAGTTGAGAGGTCTTAAAGTTATGAGTAACTCTGCTTCATGAGGTTTCTCGTTATCACTCGAAATGACCGTTTTAGCATAGTTTATAAAAACAAAAACCTCATCTTTTTTTGATGAGGTTTTTGAGTTTGTATGATTTTGTTTCTATGCTTCCGCTTCCATGTAATCTTCAATAGGATTACAAGAACAAATTAAGTTACGATCACCAAAAGCATCGTCTACACGACGTACTGAAGGCCAAAACTTATTGTCTGCAATATAATCTAAAGGAAATGCGGCTTGCTTGCGAGAATATGGTAAGTTCCATTCATCAGCAGTTAACATTTCTTGTGTATGAGGTGCATTTTTTAGCGGGTTGTTAGGAGTTTCCTTGATTGCTTCAGCAATCTCTTTTCTAATAGAGATTAAGGCATCACAAAAACGATCTAACTCAGCTACACCTTCAGATTCTGTCGGTTCAACCATAATCGTTCCAGCTACTGGGAAAGATACCGTAGGAGCGTGGAATCCGTAATCCATTAAACGTTTTGCGATATCAGTAACTTCAATTCCGTTTTGTTTAAACTCACGACAATCTAAAATCATTTCGTGAGCTGCACGGTTCATTTCACCAGTATATAAAGTGCTATAATGTTCGCTTAAACGCTCTTTAATATAGTTTGCGTTTAAAATAGCATTCTTAGTAGAATTTGTTAATCCGTCAGCACCTAACATAGTAATGTATCCGTAAGAAATTAAACATACTAAAGCAGAACCCCAAGGAGCTGCTGAGATAGCAGTAATGGCACTGTCACCACCAGTTGCTATTATTGGATTGGTAGGTAAAAACGGAACTAATTGTGGTGCTACACAAATTGGTCCAACACCTGGTCCACCACCACCGTGAGGAATGGCAAATGTTTTGTGTAAGTTTAAGTGACAAACATCGGCACCAATGGTTGCAGGGTTTGTTAACCCTACCTGTGCGTTCATGTTTGCACCGTCCATATATACTTGCCCGCCATTATCGTGAATAATTTGCGTAATTTCTTTAATAGCTTTTTCAAATACTCCATGCGTAGATGGGTAAGTAACCATTAAAGCAGCTAAATTATCAGCGTGTTTTTCAGCTTTTGCACGTAAATCCTCTACGTCGATGTTTCCTCTTTCATCGGTTTTAGTAACTACTACCTTCATACCCGCCATAACAGCAGATGCAGGATTCGTTCCGTGAGCAGATGCAGGAATTAAACAGATGTTTCTGTTGGTGTCTCCATTTGCTTCATGATACGCTCTAATAGTCATTAATCCAGCAAATTCTCCTTGTGCACCAGAGTTAGGTTGTAATGAAGTACCTGCAAAACCAGTAATTACATTTAATTGGTTTTCAAGGTTGCTTAACATGATTTGATATCCTTCCGCTTGGTTTAATGGTGCAAACGGGTGAATATTCCCCCATTGAGGATTGCTTAACGGTAACATTTCAGAAGCAGCATTTAACTTCATAGTACAAGACCCTAAAGAAATCATTGAATGATTTAATGCTAAATCTTTACGCTCTAATTTTTTGATATAACGCATCATGTCAGTTTCTGATTGATACGTATTGAATATATCGTTATCTAAGAAAGAAGTTGCTCTCTTTACGTCTGTTGGAATTACATCTGTAGTAGTAAATTCAGTAACTAAAATGTCTTTGATATTGAATGCTTGTTCGAAACAATCAACAATATCGTTGATTTCTTTTAATCCAACGGTTTCATTTACAGAGATTGAAATATGATTTTCATCAATGTAGTTAAAATTGATTCCGTTTGCTTCTGCTACAGGGCGTAATTTGTCTGCTTCAACTTCAACCAAAATAGTATCAAAATAAGCACTATTTTTTTGTTTGAAACCTAAATCGTTTAACGCTTTTGCTAAGGATGTAGTGCTTGTGTGTACACGATCTGCAATGTATTGTAAACCATCTTTACCATGATATACAGCATACATACCTGCCATAACTGCTAATAATACCTGTGCAGTACAAATGTTTGAAGTTGCTTTTTCACGTTTAATATGTTGCTCACGTGTTTGTAGTGCCATACGAAGGGCACGACCACCGTCAACATCTTTGGTAACTCCAATAATACGACCAGGAATACTACGCTTATAAGCTTCTTTAGTAGCAAAATATCCAGCGTGAGGCCCTCCATATCCTAAAGGAATACCAAAACGTTGTGTAGTACCTACCACAACATCAGCACCAAATTCAGCAGGAGCTTTTAACTTTACTAACGATAAAATATCAGCAGCAACAGCTACTTTAATATTGTTTGCGTTACAATTAGCTACGAAATCGGTGTAATCATACACTTGTCCATGCTTTCCAGGGTATTGTACGATAGCACCGTAGAATTCTTCAGAAAAATCAAATTCTTCATGATTACCAACTACTAAATCAATTCCGATAGGAATAGCACGTGTTTGTAATACTGATAAGGTTTGTGGTAAAATTTCTTCTGAAACAAAGAACTTGTTTACGTTTGCTTTCTTTTGTGCTCTTTCACGAACATCAAATAATAAAGCCATAGCTTCTGCAGCTGCAGTACTTTCATCTAATAATGATGCGTTAGCTAATTCCATTCCTGTTAAATCACAAATCATAGTTTGGTAATTTAACAAGGCTTCTAAACGTCCTTGTGCTATTTCAGCTTGGTAAGGGGTATACGCAGTATACCATCCCGGGTTTTCTAAAATATTACGTTGGATAACACTAGGTAAAATAGCTTCGTGGTATCCTAAACCGATATAACTTTTAAAAACTTTGTTTTTTGCACCTAATTCGTTAATGTGATTTAGGTATTCATATTCGCTCATAGCAGGAGCTAAATCAAGCTCTTTTTGTAAACGAATATCGTCGGGAATAGTTTCGTAAATCAATTGGTCTAAACTCTCTATGCCAATTGTTTGAAGCATTTGATCCTGATCTTTAACACGAGGACCTATATGCCTTAGTTGAAATGAATTTGTGTTCATTATTGTGTTGTTGTTTTTCGTGCCTCAAAAATAGTGAAATTGGTTGATTTGTTAACGCATATTTTTTTGTTAAAAGCAATATTTTATTAACCAAAACAACTGGTTATAAACAGAAAAGTTATTTTTGTTAGATGAACCTTTTTAAAAAAGTACTCGATTTTTATATCAACTCTAGCATTCATGTAGCCTTTGCGGTGTTTTCTTTATTTAGAATTACAGAGCTATACTTTGGTTTTTCGTATGATGAATCACTAAGTTTTTTTGTGTTTTTTGCGACAATTACAGGGTATAACTTTGTGAAATATGCTGGTGTTGCAAAACTACATCACCGAAGTTTGACTAAAAATTTACAAATTATTCAAATATTTTCACTGATTTGTTTTTTGTTGATGTGTTATTACGCATGGTTACTTCCATTAAAGACATTATTATTTTTTGTGCCTTTTGGGTTGTTAACTTTTTTATATGCAGTGCCTTTTTTAAGTGGGTTTCAAAAAAACTTACGAAGTATTGGTTATTTAAAAATAGTAGTGGTGGCTTTGGTATGGGCGAGTACTACGGTATTATTGCCAGTATATGCGAGCGAAACTTTTTTTACAAGCGAAGTGTATCTATCTGCGGTACAACGGTTTTTATTAGTGGTGATATTAATTCTCCCTTTTGATATTAGAGATGTACAATATGATGCTATTTCTTTACAAACGATTCCTAAAAAAATAGGTATAGAAAACACTAAAAAGTTTGGTGCTGTTTTGTTAGGGTTGTGTTTGGTGTTGGAGTTTATTATTAGTCCTAATACTCATTTTAGAACTGTTTTTTTGGTGTTGTTTTCTGTACTTTTAGTTTTATTAATGAGATCAAAAGTAAATCAATCTAAATATTATAGCTCTTTCTGGGTTGAAGCTATACCTATCTTTTGGTGGTTGTTCTTACTGGTTTAAAATTGAAGCTTTTTAGAGGGATAAAATCTTAAAAAGTAATAGCTTTTAAAAAGTGTGTTTTCTTTAGTTAAAAACTGAAACTTAAGGGGTTTGTAATATGTGTTTTTAAGAAAACCTTTGTACATTCGTTGCTTAACAACACAACAAGAAAAACACAAATAAATAACATGAATTTAGTAAAACGAAATTTCGTTTTCGATTTCGATAGCACACTAACCAGTGTGGAAGCATTAGATGTTTTAGCTGAAATCACTTTAAAAGGAAATCAAAAAAAGGAAGAGATTATTCAAGAAGTAATCCATATTACCAATCAAGGAATTGATGGAGAAGTGTCCTTTACGGAATCCTTAGAAAAACGTATTCAGTTATTAAGTGCTAAAAAGTCAGATTTACCTTTGTTAATTGAAGAATTGAGACAAAAAGTGTCTCCTTCTATTGAAAGAAATAAAGAGTTTTTTGAGAGCTTTTCTGATGATATTTATGTGATTTCAGCAGGGTTTAAAGAGTTTATTGATCCTATAGTTGCGGAGTATAACATTCCGTCGGAAAGAGTATTCGCAAATACTTTTGAGTTTGACAAAGATGGAGTTATTGTCGGATTTGATACTGAAAATCCATTGTCTAAACATAATGGAAAGATAGATTGTTTAAAATCCTTAAATTTAGAAGGTGAAGTGCAAGTTATTGGTGATGGGTATAGTGATGCAGTTACCAAAGAAGCAGGTGTTGCTGATACTTTCTTTGCATATACAGAGAATGTATCGAGGGATAAAACGATTGCAAATGCCGACCATATTACACCAAATTTAGATGAATTTTTATACGTTAACAAATTGCCTAGAAACTTATCATACCCAAAAAACAGAATTAAGATATTATTATTAGAAAACGTACACTCTGATGCTTTTACAAAGCTAACAGGTGATGGGTTTTCTGTAGAAACTGTATCAAGAAGTTTATCAGAAGATGAATTGATTGAAAAGTTAAAAGATGTTCATGTGTTAGGAATCCGTTCTAAAACACAAGTAACTCGTAAAGTTATTGAAGCTGCCGAAAAGTTAATGGTAGTTTCTGCTTTTTGTATTGGTACGAAGCAGATTGATTTAGAAGCTTGTAAAGAGAGTGGAGTAGTGGTTTTTAATGCACCATATAGTAACACACGTTCGGTGGTTGAACTAGCTATTGGAGAGATTATAATGTTAATGCGTAGTGTGTTTCAAAGAAGTACAGAAATCCATAACGGTCAATGGAATAAAACAGCACAAGGTTCAAGAGAGGTTCGTGGTAAAAAACTTGGAATTGTTGGATACGGAAACATTGGTAAACAATTATCTGTATTAGCTGAAGCTTTAGGTATGGATGTGTATTATTATGATGTAGAAGATAAACTGTCTTTAGGAAATGCTACAAAAATAGATACATTAAATGAATTGTTGAATATTTCAGATGTAGTTACATTACATGTTGATGATAATTCAGCAAATAAAAACTACATAGGAAAAGAGGAAATCGCACAAATGAAAAATGGTGCACACTTGGTGAACTTATCTCGTGGGTTTGTGGTAGATATTGAAGCATTAGTGAGTGCGTTAAAATCAGGTAAAATTGCTGGAGCTGCAGTGGATGTTTATCCTGAAGAGCCAAGAAAAAATGGTGATTTTTATACGGAGTTAAAAGGGCTGGATAATGTGATTTTAACACCGCATGTAGGAGGAAGCACTGAAGAAGCTCAAAAAGATATAGCTGATTTTGTTCCAAACAAAATTATGGCATATATCAACTCAGGAAATACGGTAGATGCAGTGAATTTCCCGAATATTCGCTTGCCAAAGCATAAAAACGCACACCGTTTTTTACATATTCATAAAAACGTACCTGGCGTGATGGCGAAAATCAATAAAGTATTAGCAAAATATGAGTTGAACATTACGGGGCAATACTTATCTACTGATGAAAAGGTAGGTTATGTAATTACTGATGTGGATAAAGAATACAATCAAGAAGTGATTACTAAACTTAAAAAAGTAGAAGGAACGATTAAGTTTAGAGTATTATACTAAATCATGTCTTAAACAAATTATATTGTTCAAGGTCTACAGTAAAATGTAGACCTTTTTTATTTATAATTACTTTTTTAAAGTAGAAAAGTACACCCAAACAATAAAAAAGAACTGTAAAGGAACTCTAAACCATAAATAAGAAAGTCCTTTACCATCATAAGTACCCGTTTGATAGTTTAAGTTCTCCAAGCTTGCTTTTATGTTGGCGGGTAACATTAATACAAGGAATACAATAAGAATCCAGCCCGTGGTTTTTTGGTAGTTTGGTAATAGTAAACCAATTGCCAATATAATTTCAAATACGCCTGTTAGTATTACTATAGATGATTTTAAAGGGATAAAATTCGGAATCATTTTACTCATGCCATCTATAAATAAAAAGTGTCCTAAAGCAGTAAATAGCAACATAGCACACATGGCGATTCTGCCAGAAAGAGTATAGTTCACACTTTTTAAAAATAGTTTCTGAACTCCTGTAGAAATTATAAAAATGATTAGTAAAATAAATAATGGTTTCATTGATTAAAATTTTTCTCAAAATTGAATAAACTTTTAAAAACAATCAATGAACTTGGGTTAATAAATTCGTTTTCTAATTCTACTCAACGCTTGTGGGGTTACCCCAATATAAGAAGCTATATATTTTAATGGAATTTGCTTGATTAACTCAGGTCTTTCATGAAAAAGGTTAAGATATCGTTCTTCAGGGGTGTTGTTTAATAAAGAAAGCTCTCGTTTTGACTTTAGCAAGAATAAACTTTCGGCATTTTTTCTTCCAATTTCATTACCAATAGAAGTATTTTGATAGATGCTTTCTAAATCATTAGAAGATAATCTCCATAAAACAGTAGGAGTCAACGTTTCAATACTATATTCAGATGGAGTTTGTGTTAAAAAAGAGTCATAAGCACTTATAAAGCTATTTTTAAAAACAAAACCAAAGGTAACATCGTTTTCAATTTTTGGAATAAACAATCTTAAAACCCCTTCCTCAACAAAAGAAAGGTAATTTTCTGTTTCTCCTTTGATCAATAGTATTTCCTTTTTTTGAAGCGTTTGTTTTTTTAGTTTAGAAGAAAAGTAATCTGAATCTTTATCAGAAATGTTAGCAAAAGATTGTAAAAGTGTTTTAATTTGTTTCATGATTCAATTTTATAATCTATTAAAATCACTTAGTCTATTTTCTATCTCAGCAGCACCATTCTGTAAGATTTTTATATAGCTAGCAACATTTTCCATTTTAAACCTACTGGAAGGTCCAGATGCGCTCAATCCAGCAATAACCTTTCCTTTTTTGTTGTATATGGGTATTGCAATACATACCAAACCAATTTCAAACTCTTCAATATCTAAAGCAAACTTTTGTTGCTGAATTAATTGTATTTCCTTTTTGAGCTTTGAGGTTGAGGTAAACGTATTTTTAGTGAATGATTGCAGTGTAACTGAACTAAAAAAAGTTCTTTGTGTTTCTAACGAAGAAAAAGCTAATAATAATTTTCCAATTGCGCTGCCATTAATAGGGGCGTAAGAACCAATAGAAGTGCTTATTTTTAGTCCTTGTAAACTGTCTGCTTTATTAATGTGTAGTACTTGTTGTTCTTTTAAAATACCCAACAAAACAGTTTCCTTAATTTCTAAGGCTACTTTTTGTATAGACTCGTTAGTTAAGTTTCTTAGTGATTTATAGATAGCAACACGGTTCCCTAATTCAAATAATTTACTTCCTAGTTGGTATTTTTCGTTGTTGTTTTGTTGCACAGCATTTAACGAAACTAAAGTGCTTAATAATCTGTATACGGTACTCTTGTTATAGCCAGTTATAGTAGCTAATTCTCTAACACCCCATTCTTTTTTATCATTAGTAAAAGCATCTAAAACAGTAAATGCTTTGATGATGGACTGATTTAAATTTTTAGAACCTGTATTCATTTTTTTAAAAAAATATTGACTAATATAATAAAAGTTGGTAAGTTTATAAAACGCTGTTTTAGTATATGAAACACTTTGGTTTTTATTTTGAGTCAAAAATGAAGTATCTTTAGTGTCTTTAAAATGGTTTTTAGAAATAAAGATAAGTATGCACAAACCAACACTTGATTACGCACAACAACTAGATAAAGAAGATAATTTAGCGCATTTAAGAGCGCAGTTTCATATTCCAAAAGATGCCGAAGGAAATGACTGGTTGTATTTTACGGGGAATTCTCTTGGATTACAACCTAAACAAACGCAACAATACATTCAACAAGAATTAGACGATTGGGCAAAATATGGAGTAGAAGGGCATTTTGAAGCTCGAAATCCATGGATGCCATATCATGAGTTTTTAACAAATTCGATGGCAAAAATTGTAGGAGCAAAACCATTAGAAGTGGTGGTGATGAATACCTTAACAACCAATTTGCATTTGTTAATGGTATCGTTTTATCAACCAACTAAAACAAAGTATAAAATTGTTATAGAAAGTGATGCGTTTCCTTCGGATAGATATGCAGTACAATCGCAATTAAAATTTCATGGTTTTGATACTGAAGAAGGATTGATAGAATGGAAACCCCGTGAAGGAGAAGAGTTATTACGAATAGAAGACTTAGAGAAAATAATTGATGAACAAGGTGATGAAATAGCTTTGTTGTTGATAGGTGGTGTGAATTATTATACAGGACAGTATTTAGATATCAAACGTATTGCAGAAATTGGACACGCTAAAAATTGCATGGTGGGAATTGACTTAGCACACGGTGCTGGAAATATTTCTCCAGAATTGCACAATAGTGGAGTTGATTTCGCTGCTTGGTGTACCTATAAGTATCTAAACTCAGGACCAGGAAGTTTAGGAGGCCTATTCGTACATGAAAAACATGCGCACAATAAAGACTTACCTCGTTTTGCAGGATGGTGGAATCATAATAAAGAAACTCGTTTCAATATGCGTCAACCCTTTGATGTAATGGCAGGAGGAGAAGGTTGGCAGTTGAGTAATCCGCCAATTTTATCAATGGCAGCGATTAGAGCTTCGTTAGATATGTTTGAAGAAGTAGGAATGGAAGCGTTAAGAGCTAAATCGGAAAAATTAACGGGATATTTTGAATACTTAATCAATCAGATTGATACGGCCAGCATTAAAATAATTACACCATCTAACCCGAAAGAAAGAGGATGCCAATTATCTATTCAAGTGCAGCATGCAGATAAAAGTTTGCACAAAAAATTAACCGAAAATAATATTATTACCGATTGGAGAGAGCCTGATGTAATACGTTGTGCCCCTGTGCCAATGTATAATAGTTTTGAAGATGTGTTTAGAATGGTTGAGAAATTAAAAGAATTATTGTAATGAGTAAAAAAGATAACATAGTAATTATAGGTGCTGGTTTATGCGGAAGTTTATTAGCACTTCGTTTAGCACAAAGAGGCTATAAGGTAGCAATGTATGAAAGTCGTCCAGATTTACGAGTTACCGATATTTCAGCAGGACGTTCTATCAACTTAGCATTATCTGATCGTGGTTTTAAAGCACTTCGTTTATGTGGTGTAGAAGAAAAAGCGCGTGAAATTTGTATTCCGATGTACGGACGTTTAATGCACGATAGAGAAGGGAATACGTTTGCTTCTAATTATTCAGGAAGAGAAGGAGAGTATATCAACTCTATTCCAAGAGGTGATTTAAACGGAATTTTATTAACGGAAGCAGAAAAACACGAAAATGTAACAATACATTTTAATACGGAATGTACTTCCGTAGATATTGAAAATACAGTTGCACATTTTAAAGATTACAATACTAAAGAAGAGTTTTCAGTAGATGGAGATGTGATTTTTGGGACTGATGGTGCAGGATCAGCATTGAGAAAAAGCTACTATTTAGAAAGAAAATTCTTATTTAGCTATTCGCAGAATTTTTTAACACACGGATACAAGGAATTAGAAATTCCTGCAGACAAGTTAGGAAAACACCTAATTAGTAAAGATCATTTGCATATTTGGCCTCGTGGAGAGTACATGTTAATCGCATTGCCGAACTTAGATGGAAGTTTTACGGTAACCTTGTTTTTGAGTTACGACGAAGGAGAATACAATTTCAACAACTTAACTTCAGAAGAAAAGATAACTGAGTTTTTTGAAAAAGAATTTTCAGATGCCTTAGCGTTGATACCAAGTATTAAAGATGAGTTTATTAATAATCCGACTGGAGCTTTAGGAACGGTAAAATGCTCACCTTGGCATTATCAAAATAAAACCTTGTTACTGGGAGATGCAGCACATGCGATTGTTCCGTTTTATGGACAAGGAATGAATGCTTCGTTTGAAGATGTAACCGTATTTGATACGATTCTAGATACGCACGAAGGAGATTGGCAAGTTACTTTTAAAGCGTATGAAAAAGCACGTAAAGAAGATACCGATGCGATTGCTGATTTAGCCATTGACAATTTTTATGAAATGCGAGACCATGTAGCGAATCCATTATTTAAGCAAAAGAGAAAGTTAGAAATGGATTTAGAAAAGACGTTCCCAACAGAATATTTTTCAAAGTATTCTATGGTAACTTTTAATGAAGAGATTCCGTATGCAGAAGCGATGAAAAAAGGACGTGCGCAAGATAAAGCCTTGTTAAACATGGTAGTTCATCACGATTTAGATACAATCACCGATTTGAATGAGGTGTTAAAAAAGGTGCAAGAAGAAACTAATGAAATTTTAGAAGAAGATAAAATAGCTGGATTTAGATAGTTATTTATTGTAGTTCTCTTTTTAGTTTCAAAAGTTCTTGTTCTAAAAAAGAAAGTTTGTTTTCTATAGAGGTATTAAGGTCAGGAATTCTATTGAAAAATACATATTGTATTTTCCACAATTCTTTAATATCTGTAATAGAAAATGTTTTATCGGGGATGTTTTTATGGTTTGCACGTAGAGTTACAGAATCGTTTTCAATGTATAGTTTGCGTAGAATCAATTCATTTTTAACAAGAGTTAGTGTGAGCTCTCCATTTTTTAAGTTCTTTATAGTGTTGTTTGGTGTAAACTGGCCTATTACTATGTCGTTAGGGTATAATCCATTATTGTGATTAGCCATTTCTAAATTAGAAACGGTATAAGCTCTGAGTTTTTTTTGAGAGTTAATAGGGAGTTGAATTTTGGATAAATCATCAATAAAAGAAGTTTTGTTGTGGTGTTTTATGTATTCTGTAATTGTCTTTTCGGTTATGCAGGGTATAATGGTGAAGGTTTCTTTTGATAGTTTTTCAGTTTCTAGGGTTAAATCCTCTTTAAACTGAAGTAAATTATTAACTGTGAGCTCTGAAGTTAATAAATTGTCTATAGGAATGCTAAAATAATTAGCAATTTTTATAATTGTATCAATTTTTGGTTCGCTTCTGCCTTCTTCATAAGCGCCCAGTGTAGCTCTCTTAAGGTTGAAAAGTTCTGCAAAAGCTTGCTGGCTTAAGCGTTTAACACTTCTTATTTTTTTTATGTTTTTACCAAAAAATGACATGTTTTGCTAATTTTATTTGCTAATTGTTTTTGTTTTTGTATATTTGAGCAAACAATATTAGCTAATTATTTTTGTTTTTGCTAATTTTTTTAGTTTAAAAATTAGAGAGAGGATGTTTAAATATTAAAATTATGTAACTAAATAATATTGTGTTAAGTGTCTTTAAATTTTAGAAACTTTTTGTAATATTATCGTTTAAAAAGAATGCTATACAAACTAATTAAACTACTTGAAAATGAATGCACATTTTAGTAAGGTAAAGATTTTTTTACTAGAGTTAAACTTCAATATTGTAAAAGAGAATCAAGAAGAAGGGATTTTTGTTGTTGAGAAAGAAAACGAAGGAATTAAAAACTTAATTATAGGAGTTGCAAATCCAATTATAATTTTTGAACAATATATCTTTAAAATTAAAGAGCCTAATCAAGAAATTTTTAGGAGTTTACTGCAAAAGAATAGAGATATAATCCACGGAGCTTTTGTCTTAGATGAAAGTGGAGAACGTGTTATTTTTAGAGATACACTTCAATTAGAGAATTTAGACGCCAATGAGTTTGAAGCTAGTTTAAACTCACTTAGCTTACTCTTAAGTGAATACTCAGATCACATTATTAATTTTTCAAAATATTAAAAAAAATAGATATGAATTTTTTTAAAAGACTTTTTAAAATAGGGCAATCAGAAGCAAATTCTGCGATAGATAAGATGGAAGATCCTATTAAAATGACAGAACAAGGAATTAGAGACTTAAAATTAAACCTTGAGGAAAGTTTAGAATCCTTAGCGCAAGTAAAAGCATTGGCTATTCGAGCTAAAAACGATGTAGAAGAGTTAACTTTTAAAAGTCAAGATTATGAGCAAAAAGCGATATTAATTTTGAAAAAAGGACAAAAAGGAGATATGGAACTTTCTGAGGCAGACAGACTAGCGAAGGAAGCTTTAATGAAAAAAGAAGAAATGAACCATAAAATATTAATGGTGAAAAAAGAAGAGGTTCAATTTAATGACTCAGTGAGTAAATTAGAATATAATATTCAGGAAATTAAACAGAATATTAGCAAATGGGAAAATGAGTTGAAAACATTAAAAGCTAGAGTTAAAGTTTCTAAAGCAACAAAGAATTTGAATAAACAAATGGCTGATGTTGATAGTACAAGCACAGTTTCTATGTTAGAACGCATGAAAGAGAAAGTAAAACAAGAAGAGGCTCTAGCTGAAGCTTATGGGGAAATAGCGAAATCTTCTAAATCAATAGATCAGGAACTGTCAGAGGCGGCAGATGTAACTGAAACTTCAGCAGAAGAAAGTCTGTTAAAATTAAAAGAAAAATTAGGGTTAAATAATAAAGAAGAATAAAATTGAACACTTTTACTGATATTATATTTTCATCTGTTAACTTACCACTTACAATACTGGTAATTATACTGTTGTTGTATTGGATAGTGACAATGATTTCAGGAGTTGATTTCGATTTAGATATAGACGTAGACATCGATGCAGATTTTGATATTGATACAGATTCAGGAATAGAAGGAGGAAATGCAGATTTTCACGATGTTTCAAATGCAGAAGTAAATAAAGAGGATGTATTAGGAAAGAAAAGAAAACCACTAAAATGGTGGCAAATATTTCTGATTTATTTCAACTTTGTAGGGCTGCCTTTTATGTTCACATTTACATGTTGGATTTTTATTTGGTGGATTTGTACAGCATTTTCTACTGTTTTAACAGGTAGTATAAATAATAGCTTTGGTTTTGTGCTAATGTTAATAGGTTTTTTACCGTCGCTATTCATCAATAAAATATTCACAACACCTTTTAAAAATTTTTTTAAGAACTTGAATCAACATGGAGATCTACCGATAGAAATAGTAGGTAGAGTAGGTGTTTCTTTATCTAGTATTAAAGAAAAAAAATTAGGTTCAGCCGAAGTAAAAGCTGAAGGGACTTATTTGTCAATAAATATTAAATCATTAGACGGGAGTCCAATACAATTTAGAGAGCAAATCTTGATTATAAAACAAAGTCAGGATAAGTCTTTTTATTACGCACAATCATATATTAATTAAAACAAAAATTTTTTAAAAAAAAGAACTATGACAAACAGTTTATTACAGGTTATTGGAGTAGGAGTAGGTTTAATTCTATTTCTTATTGTTTTATATTTTGCTATAATAGCAATGTTCTACAAAAAGGTACCACAAGGGGAAGCTTTGATACGTACAGGTTTTGGAGGTACCAAGGTGGCTACAGATAAAGGGATGTATGTAATACCTGTGTTTCACAGAGTAGAAATAATGGATATATCTGTAAAGAAAATTCAAATAGAACGTTTAGGTAATGATGGATTGCTTTGTAAAGATAACATGCGAGCAGATATTAAAGTTGCCTTTTTTGTAAGAGTTAATAATGAAGTAGAATTTATTAAAAAAGTAGCACAAACTATAGGTTGCGACAGAGCATCAGATATTTCAACTTTAGAAGACTTATTTGAAGCCAAGTTTTCAGAAGCGTTAAAAACTGTAGGTAAAAAGTTTGAATTTACTGAGTTATATGAGGCGCGTAGGGAGTTTAGAGATGAAATTGTAGATATAATTGGGACAGATTTAAATGGATACACGCTTGAAGATTGCGCAATTGATTATTTAGAGCAAACATCAGTATCTTATTTAAAAGCTGATAACATTTTAGATGCAGAAGGAATAAAAAAGATTACTGAACTAACTGCAGTACAAAATGTTAAGGCGAATTTAATTAAAAGAGACGAAGAGAAAACGATTAGAAAGCAAGATGTAGAAGCTCGTGAAGCTATTTTAGAGTTAGACAAACAATTGGCAGAAAAAGAAGAGCAACAGAAACGTGAAATAGCTAATGTTAAAGCTAGAGAAGAAGCTGAAATCTTAAAAGTTAACCAAGAAGAATTATTAAAGTCTGAGTCGGCAAGAATAGTAACAGAAGAAAAGGTACAAGTTGCAGAGGAAAATAAACAAAGGCAAGTTATTGTAGCAGCTAAGAACAAATTACGTACAGATGTTGTTGAAACTGAAAGAGTAGAAAAAGATAGGATGTTAGAAGCTACTGAACGTGAGCGAATTGTTACATTAGCTCAGATTGAAAAAGAAAAAGTAGTTGAGGTAGAAAAGAAAAACATACAAGATGTTATTCGTGATCGTGTTACTTTAGAAAAAGGAGTGGTTGAAGAACAAGAGAATATGAAAGATATTCAGGCGTTTAAAACAGCAGAAAGGGAAAAACAAGTAGCTATTACATTAGCAGAAGCAAAAGCTCAAGAAGATTTAATTAAAACAATTAAAGAAGCTGAGGCTCAAAAAGAAGCTGCAAAACAAAAAGCAGAAGAAATAAATATTGAAGCACAGGCACACAAAGAAGCAAGTGAAAAGGAAGCAGAGGCTCGTAAGACATTAGCAGATGCAAAAGCAAAAGAAGAAGCTACTTTAGGAATGTCAGAAGCACAAGTAATGCATGCCAAAGCAGATGCTAGCGAACGCTTTGGTACTATGGAGGCTCTTATTATAGAGAAGAAAGCAAAAGCTGAGGCTGTTGGAGTTGAAGCAAAAGCAGAAGCCTTAAGGAAAGAAGGAATGGCAGAAGCTGAAATTATAAGAGAAAAAGCCTTAGCAGATGCAGCTGGAATAGAAGAGAAAGCAGCAGCAATGAAAAAGTTAGATGGTGTTGGTAAAGAACATGAAGAGTTTAAACTACGTTTAGAAAAAGATTTAAAAGTAGATTTAGCACATATTAACATCCAAAAAGATATTGCAGATGCACAAGCTGATGTTATAGGACAAGCATTAAAGTCTGCTAATATTGATATAGTAGGAGGAGAAACAATGTTCTTTGAGCAAATCATGGGGCAAATCACCAAGGCAAAAGGACTGGACAAGATGATTGAAAACAGTAGTAATTTACAAGAAGTAAAAGACGCTATACTAAGTAGTGATGATGTAAAAGGGAATTTAATGGAACGTGTAAGAGATTTTGCAGTGAAATATGGAATTTCTTCTGAGGATATTAAAAATTTAACAATTGCTAATTTGCTAATGAGTTTAAAAGATAGAGCAACATCTGCTGATGATCAAACACTCTTAGGAAACCTTTTTAGTTTAGCAAAAGGATTAGATATTTCTAATAAAAAGATGAGTTAAAATAATATTTTCCGAGTATTGATTTTTCAATGCTCGGAATTTACTTTAAGTGTTTTAATATTAATTTTAAACTCGTAATTTTTTGCATGAAAAATCAACAACTTGATGGCGGAACCTATGAGATTATCCAGAATCGACTTCAAAAACAAAAAAAAGAGCTACTAGATAGGTTACAAAGATTAAACGAAGAAAGAAAACTTGTATTTGGTACAGTTGAAACGAAGCTTATAGCAAATGATAGAATTAACACAGAAAACAACTGTATTGCTAGAGATATAGTTTCTTTAGGAAATACCTCAATCTTTGGGTACAATGTTCATTTTGGACTAAGAACAGTTATCGAATTATCAGATGTTTTTAGTGCATATGAGTTTAATGAAAATCGATTTCAACCTAAACCACTAGATTTTCTTCATAACGAAACCTTTATAACAGACTTTACTAACTTATATAAGTATTATCGAAATACCATTTTTGCAAAATTTGCAATTATCGATAATTACCTTCATATGGTTTTTCAATTAAGTGAAAATAAAACAGATGTAAAGACTTTTAAATGGTTGATAAAAGAAAATGAATTAGTATATGTTGATAATAGAAGTGAACATGAATACAAGTTTCCAAAGCAACATGAATTTAATTGGCGGGAAGTAACTAGAGATATGCACCGTTATGGTACGTATTCTCATATTTCTATTTTAGATAAAGTTTTTGTAGAAACAATTGGAGGTGACCTAACTATCAAGATAGAAGATAACACTGATGAAGGAAAGGGAATTCTTGAAGAACCAGTAGAACATATTGATCAAACATTGGATGACGGTCAGTTTCGTTATGCTGATTTAGGAAACCTTATTTTGCTTGAAATAAAACCATTTCAAGAAGAAGCACGTTATTTTATTTATAACCACAAATTACAAGAAGTTCAAAAAGTTGATAGTATTAAAGACTGTGCAGTGTTATTGCCAGATGATCAAGGTCTTATTTTTCCTGACGGATATTATTTACAAACAGGTCAGTATAAACTTTTTCAAAACAATACTAAAGATGTAAAGTTTCAAGAGAAAATAGTTTCTCCTAACGGAGAAGATTTTTTATATGTATTTTATGCAACAATAAGAGGACTTTACATACTAATGTCTTATAATATTATCGAGCAAGGGGTAAAAACACCTATTGTTTGTAATGGCTTTACAATTTTGGAGGATGGAGAGTTGTGTTATTTTAAAACAGAAAATGAACAAACAAAACATCATGTTGTTCAAATTTGGCAAACCCCTTATCTAAAAACAGACAACATTCCTTCATCAGATGAAGACACTTTGTTGTATAAGATTGGTAATAAGGATATTGTTAAAGCAATGGCAGAATGCCATGAATTAATAACTCTTTTAAATAAAGAAGATAGTTATGCTGGCTTGTACAATGATATAGCTAAGAAATCAAATGATATTAATAGTAGTTATTATTGGATAAACGAACCTGAAACAGAACAATTAAGTATACCTGTTGCAGAAATTAAAGATGCTGCCAATGCTGCAATTGATGAATTTGAAAAAGTAACTCAGTTAAAGCAACAAGCAGCAAAAGAAGGTAAGGTTATTCAAGAAAAATCGAATGTCCTTTTAAGTAAGATTAAAAGTACATCGTTTAAAACGATAGAAGATTTTGTTGAATTACTAAATGAGTTACGAGTATTAAGAGGGCAGGTTATTAGCTTAAAAGATGTTCGTTATATAGCAATTGATGTATTAGAAAAAATTGAAAGTTCTATTGAAGAACAAAGCACTATTATATCAAAAAGATGTGTAGAGTTTTTATTGAATGATCAAGCTTTAAAGCCATATCATAATCGTGTTCAAGAAAAACAAGAACAATTAACATCTATTAAAAAAGTAATAGATGCTAAGAAGCTTGAAAAAGAAGTAGATAAAATAACAGCAGACTTAGAACTTCTAATTGAGATTGTAACAAACTTAGAGATTGAAGATACTTCACAGTCAACCAAAATTATTGATAATATTTCTTTAATTTTTGCAACATTAAATCAATTAAAATCAGGAATAAAAAATGTTATTAAGTCTTTAGGGAATAAAGAGGCTAAAGCGGATTTTGCTGCTCAATTAAAATTGATAGATCAAAGTATTATAAATTACATTGATATGGCTACTTCGCCAGAAAAATGTGATGAATTTCTAACAAAAATAGCAATTCAATTAGAAGAATTAGAAGGTAGATTTGCCGATTTTGAAGAATTTATTTCTTTAATTCTTGAGAAGAGAGAAGAAGTACATAATGCTTTTGATGCTCGAAAAAGTACAATATTAGAAAAAAGAAACAAAAAAATAGAAGCATTAAGCTCTGCCTCTGAAAGAATTTTAAAAAGTATAGCAAAAAAGGCACAAAGTTTCCTATCGGTAGAAGATATAAATGGGTATTTTGCTGCTGATTTAATGATTAATAAAGTTAGAGATATTGTTAATCAATTAAAAGAACTAGAATCAGTAGGTAAAGCGGAAGCTATTGAAACCCAGCTTAAAGTAGCTAAGGAAGATGCGTTAAGAAAATTAAAAGATAAACAAGAGCTATACGAAGATGGAGAAAATGTAATCCGTTTAGGAAAACACAAGTTTGGGGTTAATAAACAACCACTTGATTTATCAATAGTTTATAAAGACCAAACATTACATTATCACTTAATAGGAACAAATTTCTATCAAGAAATTCAAGACGAAACCTTATTGAAATCTGAGAAGTATTGGAATCAAGAATTAATTTCTGAGAACAACTCAGTTTATAGGTCTTCTTATTTAGCATATAAACTGTTTACTTCTTGTTCAACAGAAGAACTATTAAAACTTAATGAACAAGATTTATTAACGCTGGTTCAAAATGAAAGTGGAAGCTTGTTTGCAGAAGGATATGTAAAAGGAGTACACGATATTGACGCATTTAAAATATTACATACCCTCGTTCATAAGCACCACGAATTAGGTTTGTTAACATATACATCAAATATTAGAGGGTTTGCTCAATATTTTTGGAATTCTTTACCTAAAGAAAGTCAAGATTATTACAATTTTTCTATTAAAGCTTCAGGAGAAGTTTTACGATTCTTTCCTGAAAGTAAAGAATATGATTTTTTAATAGATAAATTATACCAAGAAATAATTATTTTTTCAGAAAAAACTTCATTGTTTTCTAAAAAATTAGGAAAAGTAATAGCTAACTATTTATTTAGTCAATTAAATAATACAAATTCATTTGTAATTAGTGCTATTGCACTAGGAATAAAAGAAGATTTTGTAAAGCAATTAACAAAGCAAGATGCATTAAATGTGTTTAATAGCAATCTTGAAAAAACTGTAAATTATAAAGCAAAAATTCAATTAACTAAACAATGGGTTAGCTCTTTTATATCATCTATAAATGGGGATGAAAATTATATACATGAAATAATTTCATTATTACTATTTAATCATGAACCTAATACAGCTTTACATGCGAACCCTAAACAAACAATTAAAGGACTAAAAGGTGACCATCCTACTATTATTGAAGGAGAACTATATTTTAACTACCATAACTTTATTAAAAAGTTAGAAGTTTTTTCAAAAGAAGATGTTCCTAATTTTTCAGCCTATAAAGAAGCTAAGCATTTATTGGTAGAAAACTTAAAAGAGACTTTAAAATTAAATGAATTTAAGCCGAGAGTATTATCATCTTTTGTTAGGAATAAATTAATAGATGAGGTTTATTTTCCTCTGATAGGTGATAATTTATCTAAGCAACTAGGAACAGTTGGAGATAATAAGCGTACCGATAGAATGGGAATGTTACTTTTAATATCACCACCTGGTTATGGAAAAACTACATTAATGGAGTACGTAGCTAATAGGTTGGGGTTAATCTTCATGAAAATTAATGGACCAGCAATAGGTCATGAGGTAACCTCAGTCGATCCGGAAGCAGCAACAAATTCAGCCTCTAGAGAAGAACTCAAAAAGTTAAATCTAGCTTTTGAAATGGGAGATAACGTAATGTTATATTTAGATGATATTCAGCATTGTAATCCTGAGTTTTTACAAAAGTTCATTTCTCTTTCTGATGGAACAAGAAAAATAGAAGGAGTATATAACGGAAAGCCAAAAACATATGATTTAAGAGGAAAGAAGTTTTGTGTAATTATGGCTGGAAATCCATATACTGAAAGTGGAGATAAGTTTCAAATACCTGATATGTTGGCAAACCGAGCTGATATATATAACTTAGGAGATATTATAGGAGATACAGATCATTTATTTAAACTTAGTTTAATAGAAAACTCATTAACATCAAATCCAATACTACACCAGTTAAGTAGTAAATATTTTGAAGATGTTTATGCATTAATTGATAGAGTTGAGAATAATACAGAAGAAAATACACTAAAAGGAAATCATACAAAACAAGAAATTCAAGATTATATATCGGTATTAGAAAAAGTAATAACTATAAGGGATACCATCTTAAAAGTAAATAAAACATATATTGAGTCTGCTGCAAAGGAAGATGAATATAGAACAGAACCCTCTTTTAAGTTACAAGGTTCATACCGAGATATGAATAAGCTAGTGGCTAAAGTAGTACCGATAATGAATGATAAGGAGTTAAAAAAAATGGTATTATCTCATTATGAAAGTGAGTCTCAAACATTAACATCTTCTGCTGAAGCAAATTTATTGAAGTATAAAGAATTAATAGGAGACTTAACAAAAGAAGAAGAAGCTCGTTGGAATGATATAAAAGATATTTTTGCGAAAAATAATAAGTTAAAGGGATTTGGAGATAAAAATGAAATGGCACAAATACTAAGTCAAATGATGTTATTTTCAGATAATTTAGAAGGAATCAAAGAGGTTTTAAGAAAAGGGCTTTAATGAAAAGATATATCGTCATATTACGTGGAATTAACGTATCAGGAAAGAATAAACTTCCGATGGTGGATTTGCGAGATATGTTAAATGAATTAGGGTTTCAAAATGTGCAAACCTATATTCAAAGTGGTAATATTATTTTAGATTCAAAAGACACAAAAGAGATCGTTTGTCAGAAAATTAAAGAAGCGATTGCTGCTAAATTTGGATATGATATACCTGTATTGGCTAGAACACCAGAGGAATGGGAAAGTACACTAGAAAACTATCCGTTTTCACAAGAGAATGAAAAAATAGTAGCTTTTACTTTTTTAGATAAAGTAACTAAAGAATCAGTTATTGAAGTTACAGGAATTAACGAAGACGAATATAAAATAGTTGATGACGTAGTGTATTTGTATTGTCCGTCTAGTTTTGGAAAAACTAAACTGACAAATAGTGTAATCGAAAAGAAGTTGAAGATAACAGCGACCACACGAAATTTAAAAACAACGCTAAAACTATTAGAATTAGCAACTTCATAAACGTCATTTTGACCAAAGGAGAAATCTCATGGAAATGTGTTTGGAAGCAAAAAATAAAAAACATGGATAGCAAAGTAATCAAAGGAAAGGCAATACCAAGAGGAAAATTTCCGCATGTAAAACAAGTAGGAGATTTCATTTATGTATCTGGAACCAGTTCACGTAGACCTGATAATTCTTTTGAAGGTGTTGAGGTAGATGAATTTGGAACTACCAACTTAGATATTAAAAAGCAAACCCGAGCGGTTATTGAAAACATCCGAGATATTTTACAAGAAGTAGGCGCAGATTTGTCAGATATTGTTGATGTAACGTCATTCTTAGTAAACATGAATGATTTTGGAGGGTATAATCATGTATATGCAGAATATTTCGATTATAACGGACCTACCAGAACAACAGTAGCGGTACATCAATTGCCACATCCACATTTATTGATTGAAATTAAAGTGGTGGCTTATAAGAAAAAAGAATAAAGAACCAAGAACCAAGACAAAAGAAGTCTCTTTTCTTTTCTCTTTTTTCTTTAATCTGTGAATGAAATGAACATTAAAAACTACATAAACGGAGAATTTATAGTACCAGTGGCAAATAATTATATCGATAATTATAATCCATCAATTGGAGAGGTCTACGGGCAAATACCAAACTCTACTAAAGAAGATGTAGCATTGGCGTATAAAGCTGCTAAGGAAGCTTTTCCGTATTGGTCAAATACGACGTTGAATGAACGTAGAAGGATTCTTTCTAAAATAGCGAGTTTGATTCAAGAAAAACTTCCTGAATTAGCAGAAGCAGAAGCTAAGGACAATGGAAAACCATTAAGTTTGGCGACAGCAATAGATATTCCGAGAGCATCGTCAAATTTTCAATATTTTGCAGATGCGATTACGCAATTTTCTTCGGAAGCTCATGAGAGCATTGGGTTAGGGGCAATGAATTTTACCTTGCGCCAACCTATTGGTGTAGTAGCGTGTATTTCTCCGTGGAATTTACCACTCTATTTATTCACATGGAAGATTGCTCCGGCCATAGCAGCAGGAAATTGCGTGGTAGCAAAACCTAGTGAAGTTACACCAATGACTGCCTATTTGCTAGGAGAGATTTGTAACGAAGCAGGTTTGCCTAAAGGGGTATTGAATATTGTTCACGGATTAGGAATTACCACAGGGCAAGCCATTATTGAGCATCCAGATATTAAAGCGATTTCATTTACAGGAGGTACTACTACAGGAGCACATATAGCTCGAGTAGCAGCACCCATGTTTAAGAAGTTGTCGTTAGAGTTAGGAGGTAAAAACCCAAACATCATTTTTGCCGATTGCGATTATGATAAGATGTTAGAAACTACAGTTCGTTCTTCATTTGCGAATCAAGGACAGATTTGTTTGTGTGGAAGTAGAATTTTTGTAGAAGAAAGTATCTATGAACAATTCAAAAAAGATTTCGTTCAAAAAGTATCAGAATTAAAAATAGGAAACCCGTTTGAAGCCGATACAAATATTGGAGCATTGGTATCGAAACCACACTTAGAAAAGGTAAAGTCGTATATAGATATTGCGGAACAAGAAGGAGGGAAAATTCTATATGGAGGTGACAGAGTCACTGTCAATAATTGTGAAAACGGATACTATTTACAACCGACGATTATTGAGGTTTCTAGTAATCAGTGTAGATTAAATCAGGAAGAAATTTTTGGGCCTGTAGTTACGATTATGTCTTTTAAAGCAGAAGGTGAAGCTTTAAAGTTGGCTAATGGTGTAGTGTATGGTTTGTCATCAACACTTTGGACAAACAACCTGACCAGAACTATGCGAATGTCTAAAGAATTGCACACAGGAATTGTTTGGGTAAATACTTGGTTGTTGCGTGATTTAAGAACACCTTTTGGAGGTCAGAAGGCAAGTGGAGTAGGGCGCGAAGGAGGTTTTGAAGCGTTACGTTTTTTTACAGAACCGAAAAATGTATGTATAAAATATGAATAAGGAAATACGACAAAAAATAATTGCTATCTGTGAAGAGAAGATTGCTAAAAAAGGAGAAAATGTAGGGCTTTCGTTTTATGCATTTTTCAAAAATAAAAATGAGAATCCGAAAGTATTAATGGAAGTGGCTACTTGGTGGATTCAAACGCATCAATTAGATCATTTTGAGAAAGCAGTTAAGATTAAACAAATGATTCAGAATAACAAATAGAGATGAATTTAGAGATACAACATAAAAATGCCTTGGTATGTGGTAGTACACAAGGAATAGGAAAAGCATCAGCTATACAGTTAGCTCAAGAAGGAGTAAATGTAACCTTGGTAGCTAGAAATGAGGAAAAATTAAAAGCAGTTTTAGCTGAGTTACCAAACAACAATCAAAAGCATGGATATTTGGTAGCCGATTTTTCAAAACCAGAAGAATTAAAAGAGAAGTTAGCAGCGGCTGATTTACAGTTCCATATTCTAGTAAATAATACGGGAGGTCCAGCTGGAGGTCCAGTATTTAATGCTAAAATAGAAGAATTTGAAAGAGCCTTTACAATGCACTTAAAATGTAATCATGTGTTGGTACAGGCGGTAGTCCCATTTATGAAATCAGAAGGTTATGGTAGAATTATTAATATAATCTCCACTTCGGTAAAACAACCATTGGATGGCTTAGGAGTTTCTAATACCATTCGTGGTGCTGTAGCTAATTGGAGTAAAACTTTGGCAAATGAATTAGGACAATTCGGAATTACTGTAAACAATGTGTTACCAGGAGCCACTGGTACTGAAAGGTTGACTGAAATTATTAATAACAAAGCAGCAAAAACCGGAAAGACAATTGAAGAAGTTGCAGAGACCATGAAAAATGCTTCTCCAGCAAAACGTTTTGCGAAACCTGAAGAAATAGCTAATGCGGTAGTGTTTTTAGCGAGTGAGAAAGCGAGTTTTATCAACGGGATAAATGTTCCTGTTGATGGAGGTAGAACAAAGTCTTTATAAAAGAATCCAGTATAAAGACTTTTAGAAACAAGACTATTTAAGTACCTTTAAAACAATCTCGAATTTGATGTCTAAAAGTTTAAAAATCTAAATAAAATGAGCAAGTTAGTACAACCTTTGAATTTCAAAAAATGGATAGATGAAAACCGTCATTTACTAAAACCACCTGTAGGAAATAAGCAAGTATGGGACAATGGTGAGTATATTGTAATGGTTGTAGGAGGGCCTAACAATCGTAAAGATTATCACTACAATGAAACACCGGAATTCTTCTATCAATTAGAAGGAGATATGGTATTGAAAATCATTGACGACAAAGGGGAAATGATCGATGTTGAAATTAATGAAGGAGATATTTATTTGTTACCAGGAAAGGTGCCTCACTCACCACAACGTAAAGCGAATACGGTAGGTTTGGTTATTGAATATCCACGTGATGAAGGAATGATGGATGCTTTAGAGTGGTATTGTGAAAATTGTGGGTATCAATTGTATAGAGAAGAATTTGCGTTAGATAATATTGAAACCGATATGCCAATAATTTTCGATAAGTATTATTCTGATACAAAAAAATGTACTTGTGATAAATGTGGAACAGTAATGGAAGCTCCTAATAAAGCATAGATACCTTAATAGAAAAGAAAATGACAAAACGCAAACTACGAATAAACGGACATTCACATTTACTGCCTTACCCTGAGCAGATTCCTCAGTTTATGAAAGACAAAGGAATTTTTTGGGTAGATAAGGATAGAAAGTTCATGTTGCAAAAAGATTGGAGTCGACCAGTAACAGATTCTAGTTTCTTTTTAGATGAAAAACTTGAATGGATGGACCATTTTAAAATTGACCATGCAGTTGTTTTGAATCTATCTCAGTTATACGGAAACGGATTACGTTTAGAAGAAATGAAGCAAGCGTTACGTTTTCAGAATGATTTTAATGCACGTGTTCAACATGATAATCCAGGTAAGTTTACTTGTGGTTTTGTGGTACATCCAGGTTTTGTTCGTGGAGCTTTATGGGAAATTGAACGTTGTGTTGAGGTGTTAGGTATGCGTTTGTTGTGCTTACCAACGCATTATATGGATACAATTGGTACTTGGCGTTGTATTTTTGATGAGGAAAATGAACCGATTTTTGAGTTGGCAGATAAATATAATTTAGCGGTTGAAATTCATCCGTATGATGGTGAAAAATTTATCAAATTACAAAATACTTCGTGGCGTTTCCATTTAATTTGGATGTTAGCACAGTGTGCAGATGCATATCACTTTTTAACATTGAATGGGTATTATGAGAAGTACCCAAACATGCGTGTTTGTTTTGCGCATGGAGGACAACTAGCTCAAATGAATTTAGGACGTCGTATTCAAGGGTTTGATGGAAGACCAGATTTATTTGAAGGAAAAAGTCATCCAAGAAAAGCGGTAGGAAGTAAAAATATCTTCTTTGATACGTTGGTACACGATACAGGGTCTTTAGATTTGTTGATTAAAAACCAAGGCTCAAAACAAGTGTTAATTGGATTAGATGATCCTTATCCATTAGGAGAAATGGAAAGCGAAATTCAATCATCATACCCAGGGAAAATCTTAGATTTAGCTATTGATAGAAACATTATTAACGAGCAAGAGAAGGATGAGATGTGGGAGGATAATGTACTACAATGGTTGTTTGGAGATGATAAAAAAGCGAAAAAAGATTTAGTTTCTAAAATCTTACGATAAATGGCTGAAGTAACACAGTTTCATAACTTACTGCATACGTGTATTTCTTTTATTGGAGCTGTGTTATTGTTGGCAATCTACTATAACATTAGGAAACGATTTAAAGAAGTTTTAGAAGATGGAAACTCAATAAAAAGAGTTGATAAAGGTCTGTTATATTTCAGTTTTGGAATGTTGGTGTGGGTTACCTCTGGTATTTGGGCACTTTCAGCTAATTATTTCACTTTTGAAAAAACAACTATCTATCAAATTGGAGTAAACATCTTGTCAACAGTAAATAATTTATTTTGGCTGATGGCATTATATTATGTACATGATGCTCCAAAGTTTATTTACAGAAATGAAAAGAATGTAAAAATTATAGGGCTTATAATTGTTGTTGTGGCTTCTATAACTTTGTTGTTTTCTTCTTTATATGGAAACAGTTTTTATTACGGAGTAAAAGTAGCAGCGCTTCCAGATGTACTATTAACGACTTTTTTATGTTTTTTAATGGGAGTTTCTTTCTATAGAACTTTTATGTATAGAGATTTAAAATTAGTTGCTTTTATATCAATTATAGCAATACTATTGCTGTTCATTTCTCAACTATCTGATGTTTTAATTGGTTTTGATAATGAATTTACAAATCAATTAATTAGAGTTGTAGCAAAAACATCGTTAGTATCGGTTTTTTTAGTGTTAGCTACAAGTTGGGTAATACAATTAGCACATACACCAAAGCCCAATGAAATGAAAATTCAGTTTTTAGATTGGTCATTAATAAAGTTAACCATTCCTTCTAAAGGAATTGTAAATGCTAAAATAGATTTTGGATCAAAAACAACGCAATATAAAAACCTACTAACATTTGCTTATAGAAGAAAATTTTTAGAGGCAGAAAAACAATCAATCATAGTAAATTCAGGAGGAGATATCAAAAGTCAAACATACGTTACAAGAATTATAGATAATATAAATTCAATTTTGAGGCTAGAAGAAGAAAAATTAGAACGTAAAGATCTCATTACATTTATAGGTGAAAGTAAATATCGTTTGCGAATTCTTCCTGAACATATCGTTATTGATGAGGCATTGTTAGAAGAGTATAAACAGCAATTATAAACTGCATTAATTTTAAAATTTCACTAAAAACAACTCCTCAAGTAACTAGTATAACTAAAACAATCCAAGAAGCAGAAACTTGTGCTGCTTGTAATAAATTTATAATAGCTTGTAACCTAAAGGTAAAGATAAAGCAACAATACCTTCAAAAATAGCTTAATATGTTATTTGTAAAGTGTCTTTTTTTTTGGATTTATTAATCCAAGAAATCGTTGCCAAGGGATTAGTTTATTTTTCATTTAAAAGTACGTTTAATGTTAATTCTATAAAGAAGGATGCAGTACTCGTGTTTTTATCACAATTAGTAAGTGATTTAAAGTGTAATTTTACAAATTGTTGATGTAAAACCCCTTCAATTATAGTACTTGCTAGAGCTAAAGGATGCTTGTAAGAACTATTGTAATTACTAATTATTTCAGCAAAACGTTTTACCACTTCTTTGTATAGTTTAAAGAATCCTTTTTTATTTTCGGTATCTACTTCTTTTGTAGAGTACGATTTAGAGTTTTCGTTGATTACAATTAGGCTGAGTATTAATTAACTTTTCTTTAGGGCTGCTAATGCTATAAGTTTCTATTACTAATGAATACTGAATCCAACCACAATACCAAGAAGTTAAGTAAACTAAAAGTTTATGTTTACTTTTAAAGTAACGATAAATTGAACTTTCGTTAGAACCTATTAGTTTACCTAGTTTTTTAAAGTTGAAATGTTCAAAACCAGTTCCTTCAATTAATACGATACTACTTTCTATTATTCTCTTACCTAATTCAGAAGTCTCAGGATCTTTTATATAAATTCCTGAAGGTATTTTTAAATTTGACAATAAATTCCTCATAAATAAAAATTAATAGCGAAAATGTAATAGTAAAACTATTAATATAGGGTTTGAATGTATTAATAAGATATTAATTTTTACTATTAAATAAGGTTACAAAAAATTACAAAAGCTTATTTTTTACTACAATTAACTACATACCTTCTGATTTTATATGTGTAAAAATATATTAGCATAAACTTAAAATTTATTGAAGATATGAATTCAAAAACTGATGTTTTGGGGCATCCAAGGGGACTTTTATATTTATTTTTTGCTGAACTATGGGAGCGTTTTTCTTTTTACGGAATGCGAGCCTTATTGGTATTATATATGACAAAACATTTATTGTTTTCTGATGAAATGTCTTTTGGAGTGTATGCTGCATATATGTCTTTAGTGTATGTCACTCCAATGATTGGAGGAATGCTAGCTGATAAAATTTTAGGGTTTAGAAAAGCTATTATTTTAGGAGGTGTATTAATGGCGCTAGGACACTTCTTTTTAACTTTTGAACATCCTATGTTTTTTTATGGATCACTGTCTCTAATTATTGTTGGTAATGGATTTTTTAAGCCTAATATATCTTCATTTGTAGGGAAATTATATACAGAAGGAGATAGTAGGAGAGATGCAGGTTTTACTATTTTTTATATGGGGATAAATATTGGTGGTGCTGTAGCTCCATTATTATGTGCATGGTTAGCGGAGTTATATGGTTGGCATTATGGATTTGTTTTGGCAGGAATAGGAATGTTATTAGGATTACTGGTTTTTAAAGGAGGACTTAGAAGAAATGTTTTTGAAGATAAAGGTTTGATGCCAAATCAAAAGTTATATGAAGAAAAACAATTTGGAGTTAAAAAGGGAAATTTAGTAACAATAGCAGCGCTTTTGTCTGTACCAGTATTTGCTTTGATAGTTTATTATCATGAGTTTGAACATTACTTGGTTTGGATTGTTTCGTTATTTTTAATACTATTTTTAGTGAAGATTTTACGAACGGTAACTTTAAAAGAACGTAAAAAACTTTCAGTAGCCATTTTTTTTACTGTTTTATATACATTGTTTGCAGCAATCTTTGAACAAGCGGGTAGCTCATTAACCTTGTTTGCTGATAGGAATGTTAATTTAGTAGGGATGAATGCTGCTCAAACAAATAGTATTAATTCAACTTTTATAATTCTTATGGCAATACCATTTTCAATACTTTGGGGCTATTTACATAAAATACATAAGAATCCAAACTCTGTTATAAAATTTGGATTAGGTCTATTGTTTTTAGGTGTAGGTTTTATAACTTTTGGTTTATCAGGTTATCAAGTTGATGAATTAGCAAAAACTCCAATGGTGTATTTGATTTTAGGGTACTTTATACTAACAACAGGAGAGCTGTTTTTATCTCCTATTGGATTATCTAAAATGACAGAGTTATCCCCAGTAAAGTATATTGCTTTTATAATGGGTGTATGGTTTTCAGCAAACTTTTATGGTCATTTTTTTGCAGGTAAAATAGCTAACTTAACTACTGTTGTTAGTGGGAGCTTAGGAGTGTTTTCAAAAGGTTTTTTTGGTGAGGTAACAGAACTACTTACAGGTCTGTCTTCAAAAACTATAATGGAGCAATCAGAAGTTTTTCATCAATTATACTCATATGTTTCTGTATATGCTAACCTAGGAGTAATCTCAGTAATAATAGGTTTATTAGTTATAGTTTTTTATAAGCCAGTAAAAAAATGGATGTTTGAAGTATACTAAAAATAAAAAAGCCTCAGAATTACTCTGAGGCTTTCAAATATGTTTTTAATCGGTTTTATTTAAAAACAGATGTAATGTTTAAAGCTACTTCATCCCAAGTTTTAGAAACACCATCAGCACCTTTATGCAAGTCTTTACATGCAGTATTTAAAGACTCTAATGCTTTGTTAGCTTGCCAATCGGTAATTTTCATAGTTGTATTTAAGCTAAATTCTTTTCCGTTTAAAGTATAATTAAAAGGTAATTTTTTAGTAACGCCATTCATAGTAATGTTAGCGTAACCAATAGAATCATTTTCTAAAACTAACTTACCAGAAAGTAATTCAGTCTTATCCATTACTCCAAAGAAAAACTTTTTAATTTTAAAATCTCTGCTTGTATCTTTCGTGAAAATACTACTTACAGGAATAGAAAATTCAGCATTGTTGATAGCGTCTTTGGCTGTATCAGCTTCACCACCAGCAGTAATGTTTACTTTTTTAAACTGACCATTAACAGGTATTTTCTCAGTAGTTTTGTAAGCTACCCAGTTTATAGAATTGTTAGCATCTTGTAATACAAACGCAGCTTTTTTTTCTGTTTTAACTTCTTCCTTTGTGGTTTTTGTCTCTTTTTTTGCTTCTGATTTACAAGATATCATTTGAAAAGCTGTAAAACAGATAACTAAAGAATAAACGATTTTTTTCATGAGGTTTATTTTATGATTGAATTTACTAATTTAATATATTCTTTTTTTGCTTCTCGTTCGTTCATGCCTCTAAGTTGCATCCAAGCATTAAATTTAAAAGCATTTCTTAAGTCGCTATTATCATTAAAAGTAAACCGATCTCCTTTTACCGCTTGTTTATAGTAAGCATATAAACGTAACATAAGGTCTGGAGGAAGCTTTTCCTCTAATTCAGATGCTTTTTGATAAGCTTCTTTAAACTTCAAATCTAAATCATCTTTCATAAATGAGGTTTGTATATGTAGATAGTTTACATAATGTAATGAATGTACAAATATACGAAGGGAGCAAGGAAAAACAAGCTATCTAGTCTATCTAATAAGCCTCCGTGACCTGGCATAATTGTACCGCTATCTTTCACATTTGCTTGTCTTTTAAACTTAGATTCTACTAAATCTCCTAAAGAACCAAAAATAGCCACTATAATAGCAATGATTATCCAATCTAAAATTGAAAAAATTCCTGAGTATTGACCGATTATAAAACCAGCAATTATTGAAAATAATAGACCACCTATAAAACCTTCAATTGTTTTTTTAGGAGATACCTTTTCGAATAATTTTCGTTTACCAAAATTTTTACCTACCAAAAAAGCAAAACTATCATTAGTCCAAATAATAAAAATTATATAAATAATTATGTTTGGATGATAAGTGTTTTCAATAAAAGGAAGGTTCATTAAGAAGTAAAACGGTAATATCAAGTATATAACTTGTAAAAATAACTTTTGAGTTAAAGTGCCCGTTTTAATTAGCTTAGAGCTTATAAGTAAATATAGTAAGATAAGTGACCCGACTATAGTAAAACCGAATAAGTAGTCGTTATACTTAAAAGCTGTACCTTGAAAGGAAATATAAGTAATACAGGCTAAAAGAATATAAGGGATAATACTTTTAATTTGTGTAATTTTAGAAAGCTCCCAGATACAAACAGTAGCAAAAAGAGCAAGCAGTCCTATATATGTTTCTGCTGAAAAAAGAATGGCAGAAATAAATAGAAAAGCATAAACAAGAGCAGAAAGGCTTCTTACAAAAAGGTTAGACATATTTTAAAGGTCTTCAAAGAGCAGCAAATATAAATCTTTTGTGTTATTATTACCATAACTCAAGAAATTATCATCTTCAACTTCAAACGTATAATTCTTAACAGAACTAATGTTGGTTGGTATATTACCGCTAAAATGTGTTTTAATACCTGTTAATCCTTCTCCTGTGTTTTTTACTAGCTGACTCGTAGTTGCATAAACAATAAAATGTTTAGAGAGAGAAGCTATTTTATGACTGCCTAATTGATTAGATGAGAATAAAATTTCTCCTTTATCGGCAATTAAATGTTCACAAGATGTAAAAAAAGGTACAGATTCTGAGGAATGGTTTTGTACAGAGATATCAATTTTTTCAGTAATCTTTAATAAATCAAAATCGGTGCAAGTAACTTTACGCCAATTATTTTCCTGTAAGATGTTTTTTAAATTATTACTTACTTCATTTATTGATGTACAGTATAAAAATTTCCCTCCTTTATTAATAAAATGATGAACAAAAGAATCATCTAAAGACAAATGAACTTCTTGTTCGTTGACTTTTTTTTCTTTAGATGATTCTTGATATGTTCTAAATAATTTTTTGAAAAAATTCATTAAAATAAAAACTATTCTTCTGTTGTAATTTCAGGTTTTTCCTTTTTACCAAAAGGCCTGTCTCCAAATATTTTTACTAAATCATCTTTAAATATAACTTCTTTTTCAAGTAATAAATCAGCCAATTCAGTTAATTTATCTCTGTTTTGATCTAGTAAATCAACAGCTCTTTTATATTGATTTTCTATTATTTCAGAAATTTCTTCATCAATTTTTTGTGCAGTTGCTTCACTGTACGGCTTTACAAAGGAATCATTACCTGAAGAATCATAATAAGTAACGTTTCCTACTTTGTCATTTAAACCATAAACAGTAACCATAGCTCGAGCTTGTTTAGTAACCTTTTCTAAATCACTTAACGCTCCAGTTGAGATTTTATTGAAAATTAATTTTTCAGCAGCTCTACCTCCCATGGTAGCACACATTTCATCAAGCATTTGTTCTGTTTGAACAATTTTTCTCTCTTCAGGAAGATACCAAGCAGCACCTAATGATTGACCACGAGGAACAATAGTTACCTTAACTAAAGGAGCAGCGTGTTCTAACATCCAACTAACGGTTGCGTGACCAGCTTCATGAAAAGCAATTACTTTCTTTTCTTTAGGAGTGATAACTTTATTTTTCTTTTCTAATCCGCCTACGATTCTATCAACAGCATCTAAAAAGTCTTGATGCTCAATAGCTTCTTTCCCTTTTCTGGCAGCAATTAAAGCGGCTTCGTTACATAAGTTGGCAATATCTGCACCTGAGAATCCAGGTGTTTGTTGTGCTAAAAATTCTAAATCGGCATTCGCAGCTAATTTTAAAGGTTTAATATGAACCTCAAAAATTTCTCTACGCTCATGTAAATCTGGTAAGTCAACATAAATTTGACGATCAAAACGACCAGCACGCATTAATGCTTTATCTAATACATCTGCACGGTTGGTAGCAGCTAACACAATTACATTAGTGTCAGTACCAAAACCATCCATTTCAGTAAGTAATTGGTTTAAGGTATTCTCACGTTCATCATTACCACCAGTCATGCTATTTTTACCTCTGGCACGTCCAATAGCATCAATTTCATCAATA
Source organism: Tenacibaculum sp. 1_MG-2023 (assembly GCF_030547425.1). GTDB lineage: Bacteria > Bacteroidota > Bacteroidia > Flavobacteriales > Flavobacteriaceae > Polaribacter. The sequence goes on along the minus strand of NZ_JAUORH010000005.1, from coordinate 33,123 downwards.
AATATAATAGAAGGTGACTTTTGTTGCGCTTGTTTAAATAAGTCACGCACACGAGAAGCTCCAACCCCTACAAACATTTCAACAAAATCTGAACCAGATAAAGAGAAAAAAGGCACACCAGCTTCGCCAGCAACTGCTTTTGCTAATAAGGTTTTACCCGTTCCAGGAGGTCCTACTAATAAGGCTCCCTTAGGAATTTTACCACCTAATTTTGTGTATTTTTCAGGGCTCTTTAAGAAGTCTACAATTTCTTGAACTTCTTCTTTAGCACCTTCTAAACCAGCTACATTTTTAAAGGTAGTTTTAACCTTAGTATTTTCGTCAAAAAGTTTTGCCTTAGACTTACCGATGTTAAAGATTTGCCCTCCAGCACCGCCACCTCCAGCAGCTCCTGACATTCTTCTCATAAAGAAAAGCCAAATAACAATCAATAAAATAAAAGGAAGGAAGCTAATGATTGTGTCCATCATACTAGTTCTTTCTACATTTACTTTATCGAAATCAAGGTTTTTATTTTCTTTCTCTTTGTTGATTTCGTTTTCAAAGTTTTGTAAATCCCCAAAGTTGTATGTGTAAAGAGGCGATCCTTTTCTGTAAAAAGGAGAATCTGCTAGTTTCTTATGCTCTTCTTTTTTTTCTGCTTCAGGCTTTAAAAATATTTGAGCAACATTGTTGTTTTCTACAACAATTTCTTTAATATCGTTTGCTTGAAGAATTTTAGTAAACTCGTTTTTTGTAATATTACGAGAACCTAAGTTACCAGAATTAAAAAAGCTTAATCCTAGTAAAATAACTATTATTGGTATGTATAGCCAAAATGAGTTAAAACTAAATTTTGGCGCATTTTTTTTATTATCACTCATAAAAAGGTGTATAAAATGTTAGCAATTATGCTGGATTGATTTCTGTAATTTTTGCATCTCCCCAAAGGCTTTCAATATCGTAAAATTCACGAACTTGTTTTTGAAAGATATGTACAACAACGTTTACGTAATCCATAAGAACCCATTCAGAGTTTCCTTGCCCTTCAATATGCCAAGGTTTATCTTTTAGTTCTTTACTTACTATTTTTTGTACAGAGCCCGAAATGGCATTTACTTGTGTGTTCGAGTTAGCAGAACAAACTACAAAATAATCACAAACAGTGTTTTCTATCTCTCTTAAATCTAGTAATTGGATATCCTCTCCTTTTACATCATCAATCCCTTTAATAATCACAGCTAAAAGATCGTCTGTGTTTGTTTGTTTTATTGTCATTAAAAAAAATTAAGTTTTAGCAAAGTTATTATTTTTTTGCGAGTAATTTATGTAATATTGATACTTGTTTTACACGCAAAACCTACATGAAAATAATCAAACTTAATGCCATCGACTCTACCAACACCTTTTTAAAGAATATGGTGTCAAAAGTGGTAGTTGATGATTTTACAGTGGTGGTTGCAAAAACGCAAACCAAGGGGAGGGGGCAAATGAATTCTGAATGGGTTGTTGAAGAGGGAAAAAACCTTACTTTTAGTGTGTTTTCTAGGTTTATAGACTTAAAAGTGGAGAATCATAAATATTTGAATTTTTGCGTTTCACTGAGTGTTTTTCAAGCTTTAGAAGCGTTGGGGTTGCTAAATTTGTCGGTAAAATGGCCAAACGACATTCTGTCAGGAAATAAAAAGCTAGGAGGTATATTAATTGAAAATATCCTGAAAGGTAGTAATATAGTGTCTTCTGTAATAGGAATTGGGGTTAATGTAAATCAAAATTCATTTCCTGAGAATTTACCCAATGCGTCTTCTGCAAAAAAGATTTTAGGAAGAGAATTTGATTTGGATGTGTTATTAGAAAATATTTTAAAGAATCTAAAAGGGTATTTTAATCTCTTAGAAAGAAAAGAATATAATTTACTAGAAGAGGCTTACTTAAAAGTATTGTATAAAAAAAATGTTCCAACGATGTTTAAAAACAGCCAGAACATTTTATTTATGGGTAAAATTATTGGAGTTTCAAAAAATGGAAATCTCCAAATAGAGTTAGAAAACGAAACGATTCAAGAATTTGGTTTGAAAGAAGTTTCGTTTGCCACTTTATAGCTTTTCTAAATTTTCAGTTAGCGTACCAATAAACTTTGTTAATGGTGCTTTAACCATCATAGCCATCATTGCATTAAATTCACCGTTGAATTTTAAAGTAGCTTGACTCTCATTATCGCCAATCTCAATAATGTTAGCAGCTAAAGTAAAAGGTAATTTACTACTTGCGGCACCTAAAGTAACATTTGAGTATTCCGTTTTTTCTTTCATTACTAAACGAATTTCTGGCATACCTTTTAAGCCAAAAATAAAACTATCACCATCAACCTCAAATTTTTGAGTATTTTCAGGCATTAGTTGTTCAAAGTTTTCTAATTTGGTTAGAAATTCAAATAAATCTTTAGATGATTTTTTTACAGTAACTGTATTTCCTTCTATATTCATTATTGTGTTGTTATTTATCGTTTTGATTCCATTCACTAGGGGCAATTCTCCAATCTTCTAAAGTTCGAAGTTCTTCACTAGTAATATATTTACTATCTAAAGCTTGCTCTAATAAATGCTCGTAATTACTTAAAGTAGTAAGTTCTACTTTATCATTGTTAAAATTCTCTGTAGCAATATTAAATCCATAAGAAAAAATAGCAATCATTCCTTTTACATTGGCATGTGCTTCTTTCAATGCTTTTACAGCATTTAAACTACTTTTACCTGTACTAATTAAATCCTCAATAACTACTACGTTTTGACCACTTTCTATATGTCCTTCAATTTGGTTTTGTCTACCATGTTTTTTAGGTTCAGGCCTAACGTATACAAAAGGCACTCCTAATTCTTGAGCAACTAATATACCAATAGCAATAGCGCCAGTAGCAACTCCTGCAATAACATCAGGTTTGCCATGTTTTTCTTCTACTAGTTTAGCAATTTCTTGTTTTAAAAAGTTTCTAACGGGAGGGTAAGATAATGTGATTCTGTTGTCACAGTAAATAGGTGATTTCCAACCAGAAGCCCATGTGAAAGGTTCTTGGGGGCTTAATTTTATAGCCTTAATTTGCAAAAGAAGCTCGGCAGTTTTTTTTGCTGTATCTTTGTTAAAATCCATAGCGCAAATGTATAAAGTTTTTGTTAATGATAAACCAATAATCTTTACAACTTCAATTAAAAATGAAGAAGATTATCCAGTTTATATTTACAAAAATACAATTATTGAAGAACTTATTTATAAGTTAAAAGTAGGTAAATTAAGTAGTGTTTATATCTATTCTAATAACCTGACAGAGGATTGGTTAGATTTTAAAGTAAAGTTTAAAGTAATTACAGCGGCTGGAGGACTAGTTTTAAATGAAAACAAAAAAATACTATTTATTTATAGAGGAAATAAATGGGACTTGCCTAAAGGACGCGTTGAAGAAGGGGAAGGATTAGAAGCAGCAGCTGTTAGAGAGGTTGAGGAAGAATGTGGTATAGAAAAACTAATAGTTCAACAAAAACTACTCGTTACTTATCATTTATTTATGCAACAAAACGAATATCGTTTAAAAGAAACACACTGGTATTTAATGTATTCTAATTATAAAGGAATTTTGAGCCCTCAATTAGACGAAGGGATTACAAAAGCTGTATTTAAAGACGAAAAAGGCACAAATAAAGCGTTACAAAATACATTTGCTAACATAAAAATGGTATATGAATCCTATTTAGAAACGTCGAAAAATGACACACTGTCATAAAAAACGACTTATTTTACATCTTTTCCTGTCAAAATATAGGCAAAAAACCAATGGCATACAGTTTGACTAATACTACTCGTAAAATTGAATTTAAAACTTTTAAAAAAGATAAATAAAAATTATGAGTAAAATTATAGGTATAGATTTAGGTACTACGAACTCATGTGTGTCTGTAATGGAAGGTAATGAGCCAGTAGTAATTCCAAATGCAGAAGGAAAAAGAACAACCCCTTCTATTGTAGCATTTGTTGAGGGAGGAGAGCGTAAAGTAGGAGATCCTGCAAAGCGTCAAGCGGTAACTAACCCAACTAAAACAGTTTATTCTATTAAACGTTTTATGGGGAATAAATATTCTGAGTCTGAAAGAGAAGCAGGAAGAATTCCTTACAATGTTGTAAAAGGGGACAACGATACACCAAGAGTAAAGATTGATGATCGTATGTACACGCCTCAAGAAATCTCTGCAATGATATTGCAGAAAATGAAGAAAACTGCTGAAGACTATTTAGGTCAAGGAGTTTCTGAAGCGGTAATTACTGTACCAGCATACTTTAACGATGCGCAGCGTCAAGCAACTAAAGAAGCAGGTGAGATTGCTGGATTAAAAGTTCGTCGTATTATCAACGAACCAACTGCAGCAGCTCTAGCTTACGGATTGGATAAAGCAAACGATGATAAGAAAATTGTTGTATTTGACTTTGGTGGAGGTACACACGATGTTTCTATCTTAGAATTAGGAGACGGAGTATTTGAAGTATTAGCTACTGATGGTGATACACACTTAGGAGGTGATGATGTTGATGAGAAAATCATTAACTGGTTAGCAGATGAGTTTAATGCTGAAGAAAACATGGATTTACGTAAAGATCCTATGGCATTACAACGTTTAAAAGAAGCTGCTGAAAAAGCAAAAATCGAATTATCAAGCACAACTTCTACAGAGATTAACTTACCATATATTACTGCTACAGCTAGTGGACCAAAGCACTTGGTAAGAACGTTAAGTAGAGCTAAGTTTGAGCAGTTAATTGATGATTTAGTAAAAAGAACGATTAAGCCATGTCAAACAGCGTTAAAGAATGCTGATTTATCAACATCTGATATTGATGAAGTAATTTTAGTAGGAGGATCAACTCGTATTCCTGCGATTCAAGAAGCAGTTGAGAAGTTCTTCGGGAAAGCACCAAGTAAAGGTGTAAACCCAGATGAGGTTGTATCGTTAGGAGCAGCAATTCAAGGAGGAGTGTTAACAGGTGATGTAAAAGACGTATTATTATTAGACGTTACACCTTTATCATTAGGAATTGAAACAATGGGTAATGTATTTACAAAGTTAATCGATGCAAATACAACCATTCCAACTAAAAAGTCGCAAGTATTCTCTACAGCAGTAGATAACCAACCATCGGTAGATATTCACGTATTACAAGGTGAAAGAGCGATGGCAGCAGATAACAAAACAATTGGCCGTTTCCAATTAACAGATATTCCACCAGCACAAAGAGGTGTTCCTCAAATTGAAGTAACTTTTGATATTGATGCAAACGGAATCATCAAAGTATCTGCAGTAGATAAAGCAACTGGTAAATCACAAGATATCCGTATCGAAGCTTCTTCAGGGTTATCTGATGAAGAAATTCAAAAGATGAAGCAAGAAGCTGAGGCAAATGCTGATGCTGACAAAAAAGCAAAAGAAACTGCTGAAAAAGTTAACGGAGCAGACTCTATGATTTTTCAAACAGAAAAGCAACTAAAAGAGTTTGGTGACAAATTATCAGCTGATAAAAAAGAGCCAATTGAAGTTGCTTTAGAAGAGTTAAAGAAAGCACACGAATCTAAAGACCTTGATGCTATTGATGCAGCAATGGAAAAGATTAATGAAGCTTGGAAAGTTGCCTCTGAAGAAATGTATAAAGCACAACAAGATGCACAAGCTAATGGAGCTGGTGCGCAAGGAGGTGCTGATGCAGGAGCTTCATCAGAAAGCGGAGATAATGTAGAAGATGTAGACTTTGAAGAAGTAAAATAAATTTTGATTGTATTATCCTAAAAAGCATTACAAGTTTTATTAGGACTATAGATATAAAAAAGCTCGTCATTTGACGAGCTTTTTTGTTTTTAAATAGATATTAGGTGTTTTAGAAACAAAAAAAAGTGTTTTAGAAAAAGATAAAATCACTTCAGCAGTTTTTTCATTGTAAGAGGTGTCTTGTGTGTAATTTTACTTCCAATATAAGGGAGAAGTGCTTTATAACTATAAGGAAGCACAAAAAATTAAATCAGAAAAATAAACACACATGAGAAAAAAAATTAACATGTATGCAAGTGCTATTCTTTTTGTACTTGTAAGTATCACAAGTTGTGATAAAGATGAAGAAATTATTCCAGCAGAGTTTTCTATTACTGATATAGAAAAGAATTTTGGAACAGTAGAAGTAGAAGAAACTATTAACTATTCGTTTAAAGTAACAAATGAGGGAGGTTCAGATTTAGAAATAGATGAATTTGTATTAAAAGGAACAAATGCTGCTGATTTTTCAACTAGTGCAGTACCGAAAGTAATTAAAAAGGAAGAATCGTATACTTTTGAAATTTCCTTTGCTCCTTTAACAGAAGGAGAAAAAGAGGCTATCTTAGAAATTACGACTAATATTGGAAAAAAAGAAGTAAAAGTAACAGGAATTGCAAAACCAAAACCATTACCAGGTGTTGATTTAAGTGAAACGGCTTTGGTTTTTGGAAACGTAGAGATTAACCAAACAAAAGACGCTACGTTTACTATAACTAATAGTGGAGATGCAGATTTAGAAATTACGGGCTTTGAAATAAAAGGGGACAATGCTGCTGATTTTTCAACTTCAGCAACAACAGAAACTTTAGCTGCTGGAGAAACAAAAAACATTACGGTAGTATTTGAGCCAACCAATGTAGGAGAAAAAACAGCAAGTTTAGAGGTGACAACTAATGCAGGTGTTAAAGCTATTGCCTTAAGTGGTAAAGCTACAGCAACACCTATATCAGTTATAGAATTTAGTGAATCACCTGTAAGTTTTGGGAATGTTGAAGTAGGTAAAGACTTATCTAAAAATATTACAGTTTCTAATACAGGAAATGCAGATTTAGAGATTACTAATGTGAGTATTATAGGAGGTAGTTCATCATCATCTTTTACAGTAATAGGAGGAACAAGTTCATTAATAAGAACTATTGCTCCAGGTGATACATATACTTTTGAAGTTAAGTTTACGCCAAGTTCACAAGGGTTTGCTTCAGGATCTATTAAGTTTTTTAATAATTCTAGTGATAATGAAGCGTCTTTACCAATGAATGGAACAGGAACAGCACCAGCACAACCTGCAATTGCTTTTAGTGAAACTGGATTAAGTTTTGGAGATGTTACAGTAGGTAATTCTTCAAATGATTTAACTTTTGCTATTCAAAATAATGGTCAAGGAAGTTTAGAGGTAAGTAATATTAGAATGAGTGGACTTAACTCTAGTGACTTTACCTTGGTAAATGTATCTGCACCACAAACAATTGCTCCTAATGGTGGCGTTTATGAGGTAACAGCACGTTTTACACCACAATCTGAAGGACAAAAACAAGCAATGATAGTTGTAGAAAGCAATGATCCTACAAAACCAAGTTATGCTATTATGATTAATGGCACGGGGTTACAAGCCGCAACTGGTACTATTGTAAATATACCAGATGCTAATTTTAAAACGGCTTTAGTAGCTGATAACGCTATTAATACTAATGGAGATAGTGAAATTCAAGTATCAGAAGCTCAGGCATATTCAGGTTCAATTCGTGTTGATGGGTTAAGTATTTCAGATGTTACAGGTATAGAGGCTTTTGTGAATATTACAGAGTTTCATGCTATGAATAATTCGTTAACAAGTATAGATTTAAGTCAGAATACAGCAATAACAAGATTAACGTTAAGAGGGAATAATTTAACAGCTTTAGATCTTTCAGCTAATACAGCTTTACAAACTATATTAATTGAGCAGAATAATATAAGCTCAATCGATTTATCTAATCACTCAAGTTTAGTTAGCTTTCAATGTGGAGGTAATAATATCTCAACATTATTATTACCAACAACAGCCAATGGGTTAAGAACTTTATACTTAGAGCAAAATAAAATTAGTACGTTAGATGTTTCTATGTATTCAAATTTAAGAACTTTAGTTGTTTACAACAACAATTTAACAAGTGTAGATATTTCTAATAATTCAAAAGTTAGGGGTTTACAAGTTAGAGGTAACAATTTAACAAGTTTAAACGTAGCTAATGGTAACAATATAAACTTTATTTATATGGTTGCAGATAATAATTCTAACTTAACTTGTATTCAACATGATGCTGGTTTTGATCCTTTAAATCCACCAAATACACAAGCAAACCAATGGGCTAAGCCATCTGGAGCTTCCTGGAGCACAGTCGCATGTCAATAAAAAACATTCCCTTTAAATAGTAGTTCAAGAAAGTTACCTGTGTAAAAAGCAGGTAGCTTCTAATAGTATAAAAATAATAATAGAAATGAAAAAATATACAATATTAGTTTGTTTATTCTTCGCTAGTTTTTTGTTTCATCAAACAGCCAATGCTCAGTTTGGTAACATGTTAAAAAAAGCTAAGCAAAAAGTGACAAAAAAAATAGAAGAGAAAGCTTCTTCATCAATAGAAAAATCAGCTACAGGTTCAAGTATTAATTCAACGTCTAATACAAATGAGTATTCAGACGAAGAGTTTAAAAAAGAGTTAGCTAAAAAGTATCCCAACGATAAAGAAAAGCAAGATTTTTATTTTAAAAAGTATAAAGAATATCAACAAAAACAAGCAGCAGAAAAAGAAGCTTTATTAGCTAAAGAAAATAGTAAAGGAACGGTTGTGAGTGAAATTCCTTCACCTATAGAAAGTAGTGAAAATGATAAATTTAAAGACAATCAAATTTATGTGTTAAACAGAACAAAGTTTAAAAAAATACCTGCTTATGATGGTGGTTTTTCTGATAAAATGGAACTGTCTGGTTACTACCATCTATCACAATATTTTGTTAGAAATCCAACAAACCATTTTGATAGAGATCCAGGTGATATTTACGAAGGTTTTTCTATTGAATACGATCCAACATCATATCAGTTAAATGCATATTTTTCACCAAACCAAAAACGTTATGGTGTGGTTCCTGAAAAATATAGAAAATCTGCCGATAAAGGCAATATTCAGTTCCAATTTGGAATGGGAGGCGGACCAGAATGGACTAATGCTAATGTTCTTTTATTGGAGCCAGGAGTATTATTAATTGGAGCAGCGGTATATCATAAAAACGATAACGTTGGTCATAAGTGGATGAATAATGCTCAACCAAAGCAGTTTGTAATTGCTGCAAAAGATCCAGAAAAAATTAAGAAGTATTATAAAAATCCTGAATTAACATCTCAAACAACTTTTGCTAAGTTTGATAACTTACGTAAAGATTGGTTAGGAGCAAAGTTAAATAGTGTAACAATGCCAGCAAAAGGAATTTTTGATAAAAACTCAGCAATTAAAAATGTAGCTGTAAACGGATTGAATAAATATTTTGGTAAAATGAGTATGCAAAATATATATCAATATATGACATCAAATAGGTGGTCAACAGTAAAACATAAGGTAACAGGAGTGCCTTTATATCAATGGGCTGTAGGAGCTGTTGTACAGAAAAATTCAGATGGACAATGTATGTTACAACAGTTTATAGTAAGAAGAGATTACACTGGAGGTGGAAAATATGGAAGACCTTTTTTTAATGGAATTAACAGAGGAAGTGTTAGAGCTCCTTATGGAGGATATGTAAAATGTGATGCTAAACCTAAAAACTAAATATAGACTTTAAGTTAAGAGTAGTTCTAAAAGGTGGTGTTTTGCGTATTATTGCATAACCACCTTTTTTTGTAGTAAAATTAAATTTGTGAAAAAAACTTTTTATATACTAGTCTTTATTTCTTTTCTCTTTGAAAATGTATTTTCACAGGAGCCTTTTTATACACAATTTACATCTGATGATGGATTAGTATCTTTAGCAAATTATAATATTATACAAGATAAAAATAACCTAGTTTGGGTGGGAGGGGAGCAAGGTTTGTTTTATTACAATGGTAAAAGATTTAGGCAAGTTAAAAATACTATTTCAACCACAAAAAGTATTTTTAACTTACAAATAGATGAGGAAGGACAAATTTGGTGTTCGACCATTTCAGGACATATTTATAAAGTAGTAAATAAAGAACTACAATTATTTAAAGATTTTTCAAATGATTTAAAAGGAACCTATGCTCATTTAATAGTGATGAAGAATAATATCTTTTTTCTATCACAGAAGAAGAGCTATCTTATAGCTAAAAAAACCGGATTTGTAAAAAAAGATTTAAATGCAGAAATTTCAAAAATAGCAAAATCTGAAAACGGTTTTTTTTATTATAATTTAAAAGAAAGAAATATAATTACTCATGTTTATGAAAATGAAGATGAACCTGTTTTTAGAAAAGTAAAATGTAATAAAGAAAAATATTTTTTAGATAATGGAAACTTTCAAATGTTTCAATGGTTCGATGAGATTGTAATTAAGTTAGATAAAGATGTCTTAAAACCATTTTCAATTAATATACATACAAGAAAAATTACCACAACAAAACTCCCTCAAGCTCTTGAAAAAGCACAGATTTATAATACCAAAAAGTTTAAAGAAAACTGGTTGTTAACATCAAAAGGTATTTACAGAACTTTAAATAAGAATAAAGTAAATAATACTAAACAAATTTTTAAAGATTATCATATAACTGATGTTTTAAAAGATTATGAGAATAATTATTGGCTTACAACACTGCAAAATGGAATTTTCGTTGTGCCAAGTTTAGAAATAACGAAGAAAAATTTTTTAGAAATAAAAGAAGATATTATCTCAATAGAAACCATTGGTAATAGTAGGCTGTTATTAGGAACTCAAAATGGTAACTTAATAGATTACAATACAGAAGGTAACGGTTATAAAATTATTAGTTTATCTAATCAACGACCTGTTAATAAAATAAAATATAATAAAAACCTACAAAAAGCATATATAAGCACAAACGGAACGAGTAGCTATACATATGATATAAAAAAGTTAAAAATTACTAATGCAGGAAATCAGTTTACCACAGCTAAAGGTTTTACGAAAATAAATAAAGATTCATTGGTGTATCTATCATATCGACGTGCTATTATTTATACTCAACTTTCTAGAAATAAAGATTATATAGTTTTAGAAAACAAAAGACCTATTAGTACTCATTACGATTCAAAAAACAAACTTATTTACGTTACTTATATTGATGGAACGGTAGCCTATAACAGTAAACTACAAACTATTCCAGTACATCATCAAAATAAACCTATTATTTTTTCTGAATATACTCAAACTACTAACGGTAAAATATGGGCAACCACAAGAGATAAAATTTTAGGTTTAGAGGCAGGAAAAGTAACTGACAGCATAACATGTTTAAACGGATTGTTACAATCTCAAATAAAAGGAATTTTAGGGAAGGACAATTTTCTATGGATTGTTACTGAAAAAGGAATACAGCGATACGATACAGATAAAAAAATAATAAATACAATAAATTTAACTGATAAAAGTGCTATAAAATTTAAAACTCCAGTAATACAAAATAATTATTTATGGATACCTGGTAACAATTTTTTATGTAGAATAAATACATCTGTTCCAGAGTTAATAGAACCAAAATTAGCTCCGTTAGCCTACATAAGTAATGTTAAAATTGGAGGAATAGAACAAGAAATAAAAACAAAATACAAACTGCCTTACAAAACTAACGACATTACATTTAACTTTAATGCTAATGGATTTAAATCTAGTAGTAAAAATGTTTTTCAATATAAACTTTTAGGTTTTAATACAGAGTGGCAAACATCTGAGTTAAACGATGATGTAGTAAGGTATATTGGAATTCCATCAGGAAAATATAAGTTTTTACTTAGAACTAAAAGTTTAGATGGAAGTATAGGAAAAGAAAGTAAAGGAGTTAAAATAATTGTACAAAAGCCTTTTTGGGAAAGTTGGTGGTTTATTGTGACAATATTTATAATATCTGTTTTAGGAATAATAATATATTACCGAATTAAATTAAAATGGAAAGAAGAGGAAGGAGAGCGAGAACTAGAAAGGGTAATTTTAGATAGTAGAATAAGTAAGTTAAGGCTAGAAAACTTACGCTCACAAATGAACCCTCATTTTATTTTTAATTCCTTAGGAGCTATTCAAGATTATGTAATGAAGAATGAGAAATATTTAGCAAGTGATTACTTAGTTAAATTTTCTCGTTTAATAAGAATGTATTTAAATCATAGTAGAGTAAATGTAATACTACTCAAAGAAGAACTTAGTTCACTCGAGATTTATATATCATTAGAGCAATTACGATTTGAAAATAAATTTAAGGTTCACTTCTTAGTAGATAAAAACATAAATAAAGATCAAATTGAAGTTCCGCCGTTGTTTATACAACCTTTTGTAGAAAATGCTATAAAACACGGACTTGTTCATAAGAAAGACCGAGGGAATTTATGGATAACAGTAGAAGAAAATATTAACAAGGTTTTAATTATAACGATAAAAGATGATGGTGTTGGACGAAAAAAATCTTCAGAAATTAATAAGAAAAGAAAAGGACATAAGTCTTTTGCTGTAAACGCTACTCAAGAGCGAGTTTTGTTGTATAAGAAAGAAAAGTTATTTGATATTTCAGTAGATTTTACGGATAAAGTAGATGAAAACAATAATGCTACAGGAACGATAGTAACACTAAAAATAAAAAGAATTTAATAATGAAAGCTTTAATAATTGATGATGAGGCAAAAGCACGTAGTGTAATGAAAACGATGCTTACAGAGTTTTTTTCTGAAATAAAAAATGTTATTACAGCAGATAACTTAGTAAATGGAGTAAAGTCAATTAAAGAAAACAATCCAGATATTGTTTTTTTAGATATTGAAATGCCTGAGTACTCAGGTTTAGAAATATTAGATTTTATTTCAGAACCTATAGAGTTTCAATTAATTTTTACAACAGCATATCAACAATACGCATTAGAAGCATTAAAATTATCTGCAATAGACTATTTGGTTAAACCAATTGATAGAGAAGAGTTACGAGTAGCTATAAATAAAGCAAAAGTTAATATTAACCAAAAAAAGGTAACAGCACAATTTTCAGAGTTAAAAAAAGCCATTCAATCGTTATCATCACATAAAATAGCTTTAGAAGTACCAGGAGAAATTATTTTTGTTTCGCATGAAGATATTTTATACTTAGAAGCAGATGGAATGTATACAAAAGTACATTTAGCAAATAAAGAAAGAGAATTAATTTGTAAACCACTAGCATACTTTGAAAATCAACTTCAGGGAAATAACTTATTTTTTAGATGTCATAGATCTTACTTAATAAACCTTCATTATTTAGAAAAATTTGTAAAAAAAGACGGAGATTTTTTACTAATGCAAAATCAAACAACAATTCCTATTTCAAAAACAAAAAAGCAAGAATTTCTAAAAATTATAAAAGAAGTATTTTAGATTTGTAAAATGCAATTTTATCAAAAAGAAATTCAATTACCAGAATTTAATAGGGGGTATTATTTAATTACTGGTATTTTGTTAAAAGCACTTCCAGAACTTAAAAATATTAAGGAAGGGCAGTTTCAAGCATTTATTAAACATACATCTGCAAGCTTAACAATTAATGAAAATGCAGACCCAACAGTAAGAATAGACTTTGAATCGCATATCAATAAAATGATTCCTGAAAATATGCCATACTATAAACACAATTATGAAGGTGCCGATGATATGCCAGCACATATTAAAAGTTCTATGTTAGGATGTCAGGTACAAATTCCAATTACCAATGGAAAGCTCAACTTAGGAACTTGGCAAGGAATATACTTAGGTGAGCATAGAAATTATGGAGGTAAAAGAAAAATAGTACTAACCGCTTTTGGAAATTAAATGAAGTATCATAAATTCAATTTTTACCGAAGTACGTACTGTGAGTTTGAAATGCAAAATGTCAATTTCTTTGATGATATGAAGGCGCATTTTCAAAGTAAATCAGGTAGTTATTACTATTACACAGCGGAGGGTGTTTTTCGTTATTCAAATCACTGGGGTAGAGTAGCCAATTGTCGTTGGAAGATTCAAGGGATAGATAATTATAAAAATCAGCAATATTATGTAGGATATGCAAATTGGTCAGGCTTTTATCCACTTAATACTACAGATAAAGTGTTTTATTTAGATGTTGACTATGCAAAAGCCAAAGTAAGCATTAAAAGAGTGAAAAATAGCGCTACAATTAACCAATACTTAATGACTTCAGAGTTTGCACATCAGCGCTTAAAACAAATTCAAACTTTGTTTAAAGAATACAAGTGGGCACGTTATTATGAAGAGGATATTGAAACTTTAAGAAAAATAATAATTGATAAACTCATCACAACAAACAAAACCTTACAGCAAGTAAAATTAGAGTTATGAATCTTTATAATCTCTATTAACACCAATACTAAACCCAAAACGGGTATCACTTTCCCTACCTAGCCTGTGAATAGCAACTTTTCCTAATGGAATTTTGCCAAACTCATTATTGGTAATTTCTTCATTATTTAAAAAAAGCTTTCCTTTAAACTGTTTTTTGGTGTTATATTCACTTCTATCTTTTTTATTCTGATAAACATTCATAGATAAAATATTATCTCTATCAGTATAACCACAAAAAATACCGTGTGTATCCCAAATAATATAATCATTACTTTTTTTTAGTTCTCTACTAGGTTTACCTAAAACATCAACTAAAGTGGTATAATTAGTGGGAAATGTAAGGGGTTTATTATTAATATGTATAACGTTAGTATCACATATAATAGTTAAACTCGTTACTTTTTTCTTTTTAAAAAAATTAAACATGACAGTTCTTGATTTGATTAACGGGGGTTAAACGTAAAACTAAAAAATAAATTTTAACTAACTCCTTTCTCTTTTAGTTAAATTTGCTAATTAGATTTAAAACCCTAATAAACAATGAACATACCTCAAACAAGTTTTCCTCGAATAATAATTATAGGAGGTGGGTTTGCAGGATTAGCAGTAGCAAGAGCTTTAGAAAACCAAGATTTACAGGTGGTTTTAATAGATAAGCACAATTACCATACTTTTCAACCTTTATTATATCAAGTAGCTACAGGAGGGTTAGAACCTGATAGCATAGCGTTTCCTTTAAGAAAAAGATTTAACGATATAGAAAACTTTTTCTTTAGGCTAGCAAAAGTTACACAAATACATCCAGAGAAAAACTATATAGAAACTACGATAGGAAATTTAGAATATGATGAACTAATTATAGCAACAGGATCAACAACTAATTTCTTTGGAAACACTAATATTCAAAAGTACGCTATGGAAATGAAATCGGTTCCACAAGCACTAAATATTCGTAGTTTGGTATTAGAAAACTTTGAAGAAGCATTATTGGTTACCGATTTAGAAAAACGAAGAGCATTAATGAATTTTGTAATCGTTGGAGGTGGACCAACGGGAGTAGAGTTAGCTGGAGCTTTGGCAGAAATGAAAAAAGGAATTTTACCTAAAGATTACCCAGACTTAGATATTCGACAGATGAAAATCAACCTTATCCAAAGCTCAGGAGAGCTATTAAAAGGGATGAGTAATAGAGCTTCTAAAAAAGCGGAAGATTTTTTAATAAAACTAGGCGTAGATGTGTGGAAAAATCTTCGTGTGCTAGACTACGACGGAGAAACAGTAACCACAAACGGAGAAGATCACTTTAAATCGCAAACAGTTATTTGGGCAGCAGGAGTAAAAGGAGACGCTATTAATGGTTTAAAACAAGAGAGTGTAGTTGAAAGAGCCAACCGATTTAAAGTAGACGAATATAATAAGGTAATTGGTTATGATAATATATATGCAATTGGTGATATAGCATATATGGAAGCAAAAGGTTATAAAAGAGGACACCCAATGATGGCACAACCAGCCATTCAACAAGGACGATTGTTAGGTAAAAATATCTTAGCAAAATTAAAAAGTAAAAAACAAAAGCCATTTGTGTATAACGATAAAGGTTCCATGGCAACTATTGGAAGAAATAAAGCGGTAGTAGATTTATCTCGTTGGAAATTTCAAGGAGTTTTTGCATGGTTTATTTGGATGTTTGTACACTTATTTTCACTTATCGGATTTAGAAATAAAGCAGTTGTGTTTATGAATTGGGTATATAACTACGTACGATTTGATAGAGAAACAAGGTTAATTATCCGTCCTTACAAAAAGAAAAATAAGTATAGCTTTAAAGAACAAGAAAATGGCAATCACTAGAAATGTTAAATGTCCTAACTGTGGAGTTTTCAATAAAAATAGAGATTACTGTAAAAACTGTAATACATTAATTTCTTTTGAAAAAAAACAAGAAGAAAAAGTTACAGCTTATAAGCAAGAAGAACTCAAAAAAGCGAAGCATGAAATAGAAAATCCTAATTTAGCAGAACGATTAAAAAAACATCCATTTTGGTTGTATCGTGTTGTTGGTTGGATTTTATATTCAGCATATTTATTGGTGAGTGCTATAGGTGCTTTAATAGCATGGTTTATAGCTATGGTAGCAGCAGGGTAGTGTGCGAAAAAAGATACTTACATATTATTTTATAGTTTCGATAATTATAGGAAGTCTAATTTATACCGCACAAAAGCTTAGTATAAAACTTCCTTCTTTCATTAATAATTATGTGAACGACTTTCTAATAATACCTATAATATTAACTACATGCCTTTATATTTTAAGATGGAGTAAGAATAATAAACATTATCAAATACCATTAGGAGCAATAATTTATATATGCGCATTATATTCGGTTTTTTTTGAGTTTATAATACCGAAATATATGGAAAGGTATACAGCAGACATATTTGATGCTATTTTATATTTTATAGGAGGTTTTGTGTTTTTTATTTTGCAAAAAAAAGGTAGAAGTACATGAAAAATCGATTAATAATTTTATCAGACCTTTGGGGAACGACTGATACTCGTTGGGTTTCGATGTATGTTGATAAACTGTCAGAAGACTTTGAGGTTACATTTTATAGTAGCTGTGAACTATCTGAAATGCCAGAAAAGAATTTGTCAGAAGAAGAGCGACACCATTTTTTTGTAAACGGAGGAATAGAGAAGGCAGTTAAAAACTTAATAGAGTTAGAAAAAGAACGACTTACTGTTTTAGCTTTTAGCATAGGAGGAACTATAGTTTGGAAAGCCTGTTTAAAAGGTTTAGATGTTGAAAGTCTTTATACTGTTTCAGCTACAAGATTACGTTATGAAATAGAAAAAAACAAAGGAAAAATAGTGCTTTATTATGGTGAAAAAGATACTTATAAACCAAATAATAATTGGTTTGAAAGAATGGAGGTTGATTATAGTATAATTCCACAGAAAGCTCATGAGGTGTATAAGGAAGAAGAATTTGCTACAAAGTTATGTTTACAAATAAAAAGTAGTTATGAAATCATCTAAAAAAATACCTAATAAAACAGCAATTCGCATAAGCAAGGCTATCGATTTTATAGAAGAAAACTTAGAAAAGAAACTTATTCTAGAAGAAATAGCAGAAAGAGCTTACTTCTCTCCATATCATTTTCACAGACTTTTTAAGGCAGTAACTAAAGAAACCGTTAATGATTTTATAACCAGAAAGAGAGTAGAAAAATCGGCTTCGTTTTTACTAAATAAAAAAAGCAAAACGATTACAGAAGTGTCTGAAATAGTTGGTTTTACAAGTTTGTCATCGTTTTCAAGAGCATTTAAAAAATTTTACGGAATGAGTCCTGCTGAATTTAAAAAAGAAAGTCCATCTAAATATAGCAAGATTTGTAAAACAGAAAGCAAGAATGGAAAAATAGAAACACAGTTTGAACAATATATTTGTAACATAGATACAAACTTAAAATGGATGCAAATGAAAGCTAAAACTGAAGTAAAAAAAATGCCAACCTTAAAAGTAGCCTACTTAACACATCAAGGAAAAATGGATGCAGTAGAAAATGCTTACCATAAACTAATGAAGTGGGCTTACCCTAAAGGGTTAATGCAGCAGGAAAATTTAAGAATGTTAACGGTATATCACGACAGTCCTAAAATTACTGATGAAGACAAAATAAGAATGAGTATTTGTTTAACTTTAAATTCAGAGGTAAAAACTGAAGGAGAAGTAAGTATAAAAGAAATACCAGAAGCAAAATGTGTGGTTTCTCGTTTAGAAATTACTCCGTCAGAATTTCAACAAGCATGGGAAAGTAGTTTTGTGTGGATGAGTGAACATGGTTTCAAAAAAGCAGATCAAGATCCGTACGAGATTTTTTATAACAATCCTAATGAGCATCCAGAAGGTAAATGTATCGTAGACATTTGTATACCTGTAGAGTAAAATACCATAAAACAAAAATAGTGCATAGCACTATTTTTGTTTTATGGTATCAAAGGTTTAATCAATAGAATTCCCCGATGCTTGCGTCGGGTGTAGCGTAAAGATATGTAATTTTGGATTTATGAGTGAGCATATTCATAAAAGCCATAATAAGAGTTTGCTGTTGTATCATTTGGTTTGTCCAATTAGATATAGAAGAAAAGTTTTGAGCGAAGAAGTCTCTGAGACCTTACGAGAAGTTTGTTTAGAAATATCACATCGTTACGAGGCTCATTTTTTGGAGATAGGTTGTGATGAAGATCACGTACATTTTTTGATTCAAAGTGTACCGATGTTATCACCTCAAAAGATAGTTAATACCATAAAAAGCATAACAGGGCGTGAGATTTCCAGATTACATCCAGAAGTAAAGCGATTTTTATGGGGCGGTAAATTTTGGACAAGTGGTTATTACATCAATACTGTTGGTCAATATGCGAATGAAGAGGTTATAAAGAAGTACGTTCAAGGTCAAGGAAAAGGACAAGAGTATCAAAAGATACACAAGTCACAGCTTAAATTGTTTTGATACCTCGTACCCTTGGGTCGAGGTAGTTCATTGTTTTATCACCTAAGATAATTCTTTTATAGTATTAGGTTTTGCAGACAACATATTTCTAACAACAAAATAACTAACTAAACCACAAGCCAGTCCTACCATTGCAGCAGGGAAAATAGTATTATCATTTATACCCACAGTAAAGGCAAATATTACAAAACCTAAGATTTCAGCTCCAAACCAAGAACCAATCATTATACCTCTCCATTTTTTAGGACTTTCTCCTTTTTCTTCTGCTAATTCAGCTATTTTCTTACCTAAAAAAACTAATGCTAATATTTCTATCATACTTTTATTTTTGATTAAATTTTTCTTTTCATTCATTATGTATTAACACATAAATAAGACAAAAATTACTATTGCACCTTGTTATAATATAAAGGAAGAAGTCTATAGCAATTTTCACGGTGTCAAATATAAAAATAAATGCAAAACATGTTTAATTATTATCGGAGTGATACCCCAAGCCTAATTGGGATGTCTTTTCCTGTATAAGGGGAGTGGCACTCCCATAGTAAGGGGAACGATACTCCTTGGGTAAGGGGAGTAACATTCATTGCCTAATAGAAGTGTTTTAAACAAACTATTTGTTGTAGAAAAATGTTAGTTAATTAGTAAGGTTGAAAAAAAAGACTGTAATAACTGATAGTTGTATAAAACAAAAATCCCGAGTTAATTAACTCGAGATTTTTGTTTTATATATTGTTTTGATTAGTAGTTTACATAATCAACAATTTCTAGTCCGTAACCAATCATACCCACACGTTTGGTTTGTTTGGTGTTAGAAACTAAGCGTAATTTATGAATGTGTAAATCGTGTAAAATTTGTGCACCAATACCAAAATCTTTGTTGTCCATCACCACATTAGGAGCTTTCATTTCTCCTTTAGCTTGGTTTTCTTTTAGCATACGAAGTCTATTCAATAAATTTAAAGCTTGCATTTGTTGATTAATGAATAAAATAGCGCCTCTACCTTCTTCATTAATAACCTTAAACATTTGGTCTAGTTTTTTGTCGGCATTATTAGTTAAGGTTCCTAAAATATCGTTGTTTACTAAAGTAGAGTTTACACGAGTTAAAATAGGTTCGTTTTTACTCCAAGTACCTTTAGTTAAAGCAATATGTACTTGATTGTTGGTAGTTTGTTGGTAAGCACGTAAGCGGAAATCACCAAATCGAGTTTGAATATTAAAGTCTTCTTTCTTTTCTATTAAAGAATCGTGTTCCATTCGGTAGGCTACTAAATCTTCAATAGAAACAATTTTTAAATCGAATTTTTTAGCAACTTTCATTAGTTGAGGTAAGCGAGCCATGGTACCGTCTTCATTCATAATTTCAACGATAACTCCAGCAGGCTCTAAACCAGCTAAACGAGCAAAGTCAATAGCTGCTTCAGTATGACCAGTTCTACGTAATACACCACCGTTTTTGGCTTTTAAAGGAAAAATATGCCCTGGTCTAGCTAAATCAAAAGGTTTGGTATCTGGATTCATTAAGGCTTGTACAGTTTTAGCTCTATCAGATGCAGAAATACCCGTAGTAACCCCGTTTCCACGTAAATCTACCGATACGGTAAAAGCAGTTTCCATAGGGTCAGTATTGTTACTTACCATCATATTTAGTTCTAATTCTTTACAACGAGTTTCGGTTAATGGAGTACAAATTAATCCACGACCATGGGTTGCCATAAAATTGATCATTTCTGGAGTAATCTTTTCAGCAGCAGCTAAAAAATCACCTTCATTTTCACGATCTTCATCATCAACTACGATAATAACTTTACCGTTTTTAATGTCTTCTATAGCTTCTTCAATTGTATTTAATTGAATATTAGTTGGAGTTTGTGTTGTCATTGTTTATTTTTTTAGAAAGATTTATTTTTTCTCTTAAATCTTTCAGAGTATAAAAATATATGATAAAATAAAAAGGTATGCCTAAAAATAAAAGAACTACATGTAGAATATCTCTTTTTTTATTTAAAGCTTTATAAATATTGTCATAATGAGCAATGGATTTAATAATATAAATAAGCGATAAAATAACGACAAAGTATCTAATAATAATTAAAGAACCTGTTAAAACAAAGTTATTATCAAAATAGCTTTCAGTAAAATAAATTAAGAGAAACAGCAAGTAAAGAATAAGAGCTTTTTTAGCATTTACTTTGTATTCTATAAAATAAGTGTCTATTAATTTTAGATTAATAATATTATCTTTTTTTAGTTTAGATTTTATAGTAGGTAAAAAACTATTAATATCAAATAGTCCTTTGTCTTTGGTCGCTCTAACAGTTAAAGTAATAGCCAAAGGTAGCATTAAAAATACACTTAGCCAAGAACCAGTAATGGCTGTAAGTGAACTTTCTTCTGCTAAATTCCTTCCAAAAGTATTGGAGAAAAAGTATAGTACATAAATGGCTATTGCCAAAATCATAGGTAATCCCATTCCTCCTTTTCTAATAATAGAACCCAAAGGAGCACCAATAAAGAAGAGTAATAAACAAGAAAGTGAAAAAGCTACCCGATTGTAAAACTCAATATCATATAAGTTTAAATACTTTCGTTTGTTTTTTAAGGTGTCTTTGTTAGACTTGTTGTTATTTATTGTACGTTCTAATTTAGAAGTAGCTGTTGAGAGAATATTTAGTTTTTCTTTTAACTCAAAGTTTTCAAGAATATCTAAGGAAAGGTCTTTGTTTTTTAATGAATCAGGATACTGATGTAAGTCTTCTACATCAATACTTAAAAATAAGTTTTTTGCTCTACTATTAACAAAGGCATCGTAGTTTTGCTTCAAGGTTGGCAAAGTATCTTTTAACTGAGCCAAACTTAACATATTGTAGTTTGTTTTATACTTTTCGTCTTCTAGGTCATCGTTACTAAACGAAGAAATATCAATATTAATGGTGTATTTTTCAAAGTCTGCGTATGAGGCAGGCATCTTTTCACGCTCTTTAAAAGAAGCTCCGTTTTTTAAATGATGCTCAAAATAATAACCATCTTTTAAAACTAATGTCATATAACGACTACCTTCTTCTGAAATAATTTCACCTCTTTTTGCTGTAATAATTTTATTGTTTCCTTTTTTAGAAGATAGATCGTAAATCATTACCTCTTTTAAAAGGTTGTCTTCTTCGCCGTATTTCTCTTTAAATTTTATTTGAAAATTAGGGATTTCAGTGTTAAAGCTTCCGGCAACTAAAGCAATAGCTGGTTGTTTCTTTTTAATGTTTACCTTCATGTTTAATTGCTTAAGCATTGCATATGGATACACGTAATTAAGAAACAAAAAGTTAATACCACTTAAAAAAATAGCTAAAAAAACGATAGGACGAACCATACGTTGTAGAGATACACCAGCAGACTTGGCTGCGGCAAATTCATAATTTTCAGATAAACTACCCAGCGTCATAATAGAAGATAATAAAACACCAATAGGTAAGGCTTGAGGGGCTACAAGAAGTGTAGTGTACCACAAAAATTTTAAAATAATTCCAGCACTAATACCTTTACCAGCAAAATTATCAAAAGCCAACCACAGTACTTGCATTACTAGTACAAATAAAATGATAAAGAAGGTTGCTAAAAAGGGAACTATAAAACTTTTTAATATATATCTGTCTAATGTTTTCACAGAAGCAAAGGTAGTAGGTTAGTGGTATATAAACACAAAAGTTTTGTTAATGATTTTTTAAGTAAACCAGTAACAAAACTTCTATATAATTTTTTAGTCGATATAGTATCCTTGTTTAGCGTACTTAGTTCTATCAAAAGAAAAAAGCTGAGCAGATATAGGTTGATTACTTTTAAACTTAGTAATTGTAAAGGTAGTTTCAGCTCCGTTAGAGCCTATTTGGGTTAATTTATAAATATGCTTTGTTTTAGCATCGATACCTAATTGAACTTTTACAATATCAGAGTTACTATCAATAGGAGTAAGCTCTATATATTGAACTTTACGTCCGTTACTGTTCTTTAAAGCTCCCATTTGGTAATTATATCCTTCTTTGTAAAAAGTTAATAGTTTAGAAGGGTAAATAAAACCGTCTTCTTCATCTAAGTTACCGTTGTTAATACTTACTTCTTTTTCATCTTGGTTGATAACAACTAATTTTTTTCCATCAAAAATAAAGGTGTTCCCAAGATAATCTAAGTTGTACTTTTCACCAGATAAGGTAATTACTCCTCTAATAGGAGGGTCGTTGGTAATGCCTGCTTCTCTATTTATTAAAGATGAGTTAAAACCGATAACCATATTTCTATAGGTGCCCATTTTGTCTGAAACTTCATCAAGCATTTTTTTTGCTTCAGAAGAATTTGTTTGCCCCATAGCACTAATGCTAATACATAATCCAATAAATAATAATCCTATTTTTTTCATCGTCTTTCTTGTTTCCACTTTCGGAATAGTTTATAATTATTAATTTTTTTCACTCTCTAATAATTGCTCTAAAGCAATTAAATCTGGTACAAGTACTTGTCGTGCTTTACTGCCTTCAAAAGGACCTACAATACCTGCAGCTTCTAATTGATCTATCAATCTTCCAGCACGATTGTATCCTAGCTTTAATTTACGTTGCAATAACGATGCCGAACCTTGTTGCGCAGTAACAATAACTTCAGCTGCATCTTTAAACAGTTTATCCCTGTCTGCAATATCAACATCAAGATTTGTGCCACCTTCTTCACCAACATATTCTGGTAATAAATATGCTTCAGGGTAGGCACGTTGAGAGCCAATAAAATCAGTAATTTTTTCTACTTCAGGAGTGTCTACAAAAGCACACTGAATACGTATAACATCATTTCCTCCAGAATATAACAAATCACCTCTACCAATTAATTGGTCTGCTCCTGGAGCATCTAAAATAGTTCTAGAGTCAATTTTTGAAGTTACTCTAAATGCAATTCTAGAAGGGAAGTTAGCTTTAATAATACCTGTAATTACATTTACTGAAGGACGTTGTGTTGCTACAATTAAATGGATACCGATAGCACGTGCTAATTGAGCCAAACGTGCAATAGGAGTTTCTACTTCTTTACCCGCGGTCATAATTAAATCAGCAAACTCGTCAATTACCAATACGATGTATGGTAAAAAACGGTGTCCGTTTTCAGGGTTTAGTTTACGAGCCTTAAACTTAACATTGTATTCTTTAATGTTACGAACCATGGCATTTTTAAGTAAGTCGTAACGGTTATCCATTTCAATACACAATGAATTTAAGGTGTTTACTACCTTAGTAGTATCGGTAATAATAGCTTCAGAATCGTCTGGTAATTTGGCTAAATAATGACGTTCTATTTTGTTGAATAATGTTAATTCTACCTTTTTAGGATCAACCAATACAAACTTTACTTCAGCAGGATGCTTCTTGTATAAAAGTGATGTTAGAATAGCATTTAATCCTACCGATTTACCTTGTCCTGTAGCACCAGCCATTAATAAGTGAGGCATTTTAGCTAAATCGATAACAAAAGTTTCGTTTGAAATGGTTTTACCTAAAGCAATAGGAAGTTGCATAGGTGACTCTTGAAACTTTTTTGAAGCAATTACCGAATGCATAGACACGATAGTTGCTTTTTTATTAGGGACCTCAATACCAATGGTTCCTTTACCTGGAATTGGAGCAATAATACGTATTCCTAAAGCTGAAAGCGATAAAGCAATATCGTCTTCTAAATTTTTAATTTTTGAAATACGAACTCCAGCTTCAGGTACAATTTCATATAAAGTAATGGTTGGACCAACTGTAGCCTTAATTTGAGCAATACCAATTTTATAGTTTTTTAAGGTCTCTACAATTTGATTTTTCTTTGCTTCAAGTTCAGTAGGGTCTACAGAAATACTTTCATTATATTCTTTTAGTAAATTGAAAGAAGGGAATTTAAAGTTTCCTAATTCTAACTTAGGATCAAATTCACCAAAATCTTTTACTAATTGATCGGATAAGTTTTCAGAAACACTTTTTTCTTCTGCAATTTTTTCAATAGCAACTTCTACTTCTTTTTTACTTTCTTCTGATATTTTTGATGATGGTTCACCAGTTTGAGTAATGTCTAGAGAAATTTCTTGTTTTTTCTCATAGTCTGAAGTTTCGTCAACACCAGAGTAGTTAGAAATAGTTGGTTGTAAGTTTTCTAATGATAATTCAAAGTCTGATTTATCTTTTCTAGACTCTTCATTTTTTGGACTTTCGGTATTGTTTACATCAGTGTCATTTAAAATAGTTGAATCATCTCGGTTTACTTTTGTAGAGTTTTCTGCAGTGGTTGTTTTATTTTCTTTATGAACTTTTACTTTTTCACTAATTGCTTCTGGAGTAATACTAAAACGGATAATTAGATAGGCAACCAAAAAGAAAATGAGAAGAATAGCTAATCCTGTTTTGCCTAAGAAAGTTTGTAAATATTCATTTAACTCAAAACCTATAACTCCTGACAACAGGGCATGCTTTTTTTCAACAAAGCCAAGAGCAGTAGCAAACCAAAGCATAATTAAGATACCCCAGTTCCAGGAAATTATAATTCTTTTTAGGTTGGTTTGTAGTAAGATTCTAGCCCCTGTTAAAAATAATGTTAGAGGTATAATAAAGGCACCTAGCCCGAAACCTTTGTATACAAGAAAGTTGCTTAGTTTAGCACCTATTTTTCCTAATAAGTTTTTAGTAGGGATAGTTCTGTTAGCAAATTGATTGAGTGTGCTTTGGTCTTCTTGCCATGAGAAGAAAAAAGAAACAAAAGCAACAGTTAAAAATATAGAAAACAATATCAGAAAAAAACCTAAGATAGTTTGGTTTTGTCTGTTTGAAAAAAAGGATTTAATCCTTTTAATAATAGATTTTTGAGGCTGTTTCTTTCGAACAGTTGTCTTCTTTTTTGCCATGTATTTTTGTTAGAAATAAATTGAACGCTACAATATAGCTATTATTTTAGGAAGGTAAATTATCCCAGCAATAATTAATGATATCATAGCTGCAAATGCAGGAGCACCTGCAGCAATATCTTTAATGAAACCTATTTTTTTATGATAATCAGGATGTATGAAATCGGCTACTTTTTCAATAGCAGTATTTAAAGCTTCTGCTACTAAAACTAATCCGATAATTAAAGTTTGAATCATCCATTCAGTAGAGGAGATTTTAAAATAAAAACCAAATAAAGTAGCTATTAAACCAAAGAAAAGTTGTGCTTTTATACTGTCTTCAGTGGTTATTAATAACCACATTCCTTTTAAGGCAAATTTAATACTACGTATGCGTCCTTTTAAAAAGCCGTCATTCGGATTCTTCATATGTTTTTAAAGTACTTTTAATGCAGCTTCGTAATTAGGCTCATCTACAGTTTCACTTACCTGTTCTGTATATATTACTTCTCCATTTTCGTCAATAATAACGATGCAACGAGAGTGCAAACCAGCTAAAGGACCTGAAATAACTTCTAAACCATAATCCTTACCAAATCTTCCTGCAGCAAAGTCAGACAACATAACTACATTCTCAATACCTTCAGCCCCACAAAAACGACCTTGAGCAAAAGGAAGGTCTCTTGAAATACATAAAACTTTAGTGTTTTTTAAATCAGCAGCTTTTTTGTTAAACTCTCTAACAGAAGTAGCACAAGTACCTGTATCTACACTTGGAAAAATATTTAAAATTAATTGAGAACCACTGAAATCACCTAAGTTTTTAACTGATAAATCAGTAGCAACTAACGAAAAATCAATTGCTTTGGTTCCTGTTTTAGGTAGGTTTCCTATTGTTTCTATTGTATTACCTTTTAGTGTTATTGAAGCCATTTTGTATGAGTTTTTAATAAAATTCAAAGGTAGTTAAATTAATTATAAAACAAATAAATTAAACTTTCGAGACTTTTAAAAAAGTTATCTTCGCAGATTGAAAAAAGGTAAAAATTGAATTTAAAAAAATATACTTCAGAGTTTAAATACAACCTAAAACTTGCAGCCCCAGTAATGTTAGGTATGTTAGGGCATACATTTGTGAGTTTTATAGATAATATAATGGTAGGACAGCTAGGAACTGCTGAGTTAGCAGCAGTTTCATTAGGAAATAGTTTTATGTTTATAGCCATGTCGTTAGGTATTGGTTTTTCTACTGCAATTACACCTTTAGTTGCTGAGGCTGATTCTTCTAATAATTTTACACAAGCAAAATCTGCATTTAAACATGGGCTTTTCTTATGTACAATGATGGGAATTATATTGTTTTTGGTGGTTTTCTTTTCTAAACCATTAATGTATTTAATGAAACAACCTATAGAAGTGGTTGAGTTGGCAATTCCGTATTTAGATTTGGTTGCCTTTTCATTAATTCCGATGATTATTTTTCAGGCATTTAAACAGTTTAGTGACGGAATGTCTATGACGCGTTATCCTATGTATGCAACGTTGATAGCTAATGTATTAAATGTAATATTAAACTATTTACTTATTTATGGAAAGTTTGGTTTTCCAGAATTAGGAATAGTAGGAGCAGCATACGGAACTTTACTGTCAAGGGTTGTAATGGTTGTATATTTATGGTGGTTGTTAAGCAAGAAAGAGCGTTCAAAACGCTTGGTAACCAATATTAAGTTTTTTGTTTTAGATACTTTGATGATTCGAAAAATATTAAGTTTAGGTACACCAAGTGCTATGCAGATGTTTTTTGAAGTAGCTATTTTTACGGCAGCAATTTGGTTAAGTGGATTGTTAGGTAAAAACCCTCAAGCAGCAAATCAAATAGCCTTGAATTTATCTTCTATGACATTTATGGTAGCAACTGGATTAAGTGTTGCTTCTATGATTAGAGTGGGAAATCAAAAAGGATTACAAAATTATAAAGAGTTACGAAGAATAGCATTTTCAATCTTTTTCTTAGGAACAATATTAGCGGTTGTGTTTGCTATTTTCTTCTTTGTTTTTCATAAATCATTACCAAATTTATATGTTGATTTAAGCGATGCTGAAAATTATGCAGATAATATGGAAGTAATGGGTATAGCAGCAAACTTATTAATTGCTGCCGCAATTTTTCAAATTAGTGATAGTATACAAGTTGTAATGTTAGGTGCTTTACGTGGTTTACAAGATGTTAAAATACCTACGTTAATAACTTTTATATCGTATTGGATAGTTGGTTTTCCTATTAGCTTTTTCTTTGGAGCAAAAGATATGTATGGTAGCTTTGGTATTTGGTTAGGATTACTAGCAGGATTAACTACAGCGTCAATCTTATTATTTATACGATTTAACAAATTAACTATCAAACTTATTAAAACAAAACACCATGAACTTACCTAAATTTTTATTAGCAGATAATAGTGAACATCCAGAAGATATTTTTGTATTACATACTGAATATCCTCGTTTTTTAATCAATTTAAAAGATGATGAAATTGAATGGTTTGAAGATTTATCAAACGAAAATGAACAAGATCTAGCTAATGAATTAGAAGGGTTAATTGAAGCTGCAGGATTGTTTTATGATGCAGAAATGGAAGGGTTAGATTAAAAATTAGCCTTCTAAAAATTCAATAGGGTTTAGATAAAA
This sequence comes from Tenacibaculum sp. 1_MG-2023, assembly GCF_030547425.1. GTDB lineage: Bacteria > Bacteroidota > Bacteroidia > Flavobacteriales > Flavobacteriaceae > Polaribacter. The sequence goes on along the minus strand of NZ_JAUORH010000005.1, from coordinate 4,674 downwards.
CATTTTTTTCCATCCTTGTCTTTCTGAATCAATCTTCCATACATAAGGTATTATAGTAAATATAGAGTAGTGTAAATGTGGAGCTTTGCCAGTGGCATTCCCACTAGTTCCTATAGTTCCAATTACTTAACTTTTGTTTACAAAAGTTAAAGAAGATGTTTTTACGTTTTCTAAATGTGCGTAGTAGTGTAGCCTCCATTTTGGACCTAAAACTAGTACTGTATTTCCGCCCATACTTGTTTTTCCAGAAAATAAAACTACTTCAATAGTAGAAGAGGTGATTTTAGTATCTTTCTTAGCAAAAATATCTACTCCTTTGTGAGTAACTGATTTACCCCAAGGATAATACCAAAATGATTTTGGGTTGTAATCGGATTTGGTAGCCCCATTAACAGGCATTTTTAAGTTTTGAGGAATTAAAAAACCTGTTAATAGAATTACTAAAATAATAAGTGTTCTTTTTTTATTTTAATTGTTCTTACCACCAAAGCTCTTTTTCTTCATCTTTCCAAAGAATTAACCTGAAATCTTCATAATGATTTCCATTACCAATGGTATGTGTATCTCTGTGTCCTTTACCTAACTTTAATTTATGAAGAATTCCAGCATAGGTGCTTACCCATAAAGTTTGATTGTTGTCAGAAATTGTAATACCGCTAATGGTAGAGCCAAGATAATGTCGCCAAATACAGTTCCCATTTTTATCAAAAGCTTTAATGTACCCGTAAGCATCACCTAAAATGTAATAGTCTTTAGTAGCTGTACCAACATACACTCTCATTTCATCATCAATAACCTTAAAATTATCTGCTTCATCTACATAAGATTCAACTTCTAATCCGTTTAAGTTTTTAGCATCAACCCCGATGGTAATTCCGTTATAAAAATGACAAGAGTTTGTAATAAGCTGTTTGTCATCTTTAGAAAATAGACAAAAATGAGGATAAGAAGATTGCGGGCCAATTTCTCCAATTTGATTTCCTTCGTTATCTAATACTCGATGATCAAAAGATTGATCACCTACTACAATATATTTATTGTCATTAGATAAAGCAGCGTTCTCCATGTCTATGTATGGTTCCCATTCTTCATCTTCTAAATCGGGCAAAGGATGTATCATGTGTGTCTTGTTTTTAGATACTAAAAATATTCCTTCTGAAGTAGTAATAAGTACTTTTTTTCCGTTGTTGAAGGGCGTTATATTTGAAATACCTAATTCATTTATATCACCTAACTCAAATGTTTCAATAATTTCTCCATCCCATTCTTTACGTGTAATTAATGTTTTTGGAGTTTTAATGGCAAAAATGTTATTTTGATGAGATTTTCCTATGGCATCAATGGTATCATCTAACTTAATAAGTATTTTGTTATCTAGAAGATAGGCTTGTCTTTTTTGATAGGCGCTACCTGTTACAAAAACGATTTTTTCATTTTCAATAAAGCATAACTGTTCAATACTTTGTCCTTTTTCTTTAAAATATTTTATTAGTGGAGTATGAGCTGGTGGGTATTGTTCTCTAAACTTTTCAACTTGTTCGCTTTTATTAGCTTCTCTTAATTTTTGTATTATGGTATCCGCTAAATGATCACGGTTATCTTCGGGTTCATTACCTTTCCAGTTGTCCCAGCCATGTTCTTCACCAAAAGTAACCATTTTATTTACCTCAGAGGCATAAGTTTCGCCTATATTATACCATTCTTGTTGTATTTCTGTATCGGTTTTTTTTATAGTTTTCATTATATACTTTTAAACATGTTTTTACTTTCTTATAGCCAATCAGCCTCAATTCCTTTTTCTTGAAATTCTTCTAAAAGTGAATCATTTTCGCTGTAAAGAAGAGAAATGTTTTTTAAGTTAGGAAGTAGTTCAGCATCAACAGCAGAGTTTACACTAAATACATCATCTTCACCGTCCCAAAAAGGGATAATTTGACCATAGATTTCGTCACCACCATCCATGTGTAATTCTTTAATTTTTGTAACCATTTCTGAAGTAATTTTTAAGTTTTTAAAATGTTCTAATACTTCAGGAATAATTTCATAACCTTCTTCTTCAATAACATCATAAGCTTCTGAGCTAGATAAGTTTCGCTGTTTTTCTATAAACTCATAAACGTCTAATTTAGGCTCTAATACTTCTTGAACATACATTAATTCATTAATTACAACTAGTTTAAAGTTTAATTCTTTAAAGTTTAATTGATTACTCATAGTCTATTTTGTATTTTAATTAGTAAGAGGCTAAGTGTAGAAAACACTTAATAGCTTTTTTGGGTGAAATTATTTATAAAAACAAAGGCAATCGACACGAAATTTGTTAAAAAAAATATAAGATTAGCTTGTGAATGATGATTAAAGTTTATGAAAGAAACGCAATAGCGTATTTCTATCACTATTGCGTTTTTAGGTCTATTTAGTTATTTGATGTGTCCAAAAAGCACCACTAATATCAGTTATTTTTAATGTATATGTTCCGTTAGAAAGATTTGAAAAAACTTGATTTTTGAAAATCATTTTAGCTTTAGCACCTAAAGGAACAACCAAGCTATGTTTACCCGGTTTTATTTTAGCAACATAATAATTTGAGATGTTTTCATTAGTTAAAGAAGCTAAGTCTTTTTGAGAATACTGAATAACGGTATTATTTTGTTGGTTTGATAATTCAACAGAGATAACCCAAGAACCGTAAACATCAACACCCTCTGTTCTAAAAAGGTCAAAAGAAAGTATATCGTTACTAATTTTACCTGCTGTTATTTCTAATTTAGGTTTTACTGATTTGTTATGAAGTGTTCCCCAAACTCCGCCATGAAATACTTGGTTAGTGAATAAGGTCATTCCTAAAATAGCCAAGGATCCTATTAAAACAAATTTTGGAAAAATATGGTTCTTAATTGGTATAACTCCTGATCCTAACCATGCAAACCATTTCTTTTTAGTAAAGGAAAAATTGTTTTTTATAAAGTAGTTGTCTATTGAATATTTACCGCTACCTGTTAAAAAAAGTACATAACCTGTTGCAATTCCAAGTACACCAATTTGCCATTCGTCAAGACATGTTGTACCTATCCAACCAGAACCAAGGAGAATTCCCATTGCTAACCCAAATACACCTATACTCATTATTCTGGTAAATAAACCAAATATGATGAATAGGCCTACAATTCCTTCAATAATGGTAAATATTACCATGTTTAACCATAGGATGTCAGGATTTTCTACTAAATATTGAATAAGAGGTTTAATGCCTAAAGCGTTTGGGAGGAAATGATTGAATTTTTCTCCAATGTATCCTGCTACTTCAGGATCAAGTTTATTAGCTAAAATTGTTCTTCTCCAAAAGGCAGAAAAATATGTCCAGCCAATAACCAATCGTATAGCAAGAACTAAAAGTCCAGAATCATTTTTTATATTGTTGTTAATCATTGTTTTTATTTAAGTTAAGTGAGGCCAGCTATTTTAAACTTAAAGCATGGCCATTGAGCTACATAAGTATTGTTTATGTAGGTTGTTATTGTTTTACTTGTGATTGTTAAGTTCTACTTTTTATTAAAGTAAAACTATTAAGTAGAAAGTAGGATTAGAGGTAAACCTTAAAGTTTTTAAATAAGATATAAAGAGGAACTGAAGGTGTAAGAAACTTCTTTTTTTTGTAATTGGATACTGTCTCGTTAGGTATGTTTTCAATAAACTGAACAGAAAAGTTGAAAGTTCTTACAAAAAACAGTTGGAGCACTTTAACTGATGATGATACTTGTATTAGCGACTCATCTACAATTTTACTACTATAGCAACTAAGGTTACTCGTGGTGGTCTGACTTTTGCTAGAAACCTCTGTAAGTGGAACATTAAGTTCTGCTTGTATAAAGTTTCTAACCTTACAGGGAGAGAATAGTAATAAAAATACTAGCCCTACTATAGGAAAAAGGGAAGAGGTTTTTGATATTTTGTTGTGTTTTCTCACATTGTAAACTTATAAAATAAACGGAGTGTTGTGTGTTATAGTTTTCTTAATAAAGTTACTGTATTTGTAAATGCTCCATTTCTTTATCAACTAAAGTCTTTTTACCAACAACTTTAAAGCCTAGTTTTAGGTATAGTTTTTTAGCATTAGGATTGTCTTTGTCAACTAAAAGACCTAATGTTTCATTCTTTTTATGAACATATTCATCAATTAAAAATTGAAGTATTTTAGAACCGACACCCTTACCTTGGAAACTAGGGTTTACGCCAATACAATCAATATAGTATTCTCCAGGTTGTGTTTCTTTTTCATACACTAATGTTTGATTAAACATAGTTTTTATTACTGAGGCAACTGGTGCTCTAAGCTTTTCCAAATCTGCACCGTTATATATGTTTGTTGCAGCAATAACTTTATTATTATCTTCTATGATCCAACAGTTTTCATAAGAGTATTGGTTGTTTTTTTGAATAATTAATGATTCTAAAAAGTGAAGAGCTTTTTTTGTAGAATTTTCTCCAATAAATTTATAAACAATCTCTTCCATTGCTAGCATCATACAGGTAGCAATTTCTTTAGCGTCTTTAGTAGTGGCTTTTCTTATAATCATAGTGAATTTTTTAATTAATTTTATTGAGTTATTAAGTTACGTTCTGTTTTATTTGTTTCCAGGTCATAGGCTCATTATTAATCATTCTAATAATAGA
>NZ_JAUORH010000049.1 GCF_030547425.1 Tenacibaculum sp. 1_MG-2023 | reverse complement strand
GTGTTTTGTAACTGAAACAAGTTGCTAATTATCAGTAAGATGAACAACTTTTTTATTTTAAATCATAATGCACAACGAGTATAAATAATATAATTCAAGTTAATATAAAAGCAATAACAATACTTACACATCAACTGCTTCCTAATTTAAAAAACAAAAAAAATCATATATTTTAAATGTACCAAGCATTGCTGCTTTTTCTCCTTTAGGCTATAAAACAGTTTAACCTGCTTCAAAAGCTTTTGTCCACTCATTTTTATTAGGTCTTTCAGAAGAACTAAAAAACACTAATGTTTCTGTTAGTGTTATAAATCCTGGAGCTATGAAAACAAATCCAGAAATTACTGCAAGAATTAAAAAAACAAGGCTTCTTAGGTAAATTAACCTTGTTAGACCCAAAAAAGATTGCTAAATATTCAATAAAAAAAATGTTTAAACGAAAAGCATTTATAATCATAAACCCAATGAGTTGGTTTATTTCTACTCTTTTACCTAATTGGATAAAAATACCTATAATGACAAGTATAATAAAAAGAGAAGCTTAAACATGAAACGAATTTTTATTACAGGAATTAACGGTTTATTAGGTACTAATTTATGTCATGAACTTTTACAACAAGGTTATTTTGTTGTTGGTCTTACCAGAAAAAAACAAAACTATAAAGGAAAAGAACATAAGCACTTAAAGCTAATTGAAGGTGATTTATTTATAGACTTTACTTCTTTATTAAATAATGTAGATGTAGTAATACATGTTGCTGCAACAACTAGTCAAAGTTTATTGAGGTATTCTGATTATAAGAAAATAAACTGCAATACTACCATACAACTATACAACGCTGCTATAATATGTAATGTTAAACGCTTTATTTTTGTTAGTACTGCCAATACTTTAGGGTATGGTTCTTTACAAAAACCGGGGACTGAAAATAATAAAATGAGTAAACTTTTTAAACAATCATATTATGCAAAAAGTAAATTTGAAACTGAAAAGTATTTGTTAAAAAATAACCATAAGATAAAAACTGCTATTATAAATCCTACTTTTATGAACTGGTGCAAAAAGAACTTTATAGAAATTAAATATACACAACCAGGGAAGCCAATGCAAAACGGATA
>NZ_JAUORH010000048.1 GCF_030547425.1 Tenacibaculum sp. 1_MG-2023 | reverse complement strand
AAGAGTAAAAAACTTGCTTTAATAGCGGTGTGTAATAAGCTACTAAAACAAGCTTTTGCCATAGTAAAAAGTGGTTTGCCTTATGATGCAAATTATAAAAGTACTTTGGTTTAAAAAAGTATAAAATTTACTTGTTTTTTACCTCAGTTCTTTGTTGTGCTTTCGTTATTTTTTCCTAATTTGTTACTGATAAGGTTTGCAATTATTAGCTATATTTTATTAATGTCGTTTTAACGTTTATTAAAAGCAAGGTGTTGAAGAGAGATTTTCAACAGTGTGATCAATCGTAAAGTTGAATTCTTTATCGTCCTTTTCTCTTTTATAAGAGACATAGTACCAATTTCCTGATTTTGTTAATTTATAAACGCCATTTATTTTTCCGTTATAAATTTCATTATAATAATCAATAATTGTAGGGCTTGTTCCTCCTTCGATATATTCATTTTTAATAAACTTCAGGGGTATTGATTCTGATTGCCCTTTGTACCTAATTTCTATTGCTCTGTTTGAATCATTAAACCCAATCCAAATTTTTTTGGAATTATTATTATCACTAGTGTAACAAATATAATTTTTAATAGTTGAGCTTTCTTTTTTTATTTCGTCAATCTTTTCTATATCAATTTCACTTTTTTTATTCAGTGATTCACGAGTCTGCTCTATTTTATCTGATTTTATATCATTTTGTTTTTTACTTGATTTTTGTCCGCAAGAGATACAGATGAACAATAAAAGCAAATATTTTAGTGTTAAAATTCTTTTCATATCGTTTTGTTTTTTTATGAAGCACAACGTGTTTGTGTATGATTAGTGGCGTGTTTAAGCGCCTAATTTAGTAAATAATTACCGACCAAGAAAGTCCGCGAGGACTTTCGTAAGTAGGCGAGAACCAGCCATTAATTATACACGTCTTAAGTTAGCAATTCATTAAATTTAGAAATATAAATCAGAAAGAAAAAAGCGTAGAGTAAGGTTATGATATACGTTGAAACCTAGATTGACCCGTCCTGAATAAAGGCTACATAATTTTAAACATTATGTATAGAAATGACAAAGTAATCAGACGGTATTCAGAACCTTTCAAACTGAAAATTTTAGCCGAACTTACAACCGGTAAACACACAAAGAGCGAACTTTGTAAA
>NZ_JAUORH010000047.1 GCF_030547425.1 Tenacibaculum sp. 1_MG-2023 | reverse complement strand
TTTACAAAGTTCGCTCTTTGTGTGTTTACCGGTTGTAAGTTCGGCTAAAATTTTCAGTTTGAAAGGTTCTGAATACCTTCTGATTACTTTGTCATTTCTATACATAATGTTTAAAATTATGTAGCCTTTATTTAGGACGGGTCAGTATTAAGCACAACGTGTTTATATATGGTTTGTTACTTGGTTTAAGCACCTAATTTAGTAAATAATTACTGACAAAGAAAATCCGCGAGGATTTTCGTAAGTAAGCTTTTTGCAAGCAATAAATTATATATGTTGTTGGCGGTAGTTTTTATCTTAAAAATTCATATAATCATCTTCTTCAATTTCAAAACAATTATTGCAGTAATATCCAATATCAAAAGTTTCAGATGGAAGTTCTCCAATTGAAGCAGGTTGTAAATAATCTGTAAATAAATAAAAATTCCCAGCAAATGCTCCACATTTATTACAAGTACTTGCTAAATATCTTTCGTGCATTGTTTTACTGTAATGTGATTTAATAATTGTTCCTTTTCTTTTAGCAAATTCAATTTCCTCTTTTGAAAATTCGTCTGCACCACAAGAAGAACCACCTCTTTCCATTCCTCCTTCAATTACTGCAACTTTCATAGATGAATGACATTTCCAACAAGGACCTTCTACAATAGTCATTTTAGTTTTATGTTGAAAATTTCCGCAGGTTTTACATTTAGGATTAAAGCAAATTTCAACAATGTCCGGTTTAGAAATTTTTTCTTTCCAGTTTTCAATATCTTCTTCAGAAGTTAGATTGATTTGAATTAATATTATATTATTTTCTAAATAAAAATTTAAAACTTTTTCTTCGGGTTTATGAGTAACTACAACTTCTATAACAGCAAAAACTTTATTTTCAAAATCAAATAGTGCAATATCAGGTTGACAAAGAGTCATATTGTGTTCAACTTTTACTGATTTTATTTTTTTTAATAAATTTCCAGAATGAAAGTCATAGCAATGTTTGCAATTCCAAGAAATAGATAAAGGTTCTTCCTTTTCTATCTTTTGTTTAATTTTTTCTACAAGTAAATTTTTAAAATTGAAATGTAAAGCACTTTCAGGTGTGCAATTTGGTGTTAAAATACGATGTGCAAAATGTGGTCTTTTAGAACCTTTTCCAGTTTTTCCACTTTTACGAAGAATTAATTCGTTTTTACATAATGGACAAAAAAAATCACTTCCTTTTTTAGCATTTTTTGCTGTGATTAGGTCGCCACTTTTATTTATCGCAACTGTGTGTAAAATTTTCTTCATTTACGATTAGTTTCTTTGATTTTCGTAGGTTTCTTAAATTACCGCCAACTTGTTTATATAGATGTAAAATACATCGTTATACACCTGTTTTGATAGGTTTATAGTTGTATTTTATGTTTGTTTATATTTTACGAACTTACTAATAATAACTTAATTTTCTTACGGAAACCCATAAGCTCAGCGATTTAAGTACTAAAAGTAGTTTTAGTCGTTATTAACGACCTCTGATAGCTTATTTAGAAAACTAAAAATAAGTTGACACACTTTATTGAATACTCCCACACACTTTATTGAATAGTCTCCAATACTCCCCTCGCTGAACGTTCCTCAACACAACGAAACCGTCAGCGAAGCTCGCTGAACGTTCCTCAACACAACGAAACCGTCAGCGAAGCTCGCTGAACGTTCCTCAACACAACGA
>NZ_JAUORH010000046.1 GCF_030547425.1 Tenacibaculum sp. 1_MG-2023 | reverse complement strand
TAAACTGTTACGGTATATGTTCCTGCTACCGTAGGATTTAGCGTTAATGTTGTACCTGCTAAATTCGTTCTTCCTACTGCTATACTTGGTCCTGCAACTTCATAAGCATAACTACTAGAACCTGAAGTTACTTCTAATGCTACAGTTGCTGCCATTGGTGCAGTACATGTTAGCTTCTTAGTCTCTGTTAACGTAAATACTAAATCTGGTGTGATTGTAACTGCTGTTGGCGTACCTTCTGTACATCCATTAGAATCTACTACATTTACTGTATAAGCATCTGCTGCTAAATTGGTAAATGTATAGTTTGCAGCATTCAGTATTTGCGTTTCTACTACTCCACTTCCGTTAGATAATGTATAAGTATATGTACCTGTACCTCCTGTTGCTGTTACTGATATACTTCCTCCTACTGTGGTATCACATGAATTGTCATTCTCAGTTACTGTAAATGTTACCGCTGCTGGATTTGCTATGACTACTTGATCTGTTGACTCACAATATAATCCGGTAGCTCCATTTTTATCTCGTACTACTACTGTATAATCTCCTGCTGGTAAGTTCGTAAAGATATTGTTTGAACTAAACGTGTTACCTGCATAAGCAACTCCTGGGGTAGCTGTTTCTTCTAATTGATACACATAATCTCCCCAACCTCCTGATCCGGTGGCTGTAATAGTAGCATCTGAACCATTGTAACAACTTACTACTGGGTTGGCAACTCCTGTTACTGATAATGGATCTGCTGGTTCTGCAATGGTAAAGTTTGCACTTTGTGCTTCACAGAATGGACTGTTAGTTCCCATATCTATTCGTACATAGTACTCTCCTGCTACCAATCCTGTGATTGTTTCTGGTGTACCTGCTGTTCCTGTTCCTGTTACTGCCGTTGCTGTACCTGTGGTAGCATCGTAAACAATATAACTATAACCACTTGTGTATGGTGGGGTACTTGGTACAAAACTTAAGACTGCACTTCCATTAGTATCTCCTTTACAATCTACATCATCTACATTGGTAATTAAAATATCAAAGGTAGGTTCTGGTTTTACCGTGTGATATACTTCTAAAATACATCCTGTTGCTGCATTGTATATCTCAATCGTATAGTTATCAACTGGCACGTCATTAAATACTGCTGCATCTGCATCTGATACTACATTTAATGTTTGTGTAAAAGGAGTAGCTCCTGTTCCTGTTATTGTATATTGAATGTTTGGTAATGCAGGTACTACTTTTACAGTGATATTCTCTCCTGTATTACAGTCTGTGTCTTTGATTACATTGATATCAGCTCCTGTCATTGGAGTAAACGAATCTATAACAGTGTTTTCTACTCCTGAACATCCTTTATCGTCGTAAACAGTGACTTGTACTGGACCTCCTGAGGTATTCGTTGTACTAAAACTTGTACTCGAACCGTCTTGGGTTATTGGACCGCTTCCGTCTGCTGGCGTATAAACAAATACATAACGTGTATAATTTGTTGAACCTCCTATAGTTCCTACCGGAATAGTTACCGTAGCAACATCTACAGTATTACCTGCACTACACCCAAATTGATCTACAACTGGTGTACTCGGTACTATTGGAGCGTATTCATCTATTACAATATCTGTAACGGTGAAAGTACATCCATTCGTTCCTTCTCCTGTAACTGAGTATGTTCCTGGTGGTAAATCTGTTATTACATTTCCTGTAATCGTTCCTGCTGCTGGAACTATGCTATAGGTTAATGGTAAAATACCATTATCTACAGCTGTTAAAGTGATTCTACCAGAATCATCTCCTGAACATAAACTAGCCTCGGCTACTGCCGTGAAACTAGG
>NZ_JAUORH010000045.1 GCF_030547425.1 Tenacibaculum sp. 1_MG-2023 | reverse complement strand
TTTACCGAAGTAAGCAATACAGTAGTAGACGGCTGTGGAGAAATCGTACGTCAATGGGAATCAACTGACAACTGTGGCAACACAGTAAGTCACACCCAAACTATCACAGTAACCGATACCACTGCACCAACTTTATCAGCAGAACCAATCGATATTTCAGTAGACTGTGAAGCCATACCATCAGTACCAACGATTACAGCGACTGATAATTGTGATACTGTAGTAGACGTGGTATTTACCGAAGTAAGCAATACAGTAGTAGACGGATGTGGAGAAATTGTACGTCAATGGGAATCAACTGACAACTGTGGCAACACAGTAAGTCACACCCAAACTATCACAGTAACCGATACCACTGCACCAACTTTATCAGCAGAACCAATCGATATTTCAGTAGACTGTGAAGCCATACCATCAGTACCAACGATTACAGCGACTGATAATTGTGATACTGTAGTAGACGTGGTATTTACCGAAGTAAGCAATACAGTAGTAGACGGATGTGGAGAAATCGTACGTCAATGGGAGTCAACCGACAACTGTGGCAATACAGTAAGTCATAGCCAAACCATTACAGTAACCGATACAACTGCACCCGTATTATCAGCAACACCGACCGATGTAAGTGTCGATTGTGAAGCCATTCCATCGGTACCAACAATCACAGCGACGGACAATTGTGATAGCGTAGTAGATGTAATTTTTACCGAAGTAAGCAATACGGTAGTAGACGGATGTGGAGAAATCGTACGTCAATGGGAATCAACAGATAATTGTGGCAACACAGTAAGCCATACTCAAACCATTACAGTAACCGATACAACTGCACCCGTATTATCAGCAACACCGACCGATGTAAGTGTCGATTGTGAAGCCATTCCATCGGTACCAACAATCACAGCGACGGACAACTGTGATACCTCAGTAGATGTAGTATTTACTGAAGTAAGCAATACGGTAGTAGATGGCTGTGGAGAAATTGTACGTCAATGGGAATCAACCGACAACTGTGGTAATACAGTAAATCATACCCAAACCATTACGGTAACCGATATGACTGCACCAATTTTATCAGCAGAACCAATCGATGTAAGTGTCGATTGTGAAGCCATTCCATCAGTACCAACGATTACGGCAACCGATAATTGTGATAGCGTAGTAGACGTAGTATTTACCGAAGTAAGTAATACGGTAGTAGACGGCTGTGGAGAAATCGTACGTCAATGGGAATCAACCGACAACTGTGGCAATACAGTAAGTCATAGCCAAACCATCACAGTAACTGATACGACTGCACCAACCTTATCAGTAGAACCAGCAGATGTAAGTGTCGATTGTGAAGCCATTCCATCAGTACCAACGATTACAGCAACTGATAATTGTGATACCGTAGTAGATGTAATCTTTACCGAAGTAAGTAATACGGTAGTAGACGGCTGTGGAGAAATCGTACGTCAATGGGAATCAACTGACAACTGTGGTAATACAGTAAGTCATACCCAAACCATTACGGTAACCGATACGACTGCACCAATTTTATCAGCAGAACCAATCGATGTAAGTGTCGATTGTGAAGCCATTCCATCAGTACCAACGATTACAGCAACTGATAATTGTGATACCGTAGTAGATGTAATCTTTACAGAAGTAAACAATACGGTAGTAGACGGCTGTGGAGAAATCGTACGTCAATGGGAATCAACTGACAACTGTGGTAATACAGTAAGTCATACCCAAACTATCACAGTAACCGATACCACTGCACCAACTTTATCAGCAGAACCAACCGATATTTCAGTAGACTGTGAAGCCATACCATCAGTACCAACAATCACAGCGACTGATAATTGTGATACCGTAGTAGATGTAATCTTTACAGAAGTAAACAATACGGTAGTAGACGGCTGTGGAGAAATCGTACGTCAATGGGAATCAACTGACAACTGTGGTAATACAGTAAGTCATACCCAAACTATCACAGT
>NZ_JAUORH010000044.1 GCF_030547425.1 Tenacibaculum sp. 1_MG-2023 | reverse complement strand
TCTACAGCTGTTAAAGTGATTCTACCAGAATCATCTCCTGAACATAAACTAGCCTCGGCTACTGCCGTGAAACTAGGGATAACAGGATTCTCAACAGTAATCTGTTTCATCTCAGAACACCCTGAAGTTACATCAGTAACTGTTACATTATGTACTCCTGGTGATAATGATCCTACATTTACAGTTGTTGCCGGTGAAGTGATAGTTCCTGCTGTACCAGTATCAAATGAATAATCATAATTCCCTCCTGTACCAGAAGTGATATTTATTTCTATTTGTCCATCATTTCCAGGGACACAAGTAGCGTTTCCTGTAGGTCTCAAATCAAAGTCTATATCTGGATGAACTATTACTCCATTCAGAGTGTCAGTACAACCATTTGCATCTCTTACAACAACATCATAACTACCCGGTGTTAATCCTTCTGCTATATAAGTCGTATTAGTCGTTGGAGAAGTAAATGTAGTTCCTCCATCTACAGAATAACTATATGGAGCTGTACCATTATTAACATTAATAGTTATTGTTTTATTTACATCGCAACTTGCTGGAGTTGCTGATACGATATTAGGTGAAGGGCTTAAGTTTAAAGCTACGGTACCTAAACTTATAGGACCACACCCATTAGTATCTTCTACAAAAGCTTCAACAGTTATTGGAGTCCCTGTAACTGTTCCTGCTGATATAGTAATTGCATTACCCGAAATAACTCCTGTTCCGTTTGTTACAGTAAAAGTATAAGTGTAACCAGGGAATCCTCCTGTTACGTTTTCTATTCTTACTAAACCATCCACAGTACAGGTAATATCTCTTACCTTGGTAACTTGACCAGAAATTTGTGTTCCTTCAATTATTTCAACATCTTGGGCTCCAAATTCACAAGTTCCCGCATCGTTAGTTAATACTATGTAATACGTTCCTGGTGCCAAGTTATTAACAACTATATCAGCAAATCCTGTTTGCGAAACATTTGTGTACGCAGCTGAAACTGGACTTCCTAAATTCGTTACTAAGTCTCTCTCGTATAATGTCCAAGTAAAATCATTAGATAAATCTCCGCTTGTATTATTAATTGAAAATGTTATTTGACCTGAATTGGTTCCAAAACATGCTTGATTATTTACAGTACTCGTTATTGGTACAGTAGGGGTAAAATCATCATAAATATTTTCGTTATTCTTTTTTATACACCCTGTAGCATCTCTAACATAAAAATCATAATCTACACCTGGTATTAAGCCTGTGTATGTTTTAGTTCTAGTAGGGTCTCCTAATGTACCATTATCAGCAAGATCAGCTGGTTGCCAACCAGATGGTGAATTAATCGCAAATTCAAAAGGTCCTGTACCATCTAATGCCTCAACAGTTACTGTTAATCCTACTGAACAATTACCTGGTGTTACAATAGGGTTTACGATAAGACCAGTTACATTATAAGGTATTTCATAAGGTCCATAAGCTTCTAAACATAAAGTTGTTCCAGAACCATCAATAATTTGTAAAGCTGGTTGCACTATATCTCCAGAATTTAGTCCTCTAATTTGACCATTAGTAACCGTAAAATCTGTCCAAGTAGCTCCGTTATCTAAACTATACTGTAATGTGTTAGGTAAATAATCATTAGGATTGATATTTATAAAATCAAAACCTGTCTGAGATGCATCTACCGCACAGTTTGGTGGTAAAACATCAGCTAAATCCAATACAATTGCTGGTGGATCTGTTAATGGTATAACTTCTGTATCTGCACAACCTAAAGCATCTGTAATCGTAATTGTATAGGTATCATTTCCAGCTAAATTATCAAAACTAATATTTGAACCTACAAAATTATTAATTGTATTTATAACTCCTCCACTATTAGAAATGGTTATTGTATGTGGCGATTCTCCTGTATTAGCTGCTATAGCAATATCAATACTACCAGTATCACCATTACAAGTTGGTTCATTCACAGTAGCGGTAATATCAACAGGTGTAGTTGTATCTATAATTACATCTTGTACTATATAGGTACAGTTTGCATCATCTCTCACATATACATCGTACGTACCAGGAGCTAATCCAGTAATCGGATTTGTTGCGTTAAAAGTTCCTGCTCCTGAGCCATTTGTTACCACAGAAAATTCATAGCCTACTCCTGAACCTCCAGAAGGATTCACTAAGATTTCTCCTGTTGGCGTACAACTAGCATTTGTTGGTGTTGCAGTTGCTAACAGTTCTGGATTAATTATTTCTGTAACATCTGTAAAACAGCCTTTACCATCTTGTACTCTAATAGTATGACTTGCTGGAGATAATCCTGATATCGTAAACGGATTAGAGCTTACCGGAGTAAAATTAGTACCTCCGTCTAAACTGTATGAATAATCACCATTTCCTGTTAAAACAGTTACTACTATTTCTCCATTTGTACCATCATAGCACTGAGCTTCTGCAGTAAAAGTTACTGCTTGCGATGGGTTTATTACTACAGTTACTGGTGCTGAATCACAGCCTAAACGATCTGTAGCTACTACTGTATACGTTCCTGCTGCTATATCTATAAACTCTGTCGTAGTCGTTCCTACTGATGTTCCTCCATTATCAAATAATTCATAACTAAATGGTGCGCCATTTCCTCCGCTTCCATTTGGTGTAATAGTAGCTCCTGTTGCTGGTACACAAGTAACCTCTTTTGTTACTGGTGCTACTACTGTTACTGCACTTGGATCTGTTAAGGTAGCACTTACTGTTTGCTCACATGCTGCAATTCCTCCTACTGGACGAACTTCAATTGTATGTGTTCCTGATGTAAAGTTTGGTATAACAAATGGATTATTTCCTGAAGTACTTACCCAAGTTGCTCCTACTTTATATTCAAACTCGGTTGGTGTTGATGATGGAAAACTTACTTCTACTTCTATACTTCCATTATTGTCTCCTAAACATGTAGGGTTTGTCGTATTTATTACTGCTGCTGTAAATTCTTGATCTGCTGCTACTGTTACCAATACATTTTCTGTACAGTTACTTCCATAATCTACAGTTACTGTATGAGCTCCTGCTGCTACATTATTAAAAATATTAGCATTTGCTCCTGTTTGTGCTGCGGCTCCATCTAATGAATAGGTGTAACTAGCA
>NZ_JAUORH010000043.1 GCF_030547425.1 Tenacibaculum sp. 1_MG-2023 | reverse complement strand
CTCTATTATTAGAATGATTAATAATGAGCCTATGACCTGGAAACAAATAAAACAGAACGTAACTTAATAACTCAAAATATTTAATTTAAGTTACATGTGTGTTTTTAGGGAAGCGTAAAAACACGCTACCCATAGGTAATAAGTAGAAACAACAAGATTATAATAGCAGGAGAGCCCCTTGCCACTAGTTAAAAATCCATAAAAAATTAGATGGTTTTAGCAATACAATCATAGCATTTTGTTAGTTTCTTTTTCTTAACCGCTTCTAAATTATAGTGTTGGGCTATAAAAAACAAATGCGATGGTCAATTTTTGCTTTTTTTTAACATTCAGACAATCAGAAGTATATCTTTTATACTAGTTGCGAATACTTTTTTCATGTACTGTCAGTTCGAGTGATTTTTAAGAATGATAATGAGTTAAAAATTGTATCGAGAACTAGACTATTACTTCTCGATACAAAATTATTTTCATTTCAAATAATTTTACACGAAGTGACAATCCGTTAATGCGTAGGCCGATAGCGTTGGATTGAATCCATACAGATTTGAGAGTGGGAGGATAGCCGTAGTATCAGCGACCCATGCCGTGGTGTTAACGGAGCGTGCCGTGATATCAGCGACCCATGCCGTGGTGTCAACGGAGCATGCCGTGATATCAGCGACCCATACCGTGGTGTTAACGGAGCACGCCGTGATATCAGCGACCCATGCCGTGGTGTCAACGGAGCACGCCGTGATATCAGCGACCCGTGCCGTGGTGTTAACGGAGCATGCCGTGATATCAGCGACCCATGCCGTGGTGTCAACGGAGCATGCCGTACTATCAGCGACCCATGCCGTGGTGTTAACGGAGCGTGCCGTGATATCAGCGACCTAAACAGCGATATAAAGAACCGTTACTACTCTATAAAACGACTTTTATGACTTAAATAGGTGAGGTTATGGGATTCCGTAAGATTGTGTGGTGGGGTTTTTTTAGGTTTACGCGGAATTTTTAAAAAAGATTATAATAAATATGAAGAAGGATGTTTTTATTAAAACTTGGTTATTTATCCTAGTATTAATACTGATTTCCCTATCAATTTGGGGGATATTTTATATAGAAAAAGTTGATGCTAAAATTTCTGTTTTAGGAATAGTTGCAGTAATAGTTGCTGCTTTTACTTCTGTAATGACAGTTAATTTAAATAACAAAAAAACACGAGAAAGAGAGTATGAATTACATCTTTTAAAAGAGAAACAAAAAGTCTGTGAACATTTCTATAATGCTTTTTTTGAAATTTTTAAAAATGTAAAAAACAGTAGAAATGGACTTACAAAAAAGACACTTGACGAAATGTCTCTTTTCAAAAAAGGGCTAATGAATTGGGGAAGTGAAGAATTAATAAAAAATTATATTGAATATGAAGATAATATAGACCTAAATAAAGGTGATACATATGCAATATTAAATAATGCAAATACTTTTTTAAAAGAAATGCGTAAAGAATTAGGATTTAAAGATTCAAAAAAATTGAAACTTATGACTGTACTCCTAACAGCTGAAGCACGTGTTGAATTAAGACAATAGATATAAAAGTTATGAACTATAATAAGAATGAAAGATATAGTAGATAAAATATCGTCTTATAACCTTTTTAATTATTTATTTCCAGGAGTGATATATGTTGGTATTTTGAATAAGGCTACCTCGATAGATTTAATTTTGGAAAATAATTTTATTGGAGGGTTTTTCTACTATTTCATTGGTTTTGTCATAAGCAGAATGGGGTCTTTGATAATTGAGCCAATACTTAAGAAGTGGAAAATAGTAAAGTTTTCAGATTATAGCGATTTTGTTGATGCCTCAAAAGAAGATGATAAAATAAATCTCTTTTCTGAAGTTAATAATACATATAGAACACTTATCTCGCTTTCACTTTTATTGGGGTTATCCGTCCTATATGACAAATTTATTGTTCCTCTATACTTGGCATCTATTTGGATTAATTCGGCTATTAGTATTTCACTGATTGTACTTTTTACTTTTTCTTATAGAAAACAAACAGGATTCATCAATAAAAGAATTGAAAAACACAAAAGCAAATGATTGTTACTCATCACTTAAATGTTGGTCATGGCGATACGATAGTTATCGAATTTAAAGAAACTAATCGCCTTATGGTAATCGACATAAATCGTTCCTCAGAATTTGACGATGACACCGCGAGTGAATTAATAAATGAAGCATTAAACTCTGTTAGCGAAAATTTTAAAAGCTTTTATAAACTCGGAATTTACAATAGGCAGGAATTATACGAGAAAGCAGGTTACAATATAGGATTGACTGATCCTATTGAATATATAAAATCTTTAGGTTACAGTAGTATTTTTAGAATGATTCAAACCCATCCACACATGGACCATTTAACTGGTCTTGATTCCATTTTTACAAATTTTTCTGTTTGGAATATTTGGTGTCATAAGAACAATTTTGACATGGATGAATCCAAATTAAGTGACAATCAGAAACGGGATTGGAAGTGTTATAAGAAATATAGAGACACAAAAGAAACAAAGTTAGAGGACACAACTATAGTAAGACCTTTTGCAAACCACAGTAGAGACTTTTGGAATCAAGATAATATCACTGTTTTGTCTCCAACTCCTGAACTAATAAAGTTGGCTCAAGAAAAAAATAATAGAAACATAATGAGTTATGTGCTTTTGGTAGAATACTGTGGTAAAAAATTTGTTTTTGGTGGTGATGCAGAAAAAGAAACTTGGGAGTATATAGTTGAAAAATATGAAGATAAAATTAAGGATGTTACAGTTTTAGATGCGTCTCATCATGGAAGAGATAGTGGTTATTATCAACCAGCAGTTAAAATTATGAACCCTGAATATGTAATTGTTTCAGTTGGAAAAAAACCATCAACGGACGCAAGTAATAAATATAGACAGTATTCAGACAATGTTTGGTCTACAAGGTGGAAGGGGAATGTAAAGTTCACAATAAAGTCAGATGGATCTGGAACCTGGGAGACCGAATATGATAGATAAAAACTACCCTAACAATGCATGCCCTTCGGGATAGGCACCATATACAATACCGTGGATAATAATAAACACGAGCATTATAAATTATTTTATAAAACTAAAACCGAAATTTTTTTCGGCCTGTTGTTTTTAGCGTCCAATCGTTTGGTAATCGCCGCTTTTTAATAATTTTGACATGATTCGTATTTGGTGTATATTTACATCAAAAACAAATAGTATGGCAAGGCAAAGTATTTCCTTAACAGAACCGAATGATGAATGGCTAAAAACTCAAGTAAATACCAAAGAGTATTCTAGTAAAAGTGAATTGGTAAATGATTTGATACGACAAGCTAGAAAGCAACAGGCTGAAATAAATTGGATTCGCGCTAAACTTGAAAAAGCAGAGAATAGCGGGTTTACAAGCGATAGTAAAGCAGCTATTTTAGCACAATCTAAGTCGTTACTAAATGACTAAGTACCGATTAAGTAATGAGGCAAAAAACGA
Source organism: Tenacibaculum sp. 1_MG-2023 (assembly GCF_030547425.1). Classification (GTDB taxonomy): domain Bacteria; phylum Bacteroidota; class Bacteroidia; order Flavobacteriales; family Flavobacteriaceae; genus Polaribacter. The sequence continues at coordinate 1,180 of NZ_JAUORH010000043.1, read as the reverse complement.
CCTGATTCGAATTCATCAGTACGGAGTTAAAAAATTTGGCGTAACCCAAGCAGATAGCTATTTTAATTCATTCTTTGACTATTTTAATAGCATTGCAGAGCGACCTTTTTCTTTTGAGTCGGTTGATTATATAAAAAAAGGTTACAGACGTTGTGTTTGCGGAGTAGATAGTATTTATTTTAAAGTAAATAGAAATACTGTTGATATTATGGCAATTGTAGGAAAGCAAGATGTGAAAGCAAGATTATTGTAATATCTTATAAAAGTAAAGAGGAGTTTTAAAACCGAAATTTTTTTCGGTTTTCTTTTTTTTCGGCCTGTTGTTTTTTAGCGTTTAATCTTTTGGCAATCGCTGCTTTTTTAGGTTTGGTAGCTTTGCGTACTTTAGGTATTACCAAAGCTTGTGCTAAAAGGTTAAAAAAGCGTTCGGTAACCAATTCTTTATTGCGGTGTTGTGAACGGCTTTCTTGTGAGCTTAGTATAAGCGTGTTTTCTTTAGAGAGTCTGTTGGCTAAGTTTTTAAGGAGCAGTGCTTTTTCTTTGTCCGAGAGTCCTAACGAGTCTTCAATAGTAAAACTTAACTCTACTTTAGAGGATACCTTGTTTACATGCTGTCCGCCCGCACCAGAGCTTCGTACGGCTTTAAAGTTGAGTTCTTTTAATAGTTGTTCTTTGTTCATAGTGTTTGTGAATGTCTCAAATATAGGGAATCTATTGTTGTTTGTAAAGGGGGCTTACTAATCGGAGTGACTCTTATTGGTGAGAGTTGGGAACTTTAAAGGGTATTCGTAACTAGAATTAAGCAGATTTCTCGCTATCGCTCGAAATGACAAAACGTACGTCATTTCGAAGGAGTGTGCGACTGAGAAATCTCAAGGTTTAGCAGCCCTATCGAGAACTATTCCAGCGTCAAAGTCCTAAATTCTCGATACAAATTATGCTCTTTTCAATCGCAAAATTCACTCGAATTGACAGCTTTAAAATTTTAGTCAACCTACTTTAATAGGTGTTACTGTATTCCTGTAAAAACAGGAGTTTCAAATATAAATAATCTATTGTTGTTTGTAAAGGGGGCTTACTAATAGAAGTGACTCTTGTTGGTGAGATTTCTCGCTATCGCTCGAAATGACAAAACGTACGTCATTTCGAACTGTAGAGCAACGGAAGTGAGAAATCTTTT
>NZ_JAUORH010000042.1 GCF_030547425.1 Tenacibaculum sp. 1_MG-2023 | reverse complement strand
TTTTTCTTGTTTAATACGAAATAAAGTGAGTATCTTTGCAGTCCGAATTTTAGGGAAAAACAGTTCATTAAAATAGTGCGAAAAACAAATTAAAAAAAACTTTAAAAAGTTTTTGTCAGATTAAAAATAGTTTGTATATTTGCATCCGCTTTGAGAAAGCGATACGATAACAGAAATTTTGGAAGACGATTAAGTCACTAGTTCGAGTCTAGTATTTCTACAAGAGGATGAGTCGTAAGATAAGTAAAAACTTGTCAGTGGCGACTCGCCACAAGTTCATTGAAAATATTGAAATTGACAGCGTAAAACAAAGAGTAGAATAACCATAACTTTTCGAAGTTAAAAATTCTTTTGGAACTTAACATTTATAATATTAAAGATTATACAATGAAGAGTTTGATCCTGGCTCAGGATGAACGCTAGCGGCAGGCTTAACACATGCAAGTCGAGGGGTAACAGGGAGGAGCTTGCTTTTCTGCTGACGACCGGCGAACGGGTGCGTAACGCGTATAGAATCTGCCTTGTACAGGAGGATAGCCTTTAGAAATGAAGATTAATACTCCATAATTTTAAGAGATGGCATCATTTTTTAATTAAAGATTTATCGGTACGAGATGACTATGCGTCCTATTAGCTAGATGGTAAGGTAACGGCTTACCATGGCAACGATAGGTAGGGGGTCTGAGAGGATTATCCCCCACACTGGTACTGAGACACGGACCAGACTCCTACGGGAGGCAGCAGTGAGGAATATTGGTCAATGGAGGCAACTCTGAACCAGCCATGCCGCGTGCAGGAAGACTGCCCTATGGGTTGTAAACTGCTTTTATACAGGAAGAAACTTGGTTACGTGTAATCAACTGACGGTACTGTAAGAATAAGCACCGGCTAACTCCGTGCCAGCAGCCGCGGTAATACGGAGGGTGCAAGCGTTATCCGGAATCATTGGGTTTAAAGGGTCCGCAGGCGGTCAATTAAGTCAGAGGTGAAATCCCATAGCTTAACTATGGAACTGCCTTTGATACTGGTTGACTTGAGTTATACGGAAGTAGATAGAATAAGTAGTGTAGCGGTGAAATGCATAGATATTACTTAGAATACCGATTGCGAAGGCAGTCTACTACGTATATACTGACGCTCATGGACGAAAGCGTGGGGAGCGAACAGGATTAGATACCCTGGTAGTCCACGCCGTAAACGATGGACACTAGTTGTTGGATTTAGATTCAGTGACTAAGCGAAAGTGATAAGTGTCCCACCTGGGGAGTACGATCGCAAGATTGAAACTCAAAGGAATTGACGGGGGCCCGCACAAGCGGTGGAGCATGTGGTTTAATTCGATGATACGCGAGGAACCTTACCAGGGCTTAAATGTAGAGTGACAGACTGAGAGATCGGTTTTTCTTCGGACACTTTACAAGGTGCTGCATGGTTGTCGTCAGCTCGTGCCGTGAGGTGTCAGGTTAAGTCCTATAACGAGCGCAACCCCTATCGTTAGTTGCTAACAGGTAATGCTGAGGACTCTAGCGAGACTGCCGGTGCAAACCGAGAGGAAGGTGGGGATGACGTCAAATCATCACGGCCCTTACGTCCTGGGCTACACACGTGCTACAATGGTATGGACAATGAGCAGCCACTATGCGAATAGGAGCGAATCTATAAACCATATCACAGTTCGGATCGGAGTCTGCAACTCGACTCCGTGAAGCTGGAATCGCTAGTAATCGGATATCAGCCATGATCCGGTGAATACGTTCCCGGGCCTTGTACACACCGCCCGTCAAGCCATGGAAGCTGGGGGTGCCTGAAGTCGGTTACCGCAAGGAGCTGCCTAGGGTAAAACTGGTAACTAGGGCTAAGTCGTAACAAGGTAGCCGTACCGGAAGGTGCGGCTGGAACACCTCCTTTCTAGAGAAAGATGGTGAGTTACAATAGAGGTGTATTTTACTCTTTGCTGTTAATTTTAAAAAATTAGACTAAGATCTTAATAAGTCAATAGTATTTAGTCGATAGTTGTTAGTGTTAGTAACTAACGTCTAAGGATTAAAGGCTAGAGGCTAAAAAAGTCTCGTAGCTCAGCTGGTTAGAGCGCTACACTGATAATGTAGAGGTCGGCAGTTCGAGTCTGCCCGAGACTACAAAATTAAGATATAAGTATAAGGAAATTCTAGAAGTTGAGTAGTAGTTGTGTCTAACTACTAACTACTATGTACTAACTACTAGTATATGGGGGATTAGCTCAGCTGGCTAGAGCGCTTGCCTTGCACGCAAGAGGTCATCGGTTCGACTCCGATATTCTCCACGAGGCAGTGCCTCGAGACAATAAATAAGTTGTTTCAGAGTGCTGCAGGAGTTGCGCTGATAAATACTTATCAGTGGCGATTCGCCACGTTCATTGACATATTGGTAAAATGATATCGTAAAGAATCAAGATAGAGAGTTAGAATAATATCTAACAAAATATTTTTATAAGAACAAGAATTATAAAGAGCTCGTTGTAGTATAGATACTACAGCAAAAAGTACAATAAGCTAAATAAGGGCGTATGGAGGATGCCTAGGCTTTCAGAGGCGAAGAAGGACGCGATAAGCTGCGATAAGTTACGGGGAGAAGCACATATTTTATGATCCGTAAATTTCCGAATGGGGCAACCCAGCATGTTGAAGACATGTTACCCGCAAGGGGGCAAACCTGGTGAACTGAAACATCTAAGTAACCAGAGGAAGAGAAAACAAAAGTGATTCCGTTAGTAGTGGCGAGCGAACGCGGATTAGCCCAAACCAATATTGTTACGGCAATATTGGGGTTGTAGGGCTGCGACATTAGAATCTAAGAGAACTGGAATCGTTTGGAAAGACGAACCGAAGAGAGTGATAGTCTCGTACAGGTAATCGAAGAGGATATAGCAGTACCCTGAGTAGTGCGGGACACGAGTAATCCTGTATGAATCCACCGGGACCATCCGGTAAGGCTAAATACTCCTGAAAGACCGATAGTGAACTAGTACCGTGAGGGAAAGGTGAAAAGAACCCTAAGTAAGGGAGTGAAAGAGAACCTGAAACCGTACGCCTACAAGCGGTCGAAGCACATTTACTGTGTGACGGCGTGCCTTTTGCATAATGAGCCTACGAGTTACTGTTGCTAGCAAGGTTAAACATTTAAGGTGTGGAGCCGAAGCGAAAGCGAGTCTGAATAGGGCGCTATAGTTAGTAGTAGTAGACGCGAAACCGAGTGATCTACCCATGGGCAGGTTGAAGCTGTGGTAACACACAGTGGAGGACCGAACCAGTTGACGTTGAAAAGTCTTTGGATGACCTGTGGGTAGGGGTGAAAGGCCAATCAAACTCGGAAATAGCTCGTACTCCCCGAAATGCATTTAGGTGCAGCGTTGAGACAAAGTTTTATAGAGGTAGAGCTACTGATTGGATGCGGGGGCTTCACCGCCTACCAATTCCTGACAAACTCCGAATGCTATAAAATGTTTCTCAGCAGTGAGGGCATGGGTGCTAAGGTCCATGTCCGAGAGGGAAAGAACCCAGACCATCAGCTAAGGTCCCCAAATATATGTTAAGTTGAAAAAACGAGGTTTGACTGCCCAGACAGCTAGGATGTTGGCTTGGAAGCAGCCATTCATTTAAAGAGTGCGTAACAGCTCACTAGTCGAGCGGTCGAGCATGGATAATAATCGGGCATAAACATATTACCGAAGCTATGGACTTATTAAAGTGGTAGGGGAGCATTCTATATGTGCTGAAGGTGTGCTGTAAGGCATGCTGGAACGTATAGAAAAGAAAATGTAGGCATAAGTAACGATAAAGGGGGCGAGAAACCCCCTCACCGAAAGACTAAGGTTTCCTCAGCGATGCTAATCAGCTGAGGGTTAGTCGGGACCTAAGGCGAATCCGAAGGGAGTAGTCGATGGCCAACAGGTTAATATTCCTGTACTTCTTATAATTGCGATGGGGTGACGGAGTAATGAAAGCACCGCGAACTGACGGAATAGTTCGTTGAAACATTTAGGTATTGGAACTGTAGGAAAATCCGCAGATCTAGCTGAAGTGTGATAGTACCACAAGTCTTCGGATGCGTGGATAGTGTGCCTAAAGGCTTCCAAGAAAAACCTCTAAGCTTCAGATTATAAGAACCCGTACCGTAAACCGACACAGGTAGTTGGGATGAGAATTCTAAGGTGCTCGAGAGATTCATGGCTAAGGAACTAGGCAAAATAGACTCGTAACTTCGGGAGAAGAGTCGCCAACAGCAATGTTGGCCGCAGTGAAAAGATCCAGGCGACTGTTTATCAAAAACACAGGGCTTTGCTAAATTGAAAGATGATGTATAAGGCCTGACACCTGCCCGGTGCTGGAAGGTTAAGTGGAGTTGTTAGCTTCGGCGAAGCAATCAAATGAAGCCCCAGTAAACGGCGGCCGTAACTATAACGGTCCTAAGGTAGCGAAATTCCTTGTCGGGTAAGTTCCGACCTGCACGAATGGTGCAACGATCTGGATACTGTCTCAGCCATGAGCTCGGTGAAATTGTAGTATCGGTGAAGATGCCGATTACCCGCAGCGGGACGAAAAGACCCCGTGAACCTTTACTATAGCTTCGTATTGACTTTGGATAAGTAATGTGTAGGATAGGTGGGAGACTATGAAGTGGCGTCGCTAGGCGTTGTGGAGTCGTCCTTGAAATACCACCCTTTGCTTATCTAGAGCCTAACTCAGCAATGAGAACAGTGCGTGGTGGGTAGTTTGACTGGGGTGGTCGCCTCCAAAAGAGTAACGGAGGCTTCTAAAGGTTCCCTCAGCACG
>NZ_JAUORH010000041.1 GCF_030547425.1 Tenacibaculum sp. 1_MG-2023 | reverse complement strand
GGTATTATTCAATAATATTTTTTAAATACGTTATTCTAATAAACATTTGAACTATAATAATTTGTAGCTATAATTCGGCATTATGTAAAATTGCCGCTGCCAAGCGCTCGATTGCTTTTTAAAAATTAAAATGCTTTATGGCATTTATTTTTAAACACAATTATCCATCGCTTGCCAATGCCAAAAAAAAGCTAGCTTTTAGATTTCGTTTTTAACTTTACGTTGACGAGGATGTTTTCGTTATATTTTTTTCCATGAACTTTTCGTTAGTTTGCCACAAGAGTATAAAATTTTCCCTAGCTCAAATATCCACACTTTAAAATTTCTATACACTTGTTTTATGTAGAACTCCTATTAATGTTTTTTGTTTAGCACTTCTAACATTATGTCAAATAGAAATTCCACTTTTGAACTCTCTAAGGTTTCAATTATATCTTTTGTCTTGAAACAAAAGAAACAAAAATTCAAGACTGCATATAATTTTGGAAACAATTACGGCTCGTTACGCTATATTTTAGGAAGCATTGTAACTTTTTAAGATTGTTTTGAAGTTATTGTATAATTATAACTCTTAAGAAACTATATTGCTAGACCCCTAAAATATGGACGCCCCACTCACCTATTGTTTTGACCAAAATTTTATGAGGTCGTTTTTATAATCTTTTTATTAATTAAGAAAATCAAGAAATAAGAGCTTCTTTTTTTCCTCTTCATCACCTATTTCAATATTCCATCTAGATTCCATAAAATCTAGAATTTTTAAACCTCTATGTAGAATACTTTTTTCATCCCAATTCTCATACTGAGCTATCTCTTCCTCATTAAAACTACCATCATTGAAATATAGTTTCTTATCATCAAAACATTTTTCATCAGCAAATCTATTTTTAGTTTGAGTTAAGATTAAATTACCCAAACTACCACTTAATTTTTTCTTCTCATGTTGTTTAAAATTATGAAAATGCTCTCGCCAACAATTTTTTAATGCTCTGTGTGGTAATACGGCTTCAATAACTGACATTTTGTTCCAATTTTCATCTGCTTCAAACTGGTTACTTAGATATAATTCATATTCATATAAAAAGTATTTCAGGTATTTCCAATCAGCATAACCATTCGTTTTGTCTTGGACGAAAAGATCCTTCATAAAACTATAAAAGTTTACAGTATCAAAATACCCATGATATTCATCATTACCATATACCCAATATTTTATATCTTTAATTAATTGTTCAGTTGAAACTTCTCCTTTGAATAATTCATTAGCTTTAGCATTAAAGTGATAAGTTCCAGTGTTAGATCTCCTAAATGACACGTCAAAAATTAAAAACACGTATGATTCAGTAGATTTTATTAATTCAATTTTAACATTATTATCTTTCTCTATTAAGAAAGCTCCCATTATTAAAGGAGCAAAAGCCTTAAATCCAATTCTGTTTTGCTTTTTTAACCAAAATAATAACTCTTTTGATTGTGTTAACTCTAAAGCATGAGGATGCGATGGATTATACATAACAAACCATTGTTTTACTGCTTCAGAGATACTTTCAATATATTTCTTAATTTCAAGATACTTTAAAGTACCATCTAACACATTAGCAGAAGTGAAATATCTATCAAATATATCTTTGGCATAAAACTCAGGTTCTCTTCTTTCGTACCTGTAATACATTATCCAGTGACTTTGAAGAAATGCATCATCTTCTAGTCGCTTATCCTTATTTAAACCTAAATATTTATAGATTGTTTTCCAATGTTCGTTAATGTCATCTCTCAAATCTTCCTTAGAATAATCATCATCTAAATCTTTAAATTGCGTTGAAAGATAAATAAGTCTATTTTTTAATTTTTCCAGATTAGATAAAGGTTTACCTCTGTTATTCATTGTTTCAAAAACAATGAATATATCTAATTCTTCTTCTAAAACTTTAAAATCAAATTTTAGTTGTTGAGTTATTTTATTATAAAGTATTTCTTTTTCTTTTCGTCCAAGTTTTCTAACTCTTTCAGTAAAGAATCTTTTTGCATTTAATAAGTTGTTTGTATAAACAGTTTCTATTATAGGTCTATTCGTATTGTCGTTTTGCTCGAATATTTCCCTCTTTAAATACTCATAACTTGGATTGTCTTTATGGTAACCAAAAAGGTATGATTTAAATCCTTTCTTATCATTTTCGGTAAAAATATACTTATCAATTAGTTCCGATTTAGAAGAATAGCTTAGCTCTTCTTCATGACCTAAATCATTTACAATAACCCATAATAAAATTATAATAGAAGTCAATCTTTGTTGTCCATCAACTATAAAAAATGGTTCATATTTTTTACCATCAATCAACCATTTATCATCTTTCCATTTAGAAAATTCAGAACTTTTGACAGATTCAACACTTATCATTCCCGTATAATGAATCCTCTTCTTTTGCAAATTGATTAAATCTTGCCAAAAATCTTCTAAATGACTTTTCTCCCATGAATAACCTCTTTGATAATCAGGTATCCTAAATAATTTATTATTAAATATATTATTAATGTTCTCCATCTATAGTCTATTATAGTTAAGTTCTAAAAAAGTTTTAATATCTTCTGGCATCTTTATTTTCGAAGGAAAAATATCAAATATATTATTAGCATTTATATCTGTTCTTTTTTTATAAAGCGATATTTTGTCACACTCCTTTTCAATTAAAACATTCTTAGATCTTATTGTTTCATTTATTCTTTTTGTTGTTTGTTCAATACTAGTAAGCATTTCAAAAAGAAACCAAAATTCATATTTGCCTCTAATATAGATTTTTTCTGAAATACATGTTTCAAGTGTTTTTCTGTTTTCTATTAATTTAGCATAATCATAAACTGATGTATCCTCTACACATTCAGACAAAATATTGTTTAATGTTTTTTCTTTTCTTACTTTAACTCTATCAAAATTAGTAGAGTTTGGGTCTCTCATGATAATATTATAATCTTCAACACTTAGTACTTTTCTTTTAAAGAAATCTAAATTGTGAAGATAAAAAAAATTAGAAAGTTTAATTTTATCTAAATCCATGTGCTTAGATTCTTTTCTATATATCAAAATTAAGCTAATAATTGATTTTATATTCTTTATAAATTCATTGTGGGCATTATTAATTTTACCTAAAAATTCATCAATTAAAATTCGTTCTTTAATTCCAAAAAACCTCATTAAGATAATTTCGAAAACTTCAACTGTAACTAAATAATTTTCAATTGAATAATATTTTGTTACAAAAACGTTGCTATCAAGTTTATTATTAATGCCTAATAAATCATCAAAATCTTTATCAATAAAGAAAAGAACTTTTTCTTTAATATAATTTGTCCAATTTATCTCGTTATATGCATCAAGTACATTTTTTTTCCCTTTTTGGAAATATGGAATTATTTTATAATCAACATATAATTGTTTTAAGGGTATTTGATAAAATACATAATCATCTTCATCTTCAACAAAGATATGTACTTCTTGATTATTTGATGAATATTTTTGTCTCAATCTGAATACTCCAGAAGAAGCTCTTATTTGATCTTTCTTTGCAAAAAACGAATCTATAAATGACATATACTAAAGTATAAATTCGTTAATTCCATGAGTGTATTCTTTTAAATCTTCAGTAATAACAAATGGAGAATGAGTAGCAACAATCAAACCTTCATTATTACTTTTTAGCACATCTGTTAGTATTTTTTCTTGCCAATCTAAAGACAGTGATAATTCTGGTTCATCAAAAATTATTATAGGTTTCTTTAAATCTAAAAATAGATGACAGAAAATTGAGACAATTTGTTTTTCACCAGACGATAAGTCTTTTAATTTCACTTTCTTTGAATTATTTAACTTAACGGCAAGAGTTCTTGACTTTTTTCTAACTTTTATTTTTTTATTGTTAGTTAAATAATTATTACAGCAATTCTTAAATGTCTCTAGGGGTAAATTTAATTCTGAATCTCCTTCTTCAATTTTTTTTAAAATTTCTGAAACCTTAATATTAACATCATCCATTCCGAATTCCGTTAGTTCTAAAAAATCAAATTCCTTTTCCTCTTTCTTCCATTTTTCATTATATCTCAAGTTCCATAAATCACTAAAGATTTTTTTAAGATCTTCTTCTGTATTAATACCATCTTCATCCTTTTCATTATCAATTCTTGCATTTAATTCAGGAACAAGATTTTTTAAATAAACTTCTAATCTTCTATCCATATCTCCAAAAAGATTAGAAAAGTTACGTTCTATTCTTCTATAAGTAGGTAAATAAATAACACTTACTTCCCAGTCATATAAGTTTTCATCAAAAATTTTATCGTTAAGTCTATCTATTATCGACAGTAACAAGTTTTTAGGTACATCATATTCATTTTCAATATCTTCTAGAACATGGCTATTCTTCTTAAGAATATTCGTATTATAAGTAGGTAATATTTCTTTTATAAAACTTTTATATGTTGGAAATTCTTGAGCGATTTCTTCATAAACTGAATGGTCGAAAGTTTCGATTATAAATTCATTTTTATTAAACGTATAATCTTTACCATTAATTATTGCTGAGATTGTTTCAAAATCATATTCAGCGAGTAAAGCCCATTGTTTGGATAAAAACAGATAGAGCATTCTTAATATAGTAGTCTTACCTGAACCATTCTCTGAAACAATAATTAGTTTATTTTCATTTATCCTTATTTTAAAATTGAGTTCTTTAAATAAGTTAATTATTGAAAATTCTTCTAAAGTCATTATAATTATATTTAAAACTAATAAAACATAAATATATAATTATTTAATCTATTAAATTAAAACATTCCACACACATTCCACTTCTCTCCTATCGTCGTTTCGCAAAAAGAGTGTTCCATTTGTAGGCTTCCCAAAAAATAGGACAGTTAATAATTCGAATTTACTAACTTTAAATTCAAACTGTCACAATGAAAAA
>NZ_JAUORH010000040.1 GCF_030547425.1 Tenacibaculum sp. 1_MG-2023 | reverse complement strand
TCTATTATTAGAATGATTAATAATGAGCCTATGACCTGGAAACAAATAAAACAGAACGTAACTTAATAACTCAAAAATATTATTTTAGCAATGCTATAAAAAGATTTAGACGAATGTAAATTGCTATAACAATACAATCACCTAATCTTTTATATTTCAAATTCCTCTTAAAACTAGCATACGTTTACTTACAAACGAATGCCTAACACTATTTTAGTACTTTGTGTTTTGGCATGTTTTAAAGGTAAACGTTATTGAAAAAGTAACTTAAATTAAAAATTGATATTATGAAGTATTATTTATCAGAAAACAGATTAACAGATGAAGAAAACTATGTAGCACGTGTATTAACAGAGCGTACTATTAACCAAGACGAGCTTATTGAAAAAATGTTGAGCAAACGAAACTTAGTAAGCAAAACCGACATTGTAGCGGTATTAAACTCGTATTACGAAGAAATTATTGTATCTATAGAAGAAGGCGATAACATTAATTTACCTATAGTAAACATAGGTTATTCTATTTCTGGGGTTTTTGATACAGAGGAAGACAGCTTTAACCCCGATATTCATAAACTACACGTAAACTTAAATAGCGGAAAACTTATTAACGAGGTAAAAGAAGACATTCCGCTGCAAAAAATAACAGCACCTATTACCAGTACTTTAATTAACAACTGTAAAGATATAACAAGCCAAACAACCAATACTACCATAACCTCTAACGGATTGTTTGAGTTAAACGGAGTTAGGTTAAAGGTGGATGGTGATAAAGACGAGGTAGGCTTGTATTTTGTTGCAGAAGACGGTACTGAAACCAAAGTACAATACCTAGCTCAAAATAGTTTTAAAAGAGTAATAGGGCAAGCACCTACTTTAACAACGGGTACTTATAAAATTAGAATTAAAACGCAAGCTACTAATACAGCAGGACTATATTTAAAAGAAACACGTATCTCAGATTCATCATTTATGGTTACAGTAGCTTAGCAAAACCGTAAAATTACTTAGCTTAAAAGCTCATAGGTTATTATAATCTGTGGGCTTTTTTTATGATATTTTTAAAAGAACTTTTTAGTACATAGAACAAACAAAGAGTTTTGTAATGTTAATTACAAAATTAGTGTGCCATATAATAATTGGGGCGTAGTCCCAATTAGGCTTGGGGTGTCGTCCCAATTAGGCTTGGGGTGTCGTCCCAATTAAGCTTGGGGTGTCGTCCCAATTAAGCTTGGGGTGTCGTCCCAATTAAGCTTGGGGTGTCATTCCAATTAGGCTTGGGGTGTCGTCCCAATTAGGCTTGGGGTGTCGTCCCAATTAAGCTTAGAGTGTCATCCTAATTAAGTTTTTGAGGTTACCAATAGCTAAAAGGTGTTTATATAGCTTTATGCGTTGGCTTATTCCGATTCTCCGTTTATCGTTTCCATTATTTCTCTAAAACTATTCAATCCAGATTCTATATTTTCAATTATTTCATTCGCTAAAATGTCTGGGTCTGGTAGATTGTCTAAATCAGTCAAACTTTTGTCTTTCAGCCAAAAAATATCCAAACTCGTTTTGTCTCTTGCAATGATTTCATCATAGGTGTATTTTCGCCACCTTCCTTCTTCATTTTCTTCGCTCCACGTTTCTTTTCGTTTGCTAATGTTCTTACCGTTATACAATTCAATAAACTCTTTTAAATGCTCTTGACGCATTGGACTCTTCTTTGGTGTATGATGCACATTGGTTCTGTAATCATAAAACCAAACCTCTTTTGTCCAAGGGTCTTTGCTAGCAGGTTTGTTATTGAAAAACAACACATTTGCTTTTACTCCTTGAGCATAGAAAATTCCTGTTGGCAACCTCAAAATGGTGTGTAATTCTGTGGTTTTCATTAGTTGCTTACGCACTTCCTCACCAGCTCCACCTTCAAATAAAATATTATCAGGAAGCACAACAGCTGCTTCTCCGTTTATTTTTAATTGTGTCTTTATATGTTGCAGGAAGTTTAATTGCTTGTTGGAAGTTGTTTCCCAAAAATCTTGACGATTATAACTTAAATCTTCTTTTACAATTTCGCCTTGTTCGTTGGTAAAAGTCATACTACTTTTTTTACCAAAAGGTGGATTTGCCAGAACGTAATCGTAACGTTCGCCGTCATCTGCAATTAAGGCATCATTTGGATTGATAAACGATTCTCCATCTATTTCGCCAATGTTGTGCAAATACATATTCATTAAGCACATTCTACGTGTATTGGCAACAATTTCGTTTCCGTAAAAGGTTTTGTTCTTTAAAAAGGCCTTTTCTTCTCGGTCTAATTTGTTGTTCTCTACAATCCAATCGTAAGCAGCTAAAAAGAAACCACCAGTTCCACAGGCTGGATCCACAATGGTTTTCATTGGTTTGGGTTGTACGCAAGCCACCATTGTTTTTATTAAGGCTCTTGGTGTAAAATATTGTCCAGCGCCACTTTTGGTATCTTCTGCGTTTTTCTCTAAAAGCCCTTCATAAATTTTACCTTTTATATCTGCTCCCATCATCGACCAATCTTCTTTATCAATGAGATTGATGACTTTTAATAGTTTGGCAGGATCTTGAATCTTGTTTTGACTCTTAGTGAAAATTTGCCCTAGTGTTCCTTTTTCTGTACTCAGTGTACGTAATAATTGGCTGTAAAAGGATTCTAATTCTGCACCACGTTTGCTAGACAAAGTTTCCCAATTGGCAATTTCGGCATCTGCAACCTCATTGCCTTCAACATCTTTTAGCTTTGGAAAAACCAAACCTTTATTATAAGGTGGTTTATTGAGTTCATCTGCCATTTTTAAAAATAGCAAATAGGTAATTTGTTCTAAATAATCGCCATAACCTACACCATCGTCACGTAGTACGTTAGCAAGGTTCCATATTTTTGATATGATGGTTGAGTCTGTCATTTCTTAATTTGTTTTATTGCTTGGTCAATATCATCTAATTTTTGGCTGTCTGATTGCAACCTGTTTTGATGAAACTGCTCGTATTTTTCTATTGCTAATTTATCTGCTATTTTTTTTGAAATAGTACCTGCATTTTGCAATATCTCTTGTCCGTTAAACTGTAAGAAAGCGTCTAATTTTTCTCGCCAATCTTTCATAAACATTTGTCTATGATTTTTGGCTTGTAACTCTGCATAATCTAGATACATTGTAACAATTCTGTTTAGGGTATCTAGTTCCTCTTTTTTGAGGTAATTTTTAGAAACGGTTACATCTTGCTTTCTAACTTTAGCACCTTTCCAGGTAGTTAACCCCATATTGTCTTTTTCTGCATTGGAGCGTTGTGCAATTACCTCTGCTGCTGTATTTCCTGTGGCTGCAAAAATGAGTTTGTTTTGTACTACTTTAAAAAACTCTTGGGTTTCTTCGGCAGTAGGCTCATAATCTACAGCAAGTGCATAAATATCTGTTATTTTACGATAGAAACGCTTTTCACTAGAGCGTATATCACGTATTTGATCCAGTAACTCATCAAAATAATCTTTGCCGAAGGGATTGTCTGGGTTTTTTAGTTTTTCATTATCCAAAACAAACCCTTTTCTTATTAATTCAGTAAGCTGTTTGGTAGCCCAAATTCTAAAATGCGTTCCTCTTATTGAATTTACACGATAACCTACCGAAATTATCATATCTAAATTAAAGTACATTACTGCTTTGGTCTGTGTTTTCCCTTTTATAGCACCGTGTTGAGTGGTTGTTGCAATTTTTGCAACAACCAGTTCTTCTTGCAGTTCTCCTGTCTCAAAAATATTTTTAATGTGCCTTGAAATTCCACTTTTGTCAATCCCAAACAGTTCTGCCATTTGGTTAATAGTAAGCCAAATGGTTTCGTCTTTTAACAGTACATCTACTTTTACTTCGCCATTTTCGTTGGTATAAAGTAAAAAATTGTTGGTTCTATTTAGTTCTTTCGCCATTATTTCTCTTTTCTGCTTTTATCTTCTCCAACAAAACACTCGCAGGTTCATAATCTGGATGTTGCTTACAAGCTGCAATTTCTGCTTCGCTTAACAGTTTGCCTTCAAAGGCTTTCTTCAAAATGCTTTGGCGTAAGGCTTGGGCTTTTTCTAAACTGTCTGCTATATCTTTTTCTACTTTATCACAAACCGATAAACGGCTTTCTATGCCTTTGACAATTTGGTGTTGTTCTTTTAATGATGGAAATGGAATAACAGTATTTTTTACAATTGTTAAGTTCAAATTTGGTTGAACTCCACCACTAGAAAGTAAACGTATTTCTTCATAATTTTTAAGTAAAAACAATTTTAGAAACTTTTTTGATTCTTTGTTTTCTTCTAATAGAGTAATTGCTGCTAAAGCTTGATTTGTTGCTGTATCAATATTTAATTCAGAACATTTACCTCTTGTTTTTCCTTCTCCATACATTGCCATTAATAAAGAGCCTTTGGGAATCAGCTTGCAATTAGTTTCTTTAATAGCTGTTTCAGTTATTAATTCAGATGATTGGTTTACAAATTCATCATTTACAACTGTACTTGTTACCCAAGGAATTGTACCATTTTCCCAATATTTTGCATTACCTCTTTTAGGTGTTGCTCCTGTTTTAACGTCTGCAATCTCAATAATTTTTTTTTGAGGATATTCCCCCTCAAACGCCTTTTTTAAAACCGCTTGTCTATAAATTTTTAATTGCTCTTGTGCTTTTTTAAGGTCGGCAATACCGCTATCTAAACTGCTAAATAATGCTTCTATTTTTTTGACAATTTCTTTTTGTTCGACTAAAGGTGGTAACAGGAATTTCTTTTTTGCAAAAACAGAAATCCAATATCTTTTATGTGTATCACTTCTTACTTGATTTACTTGCATTGCATAATATACAAGTGGCATATTAACCAATTTACTTGTTGGTACAAGTATTTTCATTGCAGATGACTTTACCTTAAATTTAAAATTTACATACTGCATAGCAGTAGTAAAATCATCAAAAATTATGGTTGGTAAATTATCAAAAATACCATCTGTTTCATTCGTGTATCCTTTTATAAAAGTTTTACCAGCTGTTAAAACTGGCATTTTGTAACTGTCGTTGTATTTTGTGCTTTTTACAATGTACTTTGTAGGTTGTTCGTAATCTAATAAATCTTCGAAGCAACATTCTGTCCAATCGTCTTTCATTATGCTGCTAGTACTTCATTGAGTTCGTTAATAATGTCATTCATTTGCTTACCAAATAATTGGTGCATTTTACCTTTTCCGCCTTTGGCATCAAAAGGGGTGTACTCTAAATCGTCTATTTCTATATGGTAACTGCTAACAACGTGGTCTTTTATCATTCGTAACCAGTCTAGTTGCTCTTGTGTAAAACGGTTGTGTTGTCCTGCATTTTGCTTAAAAATCCACGTTTTAAAATTGTTTTCAATCGTTTTGTCGTAAGCTTTCAATTCGCTGTCTATTCCACACGCTCTTCTAATTAACGAAACTAACGCAGTTAATTCGTCTTTGGGTTGTTTGCTTTTTACGTCTTCTAAAGTGACATAAGCATCCCAAACATAATCTGGTGCTAATAGTGGCTTTTCTAATTGTAGTTTTTCCATCACATCTTTTATCATTTTAAACGTAATGTCTCTGCGATTGTAAGGTTGGTTATAAAAAATACTCAAGGCTTTAATTTCATCTTTGTTGGCTTCAAGATATTCGGTAAAATCTTTTACAATTTCTGTTGCTTTATCTACAGAAGTGGTTTCCCATTCGCTTTTTGTAACCGTATCTATGTTTACGCTATCAATAATTTGTTCGTGTTGTTTACGAACATTATCCAAATAACCATTTAACTCTCCGTTAAAGGTTTTACTTGCTTCTAAAATAAGTGCTTCTTGTGCATCTTTTTTAGCTTCTTCTATTAAAGCAGGTGTTTGGTCTTGAACAGGAATTTTGTCAATTTCAATTTGTGCTTTGGTTTCAATTTCGTCTTGGTCAAAAGCTGTAATTAACTCTTTGGTAATTTGTTTTAAATTTTTACCACCAGAAAATTCCAATAATCTATCTTTTTCCTTTTCTGTAATTTGTTTCTCTAAACGAATTAATCGATTTGCTAAAGACAAAAACAAATCTTCGTCTGCAACTCCCATTGTTACTGCTCCCAATAAATCTTTCATTGGCACAGAAGGTTTACGTTCTAAAGGACGGCTATCTGTTTTTTTAGATTTTGTTGCACCAACAGCATCTACAATTACGAAATGCGTTTTAGTTTTAGCTGTTTTAGTTACTAATTGCAACGAATCACTATTAATAGTTCGTGTACCACGACCTTTCATTTGCTCAAAATAGTTGATGCTTTTTACATCTCGCATAAACAATAACACCTCTAAAGGTTTTACGTCTGTTCCTGTTGCAATCATATCAACTGTAACCGCAATTCTTGGATAATAGGAATTTCTAAAACGGTTCAACACCGATTTTGGGTCTTCCTCAATTTTGTAAGTTACTTTTTTACAAAAGTCGTTTCCTTCGTCAAATTCTTCTCGAATTATTTTTATAATATCGTCTGCGTGACTATCTGTTTTTGCAAATACTAATGTTTTTGGCACTTCGTATTCGCTATTTTCATCAATACGATTTGGATAAATAGTTGTTTTTAAAGCTTTTTTATATTCTCGAATGATGTTCCTAATTTGACTAGGATTGACTACTTTTTTATCTAAATCGTTGCGTTTATATTCGGTATCTTCATCTTCTTGTTGCCAACGTTTTTTACGCGTTAGTTTATCTCGTCTGTCTACAAACCAACCTGCTTTTATGGTTTCTCCTTTTTGAGAAATTTCTGTTTCAATGGTATAAACATCATAAGGAACATTTACACCATCAGTTACAGATTCTTCATAAGTATATTGGCTCACTACATTTTCATTAAAAAACCCGAAGGTTCTTTTATCAGGTGTTGCAGTTAAGCCAATTAAAAAAGCATCAAAATAATCTAGTACTTGTTTCCATAAATTATAAATGGAACGGTGAGCTTCATCAATGACTATAAAATCAAATTGTTCGATGGGTACTTTTGGTGTGTACTCAACAGGAACAGCTTTGTTTTTTGACATTTTGTTTTGAAGCCAAGAATTTTCATTTGGATTATCGAGTTCAGCACTTTCGTCTAATTCTTCTCCTTTTAAAATAGAGTAGAGGCGTTGTATTGTTGAAATACAAACTTGACTATCAGAAGCAATATAACTTGAAGATAAACGCTGAACATTATAAAGTTCCGTAAATTTTCGGTTATCGTCATTTGGCTGAAAAGTCATAAATTCCTGTTCCGCTTGCTCGCCAAGGTTTTTGGTGTCAACCAAAAACAGAATACGTTTTGCATCTGCGTGTTTCAACAAACGATACACAAAAGTTGCTGCTGTAAATGTTTTTCCAGCACCAGTTGCCATTTGAATTAAGGCTTTTGGTCTGTTCTTTTTGAAAGAATGTTCCAGATTATTAACTGCAACAATTTGAGCAGGACGAAGTCCTGTTTCATCTAATGCAGGTATTGATAACAATCTTTCTCGAAGACTTTTTCCTTTTTTTAACCACTCTGCAATTGTTTCCGGTTTATGAAAACTAAAAACATTTCTTCCTCTTGGTTTTGGGTCTCGATAATCTGTAAATCTTGTTATTGTTCCTGTGCTTTCATAAACGAAAGGCAAAGGGTCGTTATTTAAGTATTTTAGTTTTGCGTTTGCATAATTTGAAGATTGTTCCTCAACGACTGTAAGTCTGTGTCCTTCGTCTTCACGTTTTGCTTCTATAATTCCGACAGGTTTTCGGTCTACGAACAGCACATAATCGGCAGGCCCAACATCCGTTTGATATTCACGTACCGCAATTCCTTTTCCAGCAGATAAGTCAACTTTCTTTTTCGACTGGACTAACCATCCAGCTTCACATAGCATTTCGTCTATTTTATCACGAGCTATTTGTTCAGGATTTTGGTTACTATGTTCAGTCATTCACAAGTTTAATTTTTTATTCTTTTTTCGGTTGTCAATTTACATTTTTTTCGGCTAACGGGATGTCGAGCGTAGACAAAAAATAGCTTTTTGGTTTTTAGGGTTGACGTTTTCGGTATATGAGACAACGTGCTTTTTGAGTAATATGAACTAATATAGGAAAAAAGGTAATTAAATAGTAAAGTAAGAGAAATGTATAAACTGTTTTCTATAAAAAAAGACTGCCTTCATAAGTAGTCTTTTTATTATATATAAAGTTGTTTTATTACGCCTTTTTTTGTCTAGGTTCACAAGCCTATAAAAAGATATGGTTTCCGGTTAGGAGAATATGCCTTTATAAGTTTTATATAATGTTGGTAGTAGTTTTTTACCAATTATCATTTGTGAAAAATGTATAAATACAGATGTAGAAAGTATAAGTAAAATAGTTTCTTTAAAACTTCTTGGTATAGAGTAGTACTCGTTAGGTAGTTGATAATAATAAACTAATTGTCTAGAAAAAACTACTATTAAACTCATTATAAAAATAACAATACCATGGTATTTGTAATTCTTAATTACATAAATTAAAAAAGGAAATAAAAAAGCTGAAAACATATATACTTTTCTTAAAAACAAAAAATCTGCACCTCCATTTTTTTGAGTAACAAACATACCAGAAACTAAATATTCTTCAGTAATTAAGCCAGAAACAACAACTGCAAAGAATATTAGCAGAAAGTTTATAATTGAACTTAATATGTGAAATTTACCTTTATTACTCATTGTAAATTAAAGTTTAAGCTAACTCCATAGTTTTTTTAGCTTGTGCCAAAAACTAGAATTATTTATAACTTTTTCTGGTTTTGAAGAGGTAGTAATATTTTTTTCTGGACGGAGGTAGAAGTTTAAAAACTCTTCCTTTTCAACAAAATATTGCCCAAATCCCCATGTTTGGTCAGTAGAATATATAAGGGCAGAGGTTAATTCAGCAATAGAAGCACCAATAATAGCACCACAAGTATTTATAACTTTGTCCTTTTCATCTGAACGATATAAAAACCATGATTTGTTTATTTTTTTAGCTTTTTCAAGCTTATTCTCTAAATTAAGAACAGTCTTGGTTTCATTCTTATACGTATTTAATTTCCACCAAGGATTATCAGGAGAAGTTTCAGGGTCAAATATAACATCATAATCAGTTTTTATAACACCAGAAACCCCTTTAATAGAAAAGATGAGTAATTGATTTTTTCTCCATTCAAATATATTTGTTAAATCAACTTTGTGATAAGATTCTTTATTTTCAACTTCATCATAGTTTAGAATATGTATTTGAAGTTTAATTTTTTCTCTTAATTGAATTATATTTAGAGAGGAGTTAATGTATTTTTCAGACAGGTTTATTATCTCTCCAAAAGTAACTTCAGTATTTTTAGTTGGTATTATTCCTATGGTAGTGTAGGCTTCCCCTTTTTAGGACACCTCTAATTTCGATAAATAATTATTATTTAGGTCAGATTTGATGAAGAATTT
>NZ_JAUORH010000004.1 GCF_030547425.1 Tenacibaculum sp. 1_MG-2023 | reverse complement strand
AAAGCTGGTGTTTTGATATTTTTTGTAACACTTTCAATATTCTTTCGTAATTTGCATTTAAGTTGTTCATTGTTAATGTTTTGTAGTTAAAATAATTTACTGATTATCAGTAAGATGAACAACTTTTTTTATTTTAAACCATAATGCACAACAGGTTAATTAACTTTAATTTTATACTCTAAAGATAATTCATTATTCAAATATATATGTAGAATTGTGTTTTTTTTGGGAGGCTTAAGGTAAATAGAAGAGGAAGTTTCTTTATTAATAATTTGTGCATTATGTATTTTGTAGTTGCTAGAAAATAAATATTTTACATCTTTTACTTTGTCAGTCTTCTTTAGTTTTATATGGATTCTGTCGTTTTTACTTGTGATAATTTTACCTGATTTAGGGGTCAAAATTTCTAATTTATTTTTTAGAAAACCTTTTTTGTATAGAGGAGCGTAACAGAATTCCTTTAAAGGTTTTTGGTTTAAAAATTTTCGCCACTTAATATCGGCTGGAAAATGAGTTAGTTTAAGCTTACTCTTTTTTGTATCAAAATACTCTAAGTTAAGTTGTCTTTGCCAGACATTTTTATATAAGTATCCTGATCCAAAAGTAACATCTATTAACATCCATTTATTATTTATTTTAATGGCATTCCATACATGATTTTTTTCTTCAGGAATTATCCCAATTCTGTCAGCAGAAGTTTTTGTATAACCATAAATTAATTCACTTTTAATATTAATTAGGTTACAAATGTTATGGAAGAGATAAGCAAAACCTATGCAAACACCTTTTTTTGTTTCGAATGTTTTTTGTGCTGCCTGCTTTATTTTTCTCTGTTTTATTCTTTTAAAATCACCATCATTGTTATAGATAAAAAATTCAGGAGATTTTAATAGTTTAGAGGGGAAATAATCATACTCAATGTTTAGAGCAATCCATGTATAAATAGCTCTTACTTTTTCTATTTCAGTTTTAAAATCGTAATCTATTCTTTCAGACAGTTCTTTAATGGAATTTATGCCATTATAAGAATACATAATTTTATCGACCTTTGTTAAGTCCTGAGAAAATGAGATTTTACTAAAGAAGAGAAAAATAATGAGAATGGATAAGATGTTTTTCATAGACTAATTTATTATTGATAGAACAATAAAGATAAAAATAATTATCGAATCAAAAACTCAAGCATAACTTCTTTGTCAATAATCAAAAATAGTTGTTTACTTTTTTCAAGAGGAGTTGTCGTGATTGTAGTAATATTATTTTTTGTTGACACTTTATCTGGTTTTACAGTATATCGGTATCCACTATAGCCTAAGAAAACTGATTGATTAGGACGTAAATTTTGAATTTTTAACTCAATAGTAGAGTTTCTATCTAATATTCCTTTGGAAGGAGTTATTAACTCTAAATCTGATTTTAAGAAAGCAGCATCATAAATTGGTTGGTTATAAAAATCTTTTTTATCCATTCTACCAACTCTTAATTGCCAAAGTTTTTTTTCAGGAAAATGTGTTTTAAAGTATTTTTCTTCAGGAATGTTGTAGTAATAAGCATTAAATAAAGGTTGCCATCTGTTGTTATTTACAACACCCGCAGCCCAGGTAACATCAACATAAACCCATTTGTCATTCAGTTTAACAGCGTTCCAAGCATGATTTGAGTTGGTTTTAGGGTTAGCTATATCGTTTGAAGAATTTCTAATATAGCCTTTTATAACTTCATTTTCAACTTGGAGCATTGTGCAAATTTTGGCGAAAGTTTGCGCATATCCTTCACAAACAGCTTTTCGAGTTAATAAAGTTTCATTGACAATACCGTCTTTTATTGCCTGTAGTTTTTCTAATTTTTCTTGCTCATTCCTGTATCTAAAAGAAATTCTTTTGTTTTTAGGATGATAATATGCATCTAAATCATACTGTATGTTATGAGCAAGCCAATAAAAGGCAGCTTGTACTTGCTGTTCTTTAGTTTTAAAATCGCTTGCTATTTGCTGAGCTAGATTTTCTACTTTACTAAATTTCGGGTAGCTATTTACTTTCTCTTCAATTAAAGAAAAGTCTTGTGCACTTACGATAGTAGTAGCTAGAAAGAATAAAAAAAGAAGTTGTTTCATATATAAACTAAAAACGATTGTATGAAACAAAAACTGTGCCTATAAATTATTAATAGTTTTTCTAATGGTAACCAAGTTGGTTAATAAACCCTCTAAATAATCAAGATGTAACATATTAGCACCATCACTTTTAGCATTGGCAGGGTCAAAATGAGTTTCAATAAACAATCCATCAACATTATTAACAACACCAGCACGAGCAATAGTTTCAATCATATCAGGACGTCCACCTGTAACACCGCTTGATTGGTTTGGTTGTTGTAACGAATGGGTAACATCTAATACAGTAGGAGCGTATTGACGCATGGTAGGAATTCCGCGGAAATCAACAATCATATCTTGGTATCCGAACATCGTTCCTCTGTCAGTTATCCACGCTTTTTTATTTCCTGCATCATGAACTTTTTTTACTGCATGTTGCATGGCTTCAGGACTCATAAATTGTCCTTTTTTCAAATTCACAACTTTACCAGTTTTTGCAGCAGCAACTACTAAATCGGTTTGACGAACTAAGAAAGCAGGAATTTGTAATACATCTACATATTGAGCTGCTTTTTCAGCATCAGAAACTTCATGAATATCGGTTACAGTAGGAACATTAAAAGTTTCAGAAACTTTACGTAAAATTTTTAATGCTTTTTCATCACCAATTCCTGTAAAACTATCAATTCTACTACGATTCGCTTTTTTAAAACTTCCTTTAAATACATAAGGAATTGCTAATTTATCAGTAATGGTAATTGCTCTC
The DNA here is from genome assembly GCF_030547425.1 of Tenacibaculum sp. 1_MG-2023. Classification (GTDB taxonomy): domain Bacteria; phylum Bacteroidota; class Bacteroidia; order Flavobacteriales; family Flavobacteriaceae; genus Polaribacter. Next base: position 172,211 of record NZ_JAUORH010000004.1, on the reverse strand, counting down.
TCAGCAATTCGCATCGCCATATCTTCACTTTCAATAGCACAAGGGCCAGCAAGCAAGAAAAAATTGTTTGAATCAATATGTTTTATATTTGGAATATCAGTTAAAGTCATCCTTAAAAAGTTTTAAACAAAATTAAGAAATTAAATTGGCTATATTTAGGCTTTTAAATAAATAAAGAATGAAAAAAGTTTTATATCCATTAGCATTTGTAAGTGTATCAGTTTTACTGTCGTGTAAGCAAACTAAAAATACTAGTAACGAGGTTGCTATGAATACTGTTGAAGTAACTCAGAAAAAAGAAAGTAAAGAAGAGTTAATTGACTCTGTTTTGGTAAGAAAACACTTATATACACTTGCTTCAGACGAAATGGAGGGTAGAAAACCAGGCACAGAGGGAATGGAAAAAGCAACTCAGTATATAGAGAATGAATACAAAAGAATTGGTTTAAAGACTTTTGATACATTAACTACCTATCGTCAAAACTTTGAATATAAAGGAATTAAGATGAGTAACATTATAGGCTTGTTAGAAGGAAAGTCTAAAAAAGATGAATTTGTTATTGTATCAGCTCATCACGATCATTTAGGTGTAAAGAAAGATGGAGAAGGGGATAGAATTTTTAACGGAGCAAATGATGATGCTTCTGGTGTTACCGGTGTATTATCTTTAGCTGAATATTATGCTAAAAAGGGAAATAATGAGCGTAGTATTTTGTTTGTATGTTTTACTGCTGAAGAAATGGGATTGGTAGGTTCTGAATACTTTGGTAAAGGAATTGATGCGAGTAAGTTTGTAGCTGGAATTAATTTAGAGTTGATAGGAAAACAACCTAAAACAGGACCAAAAACGGCATGGTTAACTGGTTTTGATAAATCGGATTTTGGTAAAATAATTCAGAAGAATTTGGAAGGATCAGGATATAAGTTGTTTCCAGATCCATACCCGAAATTTCAATTGTTCTTAAGATCGGATAATGCTTCTTTAGCACGTTTAGGTGTGCCGTCTCATACATTTTCAACGACTCCGATTGATATCGATGCAGACTATCATAAGGTAACAGATGAAGCTGAAACCTTAAATATGACTGTATTAACAGAAACCGTAAAAGCGGTTGCTAGAGGAACTCAAAGTATTATTGAAGGAAAAGATACACCCACTAGAGTAAAGATGGAGTAAACGTTTTGAAAACTTAATGTAAAGAAGGAGCTATAGGCTCCTTTTTTTATTGGAATTGTATGTTTGGCTTTAATAAAGTGTTAATTATGTATGGGTTAAATTGATTAAAGTGTTAAAATTGTATTAAAATTTTACTATATTCGAAAAGTTTAATTTAAATCCCTTCAGAAATGAAAAAAATACTTTTAAGTCTAACAGTTGTTTTAACTATGATCTCATGTTCTAATAACGATGAAACATTAGATACAAAGCAAGATCAAGGTTTTTTTACCAAAAAAGAAATTAACTCAAAAATCAAGGAATCTTTACAAAAAACAGGAGATTTTAAATGGATGTCACAAGATGCTCATACTATATGGAGTGCAGTGAATCATGGAGAAAATATCTTGACTATAGGCTACGGTACTTCAAAAAATAATTATGCTAGGAGTGAAGAAAGTACTAATATAAAAGACGAGCTAATAACTTTAGTAAAAAGTTTTGAAACAACTTCTGCTAAGGGAGAAACAGAGCTGTATGTAAATGAAAATATTAATGTATTAGATATTAAAGTTACCAACAAGGAAACAATAAATGTCTTATTAAAAGATAGTAGAGTTCGTTATATTGAACCGGGAGGATATAGTTTTTTAGAGTCTACTGCACAAGCTAAGTCAAGTTCATCAGGTTCTTCAGGATGTGGCTATGGTACGGCTACTTTAAGCACCAATGATTATAGAACAGTAGCACCAGGGGCTAAATTACCATGGTCTTTTGATGCGCACAATATTTCACAAGCTTGGAATTATAGTACAGGTTCGGGAGTAACAGTAGCTGTAGTTGATTCTGGTTTGTCACCAGAACAAAAATGGATGAACCAATATTTTAATGATGGATATTCATCAGGAAGAACAGTTCAGAAATATGGAACCTTTGTAGATTCTTGGTGGGCGTGGTCAAATAATTATGATGGCGTAAATGATAAGTGTGGTCATGGAACGAAAATGGCAGCAGTAGCAACCGCACCAAGAAATAATGATAATTTACCTGTAGGGGTTGCTTACAATGCAAACTTGGTAACGTATAGAGCTGTTGAAAATGTGGTAATTGATGATTATCATGAAAAAAGAGGAGTTGTTGAAGCATTAACAGCGTTGGCAAATAGAAGTGATGTAAAAGTTATTTCTATGTCGTTAGGTTCTCCGTTTAGTATTGGTAATGTATCGGATGCAGTTAAGTATGCACACAGCAAAGGAAAGATGATTTTAGCTGCTGGAGGAACTTCTACTTCGTTTACTACTTGGTATGGAGTAATTTTTCCAGCAAGTATGTCTGAAACTGTTGCGGTAACTGGTGTTAAAGAAGGACAATATAGTAAGTGTGATGTATGTCATACAGGATCACAAATTGATTTTACGGTACAAATGCAACGTACTAATGGTACAGATAACAAAACTCCTGTATTAAGTTATTACGATGGACAAGCAAATTATGTAGGAGGTTCATCTGTAGCAACAGCAACTACTGCTGGTATTGCAGCGTTAGTATGGGCAAAGCATCCAAGTTGGTCAAGAGAACAAGTTTTACAAAAAATGAAAGAATCCGCTGATTTTTATCCGAACAAACATTCAGAGTTTGGATATGGAAATATTGATGCTTTAAAGGCAGTTCAATAAAAATCAATTAACTAACCTTAGAAAAAGTCTCGTGTAAACGAGGCTTTTTGTATTTTTATAAGGTATAGTTTTTGATTAAGTACAATGTAAAGAATTTATATATGAAGTATTACAAATATTTTTTTCTGTTAGTTATTATTGGTTGTTCCTCTTCTAAAGTAGTATATGACTACGATAGCCAAACAGATTTTAGTCAGTATAAAACCTTTAATTTTTTTGAAGATGCTGGCAAAGGTTTAAATGAGTTGGATGTAAAAAGAGTCACTTATGAAATAACGGCTGTTTTGCAAGCCAAAGGGATGCAGTTGGCTGAAAAACCAGATATGTATATCAATATTTTATCTGAAGAACGAGAGTCTGTTAATAGAAATACAATAGGTGTTGGCTTAGGAAGTGGAGGAAGAAATGTTGGATTTGGAATTTCAGGAGGTATCCCTATTGAAAGTAGAAAAATAAATCAGCAATTAACCATTGATTTTGTAGAAAGTAAAGACAACCAGTTAATATGGCAAGGAATTGCTACTAGTGAAGTAAGAGAAAAAGCAACACCAGAACAAAAGAAATTACATTTTCAAAAAGTAATTGGTAAGGTGATTAATAATTATCCGCCAAAATAAAAGATACTTTTCTAGCACTTAACAATCTATAAAAACAAAACACTAAGAAGACTTACAAAAAAGACCTTGACGTTTTTGTAAAAACGTCAAGGTCTTTTCATCAAAACATCAAGGTGTTTTTTAAAGACTATGTTTTAAGCTAATTTTATTAGCGTTAAAAAAGCCTCTTGGTTTTACCAAAAGGCTTTTCAAATTACACAACAAATACACTAATTTGACTAATCTAAATGTAGATTTTTAGAAATTTTTTGCCAGTCAATGATTTTAAAATTTTGATGTAAACTGTCTTTACCTTGGGTATTAGCACCATCTTGCGCAATAAAGAATCCTTTAGGGTATTTTGAGCCAAAATTAACAGAAGTTACATCAATTCCGTCCGTATCGTAGGTACCGTCAATAGCACCGTCTTTTAATGAGAAACTACCTAGGTATTGATTGCTAATTCTATCAAAAACAGCATAACTGTTATTTCCTTGTGAGGATAAAATAATATATCCTTTTCCATTTCCAGCATCGTATAAGGTAACACCTTCAAAATCATCTTTCATATTCAAATCTTTGGTGCTGATAACCTTTACACGGTTGTTTAAAGCATTGGGTTCTGCATCGTACTTCCACAAAGCTTTGTTCTCTTCTCCAATATATACCTTGGCGTGTACATCATCGGCAACAATACCTTCTCCTTGACTTCCTAATGAAAATTCACGGACTAACTTAGCATCAATTTGAGTGTTGCTTTCAAACAACTCCCATTGCTCAACACCGCCTTTTTTACCAACCATAAAAACATAAAATTTGTTAGTTTTAGGGCTTTTATACATTCCTAAACCATAAACCTCTTTTAAGTTAGAAGTTATTTTTCTTGCAGCAGCATCTTCTAATTCACCTGTAGGTTTTACAATCAATACAGAAATAGTATTATAGGTTCTATTACTAGCGGTAACTACTGAAACTTCTTTTCCGTTTAATAAGAATCCATCACGAATATCAACATTGTTTACACGTCCTATTTTATAAGAATACAAACGTTCTCCTTCTAAATTATAAACTTCTAAACCTTCTTTTTTGTTTGTGCCAATTATGGTTGATGTTGTTACATCAGCGGGATTTATCCACACACACGGATCATCAGCAGCATCGTCAAAAGAAGTAACAGGTGCTGTTTCAGCATCAGCAGTTAAAGCTACTACTGGTTTAGCTTGTGGGTTTTGATGTACTATTTTTTCAACTTTACAAGCGCTTAAAATAAGGCAAGTAAGTGTTATTTTGTATACATTATTCATTCTTAAAAATTGTATTTTAAACCGGCGTTCCAGTTATAGTTATAAAACTCGGCTTGCATTGTTTGGTGTTTAGTTTCTTGGTAAAAACGTAATTCTTGATTAGTTAAGTTTTTTGCTTCAGCAAAGATTTGTAAGTTTTTAGTAATACGGTAAGAAGCATTTAGGTCTACAAACAATTGTTCGTCATAAAATACATCCGTAAAAGCATCGCCACCGTATTCAAAAATATAATCATCAGCAAAGTTTAAAGAGGCTCTAATGGATAGTTTAGAACTTTCATAGGCCAACGATCCGTTAAACATGTTTTTAACAGCACCAGCCAAAGGCAAGCCATCTTCTCTATCAGCAATACCATCTGTTTTAGAGTCTGTATAGGTATAGTTACCATACACAGTTAAGTTTCTTAAGAAGCCAGGTAAGAAGTTTAATTTACGTTGTAAAGCCACTTCAAAACCATAAATTTCAGCAGTACCTCCGTTAAAAGGTCTTGTTACATCGTAGGTTTCTGTTACACCTCCAATGGTAATTGGTTCTTCAGTAACTGAATTGTAAATAAATTGATCTAAATCTTTATAAAAAACTCCTGCTGATATAATACCTACATTACTAAAATAGTGTTCAAACATTAAGTCAAAGTTCATTGCTTCAGTAGGATCTAAATTAGGATTTCCATACTCAGCTTCAATATCATCACTATTAATATTCCTATAAGGAACCAAATCAAAATAGTTCGGTCTTGCAATAGTATTTGTCCAAGCTGCTCTAACAATGGTGTTTTTATCAAGGTTGTATTTAGCTTGTAAGTTAGGTAGCCAGTTTGTGTAGTTTCTAGTTCCTGATGTTTTAGTTACGTCGCTTAAATCATCAGCAGTTTCAACATCAATAGCAAAACCATTGTAGTCAGTTGTTGTTTTTTCAACTCTTACACCAACTATAAAAGAAAAGTTGTTACCTAAGTTTTGTTGTAACATTCCGTATGCAGCATAAATGTTTTCATTAGCATCGTAGTTTTCAGGAACAAATTCATCTAATACAAGTTCACCTCCTTTTAAGTTTAAACTTCCTAAAAATTCTTTTGAAACAAAAAGCCCTGATTTATAATCATCGCCTGCTAAATAACCATTAATAGTATAGTCTTTAGTAGTAGTGGTATTCATGGTTAGAAATTGATTTTCTAAATCATACTCATAAAAGCTATTATCTCTTACTTTTTCTTTGTACTTGTGCTTAAACCCAAACTTTAATGAGTTTTTGTAAGCTCCTGTAGTATTAATAGGAATTAAAACATCAACATTAGAACTAATTTTACGCTCTTGTGTAAATCCCTGCTGTTGTGTTATTTCATTGTATTCAAAAGTTGAAGGATCGTTAAAATCGTTATTTGTTGGTCGTAATACAGGGAAGTTTGTTCGTGAGAAGTCTTGCATAACTTCAATGTCATCGTTTTCAAAACTGATATAACGTTCGTCTGGACGTTCTTCTTTTGCTTTGGCTGTTCCCGTTTTCCAGTTCAATTTAATGTTTCCAAAAATAATGTGTTCTCCACCTACAGATATATTGTAAGTACTCTGACGCTCTAAACGTGTGTTGTCGTTTGTATCATTGTTGATACCTCCTTTAGTTTGACGACGTACTTCAGCTTTTGATACTCCTGTAGCATCTGGTTCATCTATTTTTCTAAAACGTACTCTATAACGGTTTTCATAGTCGTTTCTCTGATTGTACATAGACTTAAAGAAAAGCGTATTGTTGTTGTCAGGTGTCCAGTCTAAGTTGGCGGAAACACTCATTCTATTTCTTTTTACATCGTAACGTCTAATATCGTGTTCACCAATGTATGTTTTGTTATTTTCTTTTTCCCATTCAAACTCAACATTATCTGAACCATAATCGTTAGAGTTGTATGAAGCATTGATTACATAGCCTAGTTCGTTTTTAAAAGCTCTATTGGCAACTAATGCAGAAACATTATAGTTAGGCGTATTTCTTACAGGGTTTTGTCCGTAAGAACCAGCAACGAAAGCTCTAAAAGTGGTAGGAGCAGAACGTGTAACTAAATTAACAGAGCCACCAATAGCGTCTCCTTCCATATCTGGTGTAACAGCTTTGTTAACCTCAATGGTTTGAATCATGTCTGAAGGAATTAAATCCATTTGAACTCTACGGTTATCTCCTTCGGCAGACGGAATTCTGTCACCATTTAAAGTTACCGAGTTTAATTGGGGTGCTAATCCGCGAATAACGATATCTCTAGCTTCTCCTTGGTCGTTTTGCATAGAAATACCCGGAACACGTTTTAAGGCATCACCAATATTGGCATCAGGAAACTTTCCTACTTGGTCAGCAGAAATAATATTGGTTATATTCTCTTTGTTTTTTTGTTGATTTAAGGCTTTTGCCTGTCCTTTACCAATACTTCCTTTAATAACAACTTCATCCAATCTATCTATTTTAGGTAGTAAGGAAAAGTTTTTAGATTGGATATTGTTTGTAAGTGTAATGGTTTCTGTTAAGGTTTGATAGCCTAAGAAAGATATTTGAACTTCGTAATTTCCTATAGGAATATTTAAAAGTTCGTAGTTTCCATTAAAGTCGGTGGAAAATCCAACTTGTAAAGAAGGAATGCTTATTGTAGCTCCAGGTAAAGGTTGATTTGTTTCGTCTAAAACTCTTCCTTTTAACCCCGATTTGCTTTGTGAATATCCTAAAATACTTATAAAGCAAAGCGTAATTAGTATTAATTTTTTCATTTTGAAATCTTTAGTGAAATTATCCATGGCGAAATTATTTATGATAACTAGCAACTAGATTTCAAATTTGTTAGTAAACAATTATTAAAACTTATATATAAAGTTTACAAAGTGTTAATAGGTTAATGTTTTTATAATATTTATGTGTTTTTTATTTAATGTAAAAGTTACTTTGTGAAAACATTGGTAATAAGTGTTTAACTCAGAGGGGTTACAATAAAAAAACCTCTAAAGTTACTTTAGAGGTTTTTATAAATTTTATTGTTATCTTTTTTAGAACTGGTAACGGATACCTAAACCGAAGTCAGAGTTAAAGTCTTTATAGTAATCACCGAATCCTATGTCAGGTCTGTAATCTAAAGAAATCATTAAAGGGATATCAAAACTATATTCGATTCCAATTACACCAGAAACAAAAACGTATGTTTCTGACACATTTACATTCTTTGCATTCCAGTGACCTAAACCACCACCAGCACCAGCGAACCAGTTAAAACGATTTTCTAATTGCCATACCCATTGGTATAAAGCAGTAGCTTTAAATCCATCATAGCCACTACCATTTCTTAAACCTAAATCAAGTTCTAAACGATTGTTATCGCTTAATCTACGTTGGTAAGAAATTTCAGCTCCAAAACCATCATTATCTCCTAAACGAAGACCAATAGCGTTGTCAGAAATTTCTTGTGCATTTGCAGTGAAAAATGAAATGGTTAAAAAACCGATGAATAAAAAGAATTTCTTCATAATTTTTAATTTAGTGTTTTGTGAATGCTAAGATAAATTATTTTACTTAATTAGTAGTCTTTCTCCTTTTGAATGACTACTAAACTCGGGAGAATACATACTTTGAATAGTTGTGATTCCATTACTAAAGTTTCCTGAATTATTTACACGTACATCATACTCAAATACATATACCCCTTTAGGTAAACGATCGAAAAAGAAATTTGTTGCAGCATCTTTTGTACTTTCATAATACCCTAAACCATCTTGCCATTTGTATTGTGATAATACGTTAATCGGTTCAACTCCGCTTGCTCTCATGTCTTTCATGTGTACAAATTCCATATTTCTATCAGAGCGAAGTTCAATTCTAACAGTCATTAAATCTCCTACATTTAATTGTGTGTTTTTTGTAACTTCTTGAAGTTGTTTACCCATATAAGTATTTACTTTTTTAAATAGTTTTTTCTTTAACTGTAGTGGAGTTTTTGCTGAAGTGATTTTATCTAAATCTTCAAAATATTGCCAATACAATCCACCCCAAGCAATACCTTTTCCTTTTTTAGTAATACTCACCGTACTCATATTAGGAGTAATTTCAGAACCATTCCAAGAGGTTTTAAAATAACCGGTACCTGCCTCAATTTTTGTATCTTCTAATTTAGAAGGATTGATTGTTTTCTCTCCAATTGTTACATTCACCATATCAGTTACCGAAATCCAATCACTACCTCGTAATAATAATGCATATACAGCTTCAGTAGTTGCTTTGGTAGTTTTCCAACGATTGGTTTGTTTATTTTTTAGTAACCATATTTTTAGGTTGTCAATAGTTTGAGTGTCATCTTCAATTTCTGAAAAAGCTTCAATTAACAACGACTGTGTTTCAATAGGTGCTTGATGCCAGTACCAACTTGGTTGATTTTCTTTCCAATACATTCCCAACTCATCAGAAGTAATACTGTTCTCTCTTAAAGATTTTAAAATTTTATTAGCAATTGATGTATTACCATTTCTAAACTGTATTAGGGCAATTTGCCCTTTTCCGTATAAACTAAACTCTTTCCAGTAAGTTGCTGTTTGATTTTTGTAGTATTCAATAGCGGTTTTACTTGTACTATTAACATTGATATCTTTATAAAAAGAACGCATGTATAAATACTGAATGATAAAGTAGTTTAGGTGGTTTTTTTCCAAATACTTAGTGTATTCTTTTTGCCCTTTTTCAGCTTTAATACGTTCAGCACTTTCTAATAACTTCTTGTACGTATGTTCAATTTCAGCATCTAAAAAGTGGATAGCATCTACAAGCATTTTCTGTAAAGAATCGTCTTTATTATCAATACCTAATTTTTGTAAATGTCCAAAACCAGTAGCAATATGATTCGTGATATAAATATTAGGATTATCATTCCCTTTAAACCAAGGGAAACCTCCATTGCTTAACTGCATTTGCAGTAGTTTATTAATAGCGTTTTGTTGCTCGTTGTTCATTTTGTTTAAATCAAACAACAAAGCAATACGCTTCTTTTGTTCGGTTTCTGATTGTGCGTCGCGTAACCAAGGAGTTTCTTGAATAATCAACGATTTTAATTCTTGATTTTTTTCTAAGTTGCTCAATAAAGCATCTGAAGATTTCCAAGCATTAAAGACTTCTTGAATTCTTGGGTTTGAATTTGCAATATGACTCGCCAAAGTATTCGCATAATAACGAGCAAAAGTCTGCTCACTACATTCGTACGGATACTCCATTAAATACGGTAAAGCTTGTACTGCGTACCATACAGGATTTGAAGTTACTTCTAATGTTAATTTATGGTGACTGAGCGTAGTCGAAGTCTGATTTTGTAGCTTATCTAGCGTAAATGTTTTAGTTTGATTTGAACGAACCCACATAGGTAAGGTTTCAGTAACCAACATTCTGTTAGATAATACTGGCAATACATTTTGTTCTCCATCAGAAAAATCTCCTGCCTTGGCAATTATTTTATATTGAATTGCTTGATAAGTATCAGGAATTGATAAGTTCCAAGAAACCTGAGTGTTTCCGTTAGCATCAACACTGAAAGACTGGTTTTTAGAAGAATTACTTAACAGATTGATTTCTTTTCCTGTAATAGCATCAGTTAATACAAGTTGCGCTGTACCTTCTAAGTTTTTATCAGAGATATTAGCAATTTTAGAGCTGAATGTAATTTGATCTCCTTCTCTTAAAAATCTTGGAGCATTAGGCATTACCATTAATTCTTTTTGAGTAACAGTAGTTAATGTTTTGGTCGCCGATTGCAATTCTTTTGTGTGTGCTAATAACTGCAACTTCCATCGTGTTAAAGCTTCAGGGGTTGTAAAACTAAAAGTAACATTTCCATCTTTATCGGTTTGTAAATGAGGATAGAAAAAAGCAGTTTCTTGAAGGTTTTTACGAATTTGGACCCCATCTAAAGAAACGTTTTCTTGTTTAGATTCTTTTTTAGCGTATCCCGTCATAACTGAATCATTTGCCAAATCAGCTTCTTGAGTATCTAAAAGTTCTTTCTCTTCAACAATCATTTCTACTTCTGGAGAAGGTTGCATTTTAGCGTTCATAGCTAAGCCTCTTAAACGAATATTTCTATTCATTCCGAAGTAAAAACCAAACCAGTTTAATTGGTCATATCGTTGAGTTTTAAAGGATGAAAGATAGTTATTATTAAAAACTCTGAATCGTTCATTACCAAAACTCTGATAAGCATTTGCGTTACCACTATAAGAGTAATATGTAGAGGTAGAGATAGGGTTAAAGCTCCAATTATGTGGTTTAAATTCATCTAAAGAAGCATCGTACATACTTGCAAGCATCTCTGCTGCTACTTTGTTGTTTTTATCGTTTTTAATGGTAAAACTCCATGTTTCTTGAGTTCCAGGTTGTAGTTTGTCTCTAAACGTATTGGTTTCTATAGTAATGCTATCTTGTTCATTTGGAACCGAAATAGGAATTATTCCACTTATGAAACTATTGTAATTTACGAAGTAATATTTGACAACAAATCCACCAATATCTCGTTTAGTAACAGGAACTTTTATCGTTTTAACTTTATCGTTTAAAAGAATAAGCTCTGTGTTTACGATGGTATGATTCTTTTCTATTTGAACTATAACCGTAACATCTTTTGAAGCAGAACCAATTTGTAACTCAGCAATGTCATTTGGTTTGTAAGTTGTTTTATTTGTGTTATACGTGAATAACTGATTGTCGGTTACACTTTTTTCTTTGTTATCAATTATTGTAAAGAGAGCTTTGTCTGTAACATTTTGTCCAAATTTATCTTTAGAACTTAATACGGTTATGTATTTACCAGAAGCCCATTTTTTATAGTTATTAAGTATAATTTCTTTAGATTCATCTGTATTGAAGTTTTGCTCAAATACTAATTTTCCTTTTTTCCAATTTTGAGGGTTTTGCTCTTCCGAAGTGTAAGCTTCATGAGGAAATAAGTTTCTAAACTCACTTTCTGAAATGTCTTGATAATCTGGAGTATCCCAAGGTCTTTTACGTAACGGGTTTTTAGGTGCTTGTAATTTGTATATTTTAATGCTTCCTTTGGCAGGAACAAGCTCACCGTTTAAGTTTTTACTTGATATTTCAATTTTTGTTTCCTTGTCTGATTTATGTATTGTTGAAGGAGTTTGTACTGTAGCAAGTAATGCATGATACCCAACTTTTACAATAGTGGTTGCTGAGCGAGTTTCTCCATTAACATCGGTAACATCAGCTGTGATTTCATATTCAAAAACAGGTAAGTTTTCTTTGTTCACACTTTCATCGGGTAAAGCTTTGAAAGTAATTGAAAAGTTACCTTGTGCATCAGTTGTTAATTCACCGTGTGTAATTTCTTGTGCTTCTGAAGTAAACTGAGGTTTACGCCAGTACCACCAAATAGGATATTGTACTTTACGATGTACGCTATACACCACCTTAGCATCTGTAATATTTGAACCAGCAAAAGCTTTTGCAAATCCGTTTACTGTAATACTGTCATGTAACTTATAGGTTTTTGTTACAGGTTTAAATTCTGTTTTAAATTTAGGACGTTTATATTCCTCAACTGAAATACGAGTGATATAATCTTCTCTCTCAAAATCAAAATCTATAGTTTTATAAAACCTGCTTTCTTGTTTTTCACTCTTATCAATAGAAAACCAATACTCACCAGTTAACCCTGTATTTGGGAGTATAATTTCTCCTGAAGCAGATCCGTATTCGTTTAGCTTAAGTTCTAGTGTTTTTACTGCTTCACCGTTAACATTATTTAATGTTACTTGTACAAATTCACTAGTAAAAGGTGTTGATTTGTTCTCTTTTTCTTGAACAAAAATAGTTTTAAAGTATACGGTTTGCCCTGGTCGATAAATGCTTCTATCTGTAAAAATAAAAGGCTTTATAGAGGTATAACTATCATTTGCAGTTGGAGAGGCTTGTTTTTGGTATTTATTCAGGTAATAGTTACCAAAAACTGCTGAATCGTTTTTGTGAGTTACAGTAACGTACACATTACCATAACTAGCATCACTTTTAAAAGAAGCAAATCCGTTTTTATCAGTTGTTAGTTTTTTATGAATTGTTTTTCCATATCTACGCTGTTTGTTTTGTAATAATAATTCAGCATTTTTAATTGGTTTTCCATTGTTTCTATCAACAACTTGGTACGTTTTTACACCATCATTATTATTTTCTACTAAAACTAAATCGGTTGCTTGTAAATGAGCAGTAGCATATAAGTCTTCAGAGTTGAAAGTAGCGTTTTGGTGTGCTACAATTAAATAATTTCCTTGAGTTAATTCGGGAACTACTACCTCAGTTGTATGTGACAAATAATCTTTTTCGTTACGTAAGTTACTATTCCATGAAATAGTTTTTGCAAGCTTTTTTATAAAGTTAAAACGTTCTTCTTCTTTGTGAATTTTTTGAAGCTTTTCTAATTGTTTATAATCAATTTTATAAGCAGAGAAGTACAGCTTGTCAATATTATTGTAAGTAACTAGTAATCTAGAGTGAGATTGGATTGGTACAAATTTTTCAGAAAGAATACTGAGTGATGTAGCTGTAATTTGTTGTTGTAAAGTTTCACATTTTTCAGCAGCTAAGCTTTTAGGAAACTGCTCAATAACCTTTTTACAGATAGCAAGTGCTTCTCTATTTTTAAAACGAAACTCTTTGTTTTTGTTAGTCTTAAAAGATCCAGCTTGTTGATTATAAACTCTAGCTATTTCATAACTATACAATCCAGAAACTTCATTGTTCTTGTAATTATTAACTGATGTTTTTAGTGTTTGTAACAATAACTTTTGTTTGTTATTTAAAGTTATATGCTGCTTAACAAACTGTAATCGTTGAATATCGGCATCTACAAGCGCATTAAAATTCTTGTTTTTTAAATGAAAGGTTATTAATTTTTGATAGATTTTTAAGGCATTAAACTGTAATGATAAATCATCTTTTGTAGTAAGGTTTAAAGCAGAAAACCTATCAACTTCACCTAAGTATAAAGCGTTATCAATTTTAAATTGATAAGTAGGTTTTGTGATGTTAGTTTCTGTGGTTTTATAAAACTCTAAGGCATTATGAGCTAAAAAGTCAAATAGGGTAGGGCGGTATTTTTTAGAGTCTTTTTCCGCTTGAATAATATCTTTAAAAGTATAAATGTCTGTTTTTTGTAGTGCAGATTCATTTTCTAAAGAATTTTGATAGTGACAATGAATTTCAGCAAACAACGTATTTAAGTCCCATGTTCTAAAATCATTTCCATCTACTTTTTCTTGTGTTTGGGTACGATTGTAAAATTTCCATTTGTTTCGATTAAAATATTGCCAGTATAAGTTAGCTAATACATTTTCTAGCACATTTTTTGTCGGAAAATTATGTTGATTAATTTGTTGTTTAAACTCATCAATAATCTTTAATTGCGCATTTTCTTCTAAAGTTAGAGCATACTTACTTTTATAAAACAACGATTTTATAATTTGAGGAGCATTGTTACTTTTTTCAGCTTTATCGTAAATAGTGTTTACTATTTTTAAAGCAGATTTTGGTAGGTTTTCAGCTTCAAACTTGTGCACCTTTTGCCAAAGGGTGGTATAGTTTTCTTGGGCGTGTGCTAAGGTTGAAAATAAAATCATTAGTAAAACAGGGGTTATTCTTTTCATTGATCTATATTTTTTGATGATAATCATAAATTTATATGAACAAAACACTTAAAAACAGTAGTTTTTTACAAGTAAAAGTTTGTAAAGATACTATTTGAGTGAGTTAACATAGCTATTTAATGAGTTTCGATTTAAAGATACTTAAAATTCTCGCTTGGTTTTGTATTTTTGACGCTTATATCACAGATAACAGTACTATGAAAATTCACTTTATAGCTATTGGAGGTAGCGCAATGCATAACCTAGCAATCGCATTACAACAAAAAGGATACCAAATAACAGGGAGTGATGATACAATTCACGATCCATCAAAAACACGTTTAGCAAATAAAGGTTTGTTACCTAGTGAGTTTGGTTGGTTTCCAGAGAGAATAACCGCTAATTTAGATGCTGTAATTTTAGGAATGCATGCAAAAAAAGATAACCCAGAGTTATTAAAAGCGCAAGAACTTGGAGTGAAAATTTATTCATATCCAGAATTTTTACATGAGCAATCTAAAGATAAAACTCGTGTGGTTATAGGTGGTTCTCATGGAAAAACAACGATTACTTCTATGATTTTACATGTGTTGAATTATCATGATAGGGAAGTGGATTATATGGTAGGTGCACAGTTAGAAGGTTTTGATACTATGGTGCATTTAACCGAAGAAAACGAGTTTATTGTTTTGGAAGGAGATGAGTATTTGAGTTCTCCTATAGATATGCGCCCGAAGTTTCATTTATACAAACCAAATATTGCATTGTTAAGCGGGATTGCTTGGGATCATATTAATGTATTCCCAACGTTTGAAAATTATGTTGAACAGTTTTCAACCTTTACTGATTCGTTGACGAATGGTGGAATAATGGTATATAATGAAGAAGATGAGGTGTTAAAAGAGGTTGTTGAAAACTCTAATCACCCAATAAAAAAGTATCCATATAAGACTCCTGATTATTTTATTGATAAGGGAATCACTTATTTAGAAACATCAGAAGGTGATTTACCTTTGGAAATTTTTGGAGAGCATAATTTGAAAAACTTAGCAGGATCAAAATGGATTTGCCAACACATGGGAATTGATGAGGATGAGTTTTATGAAGCAATAGCTAGTTTTAAAGGGGCAAGCAAGCGTTTAGAAAAAATTGCTGAAAACCCTTCAATTGTTGTGTTTAAAGATTTTGCCCATTCACCATCAAAAGTAGAAGCTACTACAAGAGCGGTTAAAAATCAATATTCAAATAGAACTTTGTTAGCATGTTTAGAGTTGCATACTTATTCCAGTTTGAATGCTGAGTTTTTATCAGAATACAAAGGAGCTCTAGATAAAGCTGATAAAGCAGTAGTTTTTTATTCTCCCCATGCAGTAAAAATTAAACAGTTAGAAGAAGTTTCTGAAGCGCAAATTGCCAAAGCTTTTGAACGAGATGATTTGATAATTTATACAAAACCAGAAGAATTTAAAGAGTTCTTATTCAATGAAAACCTTGAAAATACGGCCTTGTTATTAATGAGTTCTGGAAACTACGGAGGTTTAGATTTTGATGAGGTTAAAGCTTTGGTTGATTAAAAAATCTATCAAATAGATATTTTCTGTATTCTTTTACATAAAAAGACTTTAGAATAACTGAGAAGCGGTGTTTGTATAAAAAGTATAATTCCCACTTTTTTTTGTTAGCAGCACTTTTTTTAGGGTTATTCATAAAGAAAAGTACTTTTTTGATATACTTTTTAGTCTTATGTGTTTTGGTATATTCTAGTGATTGAGGAGAGTTAAATATGTAATTAGTAACTGAAAGAAAGTTTTTTAAACTATTGGACTCTGAATGGTCAAAATTACTTAAAGTTGTTTTAACAGAAGTTTGTTTAGATAATAAATAAAGATCATATGAATTTCTTAGAGATATAGTTTTAGTCCATTGACCTTTATCGTTAATTTGTTTATTAAAGCAAGTTAAGAGAACTTGATTATTATAGGAAAGAACCGTGGCGTTATTAACCAGTTTAGTTACACTTTTTTTTATAAAATTAAAGTCAAATCCTTTTTCATTAGAAATCATTTTATAGTGAACTTCAATTGCAGCAATTTTCCCTTTTTTAGTTATTTTTGGATAGTGTCTATTTAAGACTGTATTATCTAAATAGTCGGGAGTTTTTTTGTGGTATCCGTTTTTTTTGAGGATATTAACAGTAAGGTTAAACAGTTCAGGCTTGACCAAAAAATCAATATCTCCTACCATACGTTCAGCAATATCTTCATACAATCCTTCTAACAAGTTTCCTGTTCCTTTTAAAAAAATAGGAGTGATGCTGTTTGAGAGCAAAAGTTCGTTAATTTCTATAGCTTGCTCAATAATTTTCCGATTACGGTCTCTATTGAGATTAGTAATATGTTGCATGTATTCAACTAAGTTAGTAGGAAGATAATGTAAAAAATGAGCACGTTTTAAGTTGCAGTATAACGCAGGAAAAACATAGTGAGCTGTACTCACTTTAACAACAGCATCCCAATCTACTAAATCGGCTTCTATTTTTTCTTTAACTAATTTATAATTAACTTTTTCATGAGTAATGGTTAAGCACTTAGCCACAAAAAATAAGGTTTCTTTATAGCTCATCAGTGAATATTTTTGAAACTGTAGAAATCATTTTTTTGTTGTCTGAATAGGTCAATTGGTAACAAGGTAGTTTTTCAAACCAGTTTAGAAAAATTTTTACGTTTTGTGGTAATGGAGACAACCAAGAGTCAGGAACTAACTGTTCAAAAGCTGTAATATTTGAAATTTTGTTAATAATTAAATCGCTGTTTTCTTGATATTTGATAAAAATCAAAGCTTTACAAGGACATTTTAAAGAATAATTATGATTGTTAGTAGGTAAGTATCGAACAACTTTATTCAATCTTTTAAAATGATATTCAGCAGACATTTTTAGTTCAGGATATAACGGAAGTAAAGTTTCTAAGCTATTTTTTTTAATAGAGATTGCAGAAGGGAAGCTGTGTACATTTAAAGAGGTGTCAATAGGAACAAAATCATCGGCTAAACAAGTAAAATCGCTAGCTTGTAACAACGCTAGCGAAGTACTTTTCCCGTTTCCAGAATCTCCTAAACACAAAATAGTATTGGTACCATTGCTAACTGCTGAAGCATGAAAAACACCCATCCACTGATTTTCGTCTTTTTGATGGATTTTTTGCACTAATTCCATAGAAAATTTCCCTTGAAAATAATGTATTTCTTTTAGACTCCAAGTATCGATAATAATATCATCTACAGAAAAAGAAATAGCATTATCATTACTAAAGACTTCAAACTTATGATTGATATTTTTGGTTTCTTCAGTTTCTAAATGAGCAAATTTTGGATGAATTAGAGAAATTTCTATGTCAGAAGCATATTTTACTTCTAAAATTATATCCTTGATTTTATAATATTTTATTGAAGCAAAAGATGTTGGTTTAATTACAGTAAGAAGTTTGCTTTTACTGTTAGTTTCTTTTGAAGAGATAAGTAAAGCCTCAATATCTATAACTAAACTGAATGCTTCTTTATACGTAATATTAATTTGCTTAGTAATCTGGGTAGTTATCTCTTGCTTATCAACGTTTTGGTTTAAAAGAGAAAGTATTTCAGTCACAAGAGGGGCTACAACAAGATATTCATTATTATCTTGAAACCAAACAATACTTTTATTATCTATGTTTCGTTTAATTATTTTATTTATCATGATTGACTAAAAATAGAAAACCTCGATAATTTTATCGAGGTTTTTTGAAAAAATATTTTAAGGTTTTTAAAAGCCACCTCCTGGTGCTTCTGGACTTTGTGCTTGTGCTTTTTGAGGATTTAAAATCATGTAAGTTCCTAAAGCCGTTAAAGCAGCATATTTACTATAACCACCAATTTTTTTTAAGGCTTCTTTACGAGTGATATTTTTAGAGTCTGTATCAGTCTTTTTTATGTTTTTCTTCATAATTGCTCGATTTTTATAGCTTACTTATTTTAAGATTATTTTTTTAGTGATTTCTCCTAAGTCAGTGTTTAATTTTACAATATACACACCACTAGATACCTCAGAAAGGCTTATTTTGCTTACTCCGTTAGAGGTTATGTTTTTATTTAAAATTTCTTTCCCTAAAATTGAATAAACTGTTACATTGGCTTTAGTTTGTAATCCTACAATGGTAACTTCATTATTAGAAGAACTATATATACTAATATTATCTAATGAAGGATTAATAGGAGGTGTTTCAAGTTTTTTAGAGCTAGTATGTAAATAGAATTGACCAATACCGTTTGTGTCATTCGCAAGAGTAATGGTATAGGTCTCTTCTGATAAATTGGTGAAAACTCTATTTGTTCTATCTTCTAAGTATATTTTAAGATTAGCTGGTAGGTTTTTAGAAGTAACCGAAAAAGTTATTTCTTTACCTGCTTTCCCTTTAATACCTACTGGAATAATCATGTTTTCATGATCGGTGTTTGGTAATGTTTGGATAGCTAAATTTTTACCTTGATTGTTAGTAAGTAGTTCTGTAAATACGGCTAAATCAGAAGAGTCTTCTCCAAACATTTTTGAGTCGTAACCTTTATCGTATCCAGTGGTTTTACTAGATGCGTAAAATACTTTTGCAGACCTTTTGACTTCTTTGTTATTAACTGATAATTCAAGAGAAGGAATAGGTTCTTGCCTCATAAAAGTATCAGTGTTTTGATGACTTTGATTGGCAGAAGAAAACGTAATATTTCCATTTGCAGCTGCTTCAACAAAGAAAGCCTGACCTGGAGCAATTTCTATATCATCTATTGCATTTTTGGTGATGTATTGTGTACCATCCCATAGCCAAATAACTTCATCTGTAAGTATAGCAGTATTTGCAGCTGTAAAACTAGCAGAATTAATATAAGATGTATATGGGTTCCCTATAAGGTTATAGTTTGTTCTACTACCTGTTGTGATTCCTTTACTAACGTTAGAAGTGTTTATTGTTCCAGTAACTGAAACATCTCCAGGGGAAGCTAATTTAATAGAAACACCTGTTCCACTAGTCACTGTTCCCGTACTACTACTTTGTATATATAACCATGCAGGTCCTGTAATATTACTATAAGGAGCCAGTCCTAAGTTACCACCCGTTCCAGAAGCTAAGGTGTGGTTGGCAATAATATCTTGAACCGTTTCTCCAACAACAGGAGGTGATACTAAGTACCAGTTTGTAGTTGGTAAACTTCTTTTATAAGTTACAGTACCAGTAACAGTACTTTGTGGTATAAAAGAAGCTCCGTTATGAATAGTTAACGAATTAAATGTAACTGCTGATGAAGCAGTAGGGTAGTTTGTTAGTCCAGAAGGAATAACAATATCTGTATTTGTTGATGGAATGACATTAAGATCCCAGTTTGAAGCAGTATTCCAGTCGTTATTTGTAGTCCCTGTCCAAGTAATGGTTTGTAAACCTACCAAAACAGCAGTTGTACTCCCCACACTGTTTAATGTTAGGTTAACATCATTAGAAGCAGCATCTTTTAAAGTACCACCATTAGCAGCTAATGTACCAATAGTAATACCGTCAGTGTCTAAATCACCTGCTTGTACTGTATATCTAAATAGTAAGGCATTCGTTCCGCTTCCACTTTGGTAAGTCGCTTGTCGGATAGTAGCACCTATAGTAATAGCTATTTGAGGAGTGCCTCCTGCTGTATTTACGGAGACATTTTCATCAAAATTAACGGTGAAGTCTAGGTTTTGCCCAGTTAAATACGTTTCATTAGCAGGAACGTTAACACTTGTTACTGTTGGTACAACTGCATCTACCAATACACCAGTTGTGGTTCCTACACTGTTTAATGTTAGGTTAGCATCATTAGAAGCAGCATCTTTTAAAGTACCTCCATTTGCGGTTAATGTACCAATAGTTATACCGTCAGTATCTAAGTCACCTGCTTGTATTGTATACCTAAAAAGTAAGGAGCTCGTTCCACTGCCACTTAGGTAAGTTGCTTGACGTGTGGTAGCTCCAATAGTGATAGCTATTTGAGAAGTTCCCCCTGTAGTGTTTACGATTACATTTTCATTAAAGTTAACGGTGAAATCTAAGTTTTGACCTACAATATAAGTAGCATTTGCAGGCACATTAACACTTGTTACAGCAGGAGCGACCGCATCGACTAATACAGCAGTTGTTACTCCAATGCTATTTAATGTTAAGTTAGCATCATTATTAACAGCATCTTTTAAAGTACCACCATTTACAGCTAATGCACCAATGGCGATACCGTCAGTGTCTAAATCACCTGCTTGTACTGTATATCTAAACAGTAAGGCACTTGTTCCGCTACCATTTTGGTAAGTAGCTTGACGTGTAGTAGCTCCAATAGTTATGGCTATTTGAGGAGTTCCTCCAGCTGTGTTTACTATTGTGTTTTCATTAAAGTTAACTGTAAAATCTAAGTTTTGTCCTGAAATATAAGTTGAATTTGCTGGCACATTAACACTCGTTACGGTTGGAGCAACAGCGTCTACTAATATATTAGTAGTTGTCCCCACACTATTTAATGTTAGGTTAGCATCTTTACCTCCAGAATCTTTTAAAGTGCTTCCGTTAGCAGTTAATGTCCCAACAGCTATACCATCAGAGTCTAACTCACCTGCGAGAACTGTATGTCTAAAAACTAGAGCGTTTGTTCCACTACCACTAATGTATGTTGCTTGACGTACAGTAGAGCCAACAGTAATGGCTACTTGAGGAATTCCTCCTGTAGTGTTTATTGTTATGTTTTCATTAAAATTAACTGTAAAATTTAAATTTTGACCAGTAATGTAAGTAGCATTGGTAGGTACGTTAACACTTGTCACGGTGGGTGAAATTGCACTTGAAATAACGGTAGTTGTATTATCTGTGTCAGTATCTGTACCATCATTTATAACTACTGTAAAAGTAGTAGTCTCGGTAGTAGTTGTTCTGTTATCAGTTGGATTGTAAGATAAAGCTCTTAATTTTGTTTGTAAATCAGCTGGGGTGGTACTAGTTATAGTATATGGGCCAGAGCCAGAAAGACCTGTACCTGATAATAAACCTTTTACATTATCATCTAAAGTAATAGTTGCAGATAAATTGTCTCCATCAGCATCTATAGTTGTAATATTCGAAAAAGGGGCAATTGTACTGTTATCGTTTACAGTTTGACCCGCTGAAGTTCCTCCTATAACAGGAGTTGTATTTCCAATTGAACCTTTTAAAATGATATTATCAAAAGCAAATTCTTCTTGAGAGTCTGGCATTTTAAAACGAACTCTGATTTCAATTGAATTTCCACTTACTGCGCTACCAGTTATTGCATCTAAATTTAAGCTAAAAGTTGTCATAGCAGTATTTACATTACTGGTTTCACCACCTTCCAAGATACCATTTAAATTGTCATCCCTTCTTAGCCCTAAGGTAGGGGTAGGGGTATCACCATCTCCATAAAAAGCAAGGACAGTTGTATAACTACCTCCGTCAATTTTGTAATCAACAATAAAAAAATCATTAATTTCATACCTAGTGGGAGATGTATTAGGAAACGCAACGTCTATATCTATTGATAGGTTTGATTTACTTGTAATGTCAATAGGATCTAATTCAATATATGAATGACCATTATAAAATCCTCCGTCAGTAGTAAAGTTGATATCTTCTCCTCCTATAAAATTAGTAGCATTACCAGTAATACTACCATCAAAAGTGAAGCTACCAACAGTTCCTCTGCTAATTCGATCTGGACCAGAAACAACAAATGTTTGAGAAGGATAGTCAGTTCCTGTATCTGCATTACCTATAGCATAACCATTAAAATCAGTTCCTTCAAAATCTTCAGTATATATTACAGTTTGTGACAATGCAATTGGAACAAATGAAAAGATTATAAAGAAAAGCAATAAAGTAGTTTTTTTCATAATGTAAGTTTAGTTTGTTTATAATAAAGATAACTAAAAAAAGCTAAATCAGATGATTAATTGTGTTTAATCATCTGATAATTAAAGTTGTAAATATGTTTTTAGTTTCTTGAAGGAAAAACACCAACTAATGCAATAATAAAGTTTATAGCTAAATAAGGCTGCATATTATTATGAGGTTGACTCCCTCCTTGGTTTAATGTTGTTGTAGCCGTTGTTACAGAACTAGTGTTCATTTCAGTGTTTGGAGGTTGGCTACTGAATACTTCTGAACCAGTTGAAGACCCACTGGCAATTGAAGAGCCTGTACTTATCGTGTCATCATCACCAGAAGCACTTTGTCCATGTAATTTAGAAGTAGAAGTTGCCACATGATTATGAATAGGCATTTCTAGAATGTTAAGTGTATGTGTTTGTTCTCCTCCTCTTTGACCTAATGGTCTAGGAGAAAGCCCTGGTCCTACGCTACCATCACCAGAATGAATAGGAGCTCTACCACGTAAATCAGGTAAGGCAAAAGTTGTTCTTCCGTCCCCACCGTAGGTGGTGCCTAAAATTGAAAATAAAGCTGAATTTTGAGAAATAGCAAGTAGTTGTCCGTTACAAAAAGCCCAACCTCTTGGAGCAAAGTTTCCTCCAAACATTGTAATTTGTCCTATAAATGGATCCATAAGTAATAAAGTTTAGTAGTTAATAATGTTTAGTTCAACAATTTAGTAAAAAAACAACATATATAATGTAACTGTTTAATTATTTGTTGTTTACGGCTGCTTTTGAAAGTTTGCGAAATTACTAAATGTTGAATGTTTGTTTTCTAAAATCAAATTTAAAGACAAACAGAACTAAACTTTAATTCTATTGTTTAAGCGTGTTTGATTGATATGCAAACGTATATTTTTAAGGTATATACGTTTAAGGAGAAATATTATTTATTGGTAAATGTATTAGCTAAGTTAGTTTTTTCTCCAGAAGAAAGGAGTTAATAAAATTAACACGGTAAATAGCTCTAGACGACCAATTAACATTAGAAAAGAGCAAAACCATTTTGCGCCTGCTGATAAATGGTTAAAATTATCTACAGGGCTTACACTTCCTATGGCAGGTCCAATGTTTCCTAATGAGGAAGCACATGCTCCTAAAGCAGACTTTATATCCAAACCTAAAAGAGCTAAAACAACGGTACCTATTATAAAAATTAACATATATAACACAAAAAACGAGAGGATATTAAATATAATAGTTTGTTTTACTGCTTTACCATCATAACGAACAGGTATTATAGCATTTGGATGTAGTGATTTTTTAAATTCTAAAAAGCTGTTTTTTAGCATAATAATATGACGAACAATTTTTACACCTCCTGATGTAGACCCAGCTGATCCTCCTAAGAAAAATAAAGAGAAAAATATAGCAGTAACAAAAAAGCTCCACATTGTAAAATCAGCAGTAACAAAACCTGTTGTTGTTACTACAGAAATTACAGAGAATAACGAATGTCTTATAGCGCTCTCTACTTCACCCCATATTTTAGGATGTGCTATACTACTTTGTAAATTAGGGTCTTGTAAAAAGATAATCATTAAAGCAACAATGGTCGATATTCCAATAATTCCGAAGAAATAGTATTTAAATTCTTCACTTTGTATCACTTTTCTAACTTTTCCTTTTAAAGCAAAATAAGTAAGAACAAAATTGGTTCCTGCAATAAACATGAAGAAAATGATTATATATTGAATCAATGGAGTTCCATTCCAGTGGGCTACACTTTCGTTTTTAGTAGAAAATCCACCTGTACTTACGGTTGCCATAGCATGATTAATAGCATCAAACCAAGTCATTCCAGCCACTTTTAGTAGTAAAAATTCAACAGCGGTTAATAATACATAAATTAACCATAATCGTTTTGCCGTATCAGTAATTCTTGGATGTAGTTTATCTGCTGAAGGTCCAGGAGCTTCAGCCATAAAAAGCTGCATTCCTCCAATACCTAATAAAGGTAAAATAGCTATAGTAAGTACAATAATTCCCATACCTCCAATCCAGTGTGTACAACTACGCCAAAACAAAATCCCTTTTGGCATGGACTCAATATCAGTTAAAATAGATGACCCTGTGGTTGAATATCCTGAAATTGTTTCAAAAAAGGCATTGGTAACACTTGGGATACTTTCTGTAAGTAAATAAGGAAGCATCCCTGTAAATGATAAGGTAAGCCAACCTAAAGTAACAATAAGGTAGCCTTCTTTTTTATGGATGTTTTTATTGTCAGGCTTATTAAAAAAAAACAATAAAGAACCTATAGCTATGGTTATGATTCCAGCATTTAGAATTCCAAGTTTGGCGGATTCATCGTAATAAAAACTTATGGGTAAAGTAAGCCACATAAATAAACCATTAAGGATGGCTGTAACTCCTAAAAAACGATAGATTAATTTAAGATTAAGATTTTCCATTATTTGAATAAATCTTCTACAATATTTATGGCTTCGGGTAAACAAAAAACAATAGCTTTGTCACCGCTTTGCATTTGAAAATCACCAAAAGACATTAATGCTTCTCCGTTTCTAATTACGCCACCAATAATAGCTTCTCTAGGAAAACGCAATTCTCTAATTATTTTTTGGGTTACTTTAGCACCAGGATGTACTTCAAACTCAAAAACTTCAGCATCAACATTATGCAGATTGGCTAAAGCTACAATTTCTCCTTTTCTAATATGGCGGAAAATGTTACTTGCAGCAATTAACTTTTTATTAATTAGAGTATCGATACCAATAGTTTGAGAAATATTGATATAGTCCATATTTTCTACTAAAGCAACTGTTTTTTTTACACCTTTAGATTTTGCTACTAAACAAGACATGATGTTTGTTTCAGAATCTCCAGTAACAGCTACAAAAGCATCCATTTCTCTAATACTTTCTTCTTCTAACAATTCTAAATCCCTACCGTCACCATATATTACTAAGGTATTACGAAGGTCTTCGGCAAGTTGTAAGGCTTTGTCTTTATCTTTTTCAATCAACTTCACTTTAAAGTTGTCTTTACAAAGTTTTCTAGCTGTTTTTCTTCCAACACGGCTACCACCCAAAATCATCACGTTTGTAATATCAATATATTCCTTTCCGATAATAGGATACAGTTTGTCAATACTATATTTTGGTACAGAAAAGTATACTTGGTCGTTTATTTTGTACTCAGTATCTCCACGAGGAATAATTGTTTGAGAGGTCCCTTCACGTTTTATAGCAATAGTAATAAAATCTACTAAGCAATATTTTTCTTTAGTTTCTTTAACTGTAAGATCAAGAATAGGAGATTTATACCCAAGTGTTGTCCCCATGATATTAAAAACTCCGTTTTCAAAGGCTACTGTATCGTTAAAAGAAGATTGGTTAAGTAGAGATTTAATTTCTTCAGCAGCTAATTCTTCAGGGGAAATCATAAAATCTACTCCGTAATCTTTGAAATTGATACAAGGGTTGTTTAAAAATTCAGGGTTACTAATTCTAGCAATTGTTTTTTTTACCCCCAATGCTTTACCTATTACAGAAATAGTAAAGTTTGTGTTAGGACTTTCAGTTACTGCTAACAATAAATCTGCTGAGTTAACGCCTATTTCTTTCAATAGTTTTATAGAGGTAGCATCTCCTTTTTTGGTAATAACATCTAAATGATTGTTTAGATATTCTAATTTTTCACCATCAAAATCGACTACGTATGTGTCTTGTGCTTCGTAAGAAAGGAGTTTAGCCAAATGAAAACCTACGTCTCCAGCCCCGGCTATAATAATCTTCATATTAAAAATTAAAAAAGATAAGAGACAAAGATACTGTGCTTCTTTTGGTTGTGCAAAAAATGAATTATATTTATAAATCTATAAGAAAAAGTAATTAACATTCATGGTTAAATAACTGGATTAACATATTGAGTTGTAATGTAAGGCTATGAAAAAAAAGAAAAAACATGAATAAGATTTCTATTAAATCGTGGGCATTAGATGATAGGCCAAGAGAAAAACTAATGTCTAAAGGAAAAACAGTATTATCAGATGCAGAGTTGATTGCTATTTTGATAGGTTCAGGAAACAGAGAGGAAAGTGCTGTAGCTTTGGCTAAAAGAATATTGTTAACGGTAAATAATGACTTAAATACATTAGCAAAACTATCGGTAGAAGAATTGATGAAATTTAAAGGAATAGGAGAGGCGAAAGCAATATCTATAGTAACTGCTTTGGAGTTTGGAAAAAGAAAACAATTTGAGGAAAGAGCAAGCATATCTAAAATAAGTAGCTCTATTGATGTAGTAAAAATTATGCAACCACTTATAGGGGACTTGTATTATGAAGAGTTTTGGGTGTTGTATCTAAACAATTCAAATAAAGTCTTAGCAAAACACCAATTAAGTAAAGGAGGGTTTACAGCTACTTTAGTAGATATACGATTGCTGTATAAAAGAGCATTGGAGCTTTCTGCAATAGGTGTAATTGTTTGTCATAACCATCCTTCAGAAAAACTATCACCAAGTAAATCAGATATTGAAATAACCGAAAAAATTAAACAAGCAGGTATTACTTTAGATATTAAATTGCTAGACCACCTAATAGTTACTGAAAAAGCTTATTTTAGCTTTGCAGATGAAGGAATTTTATAGTCGTTTTACACGATTACTAGTTACTATTTATGATACTTATTTATACCCATAAAGTTACTCCTAGAGTACGTTATATTTTCAAACATATTTTTACTCGTATTTTACAAGTTCAAATTGATTTTACAGGTAAAGTAGAAGAGTTTGTGGCTTACAATGGACCTAAGTTTTCATACACAAATGTGCCTTTAGGAAAAGAATTTTTCGTCCAGAGCAATGAACTACTTTTTCAGCAAGGTATAAAGGATATAGAAATAGTAATTCAAAATTGGGATGAAGTTCCTTGTTTCTTTCCAACTGTTGAAGCTTCTGAAATTCCGTTTGATATTTTTGCTGCTAGCTTTTTCTTAATTTCAAGATATGAAGAATATTTACCACATATAAAAGATAAGTATGGACGATTTACAGTTGGTGAAAGTATAGCCTATCAAAATGGATTTTTAGAAAAACCTATGGTAGATATTTGGGCATATAAGTTTTTGGAAACCTTAAAACAAAAATTCCCAGACTTTAAACATATAACAAGAGAATATCAATATATTTCTACAATAGATGTTGATAATGCTTATGCCTATAAGTATAAGAGTTTTATAAGAACTATTGGAGGATTTTTAAAAGATGTTTCTCAATTTAAGGTTTTTACAATTTGGGATCGATTTACAGTATTTTTCAATCTTAAAAAAGACCCTTTTAATACATTTCAAAAAATTATTGAGTTAAAGAAAGCTCATAATGTAAGAACCATATTTTTCTTTTTAATAGGCGACTATACTACATTTGATACGAATGTGTCCGCCTCCAAAAGAAAATTCAAATTGTTAATAAAAGATATGGTTGATTATGCTCGCGTAGGGTTACATCCGTCATATTACACAATGAATGATTCTGTAATGTTAAAAAAAGAAAAAGAACGTTTAGAAACGATAACTAATATACCTGTTAAACGTTCAAGACAACACTACTTACGAGTATCTTTACCAGAAACGTATCAGCAGTTAATAGATTTAGAGATAGATGAAGATTACTCAATGGGATATGCAACACATGTAGGGTTTCGAGCAAGTACTTGTACTCCATTTTATTTTTACGACTTAGATTTTGAAATTCAAACACCTTTAAAAATATTTCCGTTCGCATTGATGGATACGACATTAAATGATTATATGAAGTTAACACCAAAACAGTCGTTAGGAAAAATTAGAGATTTAAAGAATGAAGTAAAGGCAGTAAATGGTACTTTTATTACAGTATTTCATAATGAAAGCTTGAGTAACTATTTAAGATGGAGAGGGTGGAGTAGGTTGTATAATTCAATGCTTAAAATAGTAGGAAATGTTTAGAGAAGAAATGGAAATAAAACATTTATTTTTTGATTTAGATCATACATTATGGGATTTTGATAGAAACTCAAAACTTACTTTTCAACAAATTTTTGAAGAACAAAATATAACCATCCCAATACATAGTTTTTTAGAAGTGTATATACCTGTAAATTTAAAATATTGGAGGTTATATAGAGAAGATAAGGTAGAAAAAACAGCATTAAGATATTATCGCTTAAAAGAAACTTTTGATAATCTAAAATACGAGATTTCTGATGATTCAATAAATCAAATATCTAAAGACTATATTGGATACTTACCAAATTTCAATTATTTGTTTGATAATGCAATAGAAGTGTTAGAGTATTTAGAAAGTAAATATCATTTACATATTATTACAAATGGCTTTGAAGAAGTACAAAAATTAAAACTGAAGAAATCGGGAATTCATAGCTTTTTTAAACAGATAATTACATCTGAGTGTGTTGGAGTTAAGAAACCAAATCCTAAGGTTTTTGAATTTGCGTTAGAAAAGGCAGGAGCAAAGGCAGTTGAATCTGTTATGATAGGAGATAGTTATGAAGCAGATATTATAGGGGCAATAAATTCAGGAATGAGAGCAATTCATTTTTCAGAAGAAGTAAATAACAAAGAAGTTCAACAAGTAACTTCATTGATAGATTTGAAAAAATATTTATAAGTTTATAAAAACAACTATATTTAATAAACACAACAAAAACTAAAAATGAAAAAAATACTTTTTATAGCATTATTTGTAACAACAGCAAGTTTTGCACAAAAAACAATTAACAACTATAAATACGTTATAGTACCAAATAAGTTTGATTTTGTGAAGGGAAAAGATAAATACCAAACAAGTTCACTAACAAAGTTCTTATTTAATAAATACGGTTTTACAGCACTTTTAGAAGATGAGAAGTTACCTGATGATGTTGTAAACAATAGATGTTTAGCTTTAACTGGCGTAGTTAAAGATGATTCGAGCTTATTTACTACAAAGAGTATTGTAGAACTCAGAGACTGTTATAATAAGGTGGTATTTACCTCACAAGTAGGTAAAAGTAAAGAAAAAGATTACAAAAAGGCGTATCACGAAGCTATCCGCAATGCATTTAAGTCTGTACAAGGGTTAAAGTATACATATATTCCATCAAAAGAAGTAGCTGTTGTAAAAAAGGAAGTAACAGCTCCAGTAGTTTCAGCTGTTGAGGTAATAAAAAATAAAACAGTGAAGACTAATGAAGAAAGCATGACAAAGAATGTATTGTATGCACAATCAATAACTAATGGATTTCAATTAGTAAATACAAAGCCTGAAGTTGTTTTTCAAGTATTAAAAACGAATGTAAAAGACGTTTTTGTAATCAAAGATAAAAATGGAATTTTATATAAAAACGGTGATTCTTGGTTTGCAGAATATTATAAAAATGGAACTAAAGTAACAAAGCAGTATCAAATAAAGTTCTAACACATATTTTCACTACTCTTTAAAAAATGATAATAAAGAGTAGTGAAAAAATACTTATGAATATCCATAAAAGAGAAGCAAAAATAATAGGCTTAATACCGCTTTCCTTTAAGTCTTTAATGGTTAAATTCATTCCTATTAAAAATAAAGTTGCTACCAAGAGTCTTTTAGATAATTCTACGATGTTCATCGAAAAATTTTCTGGAACAATTTGATAGCTGTTGAGTAATATTGCTATAATGAAACCTATTATAAAATAAGGAATTTTAATCTTCCTATCACCAGATTTAAAAAGAAACATAGCAAAAAACGACAAAGGTATAATCCATAAAGTGCGTGCAAGTTTTACTGTAGTAGCTATTTGCAAAGCTTCATCACCATACTCTAAAGCAGCTCCTACCACAGAACTAGTATCGTGAATAGCTATGGCACACCAAATACCAAATTGCTTTTGAGTTAACCCTAGAATATGACCTAAAGAAGGAAATATAAATAAGGCAATAGCATTTAAAAAGAAAACGACTCCAATAGCAATGCTAATAGTTTTATGACTAGCTTTAATTACAGGTGAAATAGCAGCGATAGCACTGCCTCCGCAAATAGAAGTTCCTGAAGTAATCAAGAACCCAATTTTTTTATCAATTGTAAAAAGCTTAATAAAAAATAGGCCTAGAATAACGGTTAGAATAATTGATAAAGTAGTTAAAGTAAGCCCTTCTTTACTTGTTTGTATAGTTTCAGTTAATGACATCCCAAAACCTAAACCAATAACAGATATTTTTAAAAGTATTTGAGTTGCTTTTTTCGTTTTTTCAGGAAAAGGATTACTAAAAATATATGTTATAATGAAGCCAGATATTAAAGCAAAAGAACTAGAAATATAACCGGTTAAAGCTAGTGTTATGAAGAATGTAAAAAAGCTAATTTGACAGAATTGTTTCATTTTTTCTAAGAATTTGATGAAACAAAACTACGATTGAAATATAACTAAAGAGCAAATTAAATAGTTATACAAAATAACTAAAAGTTATAATTGGTTTTGATTAATTTATAAAGTAAGTTCATTTTTTTTGATTGATAATTTGTTCTACAAACAAAATCAAATTCACGCTCAAAAGAAAGTCCTTTAATATCAACAATCTTTAGTTTGTTTTGAATGAGCTTTTCTGTTACAGCATGAATAGATAAGAGAGCATAAGAGTTAGAGTAGTGTAAATATTGCTCAATAGCCTCAGTATTGTTTAATGTAATTACTCTGTTTAGTTTAGTAATGTTATTTTTCTTTAAAGTTTCTTCAATTATTTCACGCGTACCCGAACCAATTTCACGACCTATATAAGGTATTTTACTTAGTTCTTGTTTTGATATAGAATTTTTACTATTAGTATTGTTAGTACTTGTTACCAGTACAATTTCATCTTTAATAAATTTAGAATATCGTAATAATTGATTAGAGGATTTTCCTTCTACAATACCAAATTCTAATTCTTGGTTTAAGATCTTATGTTCAATATCTTTAGTATTGCCACTAATTATATTGAATTTTATATTGTTGGAGTTTTGCTGTATTTTAGCAAGTACTTTTGGCATTACATACGTAGCAATTGTAGTGCTTAATCCTAAATTAAATTCAAGAGAAGTGCTCTCTTCATTTAAAAGAAAAGAGTTCTCTAACTCTTCAAACAACTCGGTAATTTTATAAGCGTAATCAAGAAAAATTTTCCCTTCATTTGTTAATGAAATAGAATTTCTAGATCGGTTAAAAAAAGATGTATTGTATTCTTCTTCTAATTTAGAGATAGTTTTAGAAACAGCAGGTTGTGAAATATTCAACTCTTTAGAAGCAAGTGTAAAACTTGAATGCTGAGCAACTTTGATAAAAGTTTTTAGTTTATAATTCATAGCCTTTATGGTATATTAACTAATAATTGTACTTATCTTTCCAACGTTGCTTTAACAGTTCTCTAAATTGATTTTCACGAGTATTGTTTCCAGGTTCGTATAATTTAGTGTTTTTAACTTCATCAGGTAAAAATTCTTGACTCACAAAATTACCTGCATAATTGTGAGAGTATTGATATTCCTTTCCGTAGTCTAAATCTTTCATTAGTTTAGTAGGAGCATTTCTTAAGTGCAAAGGGACTGACAGGTCTCCTGTAGTTTTAACAAGGTTTTGTGCTTCACCAATAGCTATGTAAGAAGCATTACTTTTAGCAGAATTGGCTAAATAAACAGCACATTGACTTAAAATAATCCTAGATTCTGGGTAGCCAATTACTGAAACTGCTTGAAAGGTATTGTTAGCTAAAATTAACGCAGTAGGATTCGCATTTCCTATATCTTCAGAAGCAGCAATTAGCATTCTACGCGCAATAAATTTTACATCTTCACCACCTTCAATCATACGAGCTAACCAATATACAGCAGCGTTAGGGTCACTACCTCTAATAGATTTTATAAAGGCAGAAACAATATCGTAATGTTGCTCACCAGTTTTATCATAACGAACCGTGTTTTTTTGAATTTTAGATAACACTAACTCATTGGTAACTTCAATTTCATTATTAGCAGCAACTAATAATTCAAAAATATTCAGAAGTTTTCTGGCATCACCACCAGAAACTTGAAGCAGTGCATCAGTTTCTTTTAAGTCAATTTTTTTTTGAGAAATGATTTCATCTTTTTCTATTGCGCGATGTAACAAAGCAATCAAATCATTTTTATCAAAAGAATTTAATATATAAACTTGGCAACGAGAGAGTAGGGCAGGTATGACTTCAAAACTTGGATTTTCGGTAGTTGCTCCAACCAAAGTTACCCAACCTTTTTCAACAGCACCTAATAAAGAATCTTGTTGTGATTTACTAAAGCGGTGAATTTCATCAATAAACAAAATGGGATTTTTCTGTGTGAACAATCCACCACTTTTCTTTGCTTTTTCAATAACTTCACGAACATCTTTTACTCCGGAGCTAATAGCACTCAAAGTATAAAAAGGACGCCCAGATTCATTTGCAATAATATTAGCAAGGGTGGTTTTCCCAATTCCAGGAGGCCCCCATAAAATTAATGATGGTATAATTCCTTGTTTTATATGATTGGTTAAAATTCCATTTTCGCCTACTAAATGTTGTTGACTAATGTAATCACTTAAATTTTGTGGACGGATTCTTTCTGCCAAAGGTTGATTCATAATGTAAAAATAGCAAAGATTTATGACAGAACTTCAGAAATACTACTTTGGATTTATTTTTGTTATTTTCAAGGTCATGAATACAGAACAACAGCTAAAATTTTCTCCATCCATTTTTACTATACCTTTTTTATTTGTTATAGTAATATGGTTTGTGTACTGGATAGAAATTAAATTCGGATGGAATTTTAACAAGTTTGGCGTTTTTCCGAGAAGTTTTGATGGTTTAAAGGGGGTTATATGCTCGCCTTTTATTCACAGTGATACTAAACATCTTTTTAATAATTCAGTTCCTTTATTTGTGCTCTCAGCTTGTCTTTTTTACTTTTACAAGGAAGTAGCAGTTAAAGTTTTGTTGTTTGGAGGGATTATGACTGGATTATTAACTTGGCTAATTGCAAGAGAATCGTACCATATTGGAGCGAGTGGAATTGTGTATCTACTTTTCAGTTTTGTTCTTTTTAGTGGAATTATAAAGAAAAACTACAGATTAGTAGCTGTTTCTTTTGTTACTATATTTTTATACGGAAGCATGGTTTGGTATGTATTACCAATTAAAGAAGGGATGTCATGGGAAGGGCATTTATCAGGATTAATAACAGGGATTACTCTAGCTCTATTATACAGAAAAAGAGGGATTATAAAAGAAAAGTTTGAATTCACTAAAACAGAGTTTGATTCTATGTTCGATGAAGCAGGAAATTATGCTCCACGAGTAATTGAGGAAGAAGTTGAGTTAGAAGAAATTAAATACAAATATTTTTATAAAGAAGAAGAATAAAAAAATCCTGCTGAAAGCAGGATTTTTAATATTATAAACGTTGTCTTACGGCTTCATATAAAAAGGCACCACAAGCAACAGATACGTTTAGAGATTCTATCTCACCTAGTAACGGTAGTTTAGCTTTATAATCTGCCATTTTTAATACAGAGTTACTTACACCTTTGTGTTCAGAACCCATAATGATTGCAATAGGTTGATTAAAATCAACATCAAAAACTGAATCTTCAGTTTTTTCAGTTGCAGCAGCTAGCTTAATGTCTGCCGCTTTTAGTTGAAAGATAGCATCTTTAATATGGTCTACTTTACAAATTGGGATTTTAAAAGCAGCACCAGCTGAAGTTTTAATGGTTTCAGCATTTACAGGAGCACTACCACTTTTTTGAATGATAATTCCGTTTACACCAGTACATTCTGCAGTTCTAATAATAGCTCCAAAATTTCGAACATCAGAAACTTGATCTAATAATAAGAATAGGGGAGTATTGTCTGATTCTAACGTAGCTTCTATTAAAGTTTCTAAATCTTGAAAATCAATAGGAGAAATTTTAGCTACAGCACCTTGGTGGTTATTGTGTTTCGATAAACGATCTAGTTTTTCTGTAGGAACTACACTAGTTGATATTTTATTTTTCTTTAAAAGTTTATCCAATTGAAAAAACAATTCTCCTCTCAAGCCTTTTTGAAGGTATACTTTATTAATTGAAGCTCCACTTTCAATAGCTTCAATAATGGCTCTAATACCAAAAATGTTTGTGTTTTGTTCCATGCTGCAAATGTAGTTGATTTTATGGTATAAAAAAACCACCTCTTTCTGAGGTGGTTTTAAAATTTTATAAGTTATTAATCTAGCTTAATAACCAGGGTTTTGATCTGTTTGTGATATAGATCCATTAGAATCTAACTCATTTTGAGGTATTGGCCATAGTAATTGCTTTTCTGTAAAAGTAACACCAGTCTTTGAGTTTATAACACTAGGAGCTAATCCTAGTCTTTTAATATCTCCCCAACTTTTTCCTTCTCCAAAAAACTCTGAACTTCTTTCTCTTGCTATTACATCTACAACGTTAGAAGAATCAAAAGTACCTATATCAGGTAACCCAGCTCTGTTTCTAATCATGTTAAGGTAAGTAGCTGCATTTGGGTCATTTTTACGAGCTAAAACTTCAGCATACATTAATAAAACATCTGCATATCTGTAAATGTAAGGTAGGTCTGTACCTTCTGCGTTATCTACATATTTAGTAATAAATGAATCATTTACACTATTACTATTTTCTATGAAAGAAATTCTTGTATCTCCTGCTTCAAAAGTATCTAATAATAATTGAGAAGGTCCTACTTCTAATCTACCTGTTGGAGTAAAGTAAAAAGCTAAATTATTATTATCAGCTGCATTATAGTTTATTCTGAATATAGTTGAAGAACTACTATTACCTAGAACAAATAAATTAGCATAACTAGGGTCTAAAGTATATTTTCCTATCAATCCCTGTAAAACATTTTCAGCTAAATCATACTTTTCCATGTACATATGAGTTTCTGCTTCTAAAACATCAAGTGCATCATTTGTAAAGAATGTATTAGGGTTTGTAGTAGAAATTTTTCCTTTAGCTAAAGAAATTTCATTTAAAATATATTGATATACTTCAGCTTCACTAGATTTAGGAGTATTTTTTGCATCAGGTCCATCTAAAGCAAATACTTTTTCTACTAAAGGGAGTCCTCCAAATAATCTTACTAGTCTAGAGTATCCAAAAGCTCTAATAGCATGAGCTTCAGCAAGAATTTCTTCTTTTTCAGAGTTAGAAATATTACTAATACTTTCAATTACTCTTATAATAACTGTTGCTCTATTAATAAATCTATAATGTTGAGCAAAAATTCTAGAAACATTTACATTATTTACAAGATAATTATTAATCTCGGCTTCTTTGTAACTAGGAAAAGACCCAACATGTCTTAATTCTCCAGAATATAATCCAGTTAACATTCTATACTCTACAATTACTGGTTCGTTTGTACCTGCTGTATTAGTTTGAATTTCATTATAACATTGGGCTAAAGCTGTTTTTGCGCTAGCATAATCAGTTATAAACTCATCAACACCTAAGGCTGTAGGGTCTGTTATGTTTAATTTATCATCACAGCTTATGATCATAAGAGCCATAAGTACAATGTATGTGCTTTTTAAAAATATTTTTTTCATCTTAATTACTTTTTATTAGAATGTAACGTTAACTCCTACTTTAACAACTTTACTACCACCTTGAGTTAAGAAGTCAGTACCTCCAACAATTGAATTACCACCTGAAAAGTTTACTTCAGGGTCATTACCACTATAGTCAGTTATAACAATTAAATTATCTCCAGAAAGAGTTAATCTTACCTGATCAAAACCTTTTATTTTAGGTAAATTATATCCAAGAGTGATATTTCTTAATTTTATAAAAGAACCATCTTCAACATACCTAGAAGAATCTTGACTGTTGTATGCTTGTGTAGCACTGTTAGGTCTAGGAATACCTGTATTGGTGTTTGTAGGAGTCCAATAATTACCTTGAGATACAAACTTATTAAAACCTATACTTCCTGTTGAACCAGTAAACGCTAATGTGTTATTGTAAACATCATTACCTTCTGACCATGCCCATAAGAAATTTAAATCAAAATTTTTATATTTTAATTTGTTTGACCAGTTCATTGTAAAATCAGCAAAAGGCTTTCCTATTACTACATAGTCGTCATCATTTAATAAACCATCATTGTTTTGATCGATGTACTTTACATCTCCAGGACCAACACCTTCTGTTTGTAAGTTTGCAGGCACTTCAGAAATATCTTGATACAAACCATCAGCTTGAAGACCATAAAAACCACCTAAAGCCACGCCTTCTTCAATTCTACTAACAAAACCTGTAACAAATGGAGCAGTATTGTCTAAAAAAGTAACTTTATTGTCTAAAGAACTGAATCCAATATTTGTATCCCATTGAAAATTATCATTATTAAATAATGAAATTTTAAGATCTATTTCGTGCCCTTTGTTAATCATAGAACCAACATTTTCAGTGACACCACCACCACCTTGGCTACCAGGTAATGGGGTAGATAAGATAAGTGAGTTGTCATGAGTTTCTTTCTCATAGTAAGCATAGTTTAAACTAACTCTATCGTCAAAAAACTTAGCTTCAAAACCAACATCAATTTGTGCCGTTTCTTCCCATCTTAGGTTAGGGTTAGCATTGGCTAAATAAGAAGAACCTACAGAACCATAGTTACCTGTCTGTACTGAAGGTTGAGAATCATATCTACCTACTGCAGATACATTACCTGTTATACCCCATGAACCTCTTACTTTAAAATAACTAACAAAATTGTTTTTGAACCAGTCATTATTAGATATAATATAACCTAATGAGGCAGCAGGGAAAAGCCCCCATCTTTGATCCTCATTAAATCTTGAAGAACCATCGTATCTTAGAGATCCTTCTAAAATTAAGTCTTCATAAATAGTTGCCCCAACCCTTGATATAAATGAAACTCTTCTAGAGTCAGAAAAAAGAGCGGTAGCAGTGCTAGGGTTAGCTGCGCTAGCTAACCAAGTTAAGCTAGGGCTAATAAAACCATTACCAGCAGCTCTTATAAAGTTAAGCTTATTTTGTTCATATTCTGCTCCTAAGAATACTCTTAAGCGCCAGTTGTCAAACGATTTATTGTAATTACCAGCAGCTAATGCTGTAAACTTCCTATCTGTTCTCTCTCTTTGGTCAGCACTTCCGTTTGGAGCTCCTAAAGATGTAGTTGAAGGATAATAAGATCTTTGTCTAAAATTTAGTTGGTCAAAACCAAAAGTAGTATTAAACCTTAACTCATCGTTCACTTTATATTCTAAATTAGCATTACCCAGAATACGAAAAGTCTTACCTTGATCAAAATTTTCAATTGCATTTTGAACAGGGTTAGAAAAAGAAAAATTAGTATAGGAATTAAAAGAACCATCTTCGTTGTATATATCTCTACCTGGTCTTTCAAGCATAGCAGTAGATAAAATACCAAAAATGTTATTATCTCCTTGTATAATCCTAGTTGTCTCATCAGTCAAACTTATTCCTGTAGTTAATTTAAAGCTATCACTAAGTTTTTGAGTAAGATTAAGCCTAACATTTTGTCTTTCGTAATCTTGCGTAAGTAGGTTACCATCTTGGGTAAAAGAAGCGATACCGAAATAATACTTTGTGTCTTCATTACCTCCTGATACATTAGCATTAATATTTTTAACTAATGCATTATCAACATAAATTTCATCTAAGTAGTTATCACCTCTATTTGAGTTAGCATCGTAATAAGCCTGTAAAGTAGCTTGATCGGCTCCTGATAAGTTATTACCTGGATTTTGATTATTTGACCATGTACCAGAAGGGAATCCTGAATTTTCATAAAAAGCATCTCCCAAACGTAACCATTGGCCATAATTCATAACCTCATATTTCTTAATAGGATTTTGAATACCTACTGTAGTACTAATGTTGAATCTTGCCTTACCTGCTTTTCCTTTTTTTGTAGTAATTAAAATAACACCGTTAGATCCTCTGTTACCATAAATTGCAGCTGAGGCAGCATCTTTCAAAATTTCAATAGATTCTATATCATCTGGGTTAAGGTTAGTAACAGCACTGTTTCTTTGCCCACCAAAGCTATCTGAAGCAGTTGCTTCAGAAAACATAGGTATTCCGTCAATAACATAAAGAGGATTGTTAGAACCGTTAATAGAGGAAGCTCCTCTAACTCTAACTCTAACTTCACCACCGGGAGCACCAGATAGTTGAGAAATCTGCACACCAGAAGCAGTTCCTTGAAGTGCTCCAGCTATACTAGAAGTAGAAATAGCTTGTACGCTTTCAGCTTTTACACTTGAAATGTTAGTTGTTAAGTCTCGCTGGCTAACTTGTCCGTACCCAACTACTATAACCTCATCTAGTACGTTGTCAGATTGTAATACTAGACTAAGATTGCTTGAAGAACCAACGGTTCTTTCAGCTGTTTTCATACCAACAAAACTGAAAACTAAAACATCGCCAGTTTTAGCTTGAATAGCGTAGTTTCCATCAAAATCTGTTTCAGTACCTTGAGTTGTACCCTTCTTTAAAATCGTAACCCCAGGTAGTGGGCCTGTTTCATCAGAAATAGTACC
This sequence comes from Tenacibaculum sp. 1_MG-2023, assembly GCF_030547425.1. Lineage (GTDB taxonomy): Bacteria > Bacteroidota > Bacteroidia > Flavobacteriales > Flavobacteriaceae > Polaribacter. The sequence goes on along the minus strand of NZ_JAUORH010000004.1, from coordinate 133,270 downwards.
TGAAATTGTTCTTTCTTGTGCAAAGGATATTTGCACAATTAACGCTAGAAATAGCGTTAAAATTCCATTAAACTTTGTTCTCATTATGTAATTATTTGAATTAATTAATCGCTAAAATCATAAATATATCTTAAATAAACAATTTTTTAACATAAAAAAACGCCTTGTAACCAAGGCGTTTTAAATTAGTGATTAAGAATATTGAAAAAAATTAGTTTACATCCCACCAAACTTTGTTAGTTAAATTACCAGGTGTTGAAGTAACCTTACTTAATTGGTTTGAGTTATTCTGTGTTTCTGATAAAGGGTATGGTAGTTTTACAGGAATAGAGTTTATAACAGCAGCAGTTGGTACTGTTAATTGTGGAAAATCTAATCTTCTCCATTCACTCCAAGCTTCTAAACCATTCATATATAAGCCAACCCATTTTTGGGTTCCTAGCGACATTTTCCAGTTAGAAGCATTGTATGGGTTGTTAGCTATGTAGTCAGAAATAGTCGTAGCGTCGGTTATACCCCATTGATTCATGGATGCTTCAATACCTCTATTATAGGCGTCTCCTGCATTACCAGTTAAAAAACCTCTCTGGTAAGCTTCTGCAAGTAAGAATTCAACTTCAGAGTATGAGATAATAAGATGTGGAGTAGTAGCCTCTCTTACTTGATCGTTTGGTCTGGAAGTAGTAGGTTTTAATACAGTAGCGTCGTTATCGTTTAAACCATAAGGCATGCCTAATATAGTACCCCCTGAAGCAGGTTTAGCATATTCTTCTAGCCTAGGATCCCCCATGTTTTCTAAAGTGGAAACTAAATATTCTGAAACACAATAATCATCTCTATTATCAATTAAAGGAGAAAGGTTACGAAATAAAGGGTTTGCTCTATCTTGATTAGAATCGAAAGTAAATAAAGCGTTTTCACCATTGTTAGATATAAGGTTGCTCTCTGCTGCTTTGGCATATTGCTCAGCCGTTGCTGGGTCAATATCACTAAGTCTCATAGCGTATCTTAACATAAGAGAATTGGTGAATTTTTTCCAACTGTCAACATTGCCACCATAAATAACATCACCACTCTTAAAAGAGTCAGCTGAAGATACAAATGTGTCGCTTGCATTTTTTAGTGTTTGAAGTACGCTTTTGTAGATTGTTTCCTGACTGTCATAAACTGGTAAAGGAATATCAGAAATAGCTTCAGTATATGGGACATCACCATAGCTGTCGGTTAATGTAATAAAGGTTTGAGCTATCATTACATCTAAAATATTCTTTTTATTTGTTTTAATGTCGTTACTTATTAACTCTCCATCAACGAGTTCTTTAGCTGAAAACAATTCTTTCAATACATCAGCATAAAAAACTCTCCAACTTACGTTGTAATGGGTTACGTTTACATTATATCTACTTTCTTCGGTATATTCATTTTGTGCCCAGTATTGAACCATAAGTTGCCCCCAATCAGCATTCATGTTTACGCCAGAAACTCTACTATAGTAATTGAACTGTGATGTGGTAAGAAGTGTAGATGGAGCTACGGCCACAGCTGTATTTGGGTCAACGTTTAGTTCAGAAAGATCATCACATCTATATAATGATAATACTGATAGCGTTAATATTAATAATTTTATTTTTTTCATTTTTTTTAAATTTAAAATTTAGCTGATAAATTAATTCCGAATGATCTAGTAGATGGTATTTGAGCATTTTCAAGCCCTTGAGTGTTACCAGATCCAGTAATAATTTGAGGGTCTATATAAGGAACGTCAGAGTAAAGTATAGCTAAGTTTCTTCCGTAAAGGCTTAAGCTTAAGTTAGTGAAAGGGGTTTTATCTAAAACTTTACTTGGAATAGCATAACTAAGCCTTAATTCTCTGAATTTCAGAAAACTAGCGTCATAGGTGTTTGGAGCTGCTACGGCAAAATTGTTTTGATAGTAAGGTAAAGGATCGATCCTTATGTCGTTGGGAGAACCGTCTTCTTTTACGCCCGGTAAAATCATACCATTTTCACGAATATCAGACTCTCCGTTAAAAGCAACTGTTTCCGGGTGTACTCCAGAATATTTAGACCATTGCAAAGATGTTGAGTGCATAATACCTCCAACCTGGAAGTCAAATAATCCAGATAAAGTTATGCCTTTGTAGCTAAAAGAAGTGTTGAAGCCTCCAGTCCAATCAGCAAGAGCAGAACCTAAATAAACTCTTTCATCAGTAAACTTATAAACACCATCACTGCCAACTACTCTATTACCGTTATCATCATAAACATAGTCTTGACCAAATAAAGCCATGTATGGTAGTCCTTCTTGAACTCTTAAGTCTGCAGCCCAAGAGCTACCGACACCAATACTTTCAACGATAGTGTTACCTTCGTCATCCTTTAGTAATTCAACAACTTCATTTTCTTGTTTTGTAAGGTTAACTCCTAAATCCCATCTAAAATTCTCAGTTAGTATAGGGGTTCCTGTGATTTGAAATTCATACCCTGAATTTTTCATTTCTCCAGCGTTTAAAAGTCTAGAAGAGTAACCTGTAGTGTTTGAAACAGGAACGTTAAATATTTGATCTTTGGTGGTTCTGTCATAGTAAGCAGCATCAATGCTTAATCTATTACTAAATAATTTAACTAAAAAACCAAATTCTATTTCAGTAGTTAATTCGTTAACTAAATCTGGGTTTTGTTGTGCGTTAGGTACTTCATAAAGAGGATTGTCTCCAAAGTTAGGAGGTAGTGGGTTGTACACATCAGTCAAGCGATACGGATCACTATCGTTACCAGCTTGTGCTATACTAGCTCTAACCTTAGCAAAGTTAACAACTCCACTTTCTTTAACTCCTTCTAGTTCTGAAATAGCAAAGCTCAAAGAGGCAGAAGGATAAAAATAGCTGTTATTTTTATCTGGTAAGGTAGATGACCAGTCGTTTCTAGCTGCAAGATCTAAGAATAACATGTCTCTCCATCCTAATGAAGCAGTTGCAAATATACTGTTTATACCTCTATTAGTCTCGAAAGTCTCTGCTATAGGACTACCGGCAGAGTTAGCTATATTGAAGAACTTATCAACTATTAAACCTCCAGAGGTTTCTATCGTTGTTCTTTTTTGAGAGCTTCTCATTCTATTAGCTCCAATTGATCCATTAAAGGTGAATTCTTCACCAAAATTGGTGTCATAAGTTAACCGAACCTCCATATTAGTTTCCTGGAAATGTCTTTTTGTTTCTTCATATCTTGATCCGTCTACAGACCTGAAAGGAATCCCTTCTCTTAAGTTCAACTGAAACCAATCAGTTCCAAACTGAGTTGTAAGTGTTAACTCGTCAGTTATATCATAGCTAAGGTTTGCATTACCATATAACCTGTTTTTACTATCTTCTTGTAAGAAGTTTTCTCTAACCCAAAAAGGATTGTCAAAATAATTAGCGGTTGGATTAAAGGAAGTTAGGTTTCCGTTTGAGTCTGTAACAATACCTTTAGGGTTCCAAGTGTACTGGCTTCCTTCAGTTGTGTTTTGTTGATCCCTTAGGCGTTCAACATCTAATTGAGACTGCCACCATTGATAGAAGCCTTGCATAGCATTACCTTGAGAATAACCAGTTACATTTCTGTTTTCTGCAGCTGTATTAACATAGTTAGCAACAATATTAGCTCTTAACTTATCAGTTAGTTTATAAGAAGTATTTACATTTAGGGTGTTTCTTTCTATTTCACCTCCAGGTGTAGTTCCCTTTTGTTTAAGGTTGGTGTACCCAACTCTAAAATTAGATTTGTCGTTGGATCCAGAGAAAGCTACTGAATTAGTGAAAGTTACACCGATGTCAAAAAATGAATCATATGAATTTTTTGGAGCTGTCCATGGTCTAGTTTCTTTGTAATTAGAAGAACCAGGATCCCATGAGTCCCAATGTCTAACCATAAGGTTAGGGTTGAATTTAGGTCCCCAAGAACCATCTTTAGCATAGTTGGGTGCTAAATAAGAAACTCCATCTTGTGTGAACTCATTGAAACCACTAGCAGTTGGGTAAATAGAACCACCACCATAAGTTGTTTGAATAGGGATTAAGTTGTTTACTTTATCAAGACTAACACTAGAGTCAAAACTTACACCTATACCTTTTTGTCCTTTACCGCTTTTTGTTGTAATCAATATAACACCATTAGCACCTCTTGACCCATAAATGGCGGTTGCTGCAGCACCTTTTAAAACAGACATAGATTCTATGTTTGAAGGATCAATATCTGAAGCCGAGTTACCATAATCATAACTACCTCCACCAAAGCCAGATTGTTGATCTTGAGTAGCATAATTATCATTGTTGATAGGTACACCATCTATAACGAATAAAGGTTGGTTATTACCTAAAAAAGAATTTGAACCACGTATGGTAATTCTAGAAGATCCCCCTAATGAAGAAGCCGATCCTTGGATTTGTACCCCAGCAACTCTACCTTGTAATGAATTGACAAGGTTAGTTTCTTTGGCTTCATTAAGTTTGTCTCCATCAACTTTTTGTATTGCGTAACCAATGGCTTTTTCTTGTTTACTGATACCTAAAGCGGTTACAATTACTTCATCAAGAACATTGTCACTAGTCATAGTGATGTTCATGGAGTTTGAGTTTCCAACGGTTTTTTGAATTGATTTCATTCCTACAAAGCTAAAAACAAGAATATCTCCACTTTTAGCTTGAATAGAGAACTTCCCGTCAAAATCAGTTTCAACCCCAGAGGTAGTTCCTTTTATTAATACATTAACACCAGGCAGAGGTCCTGTTTCGTCAGAAACTATACCCGAAATTGTTTTTTCTTGTGCAAAGGATAGTTGCACAATCAACGCTAAGAGTAGCGTTAAAATTCCATTAAACTTTGTTTTCATTATGTAATTATTTGAATTAATTGAGCCAAAAATCATAAATAAAACTTAAAAAAACAAGGTATTTGTTAAAAAATTCTAAAAACATTATTGTATTTATAGTTGTTTCGTTTGTTTTAGGTTTGAAGTAGGTTAATATTCTTTTTGTATTGAAAAATGTTTATTTTTTTAACATTTTTATGGGGTTTATGTATAGTTATTGAGAGGTTAGGGTTGTGGGTGAGGTATTTTAGTGTTTTTTTAGTGTTATTAAAAATAACTTCTTGATATTTGAATAATTAGAAAATTATCGTACATTTGCACTCTCTTAAAATTAGAGTAATTTAAGTACAAATTAAAAACAAGTAATAATTTAGTATGCCAACTATTCAACAATTAGTTCGTAAAGGAAGAACCAAAATAACTAAGAAGAGTAAATCGGCTGCATTACAATCATGTCCTCAAAGACGTGGAGTTTGTACGCGTGTGTATACCACTACACCTAAAAAACCTAACTCAGCAATGCGTAAGGTAGCAAGGGTAAGATTAACAAACGGTAACGAAATCAACGCGTATATTCCAGGTGAAGGGCATAACTTGCAAGAGCACTCGATAGTATTAGTTAGAGGTGGAAGGGTAAAAGATTTACCAGGTGTTAAATATCACGTGGTACGTGGAGCATTAGATACTGCAGGAGTTGAGGGTAGAACCCAACGTAGATCTAAGTACGGTGCAAAACGCCCTAAAGACAAAAAGTAAAAATTAATTAGTAACTTTTTTAATGTAAAGACATGAGGAAAAGAAGAGCTAAAAAAAGAGTTTTGTTACCGGATCCTAGATTCAACGATCAATTAGTTACACGTTTTGTGAATAACTTAATGTGGGACGGTAAGAAATCTGTAGCATTCAAAGTGTTTTACGATGCAATGGACATCGTAAACGAAAAGAAAACTGACGAAGAAAAGTCGGCTTTAGAAATTTGGAAAGATGGTTTGTCGAATGTGATGCCTCACGTAGAAGTTCGTTCTCGTAGAGTAGGTGGAGCAACATTCCAAATTCCAATGCAAATTCGTCCAGACCGTAAGGTTTCTATGGCGATTAAATGGATGATTTCATATGCGCGTAAGCGTAATGAAAAAACAATGGCACAGCGTTTAGCCGCAGAAGTATTAGCTGCCGCTAAAGAAGAAGGTGCTGCTGTTAAGAAAAGAGTAGATACTCACAAGATGGCTGAGGCTAACAAAGCATTCTCACACTTTAGATTTTAATAGAAATGAGTAGAGATTTAAAATTTACAAGAAATATAGGTATTGCTGCGCATATTGATGCAGGAAAAACTACAACAACTGAACGTATTCTTTTCTATACAGGAGTTTCTCACAAAATTGGTGAGGTGCATGATGGTGCTTCTACAATGGACTGGATGGAGCAAGAAGCTGAAAGAGGTATTACAATTACTTCAGCAGCAACTACTTGTACTTGGCAGTTTCCATTAGAAAATGCTAAGCCATTACCTGAAACTAAAGATTATCACTTTAATATAATTGATACTCCGGGTCACGTTGATTTTACTGTAGAGGTAAACCGTTCGTTACGTGTGTTAGATGGATTAGTATTCTTATTTTCTGCAGTTGATGGAGTTGAGCCACAATCTGAAACTAACTGGAGATTAGCGGATAACTATAAAGTGCCTCGTATCGGTTTTGTTAACAAAATGGACCGTCAAGGAGCAAATTTTTTAGCAGTTTGTCAGCAAGTAAAAGATATGTTAAAGTCTAATGCAGTACCAATCGTGTTAAATATTGGTGATGAAGCAGACTTTAAAGGAATTGTTGATTTAGTTAAAAACCGTGCTATTGTATGGCATGATGATAATTATGGGTCAACTTTCGATGTTGTAGATATTCCAGAAGAATTAAAAGAAGAAGCTCATGAGTTACGTGGTAAGTTAATCGAAGAGGTTGCTGCTTATGACGAAAACTTATTAGAGAAATATATGGAGGATGAAGATTCAATTACAGAAGAAGAAGTGCACGCTGCACTTAGAGCTGCTGTAATGGATATGTCTATCATTCCAATGGTATGTGGGTCTTCATTTAAGAATAAAGGGGTGCAGTTTTTATTAGATGCTGTATGTCGTTATTTGCCTTCTCCAATGGATAGAGATAATATTATAGGTACTAACCCAGATACAGGTGAAGAAGAAATTCGTAAGCCAGATGCAAAGTCACCTTTCGCAGCGTTAGCGTTTAAAATTGCTACCGATCCTTTCGTGGGGCGTTTAGCATTCTTCCGTGCGTATTCTGGTCGTTTAGACGCAGGTTCTTATATCTTAAATAACCGTTCAGGTAAAAAAGAGCGTATTTCTCGTATCTATCAAATGCACTCTAATAAGCAAAACGCAATCGATTATATCGAAGCAGGAGATATTGGAGCTGGAGTAGGATTTAAAGATATTAAAACAGGTGATACTTTATCAGATGAGAAGAATCCAATCGTTTTAGAATCTATGGATTTCCCAGACCCAGTAATTGGTATTGCTGTTGAGCCAAAAACTAAAGCTGACGTTGATAAATTAGGAATGTCTTTAGCTAAGTTAGCAGAAGAAGATCCTACATTTACTGTAAAAACAGATGAAGCTTCAGGGCAAACTGTAATATCAGGAATGGGTGAGTTACACTTAGATATTATTGTAGACCGTTTAAAACGTGAGTTTAAGGTTGAAGTAAACCAAGGACAACCACAAGTAGAGTACAAAGAAGCTTTAACAGCTACTGCAGATCACAGAGAGGTTTATAAAAAGCAATCTGGTGGACGTGGTAAGTTTGCTGATATTGTGTTTACTATGGAGCCTGCTGATGAAGGTGTAACAGGGTTACAATTTGAGTCTATTATTAAAGGTGGTAACGTTCCTAAGGAATTTGTACCGTCAGTAGAAAAAGGATTCAAAGAAGCAATGAAGAATGGTCCTTTAGCTGGTTACGAAATGGATTCGATGAAGATTACTTTAAAGGATGGATCTTTCCACCCTGTAGATTCTGATCAATTATCATTCGAATTAGCTGCTAAGTTAGGTTACAAAGCTGCAGCTAAAGCTGCAAGAGCTGTAATTATGGAGCCAATGATGAAGTTAGAAGTGTTAACTCCAGAGGAGAACATGGGAGATATCGTTGGAGACTTAAACAGAAGAAGAGGACAAGTAAACGATATGAGCGATCGTGCTGGATCTAAAGTAGTAAAAGCAATCGTTCCTTTATCAGAAATGTTTGGATATGTTACTTCTTTAAGAACATTATCTTCAGGTAGAGCAACTTCTACAATGGAATTCTCTCACTATGCAGAAACTCCAAGTAACATTTCAGAAGAAGTAATCGCAAACGCTAAAGGTTAATTAAGATGAGTCAAAAAATTAGAATAAAGTTAAAATCTTACGATTATAATTTAGTAGACAAGTCTGCTGAAAAAATCGTAAAGACAGTAAAGAGCACTGGTGCTGTAGTAAACGGACCAATTCCTTTACCAACAAATAAAAAGATTTTTACCGTATTACGTTCACCACACGTAAACAAAAAATCAAGAGAGCAATTTCAATTATCTGCCTACAAGAGGTTATTAGACATTTATAGTTCTTCTTCAAAAACTATTGATGCATTAATGAAACTTGAGTTACCAAGTGGAGTTGAAGTTGAGATCAAAGTATAAGTAAATCAATAACTTTCGGTTTAATTTTGTTAAGCCGAAAGTTTTTTTTACTTTTGCACACCGAAATTTTAGTTTCGGAGTGTGAAAATTTCTGAAAAGTATTCAGAAATGACATGTCCTGAGGGTTTCGCGAAGGAAAAACGGTAAAAACAAATTCAGAGAGTGAAGATGTTTTCGCTCTTTTTTTTTGAGAAGTTCAAAGGTAAAACAAGAAACATTTGTTTCAAATATTTATTTTATTAATAGACGCGCTGGATAAAAAAATATCTAATCGTCTGAAAATTAACAAATATGTCTGGGTTAATAGGGAGAAAAGTAGGAATGACCAGCTTATTCGACGAGAACGGGAAGAATATTCCTTGTACTGTAATCGAAGCGGGTCCTTGCGTTGTTACCCAAGTCAGAACCGAAGAGGTTGACGGCTATAACGCGTTACAACTTGGTTTCGATGACAAAAAAGCAAAAAGCTCTAATAAAGCTTTAGATGGTCACTTTAAAAAGGCTGGTACATCTGCTAAAAGAAAAGTCATTGAATTTCAAGGATTCGAAGGTGAGTACAAATTAGGTGACTCAATTACTGTTGAACACTTTGCTGAAGGGGAATTCGTTGATGTATCAGGAGTTTCAAAAGGTAAAGGTTTTCAAGGTGTTGTTAAACGTCATGGTTTTGCCGGAGTTGGACAAGCAACTCACGGTCAACATAACCGTTTAAGAGCTCCAGGTTCAATTGGTGCAGCATCTTACCCTGCAAGAGTATTCAAAGGAATGCGTATGGCAGGTCGTATGGGTGGAGACAAAGTAAAAGTTCAAAATTTAAGAGTTTTAAAAGTGGTTGCAGATAAGAATCTTATCGTTGTAAAAGGAGCAATTCCTGGTCACAAAAACTCTTATGTAACTATCGAGAAATAATGAAAGTAGCAGTATTAGATATTACAGGAAAAGATACTGGTAGAAAAGTTGAACTTTCTAGCGAGGTATTCGGAATTGAGCCAAATGATCACGCGATTTATTTAGATGTAAAGCAGTATTTGGCTAATCAAAGACAAGGTACTCATAAATCGAAAGAAAGAGCTGAGATTGCTGGTAGTACAAGAAAGATTAAAAAACAAAAGGGAACTGGTACAGCTCGTGCGGGTAGTATCAAGTCTGGTGTTTTTAGAGGTGGAGGACGCATGTTTGGTCCAAGACCAAGAAACTATTCTTTTAAGTTAAATAAAAACTTAAAGCGTTTAGCACGTAAATCAGCTTTAAGTATTCAAGCAAAAGAAAACAATTTAGTAGTTGTAGAAGACTTCAATTTTGAAGCTCCAAGAACTAAAGAGTTTATCAATGTATTAAAAGCTTTAGAATTAGACACTAAAAAGTCTTTATTCGTATTAGGTGAAGAAAGTAAAAATGTTTACTTATCATCTCGTAACTTAAAAGGTTCTAAAGTAGTAGATGCTTCAGGTATTAACACATATAGCGTTTTAAATGCTAGTAAAGTAGTTATTTCTGAAAGCTCTCTAGAAGGAATTGAGTCTAATTTAAGTAAATAGGGAACAAGATGAGTATTTTAATTAAACCTATTATTACAGAAAAAGCTACAAATGATAGCGAGTTAAATAACCGTTATACATTTGTTGTAAATAAGAAAGCTAACAAATTAGAAATCAAAGGAGCTGTTGAAGCTACTTATGGTGTAGCGATTGAATCTGTAAAAACAATGAACTATCCTATTCAAAGAAAAACTAAATACACTAAAAAAGGTTTAGTAACAGGGATAACAAGTGGGTACAAGAAAGCAATCGTTCAGTTAGCTGAAGGAGAAACTATTGATTTTTATAACAATCTTTAAGAAAAGACAGAATGTCAGTTAGAAAATTAAAACCAATAACACCAGGTCAGCGTTTTAGAGTTGTAAATGGGTTCGACACCATTACTACTGATAAGCCGGAGAAATCTTTATTAGCTCCGAAAAAACGATCTGGAGGTCGAAACAATCAGGGTAGAATGACTACACGTAACATAGGTGGAGGTCATAAACAAAAATACCGTATTATCGATTTTAAAAGAGATAAGCAAGGTATTCCTGCAACAGTAAAAACTATCGAGTACGATCCAAACCGTACGGCATTTATTGCATTAGTTAGTTATGCTGATGGTGAAAAACGTTATGTAATTGCACAAAACGGATTAAAAGTAGGTCAAACAATCATTTCAGGAAAAGATGCAGCTCCAGAAGTTGGAAATGCTATGTACTTAAGTGAAATTCCTTTAGGTACTACAATTTCTTGTATAGAGTTACATCCAGGTCAAGGAGCTGTTATGGCTCGTTCTGCTGGAGCTTTTGCTCAATTACTAGCGAAAGAAGGTAAATATGCAACAGTTAAATTACCTTCTGGAGAAACAAGATTTATCTTATTAACTTGTATGGCTACAATTGGAGTAGTGTCTAACTCAGATCACCAGTTATTAGTTTCAGGTAAAGCAGGTAGAAGTAGATGGTTAGGAAGAAGACCAAGAACGAATGCAGTAAGAATGAACCCAGTTGATCACCCAATGGGAGGTGGTGAAGGACGTTCTTCTGGAGGGCATCCAAGATCTAGAAACGGTATTCCTGCTAAAGGATATAAGACTAGATCAAAGACCAAAGCTAGTAATAAGTATATCGTAGAACGTAGAAAGAAATAATAAACCATGGCAAGATCATTAAAAAAAGGACCTTACGTTCACTATAAGTTAGAGAAGAAAGTGTTAGCTAACGTAGAAGCAGGTAGTAAGTCAGTTATCAAAACTTGGTCTAGAGCAAGTATGATTACCCCTGATTTCGTAGGACAAACAATTGCAGTTCACAACGGACGTCAGTTTGTACCAGTTTACGTTACTGAAAACATGGTAGGTCATAAATTAGGCGAATTTTCACCAACACGCTCGTTTAGAGGACACGCTGGTGCAAAAAATAAAGGTAAAAAATAGTAGGAAATTATGGGAAGTCGTAAACATAACATGGCAACACAGTTAAAAGAAGCTAGAAAGTCTAGAGCTTTTGCTAAATTAACTAATTGTCCTACATCACCAAGGAAAATGCGCTTGGTAGCAGATTTAGTAAGAGGAGTAGAAGTTGAAAAAGCTTTACAAATTTTAAAGTTCAGTTCAAAAGAAGCATCACGTAACTTAGAAAAGTTATTATTATCAGCTATTGCTAACTGGCAAGCTAAAAATGAAGATGCGAGTATCGAAGATGCTGGGTTATACGTAAAATCAATTTGTGTTGATAGCGCAGGTATGTTAAAAAGGTTAAGACCAGCTCCACAAGGTCGTGCACATAGAATTCGTAAGCGTTCTAATCACGTAACTTTAGAGTTAGGAACTAAAAATAACAGTAATTAATCAAAGTAGAAATGGGACAAAAGACAAATCCAATAGGAAATCGTTTAGGAATTATCAGAGGATGGGAATCTAACTGGTATGGTGGAAATGACTACGGAGATAAGATTGCTGAAGATGATAAGATAAGAAAGTATTTATATGCTAGATTATCTAAAGCAAGTGTATCAAGAGTTATTATTGAGCGTACTTTAAAGCTTGTAACCGTTACTATCACTACTGCACGTCCAGGTATCATTATTGGTAAAGGAGGTCAAGAGGTAGACAAGTTAAAAGAAGAGCTTAAGAAAATTACTGGTAAAGAAGTTCAAATTAATATTTTCGAAATTAAACGTCCAGAATTAGATGCAAAATTAGTTGCAGCTAGTGTTGCTCGTCAAATCGAAAACAGAATTTCTTACAAGCGAGCTACTAAAATGGCAATCGCAGCTGCAATGAGAATGAATGCAGAAGGAATTAAAGTGCAATTATCAGGTCGTTTAAATGGAGCTGAAATGGCACGTTCTGAGCATTACAAAGAAGGAAGAATTCCTCTTTCTACCTTTAGAGCAGATATCGATTATGCACTTGTTGAAGCACATACTACATACGGAAGAATCGGTGTGAAAGTATGGATTATGAAAGGTGAGGTTTATGGAAAACGTGAATTATCTCCATTAGTTGGACTATCTAAGCAAAAAGGTAGTGGAAACAAAGGTGGTGGTAAACGTCAACCTCGCAGAAGAAAATAATTTTTAAAAGAAATTAACAATGTTACAGCCAAAAAGAGTAAAATACCGTAAGGTACAGAAGGCGAAAGGAAATATGAAAGGTAACTCTGGTAGAGGTACTGAACTTTCTAACGGAATGTTTGGTATCAAATCATTAGACCAGAACTTACTTACCTCTCGTCAAATTGAGGCAGCTCGTATTGCGGCAACTCGTTATATGAAAAGAGAGGGGCAACTTTGGATTAAAATTTTCCCAGATAAACCTATCACTAAGAAACCATTAGAGGTACGTATGGGTAAAGGTAAAGGTGCACCAGACCATTTTGTAGCAGTTGTAAAACCAGGTAGAATTTTGTTTGAAATTGGTGGAGTACCAATGGAAGTAGCAAAAGAAGCTTTACGTTTAGCAGCGCAAAAACTTCCTGTAAAAACGAAGTTTGTAATAGCAAGAGATTTTGATTATAACGCTTAATTCTATTAGATCATGAAACAATCAGAAATTAAAGAATTATCAACAGCTGACTTACAAGAAAAGCTAGGGGCGTTGAAGAAAAATTATACTGATCTTAAGATGGCTCACGCCATAACTCCATTGGAAAACCCATTAGAGTTACGCAGCTTAAGAAAAACTGTAGCAAGAATTGCTACAGAGTTAACTAAAAGAGAATTACAATAATTCTAGTCAGTTTTAAAGATGGAAAAAAGAAATCTTAGAAAAGAGAGAATCGGTGTAGTATCTAGTAACAAGATGGAGAAATCTATCGTTGTAAACGAGGTAAAAAGAGTAAAGCACCCAATGTACGGAAAGTTCGTATTAAAGACTAAGAAGTACGTTGCACATGACGAGAATAACGATTGCAACGAAGGTGATACTGTAAGGATCATGGAAACACGTCCTATGAGTAAATCTAAGCGTTGGAGATTAGTAGAAATCCTAGAAAGAGCTAAATAATATGTTACAGACAGAATCAAGATTAAAAGTCGCAGATAACACTGGAGCAAAAGAAGTTTTAGTGATTAGAGTTTTAGGAGGAACAAAAAAGCGTTACGCTAGCGTTGGAGATAAAATTGTAGTATCGGTAAAATCTGCAACTCCAAACGGAACTGTAAAGAAAGGTCAAGTATCTCGTGCAGTTGTTGTTCGTACTAAGAAAGAAGTTAGACGTAAAGACGGATCATATATCAGATTTGATGATAATGCTTGTGTACTTTTAAATCCTACAGAGGAAATGAGAGGAACACGTGTATTCGGACCTGTGGCTCGTGAATTACGTGAGAAACAATTTATGAAAATAGTATCATTAGCACCTGAGGTGTTATAAAATCAGATTTTAAAATGAAAAAATTTAAAATTAAATCAGGAGATACTGTTAAAGTTATAGCAGGAGATCACAAAGGATCTGAAGGGAAAGTTTTACAAATTCTTAAAGATAAGGATAGAGTAGTAGTAGAAGGTGTAAATATGGTGTCTAAACACACTAAACCAAGTGCTGCAAATCCACAAGGAGGAATTGTAAAGAAAGAAGCTCCATTACATATATCAAACGTTGCCTTAATCGAAAATGGTAAAACAGTAAGAGTAGGGTATGACTTTGATAAGGAAAGTGGAAAAAAAGTTAGAGTTTCAAGAAAATCAGATAAAGCAATATAACAATGAGTTACGTACCAAGATTAAAAGAAGAGTACAAGAGCAGAGTTATCAAAGCTCTTACTGATGAATTTGGTTATAGCAATGTAATGCAAGTACCTAAATTACAAAAAATCGTTGTAAGTAAAGGTGTTGGTGCAGCTATAGCAGATAAGAAATTAATAGAATATGCTATTGACGAGTTAACAACGATTACAGGTCAAAAAGCAGTATCTACAATCTCTAAAAAAGACGTTGCAAACTTCAAATTACGTAAAGGAATGCCAATTGGTGCAAAGGTTACGTTAAGAGGAGATAAAATGTACGAATTTTTAGATAGATTAGTTACAGCTTCTTTACCACGTGTAAGAGATTTTAACGGAATCAAGGCAAATGGTTTTGATGGTAGAGGTAATTACAACTTAGGAGTTACTGAACAAATCATCTACCCAGAGATTAATATTGATCAAGTGAAAAAAATTAGTGGTATGGATATTACTTTCGTAACATCTGCAAATACTGATAAAGAAGCTAAATCATTATTAGGAGAATTAGGATTACCATTTAAAAAGAATTAATAAGATGGCTAAAGAATCAATGAAAGCGCGTGAGCGTAAAAGAGCTAAAATGGTTGCTAAGTATGCAGAAAAGAGAAAAGCTTTAAAAGAAGCTGGAGACTACGAAGCGTTACAAAAGTTACCAAAAAACGCATCACCAATTAGAATGCACAACCGTTGTAAACTAACTGGACGTCCAAAAGGATATATGCGTCAGTTCGGAATTTCACGTGTTACTTTCCGTGAAATGGCTAACCAAGGATTAATTCCAGGTGTTAAGAAAGCAAGCTGGTAAAATAGCTCTTTAGATACAAAATATAAAGGTGTACAACAATACAAAGTTGTACACCTTTTTTGCTTAAAAATAGAGTTGTAATAAGTAGTTTTTTTGAGTTTCATTTTAGATTAAACATACTAGCAAAAACGTAATATTTTGATACTAAAAATGATAATCATCAAAAAGGTTTGATTTTCAAAAAGTTTATGTATATTTGCACACTGTTTTTGTGAGGTAAATTACGCCTTGTAAGTAAATACTTGTAATAGTATAATGCCTACGAGATTTTACCTTGAAAAACGAAAAATAAATATTAACTGGTTTCAGGTTTAGTAACTGTACTTTATCAAGTAAAATAGAGTCGCTAAAAACCAAAACCACAATTTAATTAACTATGTATACAGATCCAATCGCGGATTTTCTTACTCGTGTGAGAAATGCTATTGCAGCAAATCACAGAGTAGTTGAAGTTCCTGCTTCAAAGTTGAAGAAGGAAATGACGAAAATTTTGTTCGATCAAGGTTACATTTTAAGTTATCAGTTCAATGAAGATAAAGTTCAAGGAACTATTAAAATAGCTTTAAAATACGATCGTGATACGAAAGAGTCAGTAATCAGAAAGATTCAAAGAATTTCAACACCAGGTTTACGTAGATACGTTGGCGCTAAAGAAATGCCAAGAGTATTAAACGGGTTAGGTATTGCTATTGTTTCTACATCAAGAGGTGTAATGACAAACAAAAAAGCAAGACTAGAGAACGTAGGTGGAGAAGTATTATGTTACGTTTACTAAAAAAACATTTTGTAAGATGAGTAGAATAGGAAAAAATCCAA
Organism: Tenacibaculum sp. 1_MG-2023; assembly: GCF_030547425.1. GTDB lineage: Bacteria > Bacteroidota > Bacteroidia > Flavobacteriales > Flavobacteriaceae > Polaribacter. The sequence continues at coordinate 117,346 of NZ_JAUORH010000004.1, read as the reverse complement.
TCGCATTGCCACAAGGTGTTGAAGTAAAAGTAGACGGAAATGTGGTAACAGTAAAAGGAAAATTAGGAGAGTTAACTCAAGAAATTAAGTCTGGAATTACTGTAAAAGTTGAAGATGGTACAGTCACTTTAGAAAGACCATCAGAAAGTAAAGATCATAGAGCTGCACATGGTTTATACCGTGCTTTAATCAATAACATGGTTGAAGGTGTAAGTAAAGGTTTTACTAAAGAATTAGAGTTAGTAGGTGTTGGTTATAGAGCATCTAACCAAGGACAGAAGTTAGATTTAGCCTTAGGTTTCTCTCATAACATTGTTTTAAATTTAGCTCCAGAAGTTAAGGTTGAAACTGTATCTGAAAAAGGTAAGAATCCAATTGTAAAATTAACTTCACATGACAAACAATTAGTTGGTCAAGTTGCAGCAAAAATTCGTTCATTCCGTAGGCCAGAGCCTTATAAAGGAAAAGGAGTTAAGTTTGTAGGAGAAGTATTAAGAAGAAAAGCAGGTAAATCTGCATAATAAATAAGAGAAATTATTATGGCATTATCAAAGCTTGAAAGAAGACAACGAATTAAGTATAGAATTAGAAAAATTGTTACAGGTACAGCTGAGAAACCAAGGTTATCAGTTTTTAGAAGTAACAAAGAAATCTATGCTCAGTTAATCGATGACGTTGCTGGTGTAACATTAGCATCTGCATCATCAAGAGATAAAGAAATTACATCTAGCTCTAAAGCAGAAGCGGCTACATCTGTAGGGAAAGCAATTGCTGAAAAAGCTGTTAAAGCTGGCGTAGATACTGTTGCTTTCGACCGTAACGGATATTTATACCACGGTAGAGTTAAAGTATTAGCAGACGCTGCAAGAGAAGCTGGTTTAAAATTTTAAGAAATTATATTATGTTAGGATATAAAAACGTAGAAAGAGTAAAACCAAGCGGATTAGAGCTTGTAGATAAATTAGTAGGTGTACAACGTGTTACCAAAGTAACTAAAGGAGGTAGAGCATTTGGTTTCTCTGCAATCGTAGTGGTAGGAGATGGTAACGGAGTTGTAGGTCATGGATTAGGAAAGTCTAAAGATGTTTCTTCTGCAATTGCAAAAGCAGTAGAAGACGCAAAGAAAAATTTAGTACGTATCCCTATTTTAGAAGGAACATTACCACACGAGCAAAAAGGTAAATTTGGTGGAGCGAAAGTATTCGTTAAGCCTGCTTCACACGGTACCGGGGTTATTGCTGGGGGTGCTGTACGTTTAGTATTAGAAGCTGTTGGTATTAAAGATGTATTATCAAAATCTCAAGGGTCATCAAATCCTCATAACGTAGTAAAAGCAACTTTTGATGCTTTATTACAATTACGTAGTGCGGCAACTATTGCTAAGCAAAGAGGTATATCTTTAGAGAAAGTTTTTAACGGTTAAAATTTAAGACGATGAGTAAAATTAGAGTTACACAAGTAAAAAGTCAAATCGGTCGCCTTAAAAATCAAAAAAGAACGTTAGAGGCGTTAGGTTTACGTAAAATGAACCAAACTGTAGAACATGATGCATCAGCTACAATTTTGGGTATGGTAAGTAAAGTTTCACACTTAGTTTCTGTTGAAGAAATTAAATAAGACAATATAAAGATGAGTTTACACAACTTAAAACCAGCAGCAGGATCTACAAAAAGCGGTAAAAGAATCGCTCGTGGAGAAGGTTCTGGTCACGGAGGTACCTCTACAAGAGGACATAAAGGAGCTAAATCTCGTTCTGGTTATTCTCGTAAAATAGGATTTGAAGGAGGGCAAATGCCACTTCAAAGACGTGTGCCTAAATTTGGTTTCACTAACATTAATCGTAAAGAATATGTTGGTGTAAATTTAGACAAGTTACAATCATTAGTAGATAACGGAAAGATAACAGATACAGTAAATTTAGACGTTTTAGTAGAAAACAGATTAGCTCGTAAAAACGACTTAGTTAAAATATTAGGTGGTGGAGAGTTAAAAGCTAAATTAAATATAACTGTACATAAATTTACAGCATCAGCTAAAGCGGCTATTGAAGCAGCAGGAGGTGAAGCAGTAACATTATAAGAATTGTAAATGATGAATTTTATAAATACTTTAAAAGACATTTGGAAGATTGAAGAGTTAAAAGAGAAATTACTTTTAACCTTAGGTTTAATCGCTGTTTACCGTTTTATGGCAGCAGTTCCATTACCAGGAATTGATCCTACTCAGTTATCAGCATTAAAAGACAGTACTGACAGTGGACTTTTAGGTTTATTAAACGCATTTACAGGAGGGGCATTTGCTAGAGCGTCAGTAATGGCACTTGGTATAATGCCTTATATTTCTGCATCAATTGTAGTTCAGTTAATGGGTATTGCGGTACCATATTTACAGAAATTACAAAAAGATGGAGAAAGTGGACGTAAGAAGATTACGCAAATAACAAGATGGCTTACTATTGCTATTACATTATTTCAAGCACCAACCTATATTGGAGTAATTCAAAATCAAATGGGTTTACCGCAAGAAGCATTTTTAGTAACAGGAGCAACATTTTGGGTATCATCTATCATTCTTTTAAGTGCAGGAACAATTTTTGCAATGTGGTTAGGAGAGCGTATTACTGATAAAGGAGTTGGTAATGGAATATCATTATTAATTACCGTTGGTATTATCGCAAACTTCCCAGCAGCATTTATACAAGAGTTAGTTTCTAAGCAAACTGCAGGTGCTGGAGGAATTATGATGATTTTAATCGAATTAATAGTTTGGTTTGTAGTAATCTTGTTAACCGTATTATTAGTTACAGCAGTACGTAAAGTAGCCGTTCAATACGCACGTCGTACAGCAGTTACAAACATTAAAGATGTTGATGGCGCAAGACAGTACATTCCATTAAAATTGAATGCAGCTGGAGTAATGCCAATTATTTTTGCACAAGCTATTATGTTTTTACCAATAGCACTAGGGCAAAAGTACCCAGCATTAAACAGTTTAACTGATATTAACGGTTTATGGTATAACGTTATATTTGCATTATTAATTATTATCTTTAGTTACTTCTACACTGCTATTACTATTCCAACGAATAAAATGGCAGAAGACTTAAAGAGAAGTAATGGTTTTGTTCCTGGATATAAACCAGGTGAAGAAACTGCTAACTTTTTAGATTCAGTATTGTCGAGAATCACATTACCAGGGTCTATATTTTTAGCAGCTTTATCTATTTTACCAGCAATTATTGTAAAGTTTGGAGTTACTCAAAACTGGGCAATGTTTTATGGAGGAACATCATTAATCATTATGGTAGGGGTTGCAATCGACACGATACAGCAAATAAACTCGTATTTATTAAACAGTCGTTATGATGGTTTAATGAAAACAGGTAACAGTAACAGAAAATCATTAAAATAATATGGCTAAGCAACCAGCAATTCAACAAGACGGAACAATTACTGAAGCATTATCAAATGCAATGTTTCGAGTAGAATTAGAAAACGGACATATTGTTACGGCACACATTTCAGGAAAAATGCGTATGCATTACATTAAATTATTACCTGGTGATAAAGTGAAGTTAGAAATGAGTCCGTATGATTTATCAAAGGCAAGAATTACTTACAGATATTAAAAACACACACTGATGAAAGTAAGAGCATCAATTAAGAAAAGAAGTGCCGACTGCAAAATTGTACGCAGAAAAGGCAGATTATATGTAATTAACAAAAAGAATCCTAGATTTAAACAAAGACAAGGGTAGTTATGGCAAGAATCGCAGGTATAGATATTCCAAAGAATAAAAGAGGTGTTATCGCTTTAACTTACATCTTTGGTATAGGAAAAAGTAGAGCTAAAGAAGTTTTAGCTGCTGCTAATATAGATGAGAGTATCAAAGTTCAAGATTGGACTGATGATCAAATTGCGGCAATTCGTGAGCAAGTAGGAGCTTTCACTATTGAAGGTGAGTTACGTTCTGAAGTTCAATTAAGCATTAAGCGTTTAATGGACATCGGATGTCAAAGAGGTATTCGTCACAGACTTGGTTTACCATTAAGAGGTCAAAGAACGAAGAATAACTCTCGTACTAGAAAAGGTAAGAGAAAAACTGTAGCTAACAAGAAAAAATAATCATTGATTATTTTTTACTAATAGTAAAGAATCATGGCAAAGTCGAAAGTAACAAAAAAACGTAAAGTTGTAATAGAATCAGTTGGTGAAGCTCACGTAACTGCATCGTTCAACAATATTATTATTTCTTTAACAAACAAAAAAGGTGACGTTATTTCTTGGTCATCTGCAGGTAAAATGGGTTTCAGAGGTTCTAAAAAGAACACTCCTTACGCAGCTCAGTTAGCAGCAGAAGATTGTGCTAACGTTGCTAAAGAGGCAGGTTTACGTAAAGTAAAGGTGTATGTTAAAGGACCAGGTAATGGTAGAGAATCTGCAATCAGATCTATCCACAATACAGGTATCGAGGTAACAGAAATTATTGATGTTACTCCAATTCCTCACAATGGATGTCGTCCACCAAAAAGACGTAGAGTATAAGTTGAATTAATTTTCAACTTATATTTTATTTAAGTGTACTATTGTGCACAAAAAATAAATATTTTAACAACAGTAGGATATACAGATTATCGAAGGAGTAAGCCTTAATTCATAATCCCTACTAAATTAATTAGAAATGGCAAGATATACAGGACCAAAAACTAAAATTGCTCGTAAGTTTGGCGAAGCAATCTTCGGAGACGATAAAAACTTCGAAAAAAGAAATTACCCTCCAGGACAACATGGTGTAGGTAAACGTAGAGGAAAAAAATCTGAATATGCTATCCAGTTAATGGAAAAGCAGAAAGCTAAATATATGTATGGTATATTAGAGCGTCAGTTCCGTAATTTGTTTAAAAAAGCATCATCTTCTCAAGGAGTTACAGGTGAAATTTTATTACAATTATGTGAGTCTCGTTTAGATAATGTTGTTTACCGTTTAGGTATTTCACCATCTCGTAGTGGAGCTCGTCAATTAGTTTCTCACCGTCACATTACAGTAAATGGTGAGATTGTAAACATTCCATCTTACAGTTTAAAAGAAGGAGATGTTATTGCGGTTAGAGAGAAATCTAAATCTTTAGAAGCTATTGAAAATTCATTAGCATCTAACAGCAATGTTTATGAGTGGTTATCTTGGAATGCTGATCAAAAATCTGGAACATTTGTAAAAGTACCAGAAAGATTACAAATTCCTGAGAATATCAAAGAGCAGTTAATCGTAGAATTATACTCTAAGTAATAAATTAATCATATTGGTGTTCAGCCAAAGGGTTTGTTTGTATTTCTTCACACTTATAAACCGCGCAACTGAATAACAATTAAAACGAAGAAAAAAAATATGGCAATTTTAAATTTTCAAAAGCCTGATAAAGTAATAATGATTGAATCTACTGATTTTTCAGGAAGATTCGAATTCAGACCTCTTGAACCAGGTTTTGGATTAACAGTTGGTAACGCTTTAAGAAGAGTATTATTATCTTCTCTTGAAGGGTTTGCGATTACATCATTACGTGTTGACGGTGTTGATCATGAGTTTTCAACAATTCAAGGTGTTGTAGAAGATGTTACTGAAATTATCTTAAACTTAAAGCAAGTACGTTTTAAGAAACAGATTGAAGAATCTGATAGAGAAACAGTTTCTATAGCAATATCAGGACAAGAGCAATTAACGGCTGGTGATTTACAAAAGTTTATCTCAGGTTTTCAAGTACTAAATCCAGATTTAGTAATTTGTAATATGGATAAATCAGTAACGTTAAATGCTGAAATTACCATTGAAAAAGGTAGAGGTTTCGTACCAGCAGAAGAAAATAAAAGAGCTGGTGCTCCTTTAGGAACAATTTTTACAGATTCTATTTACACTCCTATAAAGAATGTAAAGTATGCTGTTGAAAATTTCCGTGTAGAACAAAAGACCGATTACGAAAAATTAGTTTTCGATATCGATACTGATGGATCTATCAATCCTAAAGATGCCTTAACAGAAGCAGCTAAGATTTTAATCCACCACTTTATGTTATTCTCTGATGAGCGTATCACTTTAGAGGCAGATGAAATCGCACAAACTGAAACATATGATGAAGAATCATTACATATGCGTCAGTTATTAAAGACGAAATTAGTTGATATGGATTTATCAGTTCGTGCTTTAAACTGTTTAAAAGCTGCAGAAGTAGATACTTTAGGAGACTTAGTATCATTTAACAAAAGCGATTTAATGAAGTTCAGAAACTTTGGTAAAAAATCATTAACTGAATTAGATGAGTTAGTGGCTAACAAAGGTTTAAATTTCGGAATGGATTTAAGCAAATACAAATTAGATAAAGATTAACCTTTCATATTTTGCTCCCCTAAACTAGGGTTAGTAGCAAGATGAAAGCTAAAACCAAATGTCATGAGACACGGAAAGAAATTTAATCATTTAGGAAGAAAAACAGCGCACAGAAAAGCGATGTTATCTAACATGGCTTGTTCTTTAATAGAGCATAAGCGTATCAATACTACTGAAGCTAAAGCTAAAGCTTTACGTAAGTTTGTAGAGCCTTTAATTACAAAATCTAAAGACGATACAACTCACAACCGTCGTACAGTATTTAGTTATTTACGTAGTAAGGAAGCTGTAACAGAATTATTCAAAGAAATTTCTGTAAAAGTAGCAGACAGACCAGGAGGATACGTACGTATCATCAAATTAGGAAACCGTCAAGGAGATAACGCTTCTATGGCAATGGTAGAATTAGTTGATTATAACGAGTTATACGATCCAAAAGGAAACAAAGCTAAAAAGACTACTCGTCGTAGCCGTCGTGGTGGAGCGAAGAAGACTGAAGGAGCTGCTGTTGAAACTCAAACTTCACAAGAAGAAGAATAAAAATGAAAATTTTTATAAATTATATCAAAGGGATAAACATTTAATGTTTGTCCCTTTTTTTATAATAAAAATTATAAATTAGTGGAATATTAACTTAAAATTTATAAAAATGAAAAAGATTCAAATTTTAGCTATGATTTTATTATTTATGATTAATAACTTAGTTTATTCACAGTCTTCATTTAGGGTTGTTGACAGTAGCCCTAAATCTAGTTTCTCTAAAACATCATCAGGTTTTTATAGAATGTCAGAAGCTAAAGGAAAGATAAAAAGAGTATACTACTATGAGAAGTTTAATAATAAGGCTATAATCCTCAATGTAAATAAAAAGAAATACAAAATAAATAACTTTAATATCGATTTGATAGATAATTCTTTTGTTTCTAAGATAAATAATGATAGTCTTTTTGTTTTTTCAAATTTAGAAAAAGCTTATATAAATAATAAAGAATTTATTAAAAAAGGAAATAGTATTTATGAAGTTTTAGTTGAAGGGAAAAAAGTAGATTTGAAAGTAAGTTTTATTTCATTTAAAAGAGAAGAAATAATAGATAAATTAAATGGAAAAGTCATAAAACCGGCTCATTATAGAATAAAAAAAGAATATGTATTGGTTGATAAAATAAGTGATAAAGTATCAAATCTGAACAAAATAAAGAAAAAGACAATTTTGAGTTTTATAGATAAGAAAAATAAAAAAATGTTAATATCTTATGCTAAAAAAAAGAAACTATCTTATAGAAAAGAAAAAGATGTCGAACAGATTTTAAAATATTATAATTCATTATAAAACAACAAAAGGGTAAACAAAGTATTGTTTATCCTTTTTTTATATATTTTTGCAAACAAATTACACAACACACTAAATGAAATATCAAACACGTAAAAAAGCATTAGTTCTATTAGCAGACGGAACTATTTTCTACGGGAAATCTATTGGAATAGAAGGAACCGCAACAGGAGAAATTTGTTTTAATACAGGTATGACTGGATACCAAGAGATTTTTACAGATCCTTCTTACTTTGGACAATTAATGGTAACTACCAACGCACATATTGGTAACTATGGAGTTAACAATGAAGAAGTAGAGTCAGAAGGAATTAAAATTTCAGGATTAATTTGTCGTAACTTCAGTTTTACACACTCTCGTGTAGATTCTGATGGAAACTTATTTGACTGGTTCGAGAAGCATAATTTAGTAGCCATTTCAGATGTTGATACACGTGCGTTAGTATCTTATATTAGAGATAATGGAGCCATGAATGCTATCATTTCTACAGAAGTAGATAAAATTGACGAATTAAAAAAGCAATTAGCTGATACTCCTAACATGGAAGGATTAGAATTAGCTTCAAAGGTATCAACCAAAGAACCTTATTTTGTTGGTGATGAAAATGCCTCAATTAAAATATCAGCATTAGATATTGGTATTAAGAAAAACATTTTAAGAAATTTAGCAAAAAGAGGTGCTTATATTAAAGTATACCCATACAACGCAAGTTTTGAACAAATGAGTGATTTTAATCCAGATGGGTATTTTATTTCTAACGGACCTGGAGATCCAGAACCATTAGAAGAAGCTCAAAATACAGCAAAAGAAATCATAGAGAAAGATTTACCATTATTTGGAATCTGTTTAGGACACCAAGTAATTGCGTTAGCAAACGGAATTTCTACTTACAAAATGCACAATGGTCATAGAGGAATTAATCATCCTGTAAAGAATTTGCTTACAGGAAAAGGAGAGATAACTTCTCAAAATCACGGTTTTGCTATTAATAGAGAAGAAACAGAAGCGCATCCTGATGTAGAAATTACACATGTACACTTGAACGACAATACAGTGGCAGGTATCAGAATGAAATCTAAAAATGTATTTTCTGTTCAGTATCATCCAGAAGCCAGTCCTGGTCCACACGATGCAGAATACTTATTTGACGAGTTTATCGAAAACATCAAAAAAGTAAAAGCTTAAATAAATAAAAATATAGAGATTCTCGTAGACTAAAATTCACGGGAATCTATAATGAAAATAAATTACAGATCACTCTTGGCATTGTTCAAGAGAAAAAAATAAACACTATGAGTATTATCATCAACATTCACGCACGTCAAATTTTTGATTCAAGGGGTAATCCAACAGTAGAAGTAGATGTAACTACTGAAAACGGAATCATAGGTAGAGCAGCAGTACCATCAGGAGCCTCTACAGGAGAACATGAAGCTGTTGAGTTACGCGATGGGGGAAATGATTATATGGGTAAAGGAGTGTTAAAAGCAGTTGAAAATGTAAACACTACTATAGCGCAAGAATTATTAGGAGTATCAGTTTTTGAGCAAAACATGATTGATCAACTAATGATTGATTTAGATGGAACTCCAAATAAATCAAAACTAGGAGCCAATGCCATTTTGGGAGTTTCTTTAGCAGCAGCGAAAGCAGCAGCAAATGAGTTGGGTTTACCATTATATCGCTATGTAGGTGGAGTATCAGCAAATACGTTACCAGTTCCAATGATGAATATCATAAATGGGGGTTCACATTCAGATGCACCAATCGCATTTCAGGAGTTTATGGTTATGCCAATTAAAGCCCAAAATTTTACTGAAGCAATGCAAGTAGGTTCTGAAATCTTTCATAACTTAAAGAAAGTACTACACGATCGTAATTTATCTACAGCAGTAGGAGATGAAGGAGGGTTTGCACCAACATTAGAAGGAACAGAGGATGCTATTGAAACAATTGCTTTAGCAACTAAAAATGCTGGATATAAATTCGGAGACGAAATTATGATAGCGTTAGATTGTGCTTCCGCTGAATTTTATGTAGACGGTAAATATGATTATACTAAATTTGAAGGAGCAAAAGGTAAAGTTCGTACTAGCCAAGAACAAGCAGACTACTTAGCAGAGTTATGCGAAAAATACCCTATTATTTCTATTGAAGATGGAATGGACGAAAATGATTGGGATGGATGGAAATACTTAACAGAAAAAGTAGGAGATAGAGTTCAGTTAGTAGGAGACGACTTATTTGTAACTAATGTAGAGCGTTTATCAAAAGGAATTGAGAATGGAATAGCAAATTCAATTTTAATAAAGGTAAACCAAATTGGTACATTAACAGAAACAATTGCAGCTGTGAATATGGCGCATAATGCAGGGTATACTTCTGTGATGAGTCACCGTTCAGGAGAAACAGAAGATAATACCATTGCAGATTTAGCGGTAGCATTAAACTGTGGGCAAATTAAAACAGGTTCAGCTTCACGTTCAGATCGTATGGCAAAATACAATCAATTATTACGTATTGAAGAACAATTGGCAGATATAGCTTATTATCCGCAAGAAAAAGCGTTTAAAATAAAATAAAACTTTTTAATATAATATTTAAAGCTCGTGCATAAGTACGAGCTTTTTTAGTTAAGTATAGTATTGTTTTTTGATAAATAGTTTAAATATAAGAAGTAAAAGTAGGGTAAAACACTTCTAACTTTTTATATAGTTGTTTATAAACTAAAAAAATAATTATGAAAAAATCATTCCTGCTTATTTGTAGCTTATTTGTTGCAACAGTGTTTTCTCAAGAAAAACTAACGCAGCGTGTTTGGAGAGTAAATTTTTTAAACCCAGGAATTGAATATGAAATGCCTATTGGAAATAACTCAACCCTTTCTATAGGGGTAGGAATAGGATATAGTGGAAGTTATCCACACTCTTCAGCTTCTGATGTAGATACAGGGTTAGTATATGCCATAAACCCTTTTTTAGACGTGCAACAGAGATGGTTTTATAATTTTGATAAACGTAAAACTAAAGGTTTGAATATAACCAACAATTCAGCAAATTTTATATCAGCTCGTATTTTAACAAGAGGTAAAACTCTTTTTGGAGATGATGTAGTAACTGATAATTTAGATTTTGCTGTCGGACCTACTTGGGGTATCCAACGTAAATACGGTAAAAACTTTCACTTATTATTTGATATGGGACCTATTTATTATTTTGATGTAAATGGAGGTCATGGTTTTTTCCCCTTAATGTTACAACTAAATTTAGGGTTTGATTTATAGAAATATGAAATACTTATACATATTACTTGCTGTTATTGTAATTACGTCTTGTAATTCGGTAAAATACACTCATTCAGGAGATGTAAATTCACGATTAGATTTCAGAAAAGGAAAGTGGTTGTTAAATGATGTTACCTTTTTTAAAAACATTAGAAAAGATGGTTTAACTGAAATGGCAAATGAACGATTTTCTGAACTTATAGGTAATAGACTTTTGGTGGTTAGCAACATGAAAGGACTATTAATTCCTAGTAATATTTCACCTAGTCTTGATAAATCTATTTTAAAAGATATAAAAAACGGCACAGGTTATGATTACTTTATTGATATTAGAACTAAAAATATATCCAATGAAGTAGGTGTTTTAGGGGCAAGTAATTCTCAAACTGATCCTTCAAAAAACATAGGTGAGGTGGTACTTAGTATCTACGATTTAAATATGTTTAAAATAATATATAGTCAAACAGTAGTTGGTAAATTAGTTGTTTCTGAAAAAGATAATGATTATGCGCTTTCAAAAAACTCAAACCTTATTATTCATAGTGCTTTGAAAAGAATTATGAAGAAGATCAAGAAAAACCAAATCAAGGTTAAGTAGTATAAAAATAAAAAAAACAAAAGCTGTCTTACATGTAAGACAGCCTTTGAAATTCAATTCAATTCGTTTATTTTAGTTGATTATATTTTAATTTAAGTTTAAGAATTCTTCTTCAGAAATTTCTCCTGAAGCAATTTTTTGTAACTCTTCTAAGTGTGCTACAATATGCTCGTGCTGACTTTGTTCGATAGTAGAAGGCTTAACCAATTCTAATTTTAATCTACCACCTTTTACATAATAGTCATAGTAGTAAAAAAAGTTTGAATCAAAGTTTTTGTTAGAATAAGTACCGTTATCCCCTAATAAGTAACCTAACCTAAAAGCAGACCTTCTTTGTGCAGCTGTACCATGAGAACTACCATTAGGACCAGCTAATGTTTGTGAGAAGTTGTAAGCACCCGCTGCAGTATTCCAATCACTAGTATAAGTTCTACGAATAAAATATCCTCCAAACCCATCGGCTTCTAATTCAGTAGCACTAACATGATTACCACTAGGAATAGTGTTGTCTCTAAACTGTACCTGATGTGCCATTTCATGAGCAGCAACGTAAGCAATAGCAACATTACCATAATTTAAAGCACTAGCTAATAACTCTTCTCCCCATACTACGTAACCATTAGAATAAGAAAGAGCATTGAAAGTTCCGTCGCCACCTGCTAAGTATAAAGGTACATTACCCATTCCAAAAAAACTCGCAGCTTCGTTGTGTTCAGTCTTTAAAAAATTAGTAGTAGATTGGTTAACTATATATTCAGCCCAATAAGAATTTGGACCAAAACCATCAACAGTGTAGCACTCAGCATTGTTAATTTCTAACATACTTGGAGAGTTAATCCCCATAGGCGAGTTGTCACTTGTTAAATTGCTTTCTTCTTGGGTGCATTGTACAGTAAAAAAGGATATGCATAATAATGCAATAATAAATTTAAATTTTTTCATTGTGAAAGGATTTTATGAATTGAATTAATTTTTTCTAAAAATATATGTTTATTGATTATTAATAAAATAATAACAAAAAATTAACATTTTTTTTAATAATGTTATTTAATGTGTGAGGTGTAAAGAAATATCCATTTTGTATTTTAATCTTTTTATCAATAAAAAAATCATATACCTAAAAGAGCACGAGAACTATCATATTAAAATGAGTTTGTAAGGGTGAAAAAATAAAATAATCTAGATAAAACTAATTTTGTAAGGAAAATTAACACCACTTTTTTCTATATAAAACATTGTATCACAGGTAAGGGTGGGTTTAGTGTTTTCAAGTTTATTTTAAATAAAATAAATTGATTTTTTTATATTAAAAATCTATTAATAGAGCCTTTTAAAATAATCCAAAAAATGGTATCTTCGCAATTCACTTCAATCATAAAAAATTATAGTTAAAAAATGTCAGATATAGCAAAAATACAAATTGGCGAAAATACGTACGAGTTTCCTTTAGTAAAAGGAACAGAAAATGAAACTGCAATTGATATTAAAGCCTTAAGAGGAGCCACGGGTGGGATTATAACCATTGACCCAGGATACAAGAATACAGGTTCATGCCAAAGTGCTATAACATTTTTAAATGGTGAAGAAGGAGTTTTAAGATACCGTGGATACTCAATTGAAGAATTAGCAGAAAAAGCAGATTTTTTAGAAGTAGCTTATGCGTTAATTTTTGGAGAGTTACCAACTAAAGAGCAATTAGATAAATTTTATGGTGATATCTTAGATGAAGCTATTGTAGATGATGATATCAAAAAAATTATTGATGCTTTTCCAAAGAATGCACATCCGATGGGAGTGTTATCATCGTTAACATCAGCATTAACAGCTTTTAATCCATCTTCTGTAAATGTTGATTCAGAAGAAGATATGTATAAAGCTATTGTTAAAATAATGGGGAAATTCCCAGTATTAGTAGCTTGGACTTTACGTAAGAAACAAGGATTACCATTAAACTATGGATCTCGTAAGCTAGGTTATGTTGAAAACATCTTAACGATGATGTTTCAAAAACCAAACGATGAGTATGAGTTAAATCCAATTGTTAAAGATGCATTAGACAAATTATTAATTTTACATGCAGATCATGAGCAGAACTGTTCTACATCTACAGTACGTATCGTAGGATCATCACATGCAGGGTTATTTGCATCGTTATCAGCAGGGATTTCAGCTTTATGGGGCCCTTTGCATGGAGGAGCAAACCAAGCAGTACTTGAAATGTTAGAAGCAATTAAAGAAGATGGAGGAGATACTAAAAAGTACATGGCAAAGGCCAAAGATAAAAACGACCCTTTCCGTTTAATGGGGTTCGGACATCGTGTGTATAAAAACTTCGATCCAAGAGCGAAAATTATTAAAAAAGCTGCTGATGAAGTACTAAATAACTTAGGAGTTGAAGATCCAATCTTAGATATCGCAAAAGGATTAGAGCAAGAAGCATTAAATGATCCATATTTTGTTGAAAGAAAGTTATATCCTAACGTAGATTTCTATTCAGGAATTATTTATAGAGCTATGGGAATTCCTGTAGAAATGTTCACAGTAATGTTTGCCTTAGGACGCTTACCAGGTTGGATTGCTCAATGGAGAGAAATGCGTTTAAACAAAGAACCAATAGGTCGTCCACGTCAAGTTTACGTTGGAGAGAACTTAAGAGATTTCGTAGAGTTAGACAAGAGATAAACTATTTGAAAAGTGTCATTTAAAATAATTAAATGACATTTTTTTTATATAAAATAACTGATGATGAAAGAAATTAAAATTATTAAAAATAGATCAGATATCGGAGCAGGGACTCGTGGTTCTGATATGGGGGTAGATGCAATTGAAATTGCAGCTATAAATCAAAAAAGTAATTACTTTGATTCGTATGATTTTGAAGATGTAATTACAGAGAATGAATCTATTTACAATAAAGTAAATAACTCATTTGCAAAACGAATTGATAGCGTCTTCAACCAATGCAAACGCTTAAGTAACCATGTAAAAGTAAATTTACAAGAAGGAAAGTTTCCAATTGTATTGTCAGGAGACCACTCTTCAGCATTAGGAACAATTAGTGGTGTAAAAGCAGCAAACCCAACTAAAAGAGTTGGAGTAGTTTGGATTGACGCCCATGGAGACTTGCATTCACCTTATACATCACCATCTGGAAATATTCATGGAATGCCTTTGTCAGCTGCTATTTCAGATGATAACTTAGATTGTCAAATTAATGATGTAGATAGGGAAACATCAGAGTTATGGGAGCGAATGAAAAATATAGGAACTTCTGGACAAAAAGTTTTACCAGAAGATATTGTATTCTTTGGAGTTCGTGACACAGAAGAACCTGAGGATAAACAAATGGAAAAATATGGTATTAAAAACTATATGGTAGCAGAAGTTCGTTACCGTGGATTAGATGTTTGTGTGAATGAAGCTTTGGAAAAACTTTCTAACTGTGATGTGATTTATGTGTCGTTTGATGTAGATTCAATGGATTGTGACATGATTTCTTATGGAACAGGAACTCCAGTACCTAAGGGATTTGATCAATACGAAATCATCAATCTTATAAACGGATTATTAGCAAGTAAGAAAGTAGCTTGTTTAGAGTTTGTAGAAGTAAACCCATTATTAGATTTAAGAGGTAATAAAATGGCCGAAACCGCTTTTGAGGTGCTTGAAGAAGTAACAAAAAAAGTAAAGAGTTTATAAAAAAGATACAAGAAATATTTTGAAAGAAAGCGGGCTTTTTAAAGCCCGCTTTCTTTTTTGAATAAAAAACGTTAACGAAAAAGAATATACTTAATTGTTTTTGTTTATATAATGAACAAAAGTTGCTTTAATAGTAAAATCACTAAAGAAACCTTCAACACTTAAAGTACCTTCTTGAAACCCTGGATTTAATGAAATATTTACTTTGGCTTTAATAGGTTTAGGTGCATTAGGTCTTATAGTAATAGTTCCGATAGAATTTGCTTGGATGCTTGTATATCCCGTACTACCATTAAAATTACCTGTACCAGTAAATTTAAGATTGGTATACGATCCCAATCCCCATAGCGTATTAATCTCTATTTCTCCAACTGCAACTTCCTTGTCAGAGTTGTTACCAGAAAGAGTTAATTCTAAAGTGCCAAATGGTCCGTTGATGGAATACGGGTTTTGAAAAGCATATTTAGCTATAATTCCAACTTCTCCAGAAGCTAATTTTTCTAACTCTTGATTTGACTTAACGTGAGTTTTTTCTATTGTAGTTGCCATAATTTTTAGTTTTTAATTATAAACGGATAATTCCAATAATCCTAGGTTTACCATTAATAGGTTTATAAATTTCTACAATAGCTTCCCAAACTACTTCAGCAGGAGGCATAGAGGCGGTACATTTAAAACGATAGTTAACTCCGTTAACTATTTGGGTAGATACAGCAAAAGGAGTATAGTCAACCCCCAATGGTTTTGGAGTTTCATTCCAAATAACTTTGTCTTCAGAGGTTAAATCTCTGTAAGGAGACCACCCTCCAACTAAGTTTTCAGTGTTTTGGTGTAAAGTTTCAGTTTTCATAATAAATAGGGTTAGTTTTACCTACTCGTAAGGCTTTTCAGTTTACCGCCTTCTGTTATTAACTCAACAGAAAGAGTCATTTTTTTAAGAGGGGCTTCTCCACTTAGGTATATAAATTTCATAAAATAAAATAAGAGTAATGGATTTAATGATTTGTATGTTAGTGATTTAGGTATAAGTGTCAGAAAATGAGGTAGAAAAAGTAAATAAGAAAAAAATAAACATTTATATTTGTCGAGTAAACTTTAGGAGTAGCTAGTTCACTAGTTTGAGAAACATCCTTAGAACCTGATATGGTTAACACCAGCGTAGGGAAAAGTTGTAGTATTGTATGCTAGTATATAAGGTTAATAATAACCACGTTATATTTCTTCTTCTATAGTTTACTTTGAAAAATGTTAATACAATGACAATAAGAGTAAACGAATCTTTAAGAGAATTTTCAAGTACATTAACGTTACAAGAACTAATAAATGAGCTACAGGTTCAAGTGAACGGTATTGCTGTTGCTGTTAACGAGAATGTAATAAAAAAAGAAAATTGGAATTCATATAAACTTAAAGGAAATGATAATGTGTTAATTATTAAATCTACACAAGGAGGATAATTCGAACAATTAACAAACAACAGTATACAAACTAATAGCCTTAAAAAATGAAAAAAAAGGACACAGCACCTAAAAAAAGTGGTATTACAAGACATCCATTTCCTAATTCAAAAAAAATATACGTTCAAGGAAAGGTTTATCCAGAGATAAACGTAGCAATGCGTGAAATCGAATTAAGTGACACGGTGGATTCGATGACAAAAAAAAGAACCCCTAACGAACCCGTAACAGTGTACGACACTTCAGGACCTTATACTGATCCAACTAAAGAAATTAATATTCATAATGGGTTGGAACGTATTCGTGAACAATGGATTTTAGACAGAGGAGATGTAGAGGAATTAACAGAATTTACTTCTGAATATTGTAACGAACGATTGAATGATAAAGGCTTAGATCATTTACGATTCAATTTAAAAAGTAAACCAAAGAGGGCTAAAAAAGGACATAATGTAACACAGCTACATTATGCTAAAAAAGGAATTATTACTCCAGAAATGGAATACATTGCCATTCGTGAAAATCAGCGAATAGATGAAATGACGCGTTTGTCAGAACAACATCAAGGGCAAGATTTTGGAGCGAGTATTCCAGCAAAAATTACTCCAGAGTTTGTAAGAGAAGAAGTAGCTAGAGGTCGTGCAGTAATTCCTTCTAACATAAACCACCCAGAAGCCGAACCTATGATTTTAGGGCGTAATTTCTTAGTGAAAATCAATGCTAATATTGGAAATTCAGCGACAACCTCATCAATAGAAGAAGAGGTTGAAAAAGCAGTATGGGCATGTCGTTGGGGAGCAGATAATATAATGGATTTATCTACAGGGAAAAACATTCATGAAACACGTGAGTGGATTATTCGTAACTCACCTGTACCTGTAGGAACTGTACCTATTTATCAAGCATTGGAAAAAGTAAATGGGATTGCTGAAGACTTAACTTGGGAAATTTTTAGAGATACTCTAATTGAACAAGCAGAGCAGGGAGTAGATTATTTTACGATTCACGCAGGAGTTCGTTTGCGTTACGTACCTATGACGGCTAAACGTATTACAGGGATTGTATCAAGAGGAGGGTCTATTATGGCAAAATGGTGTTTAGCGCACCATAAAGAGAGTTTTTTATATACCCATTTTGAAGAGATTTGTGAAATAATGAAAGCTTATGATGTTGCCTTTTCGTTAGGAGATGGTTTACGCCCAGGTTGTATTGCCGATGCGAATGACGAAGCACAGTTTGCTGAACTAGAAACCTTAGGGGAATTAACAAAAATAGCACGTAAGCATGAAGTACAATGCTTTATAGAAGGTCCAGGTCACGTGCCAATGCACATGATTAAGGCGAATATGGATAAGCAATTGGAAGCCTGTGATGAAGCTCCGTTTTACACTTTAGGGCCTTTAACTACTGATATTGCACCAGGATACGATCATATTACCTCAGGTATTGGAGCAGCGATGATTGGATGGTTTGGTTGTGCTATGTTGTGTTATGTTACACCGAAAGAACATTTAGGTTTACCAAATAAAGAAGATGTACGTACAGGAGTCGTTACTTATAAATTAGCAGCTCATGCAGCTGATTTAGCAAAAGGACACCCAGGAGCGCAACACAGAGATGACGCGTTGAGTAAAGCACGTTTTGAATTTCGTTGGGAAGACCAATTTAATTTAGGATTAGATCCAGAATTAGCAAGAGAATATCACGATGAAACCTTACCTGCTGAAGGAGCTAAAATTGCGCATTTTTGTTCTATGTGTGGACCAAAATTCTGTTCAATGAAAATATCACAAGAAGTGCGTGATTTTGCTGCAGAGAATAAAGTAGAAGGAGACGAAGTGTTTGCAAAAGGGATGGAGGACAAATCTAAAGAATTTAAAGATAAAGGTTCAGAAGTATATCTATAAATAAATTATGAGTTAGCAATTTTTAAATTCGTAATTCATAATTTAAAACTGACTATATGATTGTTTTAATAGCTCCAGAAAAAGATATTCCCAATGAGATTGAAATCCTCCAGCAATTATTTAAAGAAGGGTTGGAATATTATCATTTCAGAAAACCTGAGAAGAATTACGAGGAGCATGTGGCTTATTTGAATCAGGTAGATGAAAAATACCATGATAGAATAATCACGCATTATTTTCATGAATTGATTAATGAATTCAATTTAAAAGGCATTCACTTTCAAGAACAAAAAAGAAGAGATGCTTTAGAGAATGGAAGCGAATATTTTATTGGGCTAGATATGATAGGAAAAATGATGAGTAGCTCTTTTCATGAACCTGAAGAACTTGCGAATTGTGACATCGAATTTGATTACCATTTATTGAGTCCTGTTTTTTCTTCTATATCTAAAAAAGGATATGAAGGAAGAGGTTTTGATGTAAACCATATTGATAAGACTATTATAGGCATAGGAGGAATCAATACAGATACCGTTCAAGAAACCTTAGCATTAGGTTTTCAAGGAATTGGTGTTTTAGGAGGAGTTTGGAATACAGAAAATCCAGTTGAAAGCTTTAAAAATATCAAGCGTCATTACGAGGAGTGTACGACGAAGTAATCTTTTCATCAAAGAAAAAAAAGCATATTAAAAAACATGAAACAAAACCCTTACATACTGACTATTGCAGGTCTTGATCCGTCAAGCGGAGCAGGAATCACCTCAGACATCAAAACTTTTGAGGCACATGATTTGTACGGATTATCGGTATGTACTGCGGTTACTGTTCAAAATGATGTTGATTTTAAGGAGTGTACTTGGATTGATAGAGAAACAATTATCAATCAAATAACAATACTTTTTGAACGCTTTAATATTTCTGTAGTCAAAATAGGAATTATTCAATCTTGGGAAGTATTATTAGAGGTTGTTCAAGTGTTAAAAAGTTGTAACCCTACAATAAAAATAGTGCTAGATCCAATATTAAAATCGAGTACTGGATTTGATTTTCATTCCAAAGAAAACTTAAAAGTATTTGAAAAAGTATTGCTGCATTGTGACTTTATAACTCCAAATTATGATGAAATAAAAGCTTTATTTCCTAAAAAAACAATCGAAGAAACCGTTGAGTTTATCACAGAAAGAACCAATATCTATTTAAAAGGAGGTCATAGAGAAGAAAAAAGAGGATGGGATGAAATATACCATAGTAAAATAGTACAACTAAATATTCCACCGATTACAGGTTCGGTTTTTGAAAAACACGGAAGTGGTTGTGTGTTGTCTTCAGCTTTAGCTTCAAATATAGCAAATCAACTTCCTTTAGAAGATGCTTGTAAAAATGCCAAGTATTATACAGAACAATTTTTGAATTCTAATGACTCACTTCTGGGAGAACATTCTTATAAGTAATTGAGTGTTTTAGGAGTTAAGGATTATAGGAGAAATAGTACTGAAAAAATAAGCATATGAATAAAACAACATCATTTGAAGATTTATTGGTTTGGCAAAAAGGACATCAGTTTGTATTAGAAGTGTATAAAATGTCAAAACAATTTCCAAAGGAAGAAGTATATGGTTTAACATCACAATTTAGAAGAGCAGCCATATCAATAACAGCAAACATAGCAGAGGGTTATAAAAGAATTAGTGATAAAGAAAAACTACGGTTTTATAATATAGCGCAAGTATCATTAGAAGAATGTCGTTACTTTTTAATTCTATCTAAAGATTTAGAATATGTGAAAAGTATATCCAAAGAAAAAGGACTACTAGAAGAAGTAAGTAAAATGCTGAATGCATATTGTAGAAGTATTCTAAAAAAATCTTAATATTTGATGTCCTTAATTTCTTAACTCCTAAACTTCTAAAAAAACAGTAACAACTAAAAACAAAATGATAAGTAAATTACATTATATAACGCAAGGGAAAACTTCCGAAGAACATTTAGAAAATATTCAAAGAGCTTGTGCTTCAGGAGCGGAATGGGTGCAACTTAGATTAAAGAATCTGGATCCGAAAACAATTTTAGAAACAGCACAAAAAGCGAGAGAAATTACAAGTCATTTTCAAACACGATTAATTATAAACGACTATTACAAAGTAGCCAAAGAAGTAAATGCAGATGGCGTTCATTTAGGGAAAAAGGATATATGTCCGTTAAAAGCCCGTGAGTATTTAGGTAAATGGTATGCTATTGGAGGAACAGCTAATACTTTAGAAGATTGTAAAATTCTACTAGAAAAAAAAGTAGATTATATCGGTTTAGGACCTTTTCGATTTACAGAAACAAAAAAGAATTTGAGTCCTGTTTTGGGAATTAAAGGTTATAAAATACTACTTGAAAAATTGCAAACCGAAACTCCTATAATAGCTGTTGGTGGAATTACTTTAGAAGATGTTTCTTATATTATTAGCATTGGGATATATGGTGTTGCCGTTTCAGAAGCCGTTACTCAAAATTTCAATTTGATACCGACTTTTCATAAAATTTTAAACGCACCGAGTACCAACGAGCAAGTGTATAAATTAGGTGATAACAACTAGTAAAAATGAACACAAAATTAACGATAGCCGATAAAACGTTTACCTCTCGATTATTTACAGGAACAGGAAAGTTTGGTTCATCAGAATTAATGAGAGATGCTTTATTCGAAAGTGAAAGTGAATTAATAACGGTGGCATTAAAAAGAGTAGATGTGCAGAATGAAGAAGATGATATTTTAACACATTTAAATCACTCTCGAATTAATTTATTACCCAATACATCAGGAGTTAGAACAGCAAAAGAAGCCATTTTTGCTGCTGAATTATCAAGAGAAGCGTTAGAAACAAATTGGGTGAAATTAGAAATACATCCAGATCCAAGATATTTATTACCAGATCCTATAGAGACGTTAAAAGCGGCTGAAGAATTAGTGAAAAAAGGGTTTGTAGTGATGCCTTATATTCATGCTGATCCTGTATTATGCAAACGATTAGAAGAAGTTGGAACCCAATGTGTAATGCCGTTAGGAGCTCCTATTGGAAGTAACAAAGGACTAAAAACGTTGGAGTTTTTAGAAATTATTATAGAGCAATCTAATGTGCCAGTAGTAGTAGATGCCGGAATAGGTTCTCCTTCGCACGCAGCACATGCGATGGAACTAGGTGCCGATGCAGTGTTGGTAAATACTGCGATAGCAGTTTCACAACATCCAGTAGCGATGGCACAAGCTTTTAAAATAGCAGTTGAAGCAGGAAGAATGGCATACGAAGCAAAGTTAGCTCCGGTAAGAAAACAAGCAGAAGCAAGTAGTCCGTTAACGAGTTTTTTAGGTTAGAGCTTTTGACTTTTGCCATTAGCTTTTTTAAATTGATAGTATGTTACTAAATAAAACAAGGAGTAATACTAAAAAGCTGACAACCAATAGCCAAGAGCTAAAGGCTAATAGCTTTAAAACAATATTCAACCAATATAATTGGGATGAAACTTTACAAAATATCTTCAATAAAACAACAGTTGATGTTGAAGCCGCTTTATCAAAAGATAAAATTGATTTAGAAGCTTTTAAAGCGTTGATATCACCAGCAGCTAAGCCTTTTTTAGAGCAAATGGCACAAAAGAGTCGTATGCTTACCAAAAAACGATTTGGAAACACGATTCAGATGTATGCTCCTATGTATTTGAGTAATGAATGTCAGAATATATGTACGTATTGTGGATTTAGCTTTACAAACAAAATTCCGAGGAGAACATTAACCGATGATGAAATATTGAAAGAAGTCGCTTTTTTAAAGAAAAAAGGCTACGATCATATTTTGTTAGTAACTGGAGAAGCTAATAGAACTGTGGGAGTTGATTATATTAAAAATGCGATTCAGCTCATTCGTTCTCAGTTTTCAAACATTACTATTGAAGTACAGCCTTTAGATCAAGATGAATATAAATTATTAATTGAAAACGGATTGTATGCCGTATTGGTATATCAAGAAACGTATCATCAAGAAGAATATAAAAAACACCACCCGAAAGGGAAAAAATCTAATTTTGAATACCGTTTAGACACTCCTGACAGATTAGGAAAAGAAGGAATTCATAAAATTGGTTTAGGAGCTCTATTTGGATTGGAAGACTGGCGTGCCGATAGTTTTTTTACCGCATTGCATTTAAAATATTTACAGAAAACCTACTGGAAAACGAAGTATTCTATTTCTTTTCCAAGGCTTAGGCCACATTCAGGAGGTTTAGAACCTAAGGTTGAAATGACTGATGCTGATTTGGTACAATTAATCTGTGCGTTTAGAATGTTAGATGAAGATGTAGAATTGTCTATGTCTACTCGAGAAAGTGAAGTTTTTAGAAATAATATTGTTAATTTAGGGGCTACCTCAATAAGTGCAGAGTCTAAAACAAATCCAGGAGGATATAGTGTTGAACCACAATCGTTAGAGCAATTTGAAATTTCAGACGAACGAAGTACAGAAGAAATTGTACAGATGCTAAAAGGACAGGGATTAGAAGTGGTTTGGAAGGATTGGGAGCATTTTAGAAGTTAGCCTGTTAGGCTATTAGAATTAAGAATGAAAATTTTAAGAGTTAATGAGGTGAATTTATTCTACAATTAAACATGAACTTAAGTCAAGAAGAACAAAAACAATACAACCGTCATTTAATTCTCGATAAAATAGGAGAAGAAGGGCAATTAAAATTAAAACAAGCCAAGATATTAGTGATAGGGGCTGGTGGATTGGGGTGTCCTGTACTACAATATTTAACAGCAGCAGGTGTAGGTACGATTGGAATTATAGACGATGATGTAGTAGACCAAAGTAATTTACAGCGTCAAATATTATATACAATAGACGATATAGGAAAGTCTAAAGCAGCAACAGCAGCAAATCGTTTATCAAAATTGAATCCGTTTGTTCAGTTCAATGTATACAAAGAAAAGCTAACCAATAAAAATGCAATTTCTTTATTTCAGCAGTACGATGTAATTGTTGATGGGAGCGATAATTTTGCCACACGCTACCTAACAAATGATGCAGCAGTATTAACTCAAACACCTTTGGTATATGGTGCTATTTTTAAGTTTGAAGGGCAGGTAAGTGTGTTCAACTACGAAGGAAGTGCTACGTATAGATGTTTGTATCCAACACCACCCAAACCAGAAGAATCTCCGAATTGCTCAGAAATTGGTGTAATAGGTGTATTACCGGGAGTTATAG
The DNA here is from genome assembly GCF_030547425.1 of Tenacibaculum sp. 1_MG-2023. Classification (GTDB taxonomy): domain Bacteria; phylum Bacteroidota; class Bacteroidia; order Flavobacteriales; family Flavobacteriaceae; genus Polaribacter. The sequence continues at coordinate 93,443 of NZ_JAUORH010000004.1, read as the reverse complement.
GAAGTTTACAAGCAAATGAAGCTATTAAGATTATTTGTGTAATAGGAGAGGTGTTAGCCAATAAATTATTGATGTATGATACCTTAAGTATGCGTCAAATGATATTGAAGTTTGAAAAGACAGACAAAGCTGAGGTAGCTGAATTAGATAACGATTATGAATTTTTCTGTGGAATAAAAACAGCTACTCATGAAATAACTTTAGAGGAGTTACAAGATAATCTGTCAGCGTATAATTTATTAGATGTTCGTGAAGATTGGGAACGACAGCAGCAACATATAGGTGGACAACACATTCCGTTAGGAGAACTTGCCCATCGATATGATGAAGTAAATACAGAAAAACCTGTAGTGGTTTATTGTAAATCAGGAATACGAAGCCAACGAGCAATTGACTTTTTAGAACAACAATTTGACACCGTTATTTTTCTAAATTTAAGGGGAGGGATGTAAATACTTAGATAAAGGATTATTATATACTTCTTTCTTGTAAGGAATTAACAATATTTTAAGTGGAATTAAGCGAAGGCTATAAGAAAAAATATTATAAAAGAATAAAACTTTTGTTGTGATTATAATTTTCATTTAATTTGCAGGCTATTAAAGGGGAAATAAAAGATTAAGTTTACTATAAAAAACTATGTTAAGGGAAATTGCTGTTTTCGTTCTTTTGTGGTTGTTTACTGTTCAGGTAACAATTGCTTCAGAAGACTATAATGATATTAGAGAAATACCAAAAGGTAACTCAAAGGTTAAGTCTATAAACTTTTTTTCTAATTCTTTATTAAAAGAAACTTATGAAATAGAAACTTCACCAAAGGCAAAAGAGTTTTCTTGGACTAATATTAAAAAGTGGTATCCAACTCCTTCACTTGTAATTAATGATAAGGAAAAAGCGTTAGCTTCATTTGAACAAATTGAAAAACATAAGTCTTGGGTAGACAATTTTTCAAATGAAGATATAAAAGAACTTCCGGTTGGGGTTAAGCATACTAGAGAAAATATTCAATATGCCATAGGGATAACACAAGCCAATATTTATAAAGACTATACAGAATTAACTGTTTTTGCAAGGGTGCGTTTGCCTCAAACTAATGAAAATGGTTATCCGATAGAACTATTTTTTGGAGCTAATAATGTAAAGTTATCGCATGATGGAGGTATTATAGGAGATGCTAACTTGGTGCTATTGGGAGATATGCATATACCTTTTAATGGAGGTAAATGGATGCTAACTTTAAAAGGAGGGTTTGATTATAGAACAGGTATTACTCAAAACAAAACGTATGTAACCATTAATTGTGATGGTGTTAAAGAGTTAGGAATAGAAGGAGAGGTTGAGTTTTCGAGAGAATTGATATTACCTTTAGAAGAAAATGGAGAGGTAAATGAAGGAAAAACAAAAGTACCTTATAAAGTAAAAACAGAAAATGGAACGCAAACTCTTCAGGTACCTTATCGTGTAAAAGGGGCTTTTAAAGCGATTGCTTCAGATTGGAATGATTTATTGGTTGGAATAAGCTTACAGCCGTTTGTGTTGGCAAAAAAAAGAAATAAAAAAGACTATGGTGGAAATTTTCAATTTTATTTGAATGAAGCTGTCTTAGATTTTAGTGATTTACGAAACTCTCCTAGTGTTAAATTTCCTGAGCATTATCATAAAAACGGATTATTACTACCAAATCAAAATATTTGGAGGGGAGTATATGTAAATACATTAGATGTTAAACTACCTAAGGAGTTTAAAACTTCAGAAACCATATCACAAGGAGATAAGAGAATAGCTTTCGGAGCTCATAACCTATTAATTGATGGTCATGGAGTTTCAGGTTCTTTCTATGCAGAAAATATTTTTCCGTTAAACAAAGGAAGAACGAATAAAAATAAAGCTTGGGCATATTCTTTAGATAAAATAGAAGTGTCATTAGCAGCAAATAAATTAGTAGGGGCATCTTTTGATGGTCGTATTCAATTACCTGTTTCAAAACCAGAGGGGAAAAATAAAATACTTGGGCTAAAATATACAGGAATTATTTCAGAAGAAGAATATTTGTTGAATGTACGTAATGATTCTATTATTGATTTTAACTTATGGAAGGCTAAAGGGGAACTATTACCTAATAGTGCTATAGAATTAAAAATACATGACGGAGAGTTTAAGCCGAAAGCAATACTTCATGGTCGTTTAGCAATTAGTGCAAACCAGGAAAAAAGCAAAAAAACAACTGAAAAACAATCAAGTAAAAGGAAGTTAGTTGAGTTTAAAGGAATAGTTTTTCAAAACTTAGTTTTACAGACTGAAAGTCCAGTTTTTTCGGTTGATTATATGGGGTATCGAGATAAGGTAGCTCTAGCTGGGTTCCCAGTATCTATAGAGAATATAGGGATTACAGCAAATAAAACAAATGCAAATTTATATTTTGACCTAGGAATAAACCTAATGGGAGAAAACAATGGTTTTGCTGCAAAAACCAGCTTAGGTATTATAGGTGCTTTTGAAGAAGAAAACTATAGGCAAAAGTGGAAGTTTAAAGGTGTAGAATTAAAAGGAATATCAATAAAAGCTGATTTAGGAGCAGTTAAATTTGAAGGAGAAATAAATATATTAGATAACGACCCTACGTATGGTGAAGGTTTTGAAGGTGTAGTAAATGTTTCCATCTTAGAAGAAGATGCTGAATTAGGAAAAGCAAAGGCAGTATTTGCAAGAAAGAACAACCATCGCTTATGGTTTGTAGACTTCATGGTTGCTACACCAAGCCCTATACCGTTAGTCCCTCCATTGTCGATATCTGCAATAGGAGGAGGTATATCATATAGAATGAAGATGTCTTCTTTTTATAACCCAGAAGCTTCTAGTTTTGAGGATATAGGCTCTGATGGTACAAGTAATTCTTTTACAGGAATAGGTTATGAGTTTGATGAAAGTATTGGGTTAAGTTTTAAAGCTGTTACTCTTCTAACAGTACTAGGGAGTAGTGCATTCAAAGGGAAAGCTTCTTTTGGTATGGAGTTTAACTCTAATGGTGGATTAAATAATATTGAGTTGTATGGTTATGCAGAGTTAATGGCCAAGATAGAGGGGGAAATATCTTTAGAATTAAACCTTACATCTTTAATGAAGGAGGCTTTTGGGACTGAAATTAAAATGAGAAATAAAGACATTGGAGTTAAAATTTTTGAAAAAGAGTTCTCAGTAGATTTAGGAGGAGTAAAAGGGGAATTATATATATCATATGATTTTAAAAATAACACGTTGCATGGTGATGCAAGTATTTATATTAATGTAGCAGGAGGAATAATAGAAGGAAGAGGTTCTAGAAGTAGGGCAGGGTGGCTATCTTTTCACTTTGCTCCTGATTTATGGTACATTTATGCAGGTACACCAGAAGATCGTTTAGGATTGCGCATAGGTGTTGGTCCTGTAAGTGTAAAGGCAGGAGGGTATTTTATGGTAGGGTCTAAACTACCAGGTTCTCCACCACCTCCGCCTATAGTTGCTGAAATTTTAGGAGTTGACGCTAATGAACTTGACTATATGCGAGATGAAAATAGCTTAAGTAATGGTGGAGGATTTGCTTTTGGAGCTGATATCTCTATTGATACAGGAGACTTACGTTTTTTAATCTTTTATGCTCGTTTTCAGGCAGGGGCTGGTTTTGATATTATGTTGAAAGATTATGGGGAGGCAAAATGTTCAAATACAGGAGATCAAGTAGGAATTAACGGATGGTATGCTAATGGACAGGCGTACGTGTACTTACAAGGGGAGTTAGGGATTCATGTTAAGTTATTCTTTATAAGTAAAAAAATACCTATTATAAAAGCTGGCGCAGCTGTATTGTTACAAGCTAAAGCTCCAAACCCTGTATGGATGAGAGGTTATGTTGGAGGACATTTTAATGTTTTAGGAGGATTGATTAAAGGGAGATTTAGGTTTAAATTAACATTAGGAGAAGAGTGTGTGTTTGAAGATGCTTCTCCGTTAGGTGGACTAAAAATAATTACAGATGTTACACCTGATGATGGAGGTAAAGATGTAGATGTATTTGCTATACCTCAAGCTACTTTTAGTATGAAAGTAGGTGAACCTATTATAATACCAGAAGATGAAGGAGATAAAACATATAAGATTATTCTTGAAAAATACAGAATATTAAATAAAGGTAAAGAAATACCAGGAGTAATAGAATGGTCTAATTATAAAGATAGAGCCAACTTTATTTCTACTGATATTTTACCACCAAATGAAGAATTAACAGTTGAAGTTGAAGTAAGTTTTAAAGAAAAAGTAAAAGGAGTCTTTAAAACAATAATGATAGATGGTAAAAAAGCTATTGAAATAGAAGAAAGAACCTTTATTACAGGAGGAGCACCAACAGTAATTCCGTTACATAATATTACCTATGCATACCCTGTTTTGGATCAAAAGTATTTTTTAGAAAAAGAATATGATAAAGGATATATCCAGTTAAAAAGAGGGCAAGATTACTTATTTGATGATACACAATGGAAGAGTCATATAGCATATAAAAAAGAAGGAGAGTTACCTGCAGAATATAATTTTAATTACAATACATCAGACAATATACTTACATACAATTTACCTAATGTAGCACAATCATCCAAATATCATTTAAGTATTGTAAGTAAGCTAAAAGGTACTATATCTAGCACCAACATTTCGTCAAAAGAAAATAATACTTCTGAAAATGAAAGCTCTTATAATAATAATGTAGAAAGTACTGAAGTAGAAGTTAAACAAAGTAAAGCTGAAAATATTTCAAAGGATGGAGAGATAGAAAGATTAGCCTATGATTTTAGTACTTCGAAATATAAAACGTTCAAGGATAAAATAAATTCAATAAATACAAAGGAATATAACTGGGGTAAAATTTATTCAGATGTTATTTATTTAAGCAATAGAATAGAGAGCCATGAACCATTTGATATAGTAGAACTATTAGGAACAAGTTACACCGATAATGTTCCTTTAGTGACTATTGAGGCAACTTTAGAAGACGATTATTTTGAAAAAGATATAAATCCACCATTGTACGCACGATATCCGTTAGGAGGTTACCGAGTAAAAAGACGTGATGAAAACGAATTAGGAGCACCTCCAAAATATGCACTTCCATTATTAAATACCTATGTAAGTAACGCAGAGTATGAGGTAAATAAAAAGATGTTAGAAACGACGTTTCCTTTCAGATATAATTTAGGGTACGTATACAAACAAGATTGGATAGATATACAATCACAAATAGTAAATGACTATAGTGACGGAATTATAAACGATGGAAATTCAGTATTGAAATTCTTAGATAAGAATTATTTATTTATGAGGTATGGAGATTATAAAATAAAACTGTTCTATACATTACCAAGTGGAATAAAAGGAACTAGTGCCGTATATAAATTTAAAAACCCTAATAAGTTTAGGTAAACAAGTAACTTAATTATAAACCCAAATAAATTTTAAAAATGAGAACAATTAAAAATGCAATGATTTTAACCTTAGTAGTATGTGTAAATGTATTTTTTACATCATGTAGTGACGATGATACACCACAAGATACATTAATAGGAAAGTGGCAGATACTTAAAGATGTAGCGTCTAATGGAGAGGTAGATGAACTTACCGAGTGTGAAAAAAAAGCAGTATTAGAATTTAAATCGGACAACACTTTTAAAGATGTTTCTTATGAGGAAAATATGAATAATGAGTGTGTTTCGTATACGGAAGAAGGAAAATGGAAGGAAAAAGGAGATAATATATTGGAAGTAACTAGAGAAGGGGAGATAGAAGAGGTAAAATATTATTTTGTAGATGGAAACTTGAAATTCTTGGGAGAAGATGAAGAAGGAAAAGAAAATGGAAGTTATACCCTCTACCAAAAAATATAATTAAAATAAAGGGTAGGTTATGCTAACTAACACCTACCCTTTTAATTAATAAAAAAAGCTTAAAAAGGCATGAAGAAGTTATTTGCTGTATCGTATTTGCTAATTGTAAATTTTTTAGTTACTCAAGGAGTTTTTTCGCAAGTAAAAGAACTCCATCAGTCTAGTGTACAAATACTTGCAAGAGTACAAAAAGATAAAATTTTATTACGTTGGGCGGTAACTACAGCAAATGCTTGGAAAAAGACAAACAAAAGTGGTTTTACATTAGAAAAATACGTGCTTTCTCGTGATGGTAAACGATTACCAAGTTTAGAAAAAGTATGGGCAAAAAAGATACAAGCAGCTCCGATTGAAACTTGGCAAGAAATTGTAGAAGAAGATAACAACGCAGCCATTATTGCACAAGCGCTATTTGGCGAAAGTTTTTTTATAGAAGGAGGAAGTGAAGGACAATTGGCAGATATTTACAATTTAGTGAATGAAAATGAACAGCGTTTTTCATTCTCTTTATTAGCGGCTGATATGAGTTTTGAAGCTGCAAAAAAAGCAGGGTGGGGGTTTGAAGATACAGATGTAAAACTTCATGAAAAATATGTGTACAAAATTAAACCTGCAACTATAGAGAATACTTCAGAAATTGTTAAAATAAAAGGAACAGCTACCATAGCTAGTATTAAAGAATATGAGCCATTACCTGCTCCGATAGATTTTCAAGGGATTTTTGGAGATAAAAATGTAATTCTAACATGGGAGTATCAACTGTTTAAAACAATATATACCTCTTATAATTTAGAACGTTCAGAAGATGGTGTAAACTTTACATCGTTAAGCAAAGAACCTTTGGTGAACTTAAATGATAAACCAGAAGCCCCAGCCAAACGTATGTTTTATATTGATTCCTTGGCAAATAATACAAAGACGTATTATTATAGAGTTAACGGAATTTCCCCGTTCGGAGAAAAAGGATTGTATTCTACAATAATTTCAGGAGAAGGAAAGCCTATTTTGCCTTACACGCCTAGAGTTTTTGATGTACAACTTACCAAAAACACCAATGAAGCCATAATTACATGGGAGTTTCCCGAAAAGGGAGAAACATTGCTAGAAAAATTCCAACTATTGATTGCTCCAGTAGATAAAGGTCCATACGTAGTAGCCGTAGATAATATTTCTCCGCAACAACGTAAACTTACCTATTCCAAATTACAAGCATCAAATTATGTCAAAATAAAAGCAATAGGAAAAGATCCAAAACAAGAAAAAACATCGTTTTCAACACTGATACAACCTTTAGATAGGATTCCTCCGGCTATACCTACAGAATTAAGCGGAAAGATAGATAGTTTAGGTGTGGTTCACATAACTTGGAAACAAAATATAGAACCTGATTTCTTAGGGTATCGAGTTTTTAGAAGTTTTTTAAAAGATGAAGAACCTTCACAAATAACAGTATCTCCTATAAGCCAAAATAGTTTTATTGATACAGTAACAGTAAAAAACTTAAATGCAGAGGTTTTTTATAGTATAGTAGCTGTTGATAAGCGTCACAATCACTCCGAAAAATCAGAAGTGCTAATACTAGAAAAGCCTGATGTAATACCACCAACAGCTCCTGTTTTTTCAGGATATAAAATAAAAGAAGGAAAAATTATCATAGAATGGATACCTTCTTCAGAAGAAAAAGCAACACATGTTTTGTTAAGAGAGAATCTTACCGAAAAGAAGGAGTTAGAAACTGTATTTAGTACTAATGATACAATACATCAATATATAGATACCAAATTGAAATCGAACAATAGGTATCGATATCATATCAAAGCCATTGATAAAAGCGGGTTGACTTCGCCCCCTTCCACTCCTTTAACTATTGAAATGATAGATTTAACACCAAAGGAGTATATAAAGGGATTAGACTTTGTAGTAAATAGAGAAACCAATCACATAGAGCTTTTTTGGAGAGCAAATAAAGATGAAATAGCTGAATACACTATTTATAAACAGTTAAAAGAAAAGCAACCTAGTACATGGCGTATTTTACCTGCTGAGATTAAAAATGCAATTGATAAAGAAGTAAGCCCCAACGAAACGTATATCTATCATATAAGAGCTACACTCAAAAAAGGAGGTTATGCTAAAGTAAAAACGATTGAAATAAAATTTTAAGAGATGAAGAAAATTATTTTTATTATTATCTTTTTTTGCTTCAAAATAGTTTTCGGACAACTAGGTGAATATGAAATTACATTTGATGGTTGGGCTGAAGGGGCTAATAATCATCATTGTGGCTATGCTTATGTAGAATTAGAATTCCAAAATTCTTCAAATAACTATAAAGCTTTTGAATTTAATTATAGAGAACGTTCTGCTAGGGTTTATTATAGTGCAGGAAGTAATGAAACAACATCTCGTTTTCCTGCTAACCAGAGATTAAAATCTCTAAATTTTTGGGCAAAGAGACAGATAAAAAGTAGTTGTAATGGTTACAGACCTTTTAATACAGGACGTATTTATAGTAATAGTTATTTTGAGTGTTTTGATTTTGATTTTGAGTTCAGACAATTTAGAGATAGAAGTGATGGTACAGGTTTATGGAACTCTCAATTTAATGTAAAGATTTACCCTATTTTAACCATTAATTCACCAGGATCAGCTAATTCTTTTCCTGTTGAAGATGACATAACCATAACTTCTCATACAGGATTTAGGAGTAGTGAATATAACTGGCAATATTCTTTTAACCTTAATTCTTGGGTTAATATGACAGCGTTTAATGGTTCGCCTGCTATAACATTAAATGCACAAGAAATCGATAATGTTTTTGATGCAGATTTAAATCATGGGAGAAGTATTTATTTTAAGCAAACAGCCTGCGGGTATAACTCTTATCCAGTTAAATACAAAATTCGTCGCTCTGCACCACATATTGCATCAAGAGTTCCAGAAGGTGTAAAATGTTATGATTCAAATGATGGAGCTGTAAAAATAAACTTTGATAGAGCTTTAAAACAAGGGGAGAGTTTAACTTATACACTTACTAACGATAAAGGAGGTACTTTTAATCTTCCTTATGGTGTTAGTATAGTTTCTCAAGCTGATGGAGTTAATAAAACTCTAGAAAATGATAATTCATATACTATAAGAGATCTACCTCCAGGGAGATATACTTTTAAACTATTTGGGGATGCACCTGCATATGACACAGGAGAGAGTTATAATTTATATACAGAGTCTCCAACACATGAAACAACATTTATAGTTAACCGTCCAAATCACATAGAGTTCTCTGTTACTTCAACCAATGTATGGTGTAATGGAGGTAGTGACGGTACCATAACCATAAAAGCCAGTGGAGGACAAGATAGAAAAAAGTATAAATATTTATTGCGAGATAAAGGAGATACAAGCCCTGTGTTAGATAGTGATTGGATTGTGTTTACACACCTAGCAACTTATACAGGAACCTTTCCAAATGTAAAACGAGAAGCTACCCAAGTTATCACAGGAAAATCAGCTGGAGATTATATTGTTCAAATAAAAGATGCAAATAATTGTATCGCTAAAATACCTGTAAGAGATGGAGCAGGAAATATTATAGACTTAGGAGAAGAAAAAAAAGAACCTATAAAAATTGATGAGCCTAAATCACCTGTAAAAATAAATTTTGTACATGAAGAACAACCAACAGCCTTTGGGTTTTCAGATGGAAGAATCCGTGCCGAAATCACAGGAGGGACTCCATTACCTAACGGAAAGTACAACTTCACGTGGAAACATGAAAATGGTACCACATGGAATACTTTTAGCGATATAGTAAATGCAGATGGTTGGTACCTAACGTTGGAAAATGCAATTGCAGGAAAATATAGCTTAACTATAACAGATGCAAATTACAATAATGCAACAAATAAAGAAGGATGTACGATAGTTAATGCTGAATATACTTTACAGCAACCACCGAAATTAAATTTAAAAATAGAAGAAACGAATTCCATTTCTTGTAATAATAATAATGTTTACGGAGATCCATCTAGTGATGGAGAACTTACAGCTATAGCTTCAGGAGGAGTCCCTTTTAGTCCACTTATACGAGGTAAATACAAGTATAAATACACTTGGAAAAAGAAAGATGCGTCTGGTGTTTATCAAATCATACCTGGAGAAACAGGAAATGTACTTGAAAATAGAGGAGCAGGAGAATATACAGTTAATATTGAAGATGCTAACGGAATAATTATAGGAAGTTATAACAATAATACATTGGTGACTCCAACAGATAAAGAGTACGAGCTACAACAGCCAGAGTTATTAAAAATAACATACACTAAACAAGATGTATTTTGTCATCAAGGGACAGACGGAGCTATTAATGCCACAATAACAGGAGGAACAGGGAACTATACTATCTCTTGGAATACAGGAGAAACTACAGAAAATATATCAAACTTAGTAGCTGGTAATTATACTATTGAGGTAACCGACGAAAAAGGGTGCCAAGCTCAAGAAACAATAACAATTGAAGAACCTCAGAATCCTATTAATATAAATTATACCTTTTTTGAACCCACCTTTGCAGGTGCTACAAACGGATGGATTAAAGCTACAATAACAGGCGGTACTCCTCTAAACGATGGCTCTTATACATATATATGGCAAGATGCTAATGGAAATAATTTAAATACTCAGGTAAATGCAAGATTTAATGCTGGGAGTTATGAGTTAACACTCAATAATATTGGTGAAGGAACGTATAAGTTAACAATTCAAGATAAAAACTACCCTTTAGCAGTTGATAAAAAAGGGTGTACTGTAATTGAAAGTGAGTATTATATTGATGATCCAGAACCATTAAAAGCAGGTATTGAATTAAGAAAACCAATTTCATGTAATAGTAGTAATAGTTATGGAGATCCTTTTTCTGATGGCGTTTTAGAAGTAATAGCTGAAGGAGGGATAAAACTACAACCCAATGAAAATAATGGTTTATCCTATTACTATACTTGGAAAAAAGAAACAAGTCCAGGAGTTTGGACAATATTGACTACACAAACCTCAAATATAGCAAGCGGATTAGACGCAGGAAATTATGCCGTAAATATTAAAGACGCAAATGGTATTATTTTAGGTGTATATAAAAATAACCTATTAGTAACACCAACAGATGTAATTTATAATTTTGAAGAGCCGGTATTACTGGAATTAACCTTTGAAAAACAAGATGTATACTGTTATGAAGGTAGTGATGGTTGGGCAAAAGCAATTATTAAAGGAGGAATACCTCCATATAACATTGAGTGGGAAAGAGGAAACAAAGTAGCACAAATAAATTCCCTAACAAAAGGAGAATATAGTGTAAGGGTTACAGATACTAGAGGTTGTCAAGTAACGGGGAGTGTTTTAATAAAACAACCAGAGAATCCAATAAGTATAGATTTTACAGCTTTTGCTACGCCTTCTACAGGACAAGCATCAGATGGTTGGATACAAGCCGAGATAGAAGGAGGAACCTCTTTTGCTGACGGTAGTTATACTTATTATTGGCAAGATGAAAAAGGAGCAATATTGAATGGGCAAACGGAAACAAGTATCGTGAATGGTAAATTTCAAATAAAAATTAACAATATCCCCAAAGGGTTATATCACTTGACTATTGAAGATGCAAATTATATGGCAGCAACGACAAAAGAAGGGTGTATTTATGTAGAGAAAGAATTCATCTTATATGATCCAATAGAAGCCACTATTAGCATTGAAAAACCAATTTCATGTAATCAGAATAATAGTTTTAACAATCCTTATGCGGATGGAGCTTTGAAGGCGAGTGTAACTGGAGGTTTACCGTTTAGTACAGGGGAATCGTACATATATTATTGGAAAAAGAAAAATAGTAGTGGAATATATGAAGATTTGAATCAAAACAATCCAATAGCCACTGATTTATCAACAGGAGAATATGCTTTAAATGTAGAAGATAGTAGGGGTGTTGTAATAGGTGTTTATGAAAGTTTACAGTTGATCAATCCAACAGATGTATTGTTTAGCTTTGAAGAACCAGAATTACTAGCGCTATCGTTATCTGCCACTGAAATTTCTTGTGATACAGGAAATGATGGAACTGCAACTGTAGCTATTTCAGGAGGAATCCCACCATACAACATTCAGTGGTCTAATGGAGCAACCACTACCACGGCAGAAAACTTAATAGCGGGAAACCATTTGGTGTTTGTTACCGATGCTAGAGGGTGCGAAGCAACAGGAAATGTTACAATTGGACAACCAGGAGGGTTAAAGATTGAAGTAAATAAAAAAGACCCTACTTGTTATGGTGCAAATGACGGAGCCATTTCTTTAGATATCTCAGGAGGAGAAGCACCATATACTTACGAATGGGAAACAGGAGAAAAAGCTACAAGCTTACTGAATTTGGTAGAAGGAACTTATAAGTTTTCATTAATAGATGCTAATGGGTGTAAAGCTTTTTCAGAAATAAAGTTAGAAAATCCTGAAAAATTAACTATAGATTTAGGAAGTGACAAGACCTTATGTATAGATCAAACCTATCTTTTAGACGCCAGCATTGATGATGAAAATGCAACCTATAGTTGGGCATCAAATAATGGGTTTAGTTCAAATGAAGCATCAATAATTATAACAAAAGGAGGTACTTATACTGTTACAGTAACATCTTCCTTAGGTTGTGTGGCTACTGATACCATAATAATTAATTACAGTAACCAAGAAATAAATGCTGAGTTTTTAATGTCGTCACAAACCTATATTGATGAAGAAGTTGTTGTCTTTCATACAAGTAACCCCACACCTGAATCTTTTGATTGGATGTTGCCAAACGAAGCAAAAGTAGTAGAAGAGAAGGAAAATGCAGTAGTGCTTAGTTTTTCTAAAGCAGGAACCTATGAAGTAGGTTTATTAACAAAAGTTGGCGACTGTGTACAAGAAACATATAAAAAAGTAGTAGTTGAAGAAGAAAGTGGTTTAGTCGACCCAGGAGATACAGAAACTCCATTTATTGAGGTGTTTAGTATTTCTCCAAATCCAAATAAAGGAAATTTTGAGGTTAGCATAGATTTAGTAGAAGCAACCCCTATTTCTCTCCGTATTTTTAACACACAAGGGCAATTTATAACAAAACATATACCCAATGAGACATTAGAAGAATATAGTATTCCATTTACAATGAATTTAGCTTCAGGAATGTATGTAGTAGTGCTAGAAACAGCAAAGCAAACACAGGTAAAAAGAATGATTGTAGATTAAAAAGAATGAAGAAAACTTATAACTATACATATATTTTACTAACAGTAATTTTTGTGATGACTGCATGTTATAAAGAGACCCCAATTTTTATAAAAGCGGACTTTGAAACTTCTTTTGTTAATGAAGATGAATCAGTACCTGTACAAATAAGTATTCGAAACAAAACTGAAGGAGCAGATACTTACGAATGGACTTTTGAAGGAGCAACAATAATTTCTTCTTCAGATAAAAACCCAGGAGGTATTGAATATACGAAAGCAGGAACATACACAATAAAATTAAAAGCCTCTAATGTTGATGGTTTGGAAGAAACCTTAACAAAAGAGATTACAGTTGTAGAAGGAATAGACATACAGTTTTCAACAGAAATAATTAAAAGTAATTACCCACCGGTAGAAGTTAAATTAACAAATAATACAGTTGGAGAAAGCTTAACGTATGAATGGACTTTTGAAGGAGGAAAACCAGTAAAGTCAACAGATAAAAATCCTACAAATATAGTTTTTGAAGAACCAGGAGAACACCGTATACAAGTCTCGGTGTCAAACGGTTTTGAAACAATAACTAAAGAAGAAACCATAACAGTTTTACCAGGTATAGATATAGATTTTGATTGGGAAGTCGATTTTTTTGATGATGATTATCAAGCTCCAGTAACTATTACCTTACAGAATAAAACAACCGATGCCATAAGTTATCAATGGACTTTTGAAGGAGGAGCACCTAGCAAAAGTATAGAAGAGAATCCAGAGGTTACTTTTCAAAATATAGGGACATATACAATCAAGTTGATTGCTTCTAATGGGAAGACAGAAAAGACAACAATAAAAACTATTCAGATTAAACCAAATACTAATTTAAGAACATTTACAGATGTTAAGTTAGGAATCAACTCTGCCCATGGTAACAATAATGTGGGAGCCTTTTTTTCAACAGAATTAAGAAAAACAGTTACTGCAAATGAAGTAACTGCAGAAAACGGGTCCAAAATAGATCTCGTTTTTCTGGGACTTAGTAATGGTTTTACCTATAATAAATTTCTGTCACCAACCGAAGCAGGTTCCAATGGTTTTGTATCAATACCTAATGCACAACAAACTAAATTAATTAACTCTCAAGAAGGTTGTAGCTGTGGGGTAAGTTTTAGTGTTGCTCAATTTGATGCAATGAATAATGACACTCCTTTACAAACCATAACAATTACGGAAACTCCAAACGGATTATTACATTTTGATAGTACTATGAAACCAAGAATTGTACTGTTTCAAACTGTTGATGGAAGAAAAGGAGCTATAAAAATAAAGGAGTTTGTAGATAACGGAAGTAATTCGTACATCCTTTGTGATATTAAAGTTCAAAAATTGTCTTAGAATGAATGTATCGAAATTAAAATATAGATTAAAACAATCATTGTTTTTTTATTGCTTACTTATAGTTGTAGGAGCATATGCGCAACGTTATCCAGTACAAGTAACGCAAACCATTATTCCACCCTATTCAACAAAATTAAGTGATTATGCAACGGCAAGCGATGTTAAGTTTCGTTTAAACTTACTATTAACTGATGTTGTAGCCAGTAATAAACAAGTACGATTAAAACTACATATCAAAGGGAATGGTTTTGATATCCAGTCAACAGATTTTGTAGCGGGAGCTTCACAAGTGATTTTGAATGGGGGAGTACTACAGCAGTTTACAAATATCGATTTAGCGGCTTATTTTCAACCTAATAATTTAATAGGCATTTCGCCTCAACAGTATAACAAACCTTTACCAGAAGGAATGTATTCTTTTTGTTGGGAAGTGTATGAAGCGTATACAAATCAACAATTAAATCATCCTACAGCGGGTTGTTCTAATGTGTATTTAGTACTAAACGATCCACCGTTTTTAAATTTACCTTATAAAGGAGATCAAATTGTGGCGCAAGATCCTATGAATATTATTTTTCAGTGGACGCCAAGACATACGAACGCTACCAATGTATCCTACGAGTTTGAATTACGAGAATTATGGGATACGCAAGTAAATCCGCAAGCAGCTTTTTTAGCATCACCTAATTATTATTCAGAAACTACCTATACAACAACATTATTATATAATATAGGGAAACCTACCTTATTACCTAATAGAAGATATGGTTGGCGAGTAAAAGCCAAATCTACTACAGGAGTTAGTGAAAACTCGATTTTTAAAAATGATGGTTATAGCGAAATTTATTACTTTACCTATACCAATGCCTGTTATCCACCAACTTTTGTATTGTCAGAAGTAGTAGCCAAAGATAGAGTTAAACTTACTTGGCAAGGACACCCAGACCATAAAAAATACCATGTACAATATAAAAGAGCAGATATACCCGATGCTGAATGGTTTGAAGTATATACCTATAACACACAAGCACAAATAAGTAATTTACGAGCAGGAAAAACGTATATGTTTCGAGTAGGAGGTACTTGTAATGAACTGACAGATTTTGACCAAAACTATTCGTACAGTCATATGAGTCAGTTTACCATGCCTGCAAAAGACGAAATGGGGAGTAGTTATAACTGCGGAATTATTCCTGAAATACAAATTGATAATAACGATCCACTAAAAAATATAGGAATCAATGAAACCTTTACCGCAGGTGATTTCCCTGTAACTGTGAAACAGATACAAGGAGGAAACGGAACCTTTACAGGAGTAGGGTACATTGTAGTTCCTTATTTAGGGGACACTAAAATAGCGGTAACCTTTGATGCTATAAGTATCAATACCGATTATCAATTGATAGAAGGTGTGGTAAAAACGACCTACGACCCAACTTGGGGGGACATGGGAGACACCAACGATTGGACTCAAGGGGGAACTGGAAACTCTGAATCAACCGAGGTAGATTTTCCAGTTTCAGATGTACAGATAGATCCGAATGGAGACATATTAGTTATAGGAGAAAACGGAGAAGTAGTAGAATTACCGGGGGGTGAAGATATTGTAATAACGGATAGTAACGGACAAGTTTGGGCGGTTGATGAAGAAGGTAATGTAACTCCACAAGGAACACAAGCAGAAGGAGGAGCGAGTACTCCAAAAAATACGAATGGTGTTAATAACAATGGTCAAGCTACTGCGATATCAGCCAAAGGAGTAATAGTAACCTTTAAAAAGGCATCCAATAGTAAATATGGGTTTGATAGCTACGAAAGTAACTATAGTGCTACGAAAGATTTATATAAAAAATTAGGGAACAATTATTATGTACCCTACAAAGCTGTTGCAAAAAACGATACTGAAACTATTGTAGCGAATGTAGCGATTACAGATAGCAAAATTAAACCTCAAGACATTGTTTTTAAAACAAAAGAAGGAGTAGCTATTACAAAAATAGATAGTACAGCTACTTCTTATACCTTACAATTAAAAGGAATTTTTGACGATGCTGAAATAGAAACCCAAGCTTTAGTAAAACAAGGAACTAAATATGAGGTTGCAGGTGCATTTATACAATACCAAGCAGCACCTAAAAACATAAAAGTAGTAGTGGTTAATACTTCTAATACTAACATAGGTACAATAAAAGAATCGTTACAAAACATATATAAACAAGCAATGGTAAACCTTACCATTACTGAAATTAACGATTTTAAAAACGATTTAGAAGCTTTAACTCCAAATGGAACCATACAAAGTGGAGAAAGTGGTTTTGCAGCACAATATACCGAACAACAACGTCAAATAAATAATAAGCTAAAGCAGCATCCACAATACCAGCAAGATGCTTACTATTTGATTGTAACAGACAAAACACCTTCTTCTGCTAACGAGAAAGGATTAATGCCACTCGGCAGACAATTTGGATACATATACACAGCTAATGCTCCCCCTTCGGGGGTTGGGGGGCTTGCTGCTCACGAGTTAGGACATGGAGCTTTCCAATTAAAGCACCCGTTCTCTTCACAGAGTTACCAATATGCACAAAAAGCTACCAATTGGTTACTTGATTATAAAGATGGTACTAAACTTCCTTTTGTACACTGGCAAACCATACACAACCCTAAATTACGTGTCGGAGTTTTTGATAAGGATGAAGAGGGGCAACAAGTTACAGTTACAGATATTAGTGAATTAAAAGAGTTTGCCAATCCAGATGGTTCATTAACGTTTATTGCTAGGTCAGGAAAACCAATTACTGTACCAGGAAATATTACGGAAGTTATTTTTAGTACAGGAGATTCTGAAAAATGTGAAGTAGATACTGAAAATCCATTTAGAATAAAGCCTTTTGGTACTTTAACTAGTTTTGTTTACAAAGACAAACGTTACACCGCTGCATGGAAGTGTAAATCGAAAAAGTTTATGGGTTACATGTCGAGCTTAGACAATACCTATAAAGACGTATTAACGAAGAAATCTATAACTAAAGCAATTGTCGGTTTTCCTGCTGTAGCTAATGGAGCTATAATATTCAAAGTAGGACAACTTTCTATAACGCCTGAAAATGGTGGAGAGAATTATACAGCTGAAGGAGATTATCAAGAATATGATTTCCTATCTCAAAGATTGAAAGATGTTGTTAAGTTTAATGAAATTTCTGCACCAAAGTTCGATCCTGCTTTAAGTGAAGAAGTTCAGCAGTTCATAATTGATAATATATACAAAGCTGGTTTTGATGGGAAGGAGTTTTATGATAATGATGCTTATGTTTTTGTCCATGCGACTCAGTTAGAGAAATATAATGTTTTAAAAGGATGTTTTAAAACTGGAGTTCCTGGTCAATTATTAAAGTTAATTGTAAAAACTCATATGAGAATTACAAAATCAGGAGCTACCTCTACATATACTTCTGATATGTTTGAAGATAGTCATGAAGAGAATAGTAACATTTATAATGCTAAAAGTTTAATTAATCATTGGAAAAAATATAATTTAAATTACTATCCAATTGTAGCTGATCAAGTAAGTAATTTTGAAATGCTAAAAGAAGCTGATCATGATGACATTATAGAAACATTTAGATCAATAATGGATATTAATTATGAAAGTGTTTCTTCTGATAATTGGGACTGCTTTTTTGAAAAGCTAGGTTTCGATAATCTAACATTAGTTTTAAAAGCACTTTCTGAAAGAGATGATTGGGGGAATGAAACAGAAAACCTACTGTTAAAAATTTTCAAATTAGCAGATGGTAATGATGAAAGAGAACAAAAAATTCTAGATATATTAAAAATTGAAAATTATAAGCTATTAACTAAAATAGTTAATATAACTAATGATTGGGCGGATAATAATAATCCACAATTTGAAGACATTGTTAGTTACATCTCTAAATGGCTTATTGCTAGAAGTCCAAAAGAGCTTTATAAAGAAATGGTTAATAAAGCTAAATCATGGAATGAAATTCCTTTCAATTATGAAAATTATAGCAAACTCAATGTAGTTCCTACAGCAATGAACAATATGTTTGGTTTTGCAGAACCTAATAGTTTGCCATATAAAATGGAAACTTCTTTAAAAGGAGGTTTAGTTAATATAACAGTTAGTACAGGAACTAAACCAGGAGGAAGCATAACAGGTATAGCGTTTAAAAATACATACTCTCCATATGATTATGTCGTTATGGATATTCGTCATGATTTTAAAATAGGAGGTAAAGTATTTAAGGAACAAAAAATATTAGTACCTAGAATCTTTGTTCATTGGTTGGCTACGAACGTTAACGGTAAAAACAATGAAGCTTTTTTACGAGTATTTACTGAAGTAATGGCTGTTGCTGCAATACCATTAACAGGAGGAGCATCATCAATACTTCTAACAATAGATGCTACTTTAGCTACAGCAGATATTGTTTTTACTATTGCAAATAATGTAGATAATGAAAGTTTATTAGGAAATGAAAAGTTTTTTAATGTTTGGACAGGTATTTATGGTATTTATAATTTACGACACCTACCAGCTTTAGCAACTTCGATAGGAAAAGGAGGTAAAGCATTGTTTAAATACACTACCACTGAGGTTGGTGATGCTAAGTTTTTACGTAAACTGGTTTTTGATTTTAAAAATAAATCAAATTTTATACAAGAATTTAAGAAATTAAGTGCAGAGCAAAAATTAGATGTAATTTTTAAATTGGATGATTTAGCGTTAGCTATAAAAAAAGAGTCTGAAGTACTTACTTTAAGTAAACGTATTATTTATAGAAAATTAGTAGAGCTTAAACTGGAGCTTAATACTATATTTAAAACACCCAATTCTTTTGCAATTAAAGTAAAGCCTACAAGCACACCTTATAATCCTACATTGGCAATTGATTATAATAATAAGTTAACCGGATTAGGTAAGGTTTTATTAAATGAAAACAAAGAAATTGTTCTTGTAGAATCCTCTAAATGGTTACCAAGTACTATTAAAAATACAGAAGAGCTAGCTACCATTAAAAACGTGTTAGTAGAAACTGCTGCGGGTTCTAAAGGAATTAAGAACATAAGTGTTGTTAAAAACCTTGATGATGGTGAAATATACCTTAGTTTAGTTGGAGGACTTAGAGAAGACATTATAAAACTACAGGTAGATGAGTTACTGGCGTTGAGAGATATTCATAATCCTAATAAACTTAATCACAATTGTTTTACCTGTGCTATTAAATATCAAAATGAATTTACAAAAGGTACGAATGAAGTTATTGAAGAAATAACCAAAAAGTACCATGCAGGTGTTGCTCCTGAAGAGATTAATAAATTAATTTATGATGTATTTGGGTTTGATAATGTAAAAACTAGCACAGCATTTAATTTTGATGATTTGATAACGAAATTAAATGGTATTCATCAAGAAAGTGTTATCCTTATAGGATCTATAAGAAAGTCTGAGATAGAAGAATTTGCTTCACACCATGCTTTTAATGCAAGGAGAATGGCAAATAGGGAATGGGAAATTATCGATATACAAAACGGAGCAAGGTATGATAAGAATACTATAAATAAATATTTTATTTCTACTGAAATATTTGAAATCTTATATAAAGACCATACATATATATCTAGAAATATTTTAAAAAGAGATTTACCTAAAGAGGTACATGCATGGGTAGAAAACATCCCCAAAGAGCTTCTTAATACTTTAGAAGGATTACCATATACAAAATTACAGCAATTTGTAAGAGAGTTTGATAATAAAGTAGAAATATTATCAGAGTTTAATAAAGATCCACTTTTATTTAAGGTATGGGAAACCATGGAAAGAAGTCCAAATATACCCGTAAGTATTAGAACCAAAATAGCAAACCTGCAAGGTGCAAAACGTGTAATATGTAAATAAATAAGTTTTGATTATGACCATTGAGAAATTAGAAATATTATTAAAAGATATCATTGAAGAAGGTAAATATATTTATAAGACATATGAGGATAAGGATTATATATATGTGTTTACTAAATTAAAGACATTAAAAGGGATAGATTATGATGATAGATATGCAATCGTAGGGGGACTAGGACCAATATTAGTGGATAAACAAACTAAAGAGTTCAAAAGAATTCATTTTATGGATGTGCCTTCGGAATTGCATAAAAAACATTATGTTGAACCTACGATTGATAGTATTGCTAAAGGTATTATAAAAAGAAAATATGTAAATAAAGGGGATATGTTAAGTTTTGTTGAAATCTATTATAAAGGAGAGAGAGAGGAGTATTTTGATTATGGGAATGTATTTTATGATTATAAGTTTGAAAAAGAATTCATTAAAGCTAATTTTAAAATAGAAGAACTAAGAGATAAGTTTATTTCCTTTTTAGAAGTTCTTAATGTAAAATGTAAGATAGAACATGATGGTTGGTTAGTCATAACAAGAGTCCCGGAGCAGTCTTAAAGAAATAATATGACCATTGAAGAGTTGAGAAAATTAATATTTGACTATACAGGAGATGACTCACCTTATAAAGCGTATACACATGATATATATGTATATATATTAGGTAAAAAAGATGATAGTGTAGATGATAGAAAAGCAATGACAGGAGGTCCAGGAATTATTAGATATAATATGGAAAAAAAAGAGTTTGAAAAAGTTATTATTTAGATATTCCACCAGAAATATTTGAAAATGATCCTAAGCCAACTAAAGAAAGTATAGCTGTAGGTATTGTAAAAAGACAATATGTTAACGAACATGATATGTTATATTTTGTTGAATTAGTTTATGAAGGAGAAAGAGAAAAGTATTTTAACTTTGGAAGAGTATTTTATGATTATAAAAGAGATAGAGAAAAAATACGAGCTCATTTTAGAATAGAAGAAATACGAGACAAGTTAAAAGCGTTTTTAGAAGACCTAAATGTAAAATGTGAGGTAGAGGATAACGGTTGGTTAGTCATAACAAGAGTCCCGGAGCAGTCTTAAAGAGGTAATATGACAATTGAAGCGTTAGAAGTATTACTGAAAGATACGATTCCAAAGGGGGAATACATATACGATACCTACGAAGATGAAACCTACATTTATGCATTTACAAAATTAGAAAAATTAAGAGGGATAGACTTTGATGACAGGTATGGAAAAGTTGGAGGCCCTGGTTCAATAAGAGTAAATAAAAAAAATAAAGAGTTTAAGAGGGGGTCTAATAGGGACATTCCTTCTCATTTTTTTGAAAAGGATTATGTTGAACCTACTATTGATAGTATTGCAAAGGGCATTGTAAAAAGGCAGTATGTGAATTTTAACGATACGTATAATTTTTGTAAAATTAAATTTAAAGAAAAGGATGATTCAAAATTTAATTTTGATAAAGTTTTAGAAGATTTGAAAAGAGAGACTACAGATACTATAACTTTACAGTTTAAGGATTATGAAATAAGAGATTAACTAATATCTTTTCTTGAAGTTATAAATGTTGAGTGTGAGCTAACGGATGATGGTTGGTTATTTATAACAAGAGTTCCAAAGCAGTCTTAAAGAGGTAATATGACAATTGAAGCGTTAGAAATATTATTAAAAGACATCACTGAAGAAGGTAAATATATTTATAAAACCTTTGAAGATGAAACCTATATCTATGTATTTACGAAATTAGAAAAATTAAGAGGGATAGACTTTGATGACAGGTATGGAAAAGTGGGAGGATACGGTCCAATAAGGGTCAATAAAGAAACCAAAGAGTTTAGAAGAGTTCATTACATGGATGTACCATCAGAATTACGAAAAAGAAACTCTAAAAAAAGAACAGTAGATAGTATTGCTAAAGGTATTATAAAAAGAAAATATGTAAATGAAGGTGATGTATATAATTTTTTAAAGTTAAATTATAGAGGAAATGAAAAGTTTACTTTTGGAAAAGTACTTAATGATTTAGAAAAGGGTTTAGAGATTCTTAGCTTACAATTTAAAAATAATGAGCTTAGAGATAAAATGATAAACTTTTTTGATGTTATTAATGTAAAATGTAAGGTAGAAGATGATGGTTGGTTAGTTATAACAAGAATACCCGTGAAATAATAAAAATGTTATTTAAATGAAAATAAGTGAATTAAAAAGAAAACTAGTTGTATTACTAACGATATTTAGTGTAGTTTTTTCTTTTGCCCAAACAGACTGTGAACTTAGATGGTCTCGCTTTACAAAAGATATTGACGCTACCACTGATATAGGGAAGGCTTTAGTAACAGCTATAGATGAGAACCCAGAAGTTATTACTAGTTGGTGGGTGTTTGATACAGTTGGAGAAGGTGCTTTAAGAACAAATTTAGAAGAGCTAAGTTTTGTAACAACACATCTAAAGGCAAAAAATAAAACAGCGGAAGTAATTGTAGATGAGATTAAAAATGCTGGAAGCTATGTTGAATGGAAGAGTTTGACTACCTCTGAAGTTGGAGTTTTAGATGAAATTGATATAGCAAAACTTAGAGCAAATGAAGCTGCTCATACTATTGAAAGGCATGGCTTTGAAGTAACAGATGATTTATTAAAAAGAAGAGCTACAGAAGGCATTGCTCCAGATGGCTCTTCTATTGCTAAACGACAAGGAGGTAGAAGAATAGGGAATATAATACCGCCAATGTCATCTAAATTTATAGATGCTACCAGTATGAAAAAAGCTTTAAACGCAGTAGATGTATCTACAAGCGCTTTTAAAGAAGCTTTAAAGGCAGAAAAACTAGCTAAAGGTACAGATACTCCGCCTTTATTTAAATTTCAAGTTGATTTGGGAGAAACTATTGGTTTAGGTTATAAAAAACCTATAGGAACACCTAATTATGTTTTAACAGGACAAAAATTATCAGGAAATCCTATAAAAATAAATGGTCTAACCAAAATAGAAGTTCGTTATAAATTAAATCGTGCAACAGGAAAGTACGAAATAAATACAATGTTTCCAATAGAATAATTATGGAGAAATATAAACATTTAAGATATGCTATTGAATTGTTTTCAGCGGATTGGGAATTAACAGAAGAAGAATATCAAGAAACCTTTTCTTCATTTGTTAATGCAGAACCTGACTACACTAAACGAATAAAAAAAGAACTTATTCAAGCATTAAATGACCCTGAATGGAGTTGGGTAAAAATAGGATATGAAACCAACTTTATAGGCTCCGATGACTCAGAAGAAAGTGTTTGGTTATCCGTGAAAGATTTAATATGGAATGTTATTGCTTCTAATGAAGAACCACCTATGAGGAGATTTGTTTAGTTTTTATTGATAATATTTCAGATTATGGTAAAAATTTGCAACCGATTCACAATAGACCAAGTCCTAAAAATATGGTACAAGAAGAAGTTATACTTAATAAAAATGGACAGTATAGAATTGATAACTTATCAATTATAACTAATACTGATGGAACATCTCGCTATATAATTGAAATGACAGAGTTATGATTAAATTATCTGAAGAGCAATTAAAAAAACTTTCTAGACAAGAGAGGTATGAATATTACAATAAAGTAGAAGCTTTTGAGTGGTCCTTACTGTCTTTTGACGAAAAAAAGAAATCAATTCTTAGTGATTATGAATTTATAATCAACAAAAGAGGTATTGAAGGAATTACTTTAGAAGAACAAATTGAGTTTGCATTAAATAGCGAACCGTCTGAAAATACTAATTATGTAACTCCTTTAGTTGAGCACTATCATTCAATTAAAGAAAATGAAAAATTTACTTTCTTTTTGGAAACTAAGTCTCCTTTTTCTCAATGGTATAAATCAAATTTTACAGCATCTACTTGTTTAATTGAGGGAGTATGTATGAATAAAACTAAACGAGAATATGTACTCCAAGGTCAATTTCCTTACCCTGATCAAGAATATTCTTCAGCTGAACAGTTTATGATGTATCATAAAGCAATTATTTTTTTAGATATTGATTCAGCCAAAAAAATAATGAAGACAAATAATGTTCGAAAAATTAAAGAGTTAGGACGAAATGTTGCTGAATTTAATGAAGAAGTATGGAAATATTATAGAAGTAAAGTTGTTTATGAAGGAAACAAGGCAAAATTTACACAAGACGAAGAATTAAAAAATAAACTATTGTCTACAGTAGGTACAACCATTGTAGAAGCATCTCCGAATGATAGGATATGGAGTATTGGATTAGTAGAAAACGATATAAGAGCACAAAAAAGAGAAACTTGGCAAGGGAAAAACTTATTAGGGGAGATCTTAACTAAAATTAGAGTTGATATAGCAGGAAGTTATTAATGAATTGTGTAGCCAGTCTAATTATAGGAGGAGTGAACTGATTGGAGTAAAGAGAATATTTGAATAGAAGAAAAAGAAGTGTTGAAAAGGGGGAAACAGTACATATTAGTAAGCTTACTATGTTTAGTAAGTAGTATAAGTTTAGCGCAAAATTTAGATATAGAGTCCATTACAAAATCTACTAAGGTTAAAGTAAGTGGTAATGTCAATACCAATATGGTGTATTACAATGCAAATACCCGTAATGCACGTATTCCGTTTACGTATTTTTTACAAGGAACAGTGAATGTAAGTTGGTTAAGTTTTAATATCCCTTTTACCTATAGTTTTTCTAATCAAGGAGATAATTTTGACTACCAACTGCCTTTTAAGTTTAATAGGTTGAGCTTACACCCAAAATACAAATGGATACAAGCGCATATAGGAGATGTTACTATGAATTTTTCTCCTTATACCTTAAACGGACATCAATTTACAGGTGGAGGTATTGAATTAACTCCTAACAAGCCAATAAAGTTTAGTGCCATGTATGGACGTTTATTAAAAGCAACAGAAGATGATGGTAATCCACAAACCTTGCCAGCTTTTAAGCGTACAGGATATGGAGCAAGAGTAGCTTGGGAAAAACCAAATTATAAGCTAGGACTAATAGGTTTTTATGCAAAAGATGCTGAAAACTCTATTGCAGCAATACCAGAAGAAAGAAATATAAAACCTAAAGAAAACTTAGTAATAAGTCTTACAGGAGAAACTACCATTGCTAAAAAATACACCATAAGGGCAGAATATGCCTCAACAGCCATTACACAAGATACAAGAGCAGATAAAAGTAGTAATACCTCTAACAATTTAGCAGGGTTTTTGTTTAATAATCGTACATCAACCGAATATTACAATGCGATTAAAGCAGATTTAGATGTAAAATTAGGACAAATGAAAGTTGGTTTGGGCTATGAACGTATTGATCCTAATTATGAAACCTTAGGGGCCTATTATTTTAATAATGACTTTGAGAACATCACACTAAATATGGCTCGATCATTATTTAAAAATAAGTTGAACTTATCGTTTAATATAGGATACCAAAGAGATAATTTAAACAATCAAAAAGCACAATCTACAGGAAGAAATATAGGAAGCGTTAATGCAACGTATCAGATGACAGATGCGATTACTTTATCAGGAATGTATTCTAACTTCACAACGTTTACGAACAAAAGTTTAAATCAGTTTGATGACATTAACGACAACGATTTAACTGATGAAGAACAAGAAGCATTAAATTTTAAGCAACTGTCACAAAATGCCAATATAAACTTGAATTGGATGTTGGTTAAAAAGAAAAACGTTACGCAGAATGTTAATTTAAACTATTCATTAGCATCTTCAGCAAATAAAGAGAATGGTATTATTAGAATTGGTCAAGCGAATAATTTTCATAATGGAAATGTAGTTTATACATTAGGGTTTCCTGAAAAAGCGCTAACAGTTTCGCCTTCACTTAACTACAATTATAGCGATATCGGTAGAGATGATAGTAAAGCATACGGAGCGTCTTTAAATATGAATAAACTGTTTTTTAAAAACATATTAAATACCACTTTAGGAGCTTCGTATAATAGTAATGTAAACAAAGAAGTTACAAGTAATGTTTTAAATTTTAGGGCAAGTGCTTCTACAACTATTGCACAAAACCATAATTTAAATTTAAATGCAATACAGTTATTCAGAGAAGCTACACAGCAAGAAAAACTAAGTGAATTAACTGTAACTTTTGGTTATAGTTATAGTTTTGGCTTGAAAAAACCGAAATTCAGATTTGAAAAAAGAGAAAGAAACAAAAAAGTAAAAGAATTTTCATTCTCGTATAAAGAGCATACTTTTAGTGGAGAACATTCTAAAATTACCTCAGAGATTAAACAGCTATTAAATGATCCTGTTTTTGCTAGTATAAAAAGTATAGAAAAAGTAAGAAATGATTTAAGTTTATTAGAAACAGATGTTGTAAATAATGAAAATGCAAGTAATAAACATTATAAGAAGGCAGCAGTAAATTATTTAGACTATTTATATAAACACAAAGATTTTATAGATACGTATTATAAATTAGCGTTTAAAAGTTTAAAGAAGCTTTACGACCAAGCAGTCTTACTAGATGAAGAAGTCAAAGCTAGTTATAATCGTTTACTACACTTAATGAAACAAGAAGCGAAAAGAGGAAACTTTATATCTAAAAGTGATAAAAAAGATTTACAGACTAGAAAAATAAAAATGGAGGCGCATCAATGGATGCAATCAGAACTACAAAAGTTAACTTATCAAGATGTTGTAACTAATAATGGAATCCTCAATGAGTTTAAAAAAAATCATATATCAACTATTTTTAAAATGATAGAAGAAAAGAAAACAGAAGAGGAAATTGAAAACTTTTTAGCTTTAGAATTTGCTAAATTCTATCATAAAAAAAGTATTAAGAAACCGCAAAAGTAATTTTTTATTTGGTGAGCTTAGTTAAGCTAACTATATGGTGATACATTCTTTAAGAAAAATAAGCTAGCCAAAGAAAGAACTAGCTTATTATACCAATAAATAATTTTGAGCTAGTATTTTGGAATTTTCCAATTATAAGTTCAATAGTATTTTTATTGTACGCAAAATTTATGTTATGACTTGTTAATTTAAGTTCTAATGTCCTTAAATCAGCTTCAGTTAAATTAATTCATAAGAATAAAAAGTGAAATTTAGATATGCTACGAAATCTTTGTCCCGTTTTTAACAGTACGTTCAGTAGTTAATAAGGTTACTTCTTTGTCATCACCTAAACCACCTAATACTAAGCATTCACTCATCATATTCGCAATTTGCTTTTTCGGGAAGTTTACCACAGCAACCACTTGTTTTCCTATCAAATCTTCAGGTTTGTATAGCTTAGTGATTTGCGCTGAGGTTTTTTTAACTCCGTAATCACCAAAATCAACCTGCATTTTATAGGCAGGATTTTTAACCTCTTTAAAAACCTCGGCAGAAATAATCGTGCCAATACGCATTTCTACTTTTGTAAAATCGTTCCAAGTGAGGGTGTTATCTTCCATATGTTTGTAGATTATACCAGTTAGGTATTTATTAGTTGTTTAAAAATAAAATTTTATTAAGTGCCCATCATGGACTCCATAGTTTAGTTATTTTCTAGCAATCGTTTTGCGGCAGTAAATGGCGTAGTTTTTCCTTTTTCTAGCTTAGTAATTTCCTGTTGTAAACGATCTTTAATTTTCGGGTTATTATAAAAGTTACTTTTTAGTTGTTGATTAATGGTTTCTAATAACCAATAATTATTTTGTTCGTTTCTTTTTTGTTGAAAGTAGCCAGATTTTTTTACTAAGTTCATGTACTCTTCAATCATAGCGTAAATAGCATCAACTCCTTGATGATGGAGTGCACTCGCTAATAAAACTTTAGGTTGCCAGCCACTTTCTTTAGCGGGATACAAGTGTAAGGCTCTGTTAAATTCTACCTTCGCAAGTTTAGCATTTTTCTCATTACCACTATCAGCTTTATTAATCACAATAGCATCTGCCATTTCAATAATTCCGCGTTTGATTCCTTGTAATTCGTCTCCAGCACCTGCCAATTTCAGTAATAAAAAGAAATCGGTCATAGAATGTACGGCGGTTTCCGATTGTCCAACACCTACAGTTTCAATAATAATAGTATCAAAACCAGCTGCTTCACATAAAATAATACTTTCACGTGTTTTTTGAGCAACACCGCCTAATGAAGTTCCAGAAGGAGAAGGGCGTATAAAAGCATTCTCATCGGTAACTAACTCCTCCATGCGTGTTTTATCACCTAAAATACTCCCTTTGTTAATAGAACTGCTTGGGTCTACCGCTAAAACAGCTACTTTTTTTCCTAAAGAAGTTAAATGCTTACCAAAAGCTTCAATAAACGTACTTTTTCCTACACCAGGAACACCCGTAATTCCAATTCTAACCGATTTATTGGCATGCGGTAAACAAGCTTCTAAAATTTCATTGGCTTGTTGTTGGTGTTTAGGATTCGTGCTTTCTACTAACGTAATTGCTCTACTTAAAAAAGGAATATTACCAGCAACTATTTGAGTAACAAATTCTTCGGTTGAGGTAGTTTTTCTTCTGTTACGCTTTATTTTTTCTGCAGATGATTTACTGGTGGTTTCAGGCTGAGAAACTCCGTCTTTTTCAGAAAGTGCAGATGTGTCTTTGTCGGTCATTATGTAGGTAAAACAAAATAATAACGTAAATTTAGAAATAAAAATGCAGGAAAATGCAACGCGACGGAAAAAGTCTCGTCTTTAGGGTAAGAAATCAAGAATGAAATCAACTAAACAGTTACATCAATCGGTAATAGATGCCTGTAAAAACAATGATGCAAAAGCACAAATGCAACTGTATGATTTGTATTGTGATGCTATGTGTACAGTGGCGTTTCGGTATGTAAAAGATTCGTTTATAGCGGAAGATGTAATGCAAGAAGCATTTATAAAAGCATTTAAAAATATTGATTCCTATAAAGAAGGAGTAGCGTTTGGTGCTTGGTTGAAAAGAATCGTTATAAATCAAAGTATTGATTATTTAAAGAAGAAAAAACTAGAACTGGTTTCGATCAATGAAGAAATTACCACAGTAGTAGATGATGATAATTGGAATGTAGCCGCTACGATATCGCATCAAGATATTGTAAACTGCATTCAGCAATTAAAAGAAAAATATAGAGTTGTGTTAACCCTGTTTTTATTAGAAGGGTATGACCACGGAGAAATTTCACAAATATTAGGAATTTCGGAAGTGAGTTCGAGAACACATTTATTAAGAGGAAAAAGACAAGTGCAAGAACAATTAAAAGCAGTACATCATGTCTAAAGATATTAGAGAAATACTAAAAAACAATGTTGAAAACACAGAGAGGTTATCAACAAATCACAGACAGCGTTTTCAACAAAAGTTGATGGATGAATTGCATTCAACACCATCAATAAAAAAATCATATCAATGGCTGTATATAGCAGCATCTATTGTGTTGTTGGTAAGTTTAGGAATTCAGTTTTATCCAACAAATACTGTAGATCCAATAATAACAGAGCTTCCAAAAGACACTCAAAATCAAATTAGTTTAGGAACCATATCTCCTGAGTTAAAAACGGTGGAAGACTACTATGTAAATACCATTAATTACGAGTTAAGTCAGTTAGAATTAACTGACGATAACAAAGAACTTTTTGATGGTTATTTGACCAAAATAGGAGAATTAACCAAAGAATATAAATCGTTAACCGAAGAGCTCAATACAAAAGGAATTAACGACGATACTATCAATGCATTGATTGGAAACCTGCAATTACGTTTACAGCTGTTAAAACGTATGCAAAAACAATTACAAGAATTTAAAAATCCAACTCAAAATGACATTCAAACAATTTAAAATCAGTGTTTTTTTACTGTTAGTGACAGGCGTTGTATCTGCACAGAAATACAACAAGAAGTTCAGTGAAAATTTTAAGACAAATAAAGACGTAGTAGTTAATATCAATGCATCTAATGCGGATGTTGATGTGACTACATGGAACAGAAATGAAGTTTCAGTAGAAGCAGTTGTAGAAGTTGAAGGGCTAGATAAAAAAGAAGCTCAAAAATATTTAGACAACTGGAAATTTGAAGCCTTAGGGAATAAAAGTAAGGTACAAATTAATGCCAATAGAAATAGCTTTAGAATAGGAAGAGACAATATTGTATTCTTCAATTCATCAGACAATAATTACCCAAGAATATTTGAGTATGATACAGAAAGTGAGGTTGCTGTGATACCAGAAATACCAGAGGTAAGTATCCCAGAAATGCCTGAGATTCCAGAAATGCCTGAAATAGAAATCCCTGAAATTAATTTTGAA
Organism: Tenacibaculum sp. 1_MG-2023; assembly: GCF_030547425.1. GTDB lineage: Bacteria > Bacteroidota > Bacteroidia > Flavobacteriales > Flavobacteriaceae > Polaribacter. The sequence goes on along the minus strand of NZ_JAUORH010000004.1, from coordinate 62,659 downwards.
AATTTATTTCAAGATGTAGATTTTGATGTAGAAAAAATGTTTGAAACTGAAGAACTTGTTAGATTTAAATGGAAAGATGGTAAACATAATGTAAACATTACATCAAAAGAAGAGTGGGAAGAATTTAAGAAAACTAAAGCATATAAAGAATATCTTAAGAATAATAAGAATTCTAAGACAAAGATGTTTTTCTCAAAAAAACATCAAGTTCTCAATGAGAAAAAATTAAAAGAAGAACTTAAAAGAGTTAAAAGTGAACTTAAAAAAGTTGATAGAGAGAGGATTAGAAAACAATTAGCAAAAGCACGAGAAGAAATGCATAAGGTTAGAGAGGAAATGAAAAAAACTCGTATGAACTATTCTTACTCTTCTGACAGTAATAACCTTATGATTAATGGAAAAAAAGTAAAAATCACAAAGAAGATTATTATAAAGGTTCCAAAATCAGCAACGTTTGATTTGAATACCCGCCATTGTAAAGTAAAACTGCCAAAAACCAAAGCTTCAGGAAAGGTTAGTTATGGAACCTTCAAAGCTGACGCACTTGACGGTGGAAAATTAAATATTTCATTTTCACCAGTAAATATAAATTCATTAAACGCTTGTACGTTGTTCTTAAATAATGTAACCGATGCTCAATTAGCATCGGTTACCAACACAACAGTAAATTCGAACTCTTCAGGCTTGGTGGTAAGTAATGTATATAGTAATGTTGAAGTAAATAATAAGTTTGGAAACTTAACCATTACCAAAATACACCCAAGTCATAATAATTTAAAAGTATTTTTAAGTTATTCAGATGCTGGAGTTGATTTAACAGGTATAAATAAGAAATTTGATATCCAAAGTGATAAGGTTAAGAAACTAAAAGATGGAAATGTAGAGTATAACGGAGAGTTCATTTTAATTTCTAACGATAAAGAAATTGAAATAGACGGTAAATACAGTCAATTAAAAGTTAAAAATCAATAAGAAATACAAACAAAACTACCTTCTATTTCTATAAAATTGCTGCCAAATTCTTTTTCTATATTCTTTATAAAGTGCCTATATTAGCGATTGCAAATAGTCACTTTTACTATGGAATTATACAAAGAAAATCAACTTAAAATATATAACTCTTTAACCAAATCAAAAGAGCTTTTTAAACCAGTAATTGAAGGACGCATAGGTATGTATGTGTGTGGTCCTACAGTATATAGCAACGCCCATTTAGGAAACGTAAGAACTTTTATGTTTTTTGATGTGGTGTATCGTTATTTATTACACTTAGGGTATAAAGTACGCTATGTACGTAATATTACTGATGCAGGTCACTTAGAAAACGATGCTGATGAAGGTGAAGACAGAATTGCAAAAAAAGCACGACTAGAGGAAATTGAACCGATGGAAGTAGTGCAACGTTATACAGTTGATTTCCATAATGTATTAAATAATTACAACTTTTTATCACCAAGTATAGAGCCTACTGCAACGGGTCATATCGTAGAGCAGATTGAAATGATTAAAGAAATCATGGATAAAGGCTTTGCCTATGAAGTAAACGGTTCAGTTTATTTTGATGTATTAAAATATAACGAAACTGGTAACTACGGAATTCTTTCTGGTAGAAAAATAGAAGATGCTATTCATAATACTAGAGCGTTAGACGGACAATCAGATAAGAGAAACCCACAAGATTTTGCACTTTGGAAGAAAGCCGATGATCGTCATATCATGCGTTGGCCTTCACCTTGGAGTGATGGTTTCCCTGGTTGGCATTTAGAATGTTCAGTAATGAGTACAAAGTACTTAGGTGAACAATTTGATATTCATGGTGGAGGAATGGATTTAAAATTCCCGCATCATGAGTGTGAAATAGCTCAATCGCATACCTGTTCTGGAGTACAGCCAGTAAACTACTGGATGCACACCAATATGTTGTTGTTGAACAGTCAAAAAATGGCTAAATCAACAGGGAACTTTATTTTACCAAACGAAATTTTAACTGGTGAAAACGATATCTTAGGAAAAGCATTTTCTGCAAGTGTGGTTCGCTTTTTTAATATGCAAGCGAACTATAGAAGCATTTTAGATTTTTCTGGAGAAGCGTTAGAAGCTGCTGAAAAAGGGCATGCAAAGTTGATGGAAGCTGTAGATTTCTTAGATAAAATTGAAGCAGGTGCTACTTCTTCATTTGATGTTCAAAAATGGAGACAAGATTGCTACGATGCTATGAATGATGATTTTAATACGCCAATTTTAATAGCACATTTATTTGAAGCAGTAAAAGTTATCAATCAAATAAAAGAAGGAAAGGCAAGTTTAACTACCGATGACTTAGACGTGTTTAAAAATACAATCAACGCGTTTGTTTTTGATGTATTAGGACTAATGAATGAAACTTCAGAAGGAAATAATTCTGATAAGTTAAGCGGAGTAGTGGATATGTTAATTAGCATGCGTAAAGAAGCACGTGAAAATAAAGATTGGGCATTGTCTGATGAAATTCGTGATAGATTACTGGAATTAGGGATTCAATTAAAAGACGGTAGAGAAGGAACAACGTTTACAGTTAACTAATTGAAAAAAATACTAACATATCCGTTTATATTACTAGTTCGATTTTATCAAACAGCCATATCTCCGTTTACACCAGCAACATGTAGATATTCACCAACGTGTTCAAGCTACACCATTGAAGCGTTGCAAAAACATGGATTGTTTTATGGTGGTTGGTTGGCATTAAAAAGAATTTTTAGTTGTCACCCATGGGGAGGAAGTGGTTACGACCCTGTTCCAGAGAAAAAAGAAAAATAATAATTGTCATTGAGGAGTTTATTAAGAAGTAATCTTAAGATTATTTCATTTTAACTTGTCTTTAGCGACAGCCGAAAGGTTCGCAATGACACTAAAACTAAATTAAAGTAAATGAATTTTTTATCCATAGTGTGGGATTGGAACCCAGAAATAATAAATTTAGGAGGTTTTGGTATCCGTTGGTACAGTTTAATGTTTGTAGCGGCGTTTATTTTAGGACTTCGATTAATGAAAAAGATTTACACCAATGATAACATTTCTGTTGAAAAACTAGACCCGTTATTTATGTACGTATTCGTTTCTATGTTGGTAGGAATGCGTTTAGGAGATGTTTTCTTTTACAGTTGGGATTATTATCAAAACCATTTATTGGAAATCATATTACCATTTAAAAAACAAGAAGGAGCTTCGGCTTTATTCGGATTGTTAGATGGATGGAAATTTACAGGGTTTACAGGATTCGCAAGTCACGGAGCGGCGATTGGAATTCCTATTGCGATGTACTTTTATGCTAAAAAGCACTTACAAAAACCATGGTTATTTATCTTAGATAGATTAGGAATCATGGTAGCCTTAGCAGGATTTTTTATTCGCTTTGGAAACTTTTTTAACTCAGAAATATACGGAAAGCCAACAGGAAGTAGTTTTGGGGTAATTTTTAAAAGAGCAGGAGAAACCGTGCCACGTCATCCAACTCAGTTATATGAAGCGTTAAGTTATTTAGTTTTATTTTTTGCATTATGGCATTTCTATTGGAAAACAGACAAGAAAAACCAAACAGGCTTCTTATTCGGGTTGTTTATGGTAGTACTATGGTCGTTACGTTTTGTAATAGAGTTCTTAAAAGAAGCGCAAGTAGATGGACGAGAAGACTGGGTGTTTAACACACTAAATACGGGGCAAGTATTAAGTATTCCGTTAGTGTTAATAGGTTTTTGGTTAATGTTTAGAAAAACCAAAGCAACAGCATAAAAACAATAAAAAAACTCCAAGGTTATCCTTGGAGTTTTTTGTTTATGAGAAAAAAGTTTTACCCTTTTATAGTTGCTAATTCTTGTTTTTTAGCATCAATTTCATTTTGAATTTTTAACAGGCGATTTTCAATCTTACTAATAATAGCCTCTTTTCTTTCAATACTTTCTTTAGAAGTAGAAGCATCTTTTTTAGCCTCTTCTAATTTAGACTTCATTTTAGCTAAACCTTCTTTACCACTAATTAAAATCTCTTCATTAATGCTAATATCATCTTCAAGATCACTAATTAAAGTGTTTTTCTCTTTACTAATGTTTTTCTCTTTAACTTTAATTTGATTGCTTAATTGCTTCAGTTTTTCTTCTTCTAAACGTAAAGCCTCTTGTTCTTTTAAGTAAGCAAGCTCTCTAGCTTTTCTTTCATCATCTAATTTTTTACGAGCCTCTTCAAGTTTTTGTTTTTGTAAAATAATTTCTTTTTGTTCAGCACTAATACTGTCTTCATATACCACCTCGGTATTGTCAGCTTTTTTCGAAGACTCTTCTTTTTTTGAAGATTCTTCTTTCTTTAGTTTTCTAGCTAACTTTCTTTCTAAAGAAGCCAAATCTTTTTTATGCAAATCAATTTGATTGTTTAGCTTACTTAATCTTTGTTGCATGTTTGCAGCAATTTTTTCTTTTCTTTCTACTTCCTGTTTTGTAGCTTTTTTACTTTTCTTAAAACGCTCTAAATTTCCTTTTACACGCTTTAAAGCATCAACACCACTAATTAAGATTTCTTCATTAGCGCTAATTTGATTTTTTTTGTTTTTTACCTGAATCTTTAACGTTTTAATGTCATTTTGAGCAGTTACTTGTTGTAAGCAAGTAAAGGATATAAAAAAAGTTAAAGTAGCTAAGAATCTTAGTGTTTTCATATTTATTTTATGTTATATAAGTTTTATTTTTCGGGGCGCAAAAGTATGGCTAAATGCAAAAATAAAATAACTTTTTAACAGGTTTTTTACTATGCTTTTCTGGAAATTAAAAGCATAATGTTTTGACTCACATAAAATTTGATGTAAATAAAAGTTTTAGAGTTTTTACTCGTGATGATAAGGCTCGTTTCTAAGAATAGTAAAACCACGATACACTTGCTCAACTATAAATAAACGAATCATTTGGTGAGAAAACGTCATTTTAGAGAGCGATAACTTTCCTTGTGCTTTATTGTATACAGCTTCAGAAAAACCATAAGGTCCTCCAATAACCAACACCAGTTGCTTAATACCAGAGTTCATCTTCTTTTGTAAGTATTGTGAAAACTCTACGGAAGTATGTTGCTTTCCTTTATCGTCTAATAAAACTAGCTGATCAGTAGGTTGTAGTTTAGATAAAATCAACTCGCCTTCTTTTTCTTTTTGTTGCGCCTCGCTTAGGTTTTTAACGTTTTTAATATCTGGTATTACTTCCAACTCAAATTTTACGTAATGTTTTAATCGGTTTTGGTATTCGTCAATTAATTGCTGTAACTGCTTATTGTCAGTTTTACCTATGGCGAGTAATTTTATTTTCATACGGCAAAATTACGAATGTTTTATAAACTCTTAAAAGGATGGTTTCAGTGTAAAAAAACTTGCTTTAATAGCGGTATGTAATAAGCTACTAAAACAAGCTTTTGCCATAGTAAAAAGTGGTTTATCGTATGACGCAAATTATAAAAGCACGTTGGTTTAAAAAAGTATAAAATTTACTTGTTTTTTGCCTCAGTTCTTTGTTGTACTGCGTTATTTCTATCCGATTTTTTGATATTTCCTACGTCTTTTTTCAAAAGCTATTTCTCCACCTTCGAGAATTTGACATATTTTCGAGTTTATCTCATTATCTTCTAAACTACCACTAGAATATTCAAGGTTACCATCTTTATTCGAAGCAACAATAACCTGTTCGGCATCTGCGTTGACTACTAAATTTGCATTATGAGTTACAATTATTACTTGTCTATATTGTTTTAGTTCCTTGAAAAGTGATATTAAATTTTGCATTATGAATTCATTATCTAAATCATCTTCTGGTTGGTCAAAAATTATGGGTTTAGAAAAAGCTTCTGTTGCAAGCATCATTTTTAGATAAACAGTTCCTTTTTGCCCAACTGATATTTTATTCAAGTCTTTTCCTTTATACTTTAAAATAGGAAATACCTTGAGATATTTTTGTCTTTCAGATTCAAAGAAAAGTTTAGATTTTAAAGTTTTGCTATGAATCCCATCACTAATATAAAACTCTAAATATTTATTTTTTAGAAACTCAAAATACGAGTCCAAATCTTTGACTTCAAATGAGTTCTTTTGAGCTTCTCTATTTCCTTTTATTCTCCATTTTGCTCCATCAATACAATGGTATATTTCATCATAGAATTTTTCAATATCAAAGTCTATTTTGACTTCAATTTCTAGGTCAGTTAATAGATTTTTCATTATTGATTTTTGTGAAGGATTTAAAGAATCTTTAGAATCCACATCCTTAAAATCATCCCAACTGCTAATTAGTTCTTTGACTTGTTTTTCATAATCTTTCTTTATTTTATCGATTAGGGAAATTTCCACGTCTGAAGATTCAAAAATTATTGACTGTAATTTGTCAAGTCTCTCTTTCTTAATTTTAGAATCCGATATTTTTTCACGTATTTCAGATAAGCTTTTTTGAAACTTGTCAATATCATTTAAAAGAGTTGTCAAATCACCTTTGTAGTCTTTGAATTCTTCTTTTACTTCTAAAATTGTTTTAGATATTTCAGCTATTTTTTTCTCTATTTCTGCTTTCCATTCAATGATTTCATCAAATTGTTTCTTAAGAGCAGAAAGCTCAATTTTAGAGATTTTATCTAAATCTCCATTCGTTAAATTAATTTTCGCATTGAGCTTTTCAATTGAGCTTTTTATTTCACTTTCCAATTCAGAAAGCTCTTTTAATTTAGAGTTGAGATTATTTCTTAATCGTAAATTCTCTGAATACTTTTCTAGCTTATCTTTATTTTCGCTAGTTGTTATGTTACTAATGAAATCATTAATTGACTTTTCTTGAGCTTCTAAAAATTCTTTTGAATTTATAAAATTTCCTTCATCATCTTGTACAGAAAAGAATTTTTGTAATTCGTGGAACTCGTTAATCAATTCACGAATATTTTTATCTAAATCACTACTAAATTCTGGTTGTTTCAACTTTGCTAATCTTCTAATTGAGTTTGCAAGTTGAAACTGTTTATCTTTTTTTTCAACAAGGTTTTTGAGTCTTCCTTGATTTATGTAGATGAAATCAATAGCTTTCTTTTCCTCTGTTAACTCAAATTCAATAAAGTCAGTTTCTGTTTGATTTGATTTTTGGTAAGATAATTTTAAAGCCCCATTTTTATTAAAAACACCTTCTTTTGAATGTTCTTGACCAATAAAACTGCTTGCTAAATAATCTGTTAACATACTTTTACCTTCTCCACGACCACCAATTATTGCTACAAGGTTTTGATTTAATGGAATTCTCTCATTCTTTGAAAAATGAATATCATCTTCTTCTTTGAAAATATTTAGTTTATCACTTATTGATATTTCAGAAAAAAATGGTTTATCAAATTCGAGATTTGGATTGTTATCAGAAATACTAATTCTTTCTTCAGGCTCATAAAGTATTTGGATAAGACCTTCAAAAGTTGGGTCAGCTTTAATCCAAGTAAAACAATTTCCGATTCTGTCTTTGTCGGTAGCGGAAGATAGATAATGGGAATCACTACAATCAAGAAGTAAGTCATTTACTTTTTGTGCTGTTAGTTGTTCTTTTGCTTTGTCGAAAGCCTCTATGGATTCTGATGCTGTAAACACAATGTCAGCTTTATTTATGACTGATTTTTTTGTGGCAATGGAAGCATCAGTCCATTTTAATTCTGCCCATTCAGTTTTACCAATGGCTACAATATATTTATCCTTAAAGCAGTCCTTCTGTAGAGCTTCAAAAATTTTATCTTCTCTAACATTGAGATTATTAAATCCTTCCTCTAAATCAGTTCCGTATTTTGATAATTGTTCCGCTGGAACTCCGCTTTTTATTTTAGCTCCTAATTCTTCTACACTTTCTCTAGTTATTGCTCTTGTCCATTGCTCACCAGATTCAAGAGAATAACTCTGCTCTAGAGTTTGAAGAAATTGACTTTTTATTGTCTCGATTGGCAAGTCATTCGAAAAAATTACGTGCAAATTGATTCTTTTTAATTTGCCGAAGTCGATTCCTGCAAATTTGTCTATTCTAAACTCTACTACTGGTAGGATTAAATCTATGTTACTTAATCTGTTATTTGAAATCCTTTCCTCAACTAATTTCTTATATCCATCAATAAAGAAATAGTCGTTAATACCTAATACCGAAAAGTCAGAAGGAAGATTTTCTATATCTTTCATATAATTCTCCCAAGTAGCTTCTGTGTCTGGGCCATATCTGTGGTAAATAGATGCTGGTGTATGTACGTGTAAATCCCATTTTCTCCATTCAGAACCTCTTGGATATTTTTTATTCATAAAGTTTGTTTTTTAATGCAGTACAACTTGTTTATATAGATATATAATACATCGTTATACAACCATTTTGGTAGGTTTATGATTGTATTCTATGTTTATATCCCTGCGAACCTAATACAAAGCGAGCATACATTCTTACGGAATCCCATAAGCTCAATTATTTAAGTAATAAAAGTAGTTTTAGGTGTCATTAACGACTTCAAATGTAGCTGTAAAGGTCGCTAATATCACGGCATGGGTCGCTGATACCACGGCATGGGTCGCTGATATCACGGCATGGGTCGCTAATATCACGGCATGGGTCGCTGACACTACGGCACGGGTCGCTGATACCACGGCATGGGTCGCTGACACCACGGCGCGGGTCGCTGACACCACGGCACGGGTCGCTGATACCACGGCACGGGTCGCTGATACCACGGCACGGGTCGCTAATATCACGGCATGGGTCGCTGACACCACGGCACGGGTCGCTAATATCACGGCATGGGTCGCTGATATTACGGCATACTCCGCTAACACTACGGCACGGGTCGCTAATATCACGGCGTGCTCCGAAGACACTACGGCACGGGTCGCTAATATCACGGCATGCTCCGCAGACACCACGGCACGGGTCGCTAATATCACGGCATGCTCCGCAGATACTACGGCACGGGTCGCTGATATCACGGCATACTCCGTTAACACTACGGTGCAGACCTTTTTATCAAAGGTAACTGCCGTAACATCATAAGAACTTCATATAGAAATAAACTGCTAACTCTTAACAACTAAGCACTAACAACTAACAACTAGCGACTAAAAAATTACCTATACGGAGGTCCTGCAACCCAACCCACAATAGACTTACGAACCCCTTTGGTAATAGGAGTAACACGGTGCATCATAAAAGAAGGAAAAACAATGATGGTACCTTTCTCTCTAGGAGCACTTACAATTTTCTGATTTAGCATAAACTGTAAATCACCACCCTCATACTCATCGGGGTCAGATAACTGCATGGAAATACTCAACTTTCTATCAGAAATTTCACCCGCACCAAAATCCAAATGCCAATCAAAAAAATCACCCTCAGTATAGCTAGCCAATTGCAAACAGTTATGAAACCCCAATAAATCAAACCAATACCGTTCGTTATTACACTTAATAGCCAAACCAGCTAATCGGTTGTAAATCCATTCGTTTTCAGGAGTATTATCAATAAACATCACATCGCTTTTTCTAAGCTCATCATCATAAGTGTCCGCTCCGCTAAGCGTAGCCTTAATTTTTTTATTTTCATCCCATAAATTCAAAATTCTATCAGTTTCATGCGGAAGAAATAAACCGTTGTAGTGTACAAACTCAGCAAAATTATGTTTTAACGGAAGACCAAAAGGATAGTTTATAGCCATGATATAAGAGTAGTTATAAGTTGAAAGAAAATTTCTTAATCTTTACAACACGTAAGTTTTAAAATTCGGTTAGTATTTAGATAGCAAAATATAAAAAACAAACAAGAAGGAGTAAAAAACAGTCGTAAAAGCAAGAAAATAAATCAAGAGTGTCAAACCAGTTGACGCCTTTAGAAACAAGAATATAAGAAACTGTCAGTTCGAGTGATTTTGAGGTACGAAAAATAATATCGAGAACTAATTTAAGTGTTATAACTCTTTTTCTCAAGAATAATGCAGTCAAAGCTTTGAAATTCAGTTGTTTTTTTGTTTAAAAAACAACGCAAAGTTTGATAAATGGTTTTCAGTGAAAACTGAAAAATTCCTAAGAAAAAGTGTCTTTTCTTTTGATTCTTTTCTTTGGACAAGCAAAGAAAACGAATAGATTAAACTTGTTGTGCCTTTTGAAACAAGAATATAGGAAACCTGTCAGTTCGAGTGATTTTGAGGTACGAAAATCGTACGCTGACTTCGCTCAGTAGAACTATCGAGAACTAATTTAAACGCTATAACTCTTTTTCTCGATACAAATTTTACTCATTTCAATCGTAAAATTCACTCGAATTGACAAAAACTTATCAAAAAGTACAATGTATCATATATAAAATAATACACTAAACAAATACCAAACACATAAAGTAGTAGAAAATGAAAAACAACCTGTAACAGGTTTAGAATTTTGTTAGTAAAGAAAGGTAAAAATTACACAACAATAAGCAGTAAACTCAAAACAGAGAACTAAAAATAATTGTATTTTTACCTCAACAATTCAAAACTATGATTTCACAAGAACAATTTAATAAAGAGTTAGATTTAATTATAGCCAATGCTATTAGAGAAGATATAGGAGATGGCGATCATACCTCATTATCATGTATTCCTGTCGATGCAACAGGAAAAGCTAAATTATTAGTAAAAGACGAAGGAGTAATTGCAGGGGTAGCGTTTGCTAAAATGGTGTTTAACTATGTAGATGCCGATTTAAAAGTTGAAACGTTGATTAATGATGGAGCACCCGTAAAGTACGGAGATATTGTTTTTTACGTATCAGGAAAATCACAATCTATATTAATGGCAGAACGTTTGGTACTAAACGCAATGCAACGTATGAGTGCGATTGCAACCAAAACCAAGTTTTTTGCAGACCTGTTAGAAGGAACCAAAACAAAGGTGTTAGACACTCGTAAAACAACACCAGGAATCCGTGCTTTAGAAAAATGGGCAGTAAAAATAGGAGGTGGAGAAAACCATCGATTTGCCTTATACGATATGGTAATGATTAAAGACAATCATATTGATTTTGCAGGTGGAATTACACAAGCAATAACCAAAACTAAGAAATACCTAGCAGAAAAAGGACTAGATATTAAAATTATTGTGGAAGCACGCAGTTTAGAAGAAATTGAAGAAATTTTACAAAACGAAGGGGTGTATAGAATTTTGATAGATAATTTTAACTATGAAGATACCCGAAAGGCGGTAGCAGTGATAGGAGATACATGTTTAACAGAATCTTCTGGAGGAATCAACGAAAAGACTATTAGAGAATACGCAGAATGTGGGGTTGATTTTATTTCGTCTGGAGCCTTAACACATTCAGTATATAATATGGATTTAAGCTTAAAAGCAGTCGATTAATATAACTTACTACATCATGAAAAAACAACTATTACTCATAGCAACGCTAGTAGTAGCTATGTCGTGTAAAACAGAGCAAACAAAAAAAGAAACCACTTCAAACATGGTAGAAAACCCATTATTAGTAAAAAGCAGTTTACCTTATGGTGCACCTGATTTTACTAAAATAAAGAACGAACATTTTATGCCTGCAATTTTAAAAGGTATGGAAGTTCAAAATGAAGAAATTGCTAAAATTATAGCAAATACAGAAGCGCCAACATTTGAAAACACTAGTATAGCTTTTGAAGAAAGTAGTAAAACGTTAGATAATGTTGAGGCGGTTTTTTACGCTTTAGCAGGAGCACATACTAACGATACGATTAAAGACAATCAAAAAGAATTAGCTCCAAAGTTTTCTAAGCACAACGATGAAATTTTATTAAACACCAAGTTGTTTGAAAAAATAAAAGCGGTACACGATAATTTAGATAACTTAGAGTTGGATGCAGAGTCTAAACACTTGGTTAAAGAACAGTATAAAAAGTTTGTAAAAGCAGGAGCTAACTTATCTGAAGAAAAGAAAAACGAGTTAAAAGAAATCAATGCAGAATTAGCAAGTTTATCTAACGACTTCGGAAAAAAGTTATTAGATGCTAGCAAAAAAGGAGGTTTAACGGTTACAGATAAAGAACAGTTAAAAGGACTTTCAGAAGAAACAATTAAAGGTTTAGAGAAAGACGGTAAGTACGAAATCCAACTAATTAATACCACACAACAACCTTTATTACAAACTTTAGAAAATAGAGAAGTTCGAAAAGAATTGTTTGAAAAATCTATTCACAGAACAGATGCTGGCGATTATGATACAAGCGACTTGGTAAAGAAAATGGCTTTGTTACGTGCTAAGAAAGCACAGATTTTAGGTTTTGACAATTTTGCTAGTTGGAGCTTACAAGGAACAATGGCATCTACACCAGATAAAGTATTTGAAATGTTCAACGGATTAATTCCAGGGTCGTTATCAAAAGTAGCTGCTGAAACGAAAGAAATTCAGGCAGAAATCAACAAAGAAGGAAACGACTTTACTTTAGCACCATACGATTGGAATCATTTTGCTGAAAAAGTACGTAAGTCTAAATACAACTTAAATGAAGATGAGGTAAAACCATACTTTGAGTTAACCAACGTGTTAGAAAAAGGAGTGTTTTATGCTGCAACAAAATTATACGGAATCACCTTTAAAAAGCGTACCGATATTCCTACCTATCACCCAGATGTAGTAGTGTATGAAATCTTTGAAGAAGATGGTAGTAAGTTAGGATTGTTCTACGGAGATTTCTTTGCAAGAGACAGTAAAAGAGGAGGAGCGTGGATGAGTGCTTTTGTAAAACAATCTAAATTAAGAGGACAAAAGCCAGTAATTTACAACGTTTGTAACTATCCTAAACCAGCAGAAGGAGAACCAGCATTAATCAGTTTTGATAATGTAGAAACTACCTTCCATGAGTTCGGACATGCGTTACACGGTTTATTCGGAAATCAAAAATATGCATCAATTTCAGGAACAAGTACTGCAAGAGATTTTGTAGAGTTCCCGTCGCAGTTTAACGAAAACTGGGCAACACATCCAGAGGTATTAAACAACTATGCGTTGCATTATAAAACAGGAGAAGTAATTCCTGATGCATTATTACAAAAAATTAAAGATGCAGGAACGTTCAACCAAGGATATTCAATTATTGAAAACTTAGCATCTTCTAATTTAGATATGCAATGGCACACTATTTCAGTAGGTACGAACATTGATGATGTAGCTAGGTTTGAAGAAAAAGCATTAGCTAAAATGAAGTTAAAGATTGATGAGGTACCACCAAGATACCGCTCAACATATTTCGCACATATTTTTAGCGGAGGATACGGTGCAGGATACTATTCGTATTTATGGACAGAAATGTTAAGTCATGATGCGTACGATTGGTTTAAAAACAACGGATTGTTAACTAGAGAAAACGGTCAGAAGTTTAGAGAACAAATCTTATCGAAAGGAAACACGATGGATTATGCAGAAATGTATAAAGTTTTTGCAGGAAGAGATCCACAAGCTGAACCAATGCTAAAAGCGAGAGGATTACAATAAATGAATGATTTCTTTGACAACGAAACGTTCACAAAAGTTGATTTTAGACTAACAAAAATCAACAAAGGAGAATATGATAGCTGTACGTTCGAGAATTGCAATTTTGAGAACGTACATGCTTCTAATATCGAATTTTTAGAGTGTGAGTTTATCAACTGTAATTTTAGCAATACAGTGGTAAACCACACTTTTTTTAAAGATTGCACTTTTGAAAACTGTAAAATGGTTGGGGTAAAGTTTAATGAATGCAACAACTTTTTGCTAGAAATGAGCTTTCATAACTGCCAACTAAACGTATCTTCTTTTTACCAATTAAAAATTCCTACTACAAAATTTATAAGTTGTAATTTGCAAGAAGTAGATTTTGTTGAAGCTGACTTAAGTAGAGGTGTCTTTAAAGATTGTGATTTAAAAGGAGCAATTTTTGATCAGACGAATTTAGAAAAAGCAGATTTTACAACTGCTACTAATTTTGCGATTGACCCTGAAAATAATAGGGTTAAAAAAGCTAAATTTTCCAATGAGAATATTGTAGGATTGTTATATAAATATGATATTGTGGTGGAGTAATGTGGTTGGGGGTATTGGAGTGGCTTCGTTGTTTGAATTACAAACGCAGCTTGAAATTTCTTCAAACTTAGAGTATATTTCAAAAGAATCTTTTGACAGACTTTATGAGGAATCAAGAGAGATAGAAAGAATGCTATCAAGTTTAATAAGAAAGCTAAAGGAAAAACGATAAAAACTATGCAACTTTGATACAGTAACACTACTCAACTTTGAAACTAAAAAGACTTAGCATCTTTGAACCTAAGCAACCAATAACACTTTGCAACCAAAAAGAAAATGACTAAACAGATAGAAGAAAACCTTGAGAAAATTCCAGTAATAAACTGGCTCGTGGCCTTTGGAAAGAAAATTAAAATTCCAGGGTTAGAAGGAATGTCTTTGTACGATGTGCTCGAAATGTATGTTATAGGTATTGTAAAAGGAGCATTAACAACAAGGGCAGGAGGTATTGCTTTTAGTTTCTTTATGGCAATCTTTCCATTCTTATTATTCATTTTAACATTAATTCCTTACATCCCAATTGATGGATTTCAAGACGGACTACTCTCATTAATGCAAGAAGCACTACCACCAAAAACCTTTGAAGCGGTAGATTTTGTGATAAAAGATATTATTAACAATCAATATGGTGGATTATTATCTTTCGGTTTTTTAGCCTCTATTTTTTTAATGACCAATGGTGTAAATGCAATATTTGGCGGATTTGAATATTCGTACCATGTTACAGAAGTGAGAAATGTTTTAAGAGCTTATTTTATTTCGTTAGCAGTATCGTTGCTAATGTCATTTTTCTTAATCGTAACGGTAACACTTATTATTTTTTATCAAATAGCCTTAACAAGAATTCACAAAATAGGATGGTTAAACACAGGAGATTTAGACTTGTTTTACTACGGAAGAGGTTTCTTGTTTTTAGTAATGATTTTTACCATTGTATCCTTACTCTTTAGATACGGAACCAAACAAGGTAAAGATGTGAAATTCTTTTCACCAGGAGCCATTTTAACTACAGTAGTATCTATGTTTACCTTTTACTTATTTGGAATTTATGTAGTTAAGTTTGCGCAATACAACCAATTATACGGGTCAATAGGTACTTTACTGGTTTTAATGCTTTTCGTGTGGTTAAACGCCATTATTCTACTTTTAGGATTTGAGCTAAACGCTACAATTTACCGTTTAAAACACAAAAATAAAGCGACCGCTAAATAACATTATTCTTCATATTTTTTCGGATATTTGCAGGCTAAAATGCAAATCAAATTACGAGTTAACAATTACGAATTGTCAATTAATTCATAATTAAAATTCCGTGATTATAAAATATACTTTAGTACTTAGTGCAACTAACGGCTAAGAGCTAACGACTAAAAACCAATAAAATGAAACCAGGAATCCCAAAAGGAACAAGAGATTTTTCATCAACTGAAGTAGCTAAGAGAAATTATATTTTTAATACGATTAAACAGTCGTTTGAAAATTTCGGATTTCAACCTATTGAAACGCCAAGTTTTGAAAACTCTTCTACACTAATGGGAAAATATGGAGAAGAAGGGGATCGTTTGATTTTCAAAATTTTGAATTCTGGTGATTATTTGAAGAAAGTAGATGAAAACTTATTGGCAGACAAAGACAGTCAAAAAGTGACATCAAAAATTTCTGAAAAAGCCTTACGTTACGACTTAACCGTACCGTTTGCACGTTATGTAGTACAACACCAAAACGAAATAACATTTCCGTTTAAACGCTACCAAATTCAACCAGTTTGGAGAGCTGATAGACCACAAAAAGGACGTTTCCGTGAGTTTTATCAATGTGATGCCGATGTAGTAGGAAGTACCTCATTATGGCAAGAAGTTGAATTTGTACAATTATATGATACCGTTTTTAGTAAGTTAGGATTAAAAGGTACGACTATCAAAATCAACAACCGAAAAATCTTATCAGGAATAGCTGAGGTAATTGGAGCATCAGACAAACTGATTGATTTTACAGTGGCTTTAGATAAGTTAGATAAAATAGGAAAAGACGGTGTAGTTAAGGAGATGTTGGAGAAAGGAATTTCTGCAGAAGCCATCGAAAAAGTTGATCCGTTATTTAATTTTTCAGGAAGTAATCAAGATAAGTTAGCTTCTTTAGAGGCAATGTTACAAGGGTCGGAAGAAGGGTTACAAGGAGTGGCTGATTTAAGAACTGTAGTTGATAACGTAGAAATTTTAGGACTAGATTCAGCAAGCTTAGAATTAGATGTAACTTTAGCTAGAGGATTGAACTATTACACAGGGGCTATTTATGAAGTAGCAGCACCTGAAGGTGTAAAAATGGGTTCTATTGGTGGTGGAGGTCGTTATGACGACTTGACAGGTATTTTTGGTTTAAAAGATGTTTCTGGAGTAGGAATTTCTTTTGGATTAGATAGAATTTACTTGGTAATGGAAGAATTAGGATTGTTTGAAGCAGTAGAATTGCCAAAACCTAAAGTATTGTTTTTAAATTTTGAGGAAAACGAGAGTTTAGATAAAATAAAAGCCATAAAAACATTAAGACAAAACAATATAAAGTCAGAAATGTATCCAGATGTGGCAAGCAGTAACAACCAGCAAAAAAAGCAGTGGAAATATGCTACCAATAGAGAAATTGAGTTTGTAGTGACCACTGTTGAAAACGGTACGCTTGTTGTTAAAAATATGTCTACAGGAGAGCAAACTACTTGTTCTTTAGACGAATTGATAAATAAAGTGCAGTAAATTACCAACAATGTTGTAAATTTGCGCCCTACTAATTTTAGATAGAAATGTTTGAAGTGAACAACAACAAAATGAATGACGATAGAATTGACGAAATAGGAGAGAACCACATTGCTACGTCGGCTAAAACACCTTTACGTGCAGATGCTTTCGATATTTCTGACGACAAAAAAATAGAAAGAATTCAAGAAAGTGTTAAAGAAATTCTTGAAACTTTAGGAATGGATTTAACAGACGATAGCATGCAAGGAACTCCTAAAAGAGTTGCCAAGGCTTTCGTAAATGAGTTGTTTATGGGGTTAAACCCAAAAAACAAACCAAAGGCATCAACATTTGACAATACTTACAAGTACGGTGAAATGTTAGTTGAAAAAAACATTATTGTATATTCAACATGTGAGCATCATTTATTACCAATTATTGGTAGAGCTCACGTTGCGTATATTTCAAATGGTAAAGTAATCGGTTTATCTAAAATGAATCGTCTTGTAGAGTATTACGCTAAGCGTCCGCAAGTACAAGAGCGTTTAACAATGCAAGTAGTACAAGCCATGCAAGAAGCATTAGGAACTCAAGATGTAGCTTGTGTTATAGATGCTAAACATTTGTGCGTTAACTCACGAGGTATTAAAGATATTGAAAGTAGTACAGTAACTGCTGAGTTTGGTGGAGCATTTAAAAACAAAGAAACTAAACGTGAATTTTTAGATTACATTAAATTAAACACTGATTTTCAATAGAAAATAAGTTATGAAGAAAAGTAAAAAAGCTCATTCGAAAGAATGAGCTTTTTTACTTATTAAGTGAAAGAAAATGAGTATTTTATGTGTTATTAAAAAATTTGGCACTACATTTGCAACACAATAAATGTTGTTGACACTTAAGTAAACAACACATAATTTTTTATAATGAATAAAGGTATAGTAAAATTCTTCAACGAATCAAAAGGATTTGGATTTATTACAGAAGAAGGATCAAACAAAGAACATTTTGTACATGTTTCAGGATTAATCGACGAAGTTCGTGAAAACGACGAGGTTGAATTCGATTTACAAGATGGAAAAAAAGGATTAAACGCAGTAAACGTACGAGTATTATAATATATATTTATTACTAGTTAATTTTTTAATGAGTAAAGCCTATCAATATTGATAGGCTTTCTTATTTAATGTATTTAAAAATAATTTAATAAAATGAAAAACGGTAACCATAAAAAAGATATTACCATAGGAGCAAAGGTTGAAATTGTACAGAAACACCATCAAAGAACGGGTGAATTAACAAGTGGTGTAGTAAGTAAAATTTTAACCAAATCAGCGACTCATCCTCACGGAATTAAAGTACAATTAGACTCTAGAATTGTAGGTAGAGTAAAAAAAGTTTTATAAATGGTTGTTACGTTATTTTTGGATATACCACCCAGCTAAAAATAAAATGTAAAAAACTAAAAGTGTTTGTTCCTGCTATTTAACAGGAATTTTAATTTCGTATAATTTTCTACTACGGTTATTTAACTTATTTTCTCGTAACCAAGAATTATGTAATTTAAGTTCCTTGTAAGTGGTTCCAAACTTTTTAGCAAATAAAGCAATGTTACTAATGGCAGTATCTACTTTTACTGTATATGTTTCAGGTAGTGTATATAAATCTTCTTGGTCGAAAACAAAACCATACTCTTTAGGATTAGAAATAATTTCTTTTAAGGCTAAGACTCTAAAAACATAACGTTCAGTCTCATCAGGTAATAAAGCATCATAGTAGCTAGTTACCCCTTGAGCATCTAATCTTTTAGAAATTCCATAGTTACCAGCGTTATAAGCAGCTGCTGCAAGTGTCCAAGAACCAAAACGTTCTTTTGATTTTTTTAAGTATTCAGCAGCTACTTTGGTAGATTTTTCTATATGGTAACGTTCATCAACGTTGCTGTTAATTTCTAACCCATACTCTCTACCTGTTTGCTTCATAAAGTGCCACATACCAGCTGCTCCTACATGTGATGTTTCATCAATAAACCCGCTTTCAGCCAAGGCTAAAAATTTAAAATCATCAGGTAACCCGTATTTTTCTAACAAAGGTTCTAAAATAGGAAAGTACTTATTAGCACGTTTTATAAGCAATAATCCGTTAGACTGCCAATAAGTGTTTACTAAAAGCTCGCGATCCATTCGTTCTCTAATGTCAGGTTTTTCAATAGGAACTCGTTCACCTGCCAAATTTAAATCGTTAGGTAACTTTAAAGCTTTGACCTCGTAGCTTTCTGACACATTTTTAATGGTGGGTTCGTTTGATTTACTTATAGTATTGGTAAATAAAATTCCAAGAAATACTATAGTTAAGATAGATAAGAAGCGGATTGATTTGTTCATTTGTTCTTTTAGTTTTTGTCAAGTTGTGTAATGGTATTAATCCATCAAAAAACATTCCTTTTTTAGTATTTCTGAAATAGTTTTTGCTTTGTTCAAAATCATTACATGCGTTCCATTTTCAATTTCAATTGAATTTTTAATATGTTTTATGGGGAAAACTTCATCTTTTTTTCCATGAATGTGTATTATGTCTGGAATTGATTCTTTTTGTTTCCAGTGTAATACGTTGTATATAGCCCATTGCAAATACTTTTTATCTCTTATTGATAAATATATTTTATATAGCTCAGCTCGTTTTTTTAAATAATCATTAAAAAAGTAGCGTTCGTAACTTTCAATATTTGAAATAATTTTTGAAGGGAAAAGTTTATAGGCTTTTGTTACTTGTACTAGTTTAAAACGTTTAGGAAACTCTTTATTGCTTTTAACACTTGATATTATGATTACTTTTTTGCAATCAATAATTTTACTCATTTCTTGTACCATAATACCTCCAAAAGAAACTCCAATTAATACAGGGTTTTTATGTTGGATTTTAGCACATAATCGTTCGGCATATTCTTCAATACTTTCATCGATAGATGTTGGAATCATCCAATCTAAAAAGTGTAATTCAAAATGTTCCTTTGGTAAAGAAATACGCTCAAATATTTTGGTATTGGCGGCTAAACCAGGAACAAAATATAGGTGAGTTTTAGGCATTATTCAATAAACTTTTTGTCTAATAAAATACCATCTATATATTCATGTATATCAATAAGTTCATCAGGAATATCTTTCCATAAACGAATTAAAATTTGTTTTTTATCATGAACTATGTAAGTACTAGATAAATCAGGTATTCTAGGATTATTATAAGCGTCTTTAAAACTTTTAAAATCCTTTTTAGCAAGTTTTTCGTTTAACTTTTGTAGTTGTTTTTCAGAAAGCGTAAATTTCTGAATACCTTTTACAAGTACATATTCCACACCGTTATAAACTACGTTTCCTTCTTTATCAATAGAAACTGTATACACAGGACAATCACCAAAACATTTCGTTTTTGTAATTCTTAAAAGGTTGTTTTTTTCTTCGGAAATAATGTTAGTTAATTTTTCATCCGTGTTGGCATCAATCAATCTGAACTCACCACTTTCTTGTAATTTATCAATCCAAAAATCACGCTTTCCTTCAGGAACTTCAACAATACCTATTTTTGATGCATCTGTTTCATAGGCCATTTTGCCCCAAGTTAAACTACTGTTTTTTATAAGTGATTTTACATCATCAATACTTTTAGCGTTTTTAAGAACAACAATCAGTTCATTTTGAGAAATTGTAGGCTTTGTAACTTCTTCTTCAATAGTGACCTCTTTTTCAGTTGGCTCTGTTAATTTGGTTTCAGAACCTTTTTTAGGAATACCACAAGAGATTCCTAAGGCTAAAAAAGAATATAGTAGATATTTCATAGGTGAGTTTTTTTGATTGAGTGAACTAGTTGACAAGTTAAGCAATAACTTCAGTATCTACAAAATCAAAGCGTACTAAACCGTCTTCATCAATTTTTGTTAACGTAACTGTATGTAATGTATTTACTAATTCAGGATTCCAAGGAGCTTTAACTTTTACATAGTTTTCGGTAAATCCATGAATATACCCTTCTTTGTTTTCGCTTTCAAACAATACGGTTAGTGTATTCCCTAACTGACTTTCATAAAAAGCTCTACGTTTTTTAACAGATAAGCCGCGTAGCATTTTACTTCGCTTTGCACGTGTTTTCTTTGGAACCACACCATCCATTTCAACAGCTTCAGTATTTGGTCTTTCAGAGTATGTGAAAACATGTAAGTAAGAAATATCTAAATCAGCTAAATAGTTATAGGTTTCTAAAAACAATTCATCTGTTTCACCAGGGAAACCAACAATAACATCTACACCAATACAAGCGTTGGGCATTACTTCCTTAATTTTTGCAACTCTATCGGTGTATACTTTTCGCAAGTAACGACGCTTCATTTTCTTTAAAAGTGTGTCACTTCCTGATTGTAGTGGAATGTGAAAATGAGGAACAAACGTATTTGAGTTGGAAACAAAATCAATTGTTTCATCTTTTAATAAATTAGGCTCAATTGAAGAGATTCGTAAACGATTAATTCCATCCACTTTATCAAGAGCTTGTACTAACTCTAAAAAGGTATGTTCGTGCTTTTTGTTACCGAATTCACCTTTTCCGTAGTCGCCAATATTTACTCCTGTTAAAACGATTTCTTTAATTCCTTTTTCTGAAATCTCTTTGGCGTTTTTTAATACGTTTTCTAAGGTGTCACTTCGAGAAATTCCACGAGCTAGCGGTATCGTACAGTAAGTACATTTGTAGTCACAACCATCTTGCACTTTTAAGAAAGCACGGGTACGATCTCCAATAGAATACGAACCTACATAAAAATCGGCATCTTCAATTTCGCAAGAATGTACTTCACCAATATCATTTTTGGTTAAATCGTTGATATAGCTAGTTACATTAAACTTTTCAGTAGCACCTAATACTAAATCTACACCATCAACAGCAGCTAATTCTTCTGGTTTTAATTGTGCGTAACATCCTACACCAATAACAAAAGCCTCTTCATTTTTCTTCAAAGCAGATTTTACAATACTTTTAAAACGTTTATCAGCATTGTCTGTTACAGAACAAGTATTAATCACATATATATCTGCTTCCTCTTCAAACTCAACACGCTCAAACCCTTCATTAACAAAGTTTCTGGCAATGGTTGAGGTTTCAGAAAAATTTAATTTACAACCTAAGGTGTAAAAAGCTACTTTTTTGTCTACATTCATCTTTTCTCTATCCTAAATAAAAAACAAAAGCCTTGTACAAGTCTTTAATTTTTTAGAAGTTCGTATAGTTTATTTAATCTACTACTGCTTAAAACAGTTTTGGGTTTGCAAAAGTACGATAATATTCATGATTTTTGAAACGAAAAGATTACTTGTTAGAAAGCTTCAAGTTGTTGATATAGAGCCTTTTTATGAGCTGGAAAGTAATCCGAAAGTATTGCAATACGCCACTGGAGAACCTAAAAATTTAGAAGAAAGCAAAGAGGATTTAGAACAGCTTATAGCACGATATATTAATAAAGAAAATGATTTTTGGATTTATGCCATAGAGCGTAAATCAGACAATGAATTTGTAGGTACGGTTGCTTTGGTAAAAGATGAAGAAGGAAATGATGAAATAGGATATCGGTTTATAGAACGATACTGGGGAAATGGTTTTGCAACTGAACTTTGTGAAGGATTAATACAGTACTGTAAATCTATAGGAATGAAAAAACTTATAGGGTGTGTGGTGGATGAAAATGTTGCTTCTGCTAAAATATTAGAACGATTCAATTTTGTTGCTATAGAGAAATTTATAAGTGATGATATTGGCTTACCAGAAACTAAATATGAACTAATTTTATGATAGTAGATAATTTAAAACCTCCGTATTACGCAGTAATTTTCACGACAACTCTTTCAGATGATAGAGAAGGATATTATGAAATGGCTGAAAAAATGGACAACTTAGCTAAAGAACAAGAAGGGTATTTAGGTATTGAATCTACAAGAAGCGATGTAGGGATTACGGTTTCTTATTGGGAAAGTTTGGACGCTATTGTTAAGTGGAAAAATAATGTAGAGCATATTGAAGCTAGAAACATAGGAAGAGAAAAGTGGTATAAAAAATATCAACTACGTATATGTAAAGTAGAACGAGAGTATGGTTTTGAAAAAGGATAGGTATGTACGCAACAATTTCTAATTTTTTAAAAAGGTTTTTTAAACAAAGTACTATTTTTAAGTACGGATTCAATATTTCTCCCATGTATAGAAGATCTACTGGGAAAATAAATTATGTTTCTGAAGATTTATTGAAAGCGCAAGTGAAAATTTCTATTACGTACAAGAATAAGAATTACGTAGGATCTATTTTTGGAGGAAGCTTATTTTCTGCAACCGATCCTATTTTTATGATTCAGTTAATAAATATTCTTGGAGATACTTATGTAGTTTGGGATAAAGCTGCAACAATATTATTTAAAAGACCTGTAAAGCAAGACGCTTATGTAGATTTTATTTTTTCTGAAGATGAAATAAAACAAATAAAAAAGCAGGTTAAAAATGAACAGGAAATCAATTTAATAAAAGATATTAAAATAACGAACCAAGATAAAACTGTTGTTTTTGCAGAAGTTTCTAAAACCATATACATTGCAGATAAAACCTACTATAAAAATAAACGTAAAAAGAAATAAAGTAGTTGTATTAATAGCCTTATTGTTTCTTTTTTCTTGTACTAAAAAGAAATCAAAATATACAAACAATCAGGTTTTTCGTTATAATGAGCACTCAAATATTACCTCATTAGATCCTGCTTTTGCAAAAGATCAGCGAAATATTTGGGGAGTCAACCAACTATATAATGGATTGGTAGAACTGGATGATAGTTTACAAGTACAACCTTCGATAGCTAAGAATTGGACAATTTCTGAGGATGGAAAAACGTACCAGTTTGAGTTAAGAAATGATGTACAATTTCATAAGCATATTTTATTTGGAAAAGATTCAACAAGAAATGTAATAGCCCAAGACTTTGAATATTCTTTTAATAGATTACTTGATAAGAATGTAGCGTCTCCAGGAGGTTGGGTATTACAAAATGTAGAAAACTTCAAAGCAGAGAGTGATTCTGTTTTTACCATCAATTTAAAGCAACCTTTTCCACCTTTTTTAGGATTGCTTGCTATGAAATATTGTTCGGTTGTACCAAAAGAAGCTGTTGATTATTTTGGGAACGAGTTTAGAGCAAATCCGATTGGAACAGGACCTTTTCATTTTAAACTTTGGGTTGAAAATACTAAGTTGGTATTGAGGAAAAACCCACTCTATTTTGAAAAGGATGAAAATGGAAAACAACTTCCGTATTTAGAAGCAGTAGCTGTTACTTTTTTACCAGATAAACAAAGTGAATTTTTACAGTTTATTCAAGGAAATATTGACTTTATGAAGAGTTTGGATGCTTCGTATAAAGATGATATTCTAAACACTGATGGAACTTTAAAAGAGAAATATGCTTCTAAAATTAACATGCAAACAGGAGCGTATTTAAACACAGAATATTTAGGAATTTACTTAGATGGAGAAGAGGAGCATCCAACAAAATCAAAATTGATACGACAAGCCATCAATTATGGTTTTGATAGGGAGAAGATGATCAAGTTTTTGCGAAATGGAATTGGGAGTCCTGCTACAAGTGGATTTATTCCTAAAGGATTACCTTCATTCAATAACCAACAAGGATATTCATACAATCCTGAAGAAGCAAAGAAGTTGGTAGCACAATACAAAGAAGAAACAGGAAATGAGAATCCACAAATAGCTATTACAACGAACAGCAATTATCTAGACTTGTGCGAGTTTATTCAACGTGAGTTACAAAAAATAGGGATAGCTACTAAAGTAGATGTAATTCCGCCTTCAACCTTGCGCCAAGGAAAAGCAAATGGAAAGTTGCCTATTTTTAGAGCAAGTTGGATTGCTGATTACCCTGATGCGGAAAACTATGTGTCGCTATTTTACAGCAAAAATTTCACTCCTAATGGGCCTAACTATACGCATTTTAAAAATGACTTTTTTGATACTTTGTATGAACAATCTATCAAAGAAGTAGCTATAAAAAAGCGTTATAAACTATATCAAAAAATGGATAGCATTATTATTGCTGAAGCACCAATTGTACCGTTATATTATGATGAGGTAATTCGATTTACACAGAGAAATATTACCGGTTTAGGAATTAATCCGATTGATTTGTTAAACCTGAAAAAAGTACAGAAAAACTAAGCGTTACTTTTTGCTTCGTTCCAGTAATAGCTGTCAGGATATATTCGTTCTCCAAAAATAGCTGTTCCAACACGTATAATAGTAGCGCCTTCTTCAATAGCAATTTCTAAATCACCACTCATTCCCATAGAGAGTTCATTCATTTCTACATTAGGAATTTGTAGTGACTTGATTTCTTCTTGAAGTTGCTTTAAAAGCTGGAAACATTTTCGAACTTCATCTGATTCCGAGCTTAGCAAACCAATAGTCATTAACCCTTTGATATGAATATTTTTGAATTCAGATATCTTTTTTACTAATTCAATAGTTTCTTCTGGTTTAGCCCCAAACTTACTTTCTTCAAAAGAGGTATTTACTTGTATGTAGACATCAATTTCTTTTTCTTCAAAAGTTAAACGTTGATGCAATTTTTTAGCAACAGATAAGCGATCGATAGATTCAATACAGCTAGCCCATTTTATAACTTCTTTAATCTTGTTACTTTGTAAATGACCGATAAAATGAACTTCAGGTTGTAAATGTTTTATAGCATTACATTTTTGTTTTAATTCTTGTACTTTGTTTTCACCAACTAGGTTTTCTCCTTGTTCTAAAGCAAAGTTTATTTTATCTGTATCTACCGTTTTAGTAGCTAACAATAAACGAACATCTTTTGAGTTTCTATTTGCTTTTTTACATGCAAATTGTATTCTTTGGCGAATAATGTTGAGGTTATTTTGAATATTATCCATTTACTAATTGACTATTTAGTTCTTCTTTTTCAATAATTTTATTTTTTACAGCTCGAAGAGTAATGTCTTTAGCTTCTGCATATGATATATCATACACACGATTTACTTCTCTAAACTCTTCTGGGAACTGTTGCAGCAAGGTCTCATAATAGCTATCTAAATCCGATTCACTAGGTGCTTCAAATTTAAGTTTTAGTTGAAAGCGTCTTAAAAGTGCAGTATCAATAACACTAGAGTGATTGGTAGCAGCGATTAATAAAACGTCATTTGGAAGTTGATCTATTAATTGTATTACAGTATTTACCAATCGTTTCATCTCGCTAGAGTCTTTGCTATTATAATTACGAGCTTTACCAATGTAATCAAATTCATCTAAAAAAAGCACAGCACTTTCTCTTGTAGCTTTTTTAAAAACTTCGGAAATATTTTTAGCTGTTTCTCCTAGTTTTGAAGAAACAATGCTCCCCAAATTAAGTATGATAATTTTTTTATCAAGCTTTTTGGCAATAGCCTTAGCTGTGGTAGTTTTACCGCAACCAGTATGTCCAAATAATAAAACTTTATTATCAACAGGCAGCTTGTATTTATCTAAAACAGTAACGTGTTTAAATTCTTTTAGTAGTTGCTGTAGCTTATTTTTGTTTTCATTACTAAGATGAATTTCATCTAGTTTTATAGTTGTTTCTTTCGATTGAAGAATTAAGTTATGTATAGCCATTTGTGTTTTTTGTCAAAAATAAAAGGTTGTATGTAATAAAATTAGTTTTTTAGCATATCCTTAAAAAGTAAAGTTGACGCTTTAAAGTATTAACTCTTAAATTCGTGTTCAGGACAATCAATTCTTAACTCTTTAGAAGCTAGTTTAGATTGTAAAAGTTTACAAAAATGTTCGTTGTTTTCATGTTGGTAATAAGAACAAGTATAGCACATTCTTTGAATCGTTATAACTCCTGCTTGATTTAGTTGATATATTACTTTTAAAAGCCCTGCTAGTATGTCTTTCTTTTGGTCTTCAGGGAATGAACTCAAAGGTTTCTCAATATTAAAAGTGAAGTTGGCTGATTTCTCAGCTATTTGTTTTCCTTGCTCAGTTAAACCAATAATATAACTTCTAGTATCGTTAGGATTATGAAACTTTTGAACTAATTCTTTTTTTAATAAAACCCTAATACTATCACTAATAGTAGCTTTAGTCATGTTGAACTCTTCAGCTAAATAACTCACTTTACATTTTTCTTCTGAATGAAACAGTAAAAAAATTAGAATTTGAATTTGGATAGGGCTTAAAGAGTTCTCCTTGCTTTCGCTCCAAAGAAGTACTCTAAAAGCTTCAGAAATTCGTTCTAAAGCCACAACTATTTTACTTTCAATTTTAGTGTTTTGCTGGTTTAAGTCAAAAGGAGATTTCATTAATTACAGTTTTCCATTTCGTAAATAAAACACCCTTTTTTATGTATAGCATCTCCCCATTCGGGTTTGAGTATTTCAATATGGCAAAATACACATTCTTTTGAAGATAGTTCAAGGTTTTCTAGTCCTTTAGTTTTTAAATACTCCTTACCATAGTTGAAAATAATGGTTGTGTCTTTAATGCTTGAAGGCACAATAATATCAAAATGCATTTGTGTATTATCTTTTTTTGTTACATAAGTATCCTAAACAGCTACTTCCATTTTATATAATTTAAAATATCAAAAAGCTCTACAAAGTTAGGAATACTAACTTTGTAGAGCAAAAAAAATTATCCTTTAACATCTTCCATTGAAGCTCCAAAATTAATATGGAGAACATTCCCAGTAGGAGTAACCAAAGCAGGAACAGACTTTACACCTGAACCTTCAGCTTCTGAAATTCGACTTTTATCTTCACCAAAGTGAACGATTTCAACATTATCAGAACCAATTAGGTTTATAATGTCTTGTTCTGCGCTTACACAAACAGGGCAACCTGCGTGATAAAAAATAGACTTACTCATATTATATTGATTTTAAATTTCATTACAAATATAGTTAGGTTTCCTAACTAACAAAAAATTTGAAGATAAAATTTTATAAAAGAATAACAATTGTTTATGTACTCTCGCTTTAAGGGTTAGTGTTTAAAAAGAATAAAGTTGTTAATAGTTAATAAGAAAATAAAAATGTTATGTAATTTTAGCAGTTCTAATTGTTTAGAAAAAAGACTTAATAATTGATATGAGAATAGGTTACTTAAGAAGAAAAATAAGGCTGTCGTTTATAAAACAAGTTATAATCGCAGTTTTTTTGTTTTTCGCTTTAAAAGGAATGCCGCAGTCAGGAGGGGTACAAGGTTTTAAAGCCTTTGGAGTAAATCCCACAATTCCACATGACTCCCTTTTTTCAAAAATAAATAAGGCAAAAAATTTCAAAGTTAAATACGATGCTACATTTGATCTTATAGAATTTCATAGAGAAAAAGGGAACTTAGACTCCATAATATACTATGGAAGTAAACTGTATACAGAAACAACTAAGAATAAATTAATAAATAAAGAAAAGCATTTATCTAAGGTTTCTAGTGTAGTGGCTGAAGGAAAGTTAGAAAAGGGACTTTTTGATGAAGCTTTGAAATGGTATTTTAAAGGAATAGAGCACTCAAATAATAAACCGAATGATGAATTATTTGTTAAAAATAGAATAGGATTAGGAGTAGTGAAGTATTTAAGAGGAAATGAAAAAGAAGGAAAGGAAATTATAGAAACATGTATTGAAAATGCCCCTAACGAAAAATTAAAACATGATGCTTTTTTTGAACTAGGTTTTATTTATTATACAAAGAATAGGCTAGAAAAAGCAAAAGAAAATTATAACAAGGCAAAACTATTTTATGTGTCAGATGGTTTTGTGAAAAGGACGTTAAAAACCGACCTTTGGCTCGGTAGAATATTACAAAAAGAAAATAAAACAACAGAAGCATTAGATCTTTGTTATAATGTTTTTAACGAATCGTTATCCAGAGGGTTCTATACCTTATATGCTAAGGCGGGAAACATAATAGGTAGTTTTTATTTAAAAGGAAAAGATTATGAAAATGCTAAGAAAATACTTTCTACAGTATATATAAACTCCATACAATGGGGAAATTTAGAAATAGAAAGAAGAGCTGTTTTAGGTCTTCAAAATGCTTATGCTGAAACAGGGGACTATAAAAATGCACATGCTTTAATGACACAGTTAAATCGTGTTAATAATGAAATTTTAGTAAGTCAAAATAAACAGCAAGTAAATGAGCTTGAAGTACAGTATAAAACATTAGAACAAAAGCAAGAGATTGAGCGACAAAAAACAATGAAAGCATACATACTAATAGCCTTTCTTATTGTATTAATACCTGTACTTGCTTTATTATATGTGTACTATCAAAAGCTTCAAACACAAAGTAAACTTAATAAGACTTTAGAAGAAGTAAATAAACAAAAAATAACTACGTTACTTAAAGACCAAGAATTAAAGTTAGTAAAAGCATCATTAGAAGGGCAGAATAATGAAAGGAAGCGTATTGCTAGAGAGTTGCACGATAGTATCGGAGGGAATTTAGCAACCATAAAGTTACAACTATCAAACAAGAGTAAATTAGAGGAAGAAAGTATAATTAAACAAGTAGATGAAACCTATAATCAGGTAAGAGAGTTATCTCATAATTTAATGCCTAAAAAGTTTAAAGATTCTGCTTTTACAACAATAATAACAGAATATATAAATAATGTAAAAGCACTATCTAAAGAACAAATAACGTTACAAATCCATCCAACGGAAGAGGTAGATAAAATAAATGAGAATTTAAAAGTGGAGCTTTATAAAATAATTCAAGAATTATTAACTAATGCTTTAAAACACGCAAAAGCAACACAAATTGACATTCAGCTTTCTGTATTTAATAATACAATACAATTACTTTTTGAAGATGACGGTGTTGGTTTTGATCAAGAAAAAGTAAAATACGGACTAGGTTTTCAAAATTTAAAAGACAGATTAAAAACAATTAAAGGGAATATTTTAATAAACTCTTTTCCAAGTAGAGGAACAGTAATAGATATAAATGTGCCTTTAAATTAATATACACTATGACTTACAATATTATTTTAGTTGATGACCATAAAATGTTTTTAGATGGATTGTTAAACATTTTTAAGAATGAAGATGTTTACAATATCTTACTTACAGCAAATAGTGGTGAAAATGTAATAAAGTATATAAAAACAAATCCAGATCAACATATAGATGTTGTTATTAGTGATATTTCTATGCCAGATATAGATGGTATTACGTTAAACGATTATATAAAAAAAGAACGTTCAGATATTAAAACATTAATAGTTAGTATGCATACAGATGCAGGAATGATAGATACATTAATTAAAAATAATGTTGATGGGTATTTATCTAAAAATGCAACACAATCTGAATTGCTACAAGCAGTACAAACTATTCTTAATGGAGAAAAATACTTTTCACAATCTGTACGAGAAGCTTACATGGAAAATGTTTTTAATAAAAAAAAGGAAACTTCAATAATGTTAACAACTAGAGAGAAAGATGTACTTAAATTAATTGCAGAAGAATATACTACACAAGAAATTGCAGATAAACTCTTTTTAAGTAAGCATACTATTGAGAGTTATAGAAAAAACTTAATATCTAAACTCAACGTAAAAAACCTAGCAGGATTAACAAAATACGCAATAAAACTGGGCTTAGTAGAGTAGTAATTTTACTACCCCCTGAAAACAGGGTAGTAACTTTCACTAGTTTCAGTCTATTTTAAGAATCACTTCCAACGCATCTTTGTACCATAATTATTAAGTAATAAAGTTATGGTCATTTTTGGATGGCGAGAAGCCAAAATAAGTATACAGCCAGTAAACAATCATAGTTGTAGTTATTGCAATACACCAGAACGATTGTTTATTCAAGTAAACAGATTGTACTTACATATATTTTGGATTCCTGTTATTCCATTATATAAAAAAACATATAGTATTTGTGGGCATTGTAAATTAGAAATGAGCAAAAGTCAAATGCCACCAGATTTACAGCGAAAAGCTAAAGACTATAAACAAACGAGTAAAACTCCTTGGTGGATGTTTTCAGGACTTATCATCGTAACTTTTTTAATGCTGTTTATGTTTTCTTCAGCACTTTTAATTCATAAATAATAAAAATAAATATATAAACCATTTAAATTTTAATTAAACATGATTTACGGAATCTCATTAGTATTTTTAAGCATCGTAGCAGTGCCGTCTTTAATCTTATCAAAAAAACCTAATGCTAAAGAATTATTAGAAAAAATAGAACCTTACCAAGGTTGGATTGGTCTTATTTTCTGTATTTGGGGAATTTGGGGAATAATTTCAGCTATTTTAAACTTAGGTTGGTTAACTACAGCACCAATTTGGTGGGTAACTTTCTTAGCAGGTAGCGTAGTTGAAGCAGTCTTAGGTTTTATGTTAGGATACGGAATGATAAACAAATTATTATTATCAAAAAACCCTGAAGCTAGAGAAAAAGCAGAAATATTGAGAGGGAAGATTGCACCGAAACAAGGAAAGTTAGGATTATTAGGAATAGCTGTAGGAGTGTGGATGATTGTTGCTTCATTCATCTTTATATAAGCTAACTAAATAAAGAAGGAGAAAAATATAGCATTGTAAACTAAGGCTTAAATAAGGTAGGGGTGTGGGGTTTCTATCAAAAAATCAAAAAAAGCCTTGTTTGCAATGTTTTTACATAAACGTCAAGAATTTATTTTATAACCTGATAAAAGATATTTGAAATGAAAAGGGTAAATAATATTTTAGGGGTAATTGTAGTATGTATATTGTTTATAGGGTGTCAGAAAGAAACTCCGCAAAGGGTAGTTGAAAAAACAGTACTAAAAGCTAATTTATTAACTGTTAATTATGGTATAGGATATTTTAAACAACTTAAAGAATTACAAAAAAATGAATATTTAAAGTACTATGATAATGATGGAGAAGAATATGCAGCGACATATTCTCAATATCTTCATAGAGTTACCATACCAAACCTTGAAAGAAGTTTAAGAGACATTCAGAACTTAGAAGTAAACGAAGACTCAAAAGATTTAATAAATGCTTCAATTGAATTGTTTGAGTTTTGTATAGACTTTTATAAAAAGGACTATGCAGAAATAGCATATATGTATGATGAGGGAAAAACTAAACAAGAAATTAATCAGTTAATTAAAGAGTTTAAAGTCAGAAGTTTTGAAGAGTTTAAAGAAAAAAACTTGGAGCTAGAAGAAGCAGCAAAAATATATGCTGAGAAAAAAGGAGTGAAACTGAAATTTGTTTAAACAATTTTTAATTCAAGTTTAGGCTCAGAACCAATTACATATTTAGACTTAATAGTTAAGGATTCTTTTTTGTTGTTGGAAACATTTTGAATGTATTTAGGAACAGTTAAACCACTTTCATTTATTATAAGCTTCTCATTTTTATAAATTGTAATTTCTGTCATCACCACAATTTCACTAGCTGTAGAAAGTTCTTTCTTTCTTAAAATTGTACGTTTTTCAGTAAAACCTAATTTATTCGATTTTTTTTCAAACAACCACTCACCCGAATTCAGGGCTTTTTTACTAACTTCAAAAACCTTATGATGTTCACGATAATATTTTTGTTGAATGCTAGGTTCATCGTTTTTGTAAGAGCTAGTACCAATAGCTAATGTAATTTTCTCAGGAATAAAAGCAGTATCTGAATTAGACTGTCTCATTAAATTATAAAAAACAGAAACTTGTTGCTCACTATCCAATGCACGTTGCATCGTCTCACTTATAATAATATCTGGAGAAAAGTTCTTAGGGAATTGATATTTTGTAGCGTCTTGATTTATAAAGTTGATATTATGGTTTTCTAAATCTAGTTTTTTAATTGTACTTTTTAAAATTTCAAAACTCAGAGGGTTTATCTCTAAAAATGAGTATGTTATATTGAAGTCAGCATACTTTAACACAAAAGGAAGTATAAGCGAAGCAAAAGGACCAGTACCCGCATAAAGTATATGTAATGAGTCTTTTTGATGGATCTTCTCTTGAATAGCAATATCAATTCCTTTGATAAATTTTAGAGTTCTTTCTAAATCATCAAGGCAATTAGCTGCCCATAAAGTACCTATTGCTACGCCATTTTCAAGTTGAACATTATTTCGATGCTCTTCATTATTTATAGCTTCATTTGAAATTCTAAAGAGTAATTGTTTATACTCTTTTAAAGCAGAAGAATAATTAGATGTTTCATCAAAGAATTTAGAAGTAATACGTAGTAACTCTTTTTTTAAATTCATTACAAGCTATTATAAGAGTTGTTTATTTTGATGTAAGCTTTGATAACTTCTGTTCCATTTCATTAATAAGTTTTTTCGAAGCAGGTTCATTGCTACGTTTTAGCTCGTTTAGGATAAGGTGTATTGTTTCTGGTGAATCAATTTCTTCTTGTTTAGGTTGAAAACTTTCTTTTGGAGCAAGCGAAAAAAATAAAGTATCAGACCATTCGTTCCTTTCAGCATTGATAACTAAATGAATACGGTCTTCATTTCCTTTATTAGTAACTGAATGTATATAATTTACATTCGTATACCAACATTCACCAGGTAACATTTTCAATTGTTCATCATTTAAAATAAATTCAACCTTATTATTCGTAATAATCGGAATATGTAAGCGAAAGTTACCATCTTCATAACCTAGTTTGTAGTCACGATGAGGTTTAATTTCTGCACCAACATTCAAGCGTAATAAGCGAGCAGATAAAATAGGACATTGAAAAGAGTTGATAACCTCTCTAAAATAATTGCAATCATTCATTATCGGAGTTTCCTTAATAGTACTATTATCATTTTGAAAAGCAAAAATATTAGAAGCATCACCATTGCCAGCATACAAGGAGATTGCTTTCCACTCACCTTGATATCCAGATGTGTTGAAATGAGGAATCCAATGTTGATTTACAACTAAAGAATAATCATGGAGTAGTTTATCTGCATCAAACAGAAAAGGAAGTTTTAAAGACGAAGTAGTTTTGGTATCTTTCACTTGTATGTGTTATTGTTCTACAGCAAGTTACTAGAAAAATTGTAGATTAAATCGTTTTTAGAATAGGCGTTTATTTTTTAGGTATAAAAGAAAAAAATAACGACCAGTACTAAATAACTGTAATAATTATTTAGCACTAGTCAGAAAATATTTTTTTTAATTAAAATGCTTTATTTGTTGTAAAAGAAGCAACACTAGTTCCTCCATTTGTAACACTACCATCATTGTATTTAGCATAAGGTCTAAAGTAATAAGTGGTTTCAGGTGTCAATTCTTCAATAAATTCAGTATAAATATTTTTAAAAATATTACCAGATACATCAGTATCTAAGGCTATAGAGCTGTTAGAAAAATCTTCATTTACACTATATTCAAAACCAATTTCTTTAGGAGATTCTTTTTCTATAGAAATTACTTCTAATTCTGGGGTAATACCTTCTGAGTTTTTAAAGAATAGTTTCGGTTTGATTTTCATGCTAATTGATCTAGTTTCACTAGCGTCTATACTAGTGTTTATTTTAATTTCATTTCCATAGAAATATGTGTTATCACTTAGTTTAAAATAACCTCTAATATAATAAGTTGTTTCCTTTTGTAAATTGTCAACTATACCTGTAATATTGTCAGCAGGACCTGCGGCAACCACAGTATTGTTGCCATTAGGAATAGGGTTTGATGATTTTCCATATACAAATCCCCTATCAGTTACATCAGCTAAATCATTACCATCTTTAAAAGTGCCTTTTAAATATATTTTAAGAGTATTATTGTGGTTAATAAAATAATTAAAATTATTACTAGTATTGAAACTAGTTGGTATTATTTCTATTTCGTTTTCTTCACTAGAGCAGTTAGTAAGTATAATAGAGATAAATAAAAAAAATAGAGGTTTTAAAAAATGTTTAATTTTCATGTAGTTTTAATTTTTAATTTTTTGCAAAACTCAATATTTTAAATCATTTAAATATGAAAGATAAAGAGATAATGAGTTCGAAAATCAGAAAATAGAACTTTAATTAACTCTTTTTTAAATGAAAGAAACAGGTTTTTATAGGTTAAATATTAGAAAAAGCTATTTTTATAATTAGTAGGAGTAGTACCAGTTTCTTTCTTGAAGGCACTATAAAAAGCACTTTTACTTTTAAAACCAACCTCTAAACTAATACCTTCAATACTATAGTTTTTTGAATTATTACTTTTTAAAATTTCTATAGCTTCATTAACTCTAAAACCATTTATAAAAGTTTTAAAGTTTTTATTTGAAATTTCATTAACAACAAAAGAAATTCTTTTAGGGTGTTGATTTGTAATATTAGCTATATCAGCAATGGTTAAATCTGGATCTTTATATTTTTTATGTAAAATTATAGTTTGTTGAATATGGTTAAATAAATCTTTATCAACTTTACTTATTTTATTCTCGCTATTCAAATTGTTCTTTTTTTCAATCTTAGAGTCTTTTTGTTGAGTCAAGTTTTTAATTGTTTGTTGTTGTAGCCCATAAATACTAATCCAGTATAAAAGCCCAACATCAATTAAAATAATAAATAAATTGAGAGTTTTATTTGTTATTTCAGGTAAGAAATGAAGTGTGAGCGTAAAAAAGAGACCAATTGACATAAATGTTTTAGCCCATTGTAGCTCTTTACCTGTAGTAGAAGTGTATTGATTGTTAGTTTCTTCGGTATGTTTTTTTATAAAAGTATAAGTTTTGTAGTATATAAAAATATCATACAAATGCCCACCTATATGATTTACAAAACGAAATTCTTTTGAAAGTTTTAACAGTTCTAACCCTGATGATAAATTAAGATAAACCAATATATCTATAATTAACATTAACAAACCTGGTAATAAATAAAAATAGACTTTATTAGATTTAGGTAGTATAGAAATGTTTCTTATGTAAACATAAAAAAGAGGGAATAGTAACCAAGTAAAATCAACAGGAAGATTATTTAAAAAAGAGTAATTTTTATCTAAATCTAAAAGTTTAGCTATTGGTTTAAGGTAATTTATGGAGTAAGCAAAAATAAATAACCCTAAAAGTAATGTAGGGCGATTATTTTTTTTATCCAAGTAAATTAAAAGTATACTAAATATAATTCCTTGAATGAGGCCGAGTAAATAAATTATAGGAATTAAGTAACTATTTAGATTCATAATACTGTTCTAATTAAACACAAAATTAGATATTCTTCTTTACAAATAAGAAGTATAAATAATAGTATTTAGATTTTAAAACTGTATTGTTAATCAAAAATGATAGTAGCTATAAGCAATCTCTTTGTTAATATGAAACTAAATCTTTAATTCGATTCGTAATTGTTTTTTTAATGTCTTTAGGATAACTTCTATCCCCGTGAAAAACATCGGCCATCGCTTCACTAAACTGCTGACCGTATTTTTTCAATATAATATTTCGGATATTCTTTTGCTCGTAAAACCATTTTGAAAGCCATAAACCAGTTTTTATTTCAGGAAGTAGGCTTTCAGATATTTTTTCTAAATATAATTTAGTAGCTAATTCAGGTTCTTTTTCACTCTCAATTATAGCTTCAGCAGCCAATTTACCACTGTAAATAGCATTAGAAATTCCTTCAGCAGTAATAGGATCAGCAAAACCAGCAGCATCACCAATTAAAAACACATTGTTTTTAACAAAACCATCTGTACGAGGAGCAACAGGGATTTGAAAACCATGTTGAGATTCGCTAACAATATTTGTAATATTTAAAGTTTTTAAATATTGTTGATAGTGTTCTTTCAAGTTAATTTTAGTTCTTCTAGCAGAGGCAACCCCAATAGATAAATGCTTTTTCTTTGGGAAATTCCAAGCATAACCGTAAGGAATAGCATCAATATCAAAACGAACTTCTTTAGATAAACGATCAAAGTCTTCGTCAGAAACTTCTACTTCATATTCTAAAGCAGGAATTAATTTACGAGTATCTTCTTTCCACCCAGCCATTTTAGCTGTAGGACTCAAAGCACCATCAGCAGCGATAACAAAATTAGCAGTAAAATTACCTTGAGAAGTTTCTAGAGTAATAATATCATTAGAAAAAGTTAATCCTTTTAGCTTATGGTTTTCTAGTAAAGTAGCACCAAACTCTTTTGCTTTTTGCGTGATAAGATTGTCAAAAGAATCACGCATAATCATAGAAATAGTTGGTTTTTCTCTATGCGTTTTAAAGTGAAGTTTCTCTCCCAAATAAATATCAACAGTATGAAACTCTTTTTCAACGACCTCTTTAATATCAAAAGGTAAGTTTTTACGACCTCTAAAAACAAAACCTCCACCACATGTTTTATAGCGTGGTAAAGTTTCTTTTTCAATAATAACTGTTGAAATCCCTTTTTGAGCTAAGTAAAAAGCTGTTGAAGCTCCTGATGGTCCGCTGCCAATAATAGCAACATGGTAATGCTGTTTCATAGTATTATTTTTAGTTCGGTTAAAAATACACTTTTATACCGAATTAAAAATTAATTTACCAATGTAAACGAGTCATAACAGGGTAGTGGTCAGATAGTTTTATGTCTCCGTAAGTTTTAAATTGATTCACAGTAGCTTTTTTATCTGTTAAAATAAAATCAATTCGCATAGGATAAATGTACCTAAAAGACTTACCTAAACCAATTCCACATTCAATAAAAGCATCTTTTTTATCAGAAGCCAATTGTTTATAAGCCCAAGAATAAGCGGTGTTATTAAAGTCACCACAAACAATTTTTTTACCTTTCCATGAATACTCATGTTGTTGAATTAATTCAACCTGACTTACTTGTTTTACAAAACCATTTTCTAAACGTTTAAATAAACGCTCAGAACTTTTTTCTCCAAAATTTTCTTTTTTCGGATTTAGTTTTAATGACTCTAAATGCACATTATAAATACGAACAGTGTCATCTTTTACAAGAATATCGGCAAAAATGGTGTTGTTAGCACTTTGTTTAAAATCAAGAGAACCAGAGTTTATAATTGGGTGTTTGGAATAAATAGCTAATCCAAATTTATTCGTTTTCGTTTTCGTTTTGATGTATTTATAAGGAAGTTTAATATCTAACATTTTAGAATTGTAAAATTCCTGTACAGCAATAACGTCTGGATTTTCATTATTGATGAACTCATAAATCTTTTGTTCAGTAGTTACATCTTCTTCATGTTTATAATGATTAAACAAATGGACATTGTAGCTCATTATTTTTAAATCATCATTTAAAATTACCTCCTTATTAGAAAACTTAACTAAGGGAGTAGAAACAAACCATCCTATGGCTAAAACAAGTAATGATAAAAAAGCATTTTTATGCATTTTAATAAGCCAATACACAAAAAAAGCAATGTTTACGATAACTAAAAACGGGACAAAAAGTCCAAAAACAGAAAGGAAAGGAATTGTTTGTGGAGATACGTACGGAAGCGCATACGATAGCAATAAAACAGCTGCAAAAACTGAATTGATAAAGAATATAAACTTATGAGCTATCGAAAACTTTTTCATCTAATTTTTTCCTTGTTTAAATAAAAACTCTTTTTCACTTTTACTTAAAGTATCGTATCCAGATTT
Source organism: Tenacibaculum sp. 1_MG-2023 (assembly GCF_030547425.1). GTDB lineage: Bacteria > Bacteroidota > Bacteroidia > Flavobacteriales > Flavobacteriaceae > Polaribacter. The sequence goes on along the minus strand of NZ_JAUORH010000004.1, from coordinate 24,223 downwards.
ACTAATTTTATCTAAAATAGCATCTACTTCTTCTTGGTTTTTTGTTTTATCAACGTTTGGTTTTGGTGTTTTATTACCAGATTTATAAACTGTTTTTAGCTTTCTTTCTTTTTTAGAAAAAAGTTTGTTTATCGACTTAAAAATATCCAACTCCTTATTACTAGCACTACGAACATAGAAAAAACCTAATAAAGCACCACCAAGGTGTGCTAAATGCCCGCCAGCATTACCAGCAGGAATTTGAATAACATCAATAGCAATCCAAATACAAGCCAATACCCATAGTTTCACAAAACCAATTAACGGGAACTTTAATTCATAATTAGGTATATAGGTAGCAATACCAATAAAGATAGCAGAAATACCAGCTGAAGCACCTAACAAAACACTATTATGTGCAACATTTTGTAGGGCAGGAAAAAAATTATAACTAGCAACAAAAACAATCCCTCCAAACAATGTTCCTAGTAAATAAAAACTAAGTAACTGCTTGGGAGTGAAATATTGTTGAAATAAATGCCCGATATAAAATAAGGCAATTAAGTTGAATAGAATATGTAAAAAACTAGTGTGTAAAAAACCATAGGTAATAATCGTCCACGGTTTAACAATAAAGTCATCAAAGTTAGCAGGTAACGCAAGCCATTCTACTAAAAAGTTTGTTTTTGATTGAAAAAGAAATCCAAAAGTATTGGTCACAAAAACAAGTAAGAAAACAGCTAAGTTTACGTAAATTAATTGTTCAACAATTCCTGCGTGTTTAAATCTATATTTTAAGTTTTCGAGTATATTCATATTTTAAGACTTCTTGAATAAAGACAAGTTAAGATACTAAATTAACGAAATTTAAATTGATTTTTTTTCCAGTACCAAGCAATAATAAAACCAATAATAGCACCCCCAATATGAGCGAAATGTGCAATGTTACCAATTGAGTAACTTGTCATACCAAAGAACAAATCACTTACTATAATTAGAGGAATAAAGTATTTGGCAGCAATAGGAACAGGGAAGAAAATCAACGCTAATTTAGCATCAGGGTAAGTTAATCCAAATGCAACTAAAATTCCATAAATAGCACCTGAAGCACCAACGGCAGGGGTGTGGTACAAGCTATAAAACTCACTCATAGTTTTATTAGACAAAGTTATTAAGCTATCGTTATACTGACCTGAACTTAAAATATTTTGAATTTCAGCGGGAGAAATACCCATTCCAATTAGCTGTTCGTATATTCCATTAAATTGATAATAATTGGCAAAAGTGTAAATTAAACCAGCACCAATTCCTGCAGAAAAATAGAAAAACAAAAACTTGTTTCGGCCCCACATTTGTTCTAGAGGAGTCCCAAAAGCCCATAAAGCATACATGTTGAAGATTAAGTGCATAGTTCCACCGTGCATAAACATGTGCGTAATATATTGCCAGATACCAAAATGTTCGTTTTTAGGATAATGTAAAGCAAATAGATTAGTTAAATCCATGTTTAATAACTGCGGAGCAAAAAATAGAATCACGTTAATGATTATTAAATGCTTTATGGCTTGTGTTAATCTAGGCATAGTACTTATTATTTATTAAAAATGGTATCTATCTCGTTTAAGGTTAGTGTTTTAAACGTAGGTTTACCAAATGGTGAAATGTTAGGTTCTTTACAAGAAAATAAATTGTTTACTAAATTTTCTTGTTCTTTATGGTTTAAAGTAGTTCCTGTTTTTATAGCTAGTGATTTTGCAAATGATTTAGCCATCACATCAAAGTGACTAAAACTACTATCAGGTACTTCAAGTTTAATATCGTCTAATAACTGTTCTAAAATAAGAGTGATTTGACTTTCACTTATTGAGGTTGGGATTCCAGCAATTACCACACTTTCTTTGGTGAACTCGTCAAACATAAAACCAGCACTCTCTAAATCAGATTTTATACTGTATATCATTTCTATATCAGAGGAAGAAAAAGAAATATTTACAGGAAACAGCAATTGCTGACTGCTTGCTTCTTTTACGGTAATGTTCTCTAAAAACTCCTCGTATAAAACTCGTTGATGTGCTAAAGATTGATGAATTAATACCACGCCTGATTTTATAGAGCTTAACAAGTATTTTTTTTGAATTTGGAAGGTCTTTCCAGTTTCAGTTTCTTGTTCAGACTCAAAAAGTTGTTCTTGCTGAGTGGATTCAATAGTATCAGTGTTCGTATATAAAGCCTCCCAACTTCCAGTGTCTTTTTTAAAATTAGATTGATAACTGTGTGTTGTTGTACTTTTTGGTGAGTCACTTTCGTTATAAGACTCTTTATAATTTGTTTCTGTTTTAAAAGGATTAAATGACGGGTCTACCGTTATTGGAGGAACCGAAGAACTACCCTTTTTACTATAATCGTAAGGAGTATCTAAAGTAGCATCTCTATCAAAATCCAATACAGGAGCTACATTGTACTGCCCCAAACTATGTTTTACAGTAGCACGTAAAATAGCATATAATGCTTTTTCGTTATCAAACTTAATTTCCGTTTTTGTCGGGTGAATGTTAATATCAATTGTATTAGGTGGTACCTCTAAATACAAGAAATAAGAAGGATGCGAACCACTTTCTAATAAACCTTCAAAAGCATTTACTACCGCATGATTTAAATACGAACTTTTTATAAATCGGTTATTCACAAAAAAGAACTGTTCACCACGTTTTTTCTTAGCAAACTCTGGTTTAGCAACAAATCCGTTAACAGTTATAATATCTGTTTGCTCATTAATAGGAACTAACTTTTCGTTCATTTTAGTTCCAAAAATAGCTACAATACGTTTACGGAAGTTACTTTTCTTTAAATGATAAATTTCGTTGTTGTTATGATGTAATAAAAAAGAAATAGTAGGGTGCGCTAAAGCCACACGTTGAAATTCATCAACAATATGACGCGTTTCAACTGTGTCAGATTTTAAAAAGTTACGACGTGCAGGAATGTTAAAAAATAAATTTTTAATAGCAATACTAGTTCCTTTTGCTGTTGAAACTACTTCTTGAGAAGTTATCTCACTACCTTCAATTTTTATCTGTGTTCCTAACTCGTCATCTTCTTGTTTCGTTTTTAATTCAACATGAGCAATGGCAGCAATAGAAGCTAAAGCCTCACCACGAAACCCTTTGGTGTTTAAATTGAATAAATCTTGTGCTTCTTTAATTTTTGAAGTAGCATGACGTTCAAAACTTAAACGAGCATCCGTAGCACTCATTCCCTTACCGTCATCAATTACTTGAATTAAAGTTTTTCCTGCATCTTTTAACAATAAGGTGATAGAGGTAGCACCTGCATCAATTGAATTTTCAACTAATTCTTTTACCACAGAAGCGGGGCGTTGAACCACTTCTCCAGCAGCAATTTGATTCGCAACATGATCAGGTAGTAGCTGTATAATATCTGACATTTAATTATTTTTTGAGAAAAAGATAGAAAGGTCAAAATCGATAATAAACAAAAAAATAAGCGTTAAAACCAACGCTATAACAACGATAGTTTTATTTAGCTTGTAGCCAGACCCTTTGAATTCGTCAATAGCAGCGTTAAATTTTCCTTTTAAACCTTTTTTCTTTCCAATAGTAGTTCTGTATTGATCAAACTTTTGCTTTATTTCATAAGGATTTCCATCTCCTTTGTAATAACGAGGTTTGTAATCAAATTTTTTATTTTCTTTTTTGATAAATCCCATAAAATTGTTGCTTCTTTAATAGCTTACGTGGAACAAAAATCACACCAAATAAGACGAATTTCAAAGTTACTGAATTATAGAGAGGTGGTCAAAAAAAGTGAATAAATTAAAGTTAAAAAGCGTTTAAGTTGTACAACTTAAACGCTTTTTAATAATGTTTATCTAAAAAAAGAATCGATTAAAAACCTAATGAGTTTGAAGTACGTTCATGATTTTTAATTGCTGCCATTTTAACTGCTGCTACAGCACATTCAATTCCTTTGTTTCCTAATTCCCCGCCCGAACGATCAATAGATTGTTGTTTAGTATTGTCTGTCAATACACAGAAAATTACAGGAATGTCGTACTTAATGTTTAAATCTACAATTCCTTGAGTAACTCCTTCACACACAAAATCAAAATGCTTGGTTTCACCTTGAATCACATTTCCAATGGCGATGATAGCATCTAGTTTTTGTGTTTCAATCATTTTTTTACATCCGTACACCAATTCAAAACTACCAGGAACATCCCAAGAAACAATGTTTTCTTCTGTTGCTCCACAGTCTATTAAAGTTTCAATAGCACCTTTATGAAGGTTTTTAGTGATTTCAGGATTCCATTCTGAAACAACAATCCCAAATCGAAAAGGTTTCGCATTTGGGATTGTTGCTTTATCGTAATAAGATAAATTTGTTGTAGCCATTATTGAGCGTATTTTGCACTGTTGATATACTTTTCAATATCTCTTCCTTGATCAGAATCAGCGTATTTTTCTTTAATGGTTGTATAAAATTTTTCAGCTTTACTGTACTCTTTTAAATCCATTGCAATTTGAGCTGCTTTGAATAAAAATAAAGGCGTAGTAAATTGATTGTCTTTTTTATTAGCTGCCTGTTGATAGTAGTCTAAAGCATCTTCTGGCTGGTTAATGTCAGCAAAAGCATCACCAATAGCTCCTAAGACAGTAGGGCCTAATAGCTCATCATCAGAACTAAAGTTACTTAAATACTCAATAGCCTCTTCGTATTTTTTCATTTTTAAGTAAGAAATACCAGCGTAGTAGTTTGCTAAATTTCCTGCTTTTGTTCCACTAAATTGCTCAGCAACATCAATAAAGCCATATTTACCATCACCTCCTTCTAAACCTAAAGTGTATAATGAGTCAGCAATTGCACCTGCAGAAGTATTTGCTTTGTCAAAGAAAGTACGAGGGTAAGCTAATTCGTTTGAAGCTTCTTGTTGTGTTGGCTCTGCAATAAACTTATTGTAGGCTAAGTACACTAAAATTAAAGCTGCAACAGCTACCAATCCGTAAAATAATGGCTTGCTATTTTTTTCAATCCATTCTTCTGATTTGTTCGCCGTATCATCTAAAGTATTAAATACTTCAGCAGTAGTACTTTGTGTTTCATCAAAAGTTTCTTCTACTTCATTTGTAACCTTTTCTTTCTTAGGTTTGTAACCTCTTTTCTTGTATGTAGCCATAATTGCTTAAAAAATTAGTGGCGACAAAAATAGTTTTTTTAATTGGATTTTAAAAGTCGTTTTTTCGTAAATTTTCGATAATTTGCGCTTTCTTTTAGTAACAGGGCTCATTCATGTATTTGCAAAAACTATCTTTGGTTAATTTTAAGAATATCGAATCGCAAACTTTTGATTTTCAAAAGAAAATAAATTGTTTTGTAGGAAATAACGGTATTGGAAAAACTAACGTACTTGATGCAATTTACTATTTGTCATTTGCTAAAAGTTACTTCAATTCGATTGCAGGGCAGAATATTCGACACGGTCAAGATTTTTTTATGGTTGAAGGAGATTATTTGTTAAACGACCGACAAGAAAAAATTATCTGTTCCTTAAAAAGGGGGCAGAAAAAAGTGTTAAAACGAAATGGAAAAGCCTACGAAAAATTTTCTGAACATATAGGGCAGCTACCGTTGGTGATTATTTCTCCTGCGGATAGGGATTTAATTGTTGAAGGTAGCGAAACTCGTCGTAAATTTATTGATGGAGTAATTTCTCAGCAAGATAAAAAATACCTACAAACATTAATTTCGTACACTAAAACGGTGAGTCAGCGAAATGCGTTGTTGAAGTATTTTGCTGCTAACAGAACATTTGATGCGTTAAATTTAAAAGTATACGATGAGCAATTAATTGAGTATGGAACGGTTATTTATAACAAAAGAAAAACTTTTTTAGAAGAGTTTGTGCCTATTTTTAACGATAAGCATAAAATTATTTCTGGAGCAAATGAAGAAGTAAATCTACGCTATAAAAGTCAGTTACACGAGGTGTCTTTAGAAGTTTTGTTGCAGCAAAGTTTAGAGAAAGATAAAATGCTACAGTATACATCGGTAGGAATTCATAAAGATGATTTAAATTTTGAAATAGAGGAACATCCTATTAAAAAGTTTGGTTCACAAGGACAACAAAAATCGTATTTAATAGCATTAAAATTAGCACAGTTTGAGTTCATAAAAAAACAATCAAATGTAACGCCAATTTTATTATTGGATGATATTTTTGATAAGTTGGATGAAAACCGTGTTGCTCAAATCGTTGATTTAGTGAATAGTGATGAATTTGGACAAATTTTTATTACAGATACACATGCCGATAGAACAGAGGAAGTGATAAAAAAGAGTAACCAAGAATATCAGATTTTTAAATTATAATCTTAATTGTAAGAAAACAAGGCAAAAAGCAAATCAAATGGCTAAAAGAGAAAACGATAGTTTTTCATTAAAAGACTTGATGGGAAGTTTTATCCAAGAAAACAATAAACTAAAAAAAGGATTTCAAAAAATTCATATTGACGAAGCTTGGGCAAAAATGATGGGGCCAGGTGTTGTGTCGTACACAAGTGAAGTAAAATTACAAAACGGAACCTTGATTGTCCGTTTAACTTCATCGGCTTTAAGAGAGCAATTAGGTTATGGTAAAGATAAAATTATAACAATGATTAATGAGGAAATAGGAGAGGAGCTTGTTAAAAAGTTGATGTTGGTGTAGGATATAATGTGTGTATTATAGCGAACGTGATTGTATAAGCGTAGTGCGAGGTTAGAAGCACTTCACTTTTGTTTAACCTTGAGGTTATAATAGTCTATTTTTTCGTGTTTAACACTTTACTCCGCATTACACTTATACTTTGTTGGTAGTAGTTTTTTTCCAATTATCATTTGAGAATAATAAACCGAAATAGAAATTACCATACTTGGCAATATAAATAACAGTAGGTCATATAAAATTATTTCAAAACCATATTTAAAAGAGCTTATTAAAATTATGACCGCTAATAATATATTTACTGTAATAAAAAGTAATAAATGTTTTAAGTAATTTTTTATTAAAAGTATTGAAAGTGGTGCAAGCCACCAAAACACAAAAAAATAGAAATAATAACTATAATTTACGTAACTACTGATTTCGGTAAATTTTTTTATGTGATTACTAACTATTCCTTCGATTAAAGGAAAAACAAACTGTCCAACTAAAAGCAGTATTAGAAAATTAGACAAACAAGATAAAAAATAAAATTTTCGCATTCTATATATAAAAGTAAGTGTGATTGCTATTATTTAGTTCTCTTTTTCCTGAAAGTGTTAATGCCCCATCACATTCTATACTCCCCATATAAGATCTACCCCTACCTCTGCCTGCACCGATAGAGCAAAACCCATCATCAGCAACCCAATATTTTTGAATACTTGTAATAATTTCTACATGTCCTTTTCCAAAAACAACAATATCTCCAACTTGAACATCTTTATAATTTTTTCTTTTTCTTAAAGAAGATTTACCCATATAGATTTGTTCTGGATCATAATAATGATTATTTGATGAAGTAAAGTTATTTAAACCGTATAAATAAATAGCATCACCAACAAAAACATTACAAAGCCAACGTTTTCCGTTTCCTAAATCACTCCAGAACACACTGTATAAGTTTACTTTCCATTTACTCATACAAGCTTCTCTTAATCTAGAAAAGTGAGATATATTGTCTAAGTTAATTCCTCTCCCTTCATATCCAAATCCAGCAAGAGTTGAAATTGTCATTCGTTGCTTCATACTAAGGTTATTCCATTTTCGTTTTCTCTCAGATGATTTTAATTTTTTCCAATCTATAAGACTTGGAAACATAGGTCTTCTTGTAGCTCCATCTAAATTTGGATTTGGAGAAAAAAACCAATTCTGTTTTCTTTCATGGTATTCCCAGTATGAATCCATTATTTCTTTATTTGTTCCTAATTGTTTTGCTATTTCTGCTAATCGCATCTTTTTCTCTTTATTTTTTAATTATAGCAACGGTAAATTGTATGAGTAGTGGCAGAATACATGGTAGTTCTCTGTCAAACCACTACATAGTTTGAGTGGGCTAAAAACCTTGATATTTAGCTCTTTTCCTGCCGTTACTTATACAAAATGTTACCTGCTGGCTTTCTTGGTTTTTCTTCGTTTTTTTTCCTCTCTATACATAAATCCAAAATCACGTCTTAATTCTTTTCTAAAACTTTTATTTGCATTATGAATTTTCACTACTTGTTCTTGAGAAAACTGTCCTTTTTCAGCTGGTTTTTTCATCAAGGCATCTCTTAGTGTAAAAAAAGAATCTCGACATTCTACTGAAATAATAATATTAACAACCCCCTTTTTCCATGCAATTAAATCTGTAGCAGCATTTTTAATCTTTTGAACATCATAATTATTCCCTTTTTCCTTGATAATACAATCTGTAATATCATAAGCTTTAGGATAATACTCTAATCTTAAGTCATATAATTTATTTGTTAGATCGCGATTCTGGTTATTCTCAGCTTGTTTCTGTTGAAACCGTAAATTCCTAAAAAACTGGTATAAGGTAATTAATGATAAAGTAAGCGCAGTTAAAGCTGTTATTATTGATGGAGTAAAGAAATCTTTCATATTATTTTAAAGCTTTATTAATTTTCTCAATTAATCCTTTCCAACTTTCAATTTCAGAGTCCTCTAAATCTTTGGCGGAGTTATTTCTTGTCCATTTTATGTAGGATTTTGCCAGCTTGTACTTTGAGAAATTTGGAATTTCTTGTGAGAAAATATCAATAATAGCCCTGTTTGGTTGTGAATCAGCAATTGACTTTACATCCTTATTATACTCACCTTTAGCAACAATAATCAATGTTTCTCTTAACAGATCTTCAATTTCTGGTTTTATAGTTCCATTTGTAAATTCCTTCGTCCTCAAAATGTTTTTATTCCCTAAAGTATGGATTAGGTTTTCTTGTTGGGCAGCTTGATCTCCTGAAGAATCTGAATCTAACAATGCAGCTACTTTTAGATTATGTGCAAATAGGATAGTAGCATAGTAAACTACCTTTCCTGCTGAATTTGCAAAAACTAATGCAATTTTATCATTCAGTTTAGCAAGATTACTTTCTTTTAATAGGTGCGCAGTAGCATCCAAATACCAATAATCTGTAATACCTTCTAAAATTAAATTCCTTTGTTGTGAAAATAGGCTTTGAGCTAAATCATAACCAAAAGCTTCCTGCAATGGTAATAATCCTGCTGGGTCACTTGAAGAAAGTGTCGTATGAACTTTTGTACCTTCTTTCCTGTTTTTAAGTTCTACAACCTTTACTATATCTAATTCATCAGGACCAACTAAGAAAGGAGAATGGGTAGTATATATCGTTTGATTTTTTTCAGTTAATCTTGATATAGTTGTTCTAAAATCTCTCTGCTTTAGACCATGCAAACTCATCCCTGGCTCGTCTAGCAATAATATAGCATTTTTATGCTTGTCCATTGCTTCAGCAAAGAAAACTACAAAGAATGAGACAATCCATTGAAAACCTTCGGATCTTTGATCTAATTCAATTTCAACTCCAACTTCATCTTCAACCACAACTTTTAGATATTGTCCATCTGCTGTTATTCTGATTTTTTCAGCTTCAGGTCTATCTGGATTGGGATTCCATATACTAACAATCTCTTCTGTTAGCCTAACACTTGCTGCATTTAGCTGATATGACCTATTATCTAAAGTGTCTCTGTATTTTTCTATTGCTTCTGTGTTATTTCTATCAGGGTTTTGTGTTTTGCCGATATTAGCTAACTCTCTAGCTGTGAATCCTAGTAGTTTAAGTAGGCAGAGGTTACCATAATCATAAAATTTATCATCTTCTAATAAATTTTGTTCCTGTCTAGTGGCTAAATGATCTAAGTGAATTGATGGCTTAACTTTAAAATAATTGTTAAACAAAACGAATACTGGAGTACGTTTATCAAGAACACTTAATACTTCATCATGATTATTATTGAATTTAATATCGTCAATTATTCTAGAGTATCTTTCTTCTTCTTTTTCGTTATCTTCATCAACATATGGATATAATTTCTCTAAACAAGATAATAGTTCAACAGAATTTTCTTTGTCAAATGTTCTAGAATCCCAAAACTTATCTGTTTTTGATTTTATAGTCGTACTTGGTTTTTCCTTTGTTGAGTCTTCTCCTTCCTTTAACTCAAACTGATTGTCAAGATGTGAGGATAGCCTAATTAAATCTTTGTTTACATCTTTAAAAGTTTTCTTTGCAGGTGCATTTTCAAGATAATGACAACCCTTATTGTTTAATCTCCTATACAACACGTATGTACAGTTTTTAAAATCTTGTGGTATCAATTCTTTATCATCATCATCTAACTTGAAATATCCTCTAACCACTTCAATGTCTTCTTCTTTGACTTGTCCAGTAGTTATGTCATTAAAAAGTGAACGAGGGTAGTCACGAATAGCCTTAAATCCATCAACATCATCAGGCTTGTTGAGCTGTTGAAGAGCTTTCAATAATACTGTCTTACCAGCTTCATTTGGACCAACTAGTATAGTCTTTAATTCTTCTATTTCAAAGACTCCACTATCTTTTATAGATCTATAATTTTGTACTCTTGCCTTAATTAGTTTCATGTTTCTAAGTATTCTTTATTATGTCTGACTCTTTCTTTATAGCTTGCAGGTAACTAGTTTATATACGTAATAAAATTACTGTTATATTCTCTTAAGGGTAGGATAAGCGGAATTTTTAGCAATTTTTATATGCTATCAAATATATTAAAACTAGTGCTTTACCTGAAATAAAGTTATTAACGAGTTATTGTTGTTTGTTAATTAATTATACAACTCCAACGAACTTACTACAAGATGTGTACAAAATCTTACGGAATACCATAAGCTCAATTATTTAGGGAATATAAGGTGTTTTACGGAGTAGCAACGGTGCTATATATCGCTGTTGACACACTTTTTGAATCATCAGCGCGTTTCGCTGGTCTTTCCTCAACGTAACGAAACCGTCAGCGCGTCACGCTGAGCTTTCCTCAAGGCAACGAAACCGTCAGCGCGTCACGCTGAGCTTTCCTCAACACAACGAAACCGTCAGCGCGTCACGCTGAGCTTTCCTCAAGACAACGAAACCATTAGCGCGTCACGCTGGTCTTTCCTCAACACAACGAAACCACCAGCGCGTTTCGCTGAGCTTTCCTCAAGGCAACGAAACCATCAGCGCGTCACGCTGAGCTTTCCTCAAGACAACGAAACCGTCAGCGCGTCACGCTGAGCTTTCCTCAAGACAACGAAACCGTCAGCGAGCGTCGCTGAGCTTTCCTCAAGAGAACGAAACTGTCAGCGAGCTTCGCTGGCATTTCCTCAACGCAACGAAACCGTCAGCGAGCGTCGCTGAGCTTTCCTCAAGGCAACGAAACCATCAGCGAGCTTCGCTGGTCTTTCCTCAACACAACGAAACCATCAGCGAGCTTCGCTGGTCTTTCCTCAACACAACGAAACCATCAGCGCGTCACGCTGAGTTTTCCTCATAAATATGTAAATACAATAAAGTGTGTAGAGAGTTGTATAAATGAATTGTAGCTAGGGTAAGAGTAAAAAACTTGCTTTAATAGCGGTGTGTAATAAGCTACTAAAACAAGCTTTTGCAATAGTAAAAAGTGGTTTACCGTATGATGCTTATTATAAAAGTATTTTGGGTTGAAAAAGTATAAAATTTACTTGTTTTTTACCTCAGTTCTTTGTTGGTAACTGGCTTTTAAGTAGTTTATGATTTAGTATTTATTCTACTTCAAAAATAGCTTGAATTTCTACAGAAGAATTTACAGGAATCGATGATGCTCCATAAGTAGCTCTTGCATGCTTCCCTTTTTCTCCAAAAATTTCAAACATTAAATTTGAAGCAACATTCATTAAGTTTGCATGTTTAGTGTAATCATCTGTAGTGTTAAAGATACCTGTTAGTTGAACACATTTTTTTACTTTATTTAAATCGCCACCAACAGCATCTTTTAAAACAGCTAAAACATTAAGCATTGTAGCTCTAGTAGCTTCATTTACCTGCTTTTCATTTATATCTAAGCCTAATTTACCGGGGTTTACAACTTTTCCATCTTTAAAGGCAACTTGATTAATAAATATCAAATTTCCAGACCTTACGTAAGGTTCATAGCTCCCAGCAGGTTTAGGTACTTTAGGTAATTCAATTTTCTTATCTTTTAATACTGTATTAACATCTATTTTCTTATTATTCTCCGTTATTTCTATAGTTGTTGGAAATGTACCTTTTAATGCATGCGCTACTTTAGCAAAATTTTGTCCTTGAAGATTCGCTAGAAAACGTTCACTTTTTGTTGGTCTTTCTACATTTTTAAATGAAGCTAAACTAGTTGTTCCTAAAACAGTATTACCTTGAGGGATGGTGTTATCAATGTTTTTAGTACCTCTAACTCCGTTAGAAACCAAAACCATTCCGTGTACTGCTAAACTATTCCAAAAAGATTGTATTGCAAGTTCTTTTCCAGCTCCACTACCTGCAGACATAAATACCGTTGCTGGCATTCCTTCTAAACCGTGTTTACTCCATAAATCTACTGTTTTGGATAAGAATTCGCTCATTGGTGTGCTAATGTTTCCAAAATATATGGGCGACCCAAAAGCAATTCCATTATACGAAGTTAATTCTTCTACAGTTGCTATGGGTATATTTTTTAACGAAGGAATATCGGATGATTTAACCTTTTTTATAAAGGCTTTAACGCTTCCTTTCGATTCAATTCCTTTTGCGACTTCCTTTGCTAATTCGTAGGTTCCGCCATTATCAGAATGGATTAAGACAAGTATTTTAGTTTCTTGTCCTTGAATTGTGTTCATAAAGAGGATGGTTAAAATTAATAATGTTGCGCTGTGTAATTTTTTCATTCTTGTTTTTTAGGTGAATATCAAGTTTTCTAAATTTAATTTTTAGAGACTTATTAAGTATAATTGTATGTGCGTAGCCATTATTACGCTTCAAAATATAATGTTGAAAATAAAGGGTATATTTTCAGCAAAAGTATCTTAAATAATAAGATGTCTTGTGATTTCGATTGTCAATATTTTGTTAAATGATTAACGAAATTTTATAGCTGTCTAGTCGTAAAATACGTCTACAGGTTATTGATTAAAATTAAGCTGTATTTTGGTGCACGTTATTAGGTGTTTTATAGTCTAAAGATAAATGTAATCTTTTAGAGTTATATAATTTGATTGCATTTTTAGTTACTCTTTTTGCATCTTCTACGCTGGCAAAGGTCTGGTCGAGGTAAAATACATCTTTTAAAATTCCATTTACCCGCTCTGCTAGGGTATTTTCATAACAATGATTTTCTTCTGTCATGCTTATTGCTATCTTTTTTCGCTTTAGCTCGTTGGTGTATACATTGCTGCAATATTGTATTCCACTGTCTGAGTGGAGGGTTAGATTCTTGAGTCCTTTGTTATGATAGATTGCCTTTTTAAGCACCCTAACACAACCGGTTAGCTCTAAGCTGTCACTTAGGTCATATCCTACGATTTTACGTGAATATATCTGTTAAGAGTGCTAGATAGCAAAATCCTTTAATAGTTCTGATGTAAGTTATATCTGTAGCCCACACTTGGTTGCATTTAACTATTTCTACATCTTTAATGCTATTATTGTATTTGTAAAATCTATGATGTGAGTTGGTTGTTCTGGACGAATATTTCTTTTACCGTATCAAAAGATTATTATCTCTAAGGATACGTAACAATTGATCTCTATCAATTTTGATGTTGTGTTTTTTAAAGTCCGTTTTTAGGGACCGCATCAACTTTCTAGCGCCTTCTCTTGGTAAAGTCCTTCTTCTTTTATGAATGATTTCCAGCACCTGGTTTTCAATCTTTATTCGCTTGACGTATCGCTTTTTGTATTTATAAAACGCATCACGAGTTAGGAAATATCCCTTACAGATTGTTGCTATACCATAAGGTCTTTCTTTTGGATTATTGTCTAAAGTCTCCATTAGTGCTAGATGTTTAGTTTTTTTTGAGTTCTAAAGCATCTTTGTAGCCTAGTTTCTTAGCAGCCACAGTAAGGTAATTATCATCAATAAGTTTATCGAGGTCTTTCTTTATGAGAAGTTCCTTTAGCTGTTTAAGCTCTTTTTGCAGGGCTTTTATTCGGGTAAGTTCATCATCTGTTTGCACGATTACACGGGTGTCTATTAAATCTTTACGATTGTACTTTTTAATCCACTCGTTTACAGTTGTAGGTGCGATAGAGTAGAGTTTACAAAGCTCGCTCTTTGTGTGTTTTCCGATAGTAAGTTCGGCTAAAATTTTTAATTTAAAAGGTTCTGAATACCGTCTGATTACTTTATCGTTTTTGTACATAATGTTTAAAATTATGTAGCCTTTATTCAGGACAGGTCATGCTTGCCCATAACGTGTTTGTATATGGTTTGTTGCGTTGTTTGCAAATAAATCACAGATAGAAAATCTGCGAAAATTTTCAGAAGTATGCGAGAACTAGTAATAAATTATATAGGTCTTAATAACTTTATTATTTACACTAAATAACTCATTTTTAGGTTAAAATGCAACTAATAAAAACATAAAAAAGAAAATCGTCTAAAAAGTAATTTTTAGACGACCTCTTTAATATATAAAGTTTATTTCTTACTAAGAGTTAAAACATTTCTCTACCAGAAAAGTGGAAAGCACCTTCGATAGCTGCGTTTTCATCAGAATCAGAACCGTGTACTGCATTTTCTCCAATAGAAGTAGCGTATAATTGACGGATAGTTCCTTCAGCAGCTTCAGCTGGGTTTGTAGCACCGATTAATGTTCTAAAATCTTCAACAGCATTATCTTTTTCTAAGATAGCAGCGATGATTGGTCCGCGAGTCATAAACTCAACTAATTCACCAAAGAAAGGACGCTCGCTGTGTACTCCGTAAAAAGTCTCAGCATCACGCTTCGTCATTTGTGTTTTTTTCATAGCTACGATTCTGAAACCTGCAGCATTAATTTTTTCTAAAATTGCACCAGTATGTCCGTTTTCTACAGCATCTGGTTTAATCATTGTAAAAGTTCTATTTGTTGCCATTATTAAATGTAATAAATATCAGTATATGATAAATTTCTTAATTGTTGTTGATTATGCAAACTTTGCATAAATCGGCGCAAAAATACACTTTTTAATGTTATTAGCAAGTTAAGGGTATATTTGGTTGACTTCTTGTAAGATAGATTTGTTTTTACCGCGCATTTGAAAGGTTACTTTTTTAGTTTTTAAATCTAAAAGCAACGTTCCATAGCTTAAAGAATTTACAACATTTCCTATTCTGAAGTTGTTTTCTTCTGAAGAAAATGAAGAATAGGCATGTGTTAATCCACTTGATGTGAAATCTATAAGAGGATAAGCAAGTCCTTCAATAGTTGTTTTAGAAAATTCGGAAATATGCCTGTCTCCAGAAAGAAGAACTACGTTGGTGTTTTTAGCTTTTTTAATCAAACCGAATAATTTATCCACTTCATGAGGAAAGTTTCCCCATTTTTCAAAACCATGTTCTTTTGATAAGATTTGAATGCTACTTACTATTACAGTAAAAGTAGCAGAAGAGTTAGTAAGTTCATCTGTAAGCCATTTCCATTGCGTGTCGCCTAAAACAGTACCTTCGTTATATTTGTTAGGTTGAAAACGATGTCCGTTAGTACCTTTGGTAAGTGAAGTTCTAAAATAACGTGTATCTAAAACAATAACTTTAATGTTGCCATTACCTGTTTTAAAAACTTTAGAATGATAAACACCTTTTTGTTTCCTTCTAGGAGAGTTTTTCGGAATGTCCAAAAAGTCTAAAAATAATTGTTGGCTTTCATCTTTCATTTCAAATTCTACCCCTGCATCATTTTTTCCGTAATCATGATCATCCCAAGTAGCAAGAATTGGAACTTTGGTAGTTAGTTCTTTATATCCTTCAACCTTTTTTTGACTTTTATACATACGTTTCATTTTACGCATGTTATTAGTATCTGCATAAATATTATCACCACCCCATACCCACACATTAGGTTGAATCGATAAAATGTCTTCCCAAAAAGGATTATTAAGTCTCTGATTGTTACAAGATCCAAAAGCAATAGTAAATACTTCTTGACTAAAAGTAGTAGTTATACTTAGAGAAAAGAATAGTAAAAATGTAAATTTATAAGATTTCATAGAAGTTAAAATTTGAAGCGAAGAAACAAAAATAAATACATAAAAAGGTTAATATAGCATTAATTTGTATATTCGCCTTTTATGATTTTGAAACACTTTACAGAGCTACAAGAATTCTTGTCAGAACCTAGAAATATTGTAATAATTGGGCACAGAAACCCAGATGGAGACGCAATT
This sequence comes from Tenacibaculum sp. 1_MG-2023, assembly GCF_030547425.1. Lineage (GTDB taxonomy): Bacteria > Bacteroidota > Bacteroidia > Flavobacteriales > Flavobacteriaceae > Polaribacter. Next base: position 7,804 of record NZ_JAUORH010000004.1, on the reverse strand, counting down.
GGTTCAACGTTAGGATTAAAACATTATTTAGATAAAAAAGGGCACACTACACAAGTGCTAATGCCAAACGAGTACCCTGGTTTTTTACACTGGGTTCCCGGGTCAAAAACCGTAAAACGTTTTGATCGCCAAAACAATCAGTCTGTCAAAGCTTTAGCGAAATCTGATATTGTTTTTTTATTGGATTTTAATGCGTTGCATAGAGTAGGAAATGATATGCAAAACACGTTGGAGCAATATGAAAACGATTTTGCTTTGATAGATCATCATCAACAACCAGATGATTTCAGGTATATGTATTCTGACACATCTATGTCTTCAACTTGTCAAATGGTATATAACTTTATTGAAATGATGGGAGATGTAGAGCTGATAGATAAAAATATAGCAACTTGTTTATATACGGGAATTATGACTGACACAGGTTCTTTTCGTTTTAGATCTACAACCAGTACTACACATAGAATTATTGCTGATTTAATAGATAAGGGAGCTGAAAATGATAAGATTCATAGTAATGTGCATGATGCAAATTCTTACAATAGGTTATTGTTGTTAGGGCAAGCGCTGAGTAATATGAAGGTGTTACCAGAGTATAAAACTGCTTTTATTACTTTATCTGAAGAAGAAAAAAAACGTTTTCAGTACGAGAAAGGGGATACTGAAGGGGTAGTAAACTATGCATTATCTTTAAAAGGAATTGTATTTGCTGCCATTTTTATAGAAGATGAAGAACAGGGAATTGTAAAAATATCTTTTCGTTCAAAAGGGAAATTCTCTGTAAACCAGTTTGCACGTAATTATTTTAACGGAGGTGGACATGATAATGCGGCTGGAGGTAGAAGCGATGATAACATGGAAAATACGATAGCAAGATTTAAGTCGTTATTACCTACATACCAACAAGAGTTACAAGATTCTTATGAAGCATAAAATAATACTTTTTGTTCTTATAGCTTCGGTTGTGGTGTCGTGTAAAGAACCACAGGCGAGAAGACCAAAACAACACGGTACAACAAACTTTTATAAAGAGGTTCTTAAAGAGAATAAGAAGCTAAACGCTTTAGAGAAAAAACGTTTAGAAGAGTGGGTGGCTAAAGATACTGTTAAAGAGTATAAAACTTCACCTAACGGTTTTTGGTATACCTATATAACGAAAGATACTTTAAACTCAAATTCTCCGCAGTTTGAAGATTTAGTTATATTGTCTTATAATATAGCAGATCTTAATGGAGATATTCTTTATGAAACAAAGGAGAGAAGCTATAAAGTAGATAAAGAAGATTTTATTCCTGCATTACAAGATGGAATAAAGTTGATGAAAAAAGGAGAAACTATTACATTTGTCATTCCATCTTACAGAGCTTTTGGAGTAACAGGAGATGGAAATAAAATAGCTGTAAATCAGCCAATACAAAGTACAGTAACATTAATCGATATAAAATCAAAAAAAGAAGAATGAAGTTAACCAACATTTTAGCAGCTACAGTTGTAGGTTTATCAATTGTTTCATGTAGTAACGGTCAGTTCAAACAAAAAAGCTCATTAGCAACAGAGGTAGATTCTGTTAGTTATGCTATAGGGTTAGATATGGCTAATAAAATCAAAACGAATTTTGACGAAATGGATCAAGATTTATTTGTACAAGGTTTTAAAAACGGTATGGATTCTACAAATCTATTAGTAGAGTCAAAAGACGTAAACAATATCTTAAGAGCATTTTTTCAGAAGAAGCAACAAGAAAAAATGAAACAAATGCAAGAAGAGCAAGCTAAAAAAGCAGAAGCTGAATTTGGAGAAAACAAAAAGGCAGGAGAAGAATTTTTAGCAACAAATAAAGCTAAAGATGGAGTGAAAACTACAGAAAGTGGTTTACAGTATGTCGTTTTAAAAGAAGGTGAAGGTGAGGTTCCAACGGCAAACTCTAGAGTTAAAGTTCATTACCATGGAACTTTAATAGATGGAACTGTTTTTGATAGCTCAGTGGAAAGAGGTGAACCAACTGAATTTGGAGTAGGTCAAGTAATCAAAGGATGGACTGAAGGTTTACAGTTAATGAAGCCAGGAGCAAAATACAAGTTCTTTATCCCTCAAGAATTAGCTTATGGTGCACAACAGAGAGGACAGCATATTAAACCTTTTTCAGCTTTAGTTTTTGAAGTAGAGTTGTTAGAGATAAAGTAAGCAAAGTTTAAATAACTGATAATTAATTAGGTTAGCACTTGTTGTTAACCTAATTAATTGTTTATAAGAGAATATAAAACGAAATAAATGAAATTATTTAAAAGTTTACTTGTAGTATTTGTAGTGCTTACATCATGTAAATCGGCTAAATACCCTAGTTTAGAAAATGGATTGTATGCAGATATTCAAACCAATAGAGGTGATATTTTAGTGAAATTTTTTTATGATAAAGTTCCAATGACTGTGGCGAACTTTATAGCTTTGAGTGAAGGAACACATCCTAAAATGATAGATTCATTAAAAGGAACACCATTTTATGATGGAACGAAGTTTCATAGAGTAATTAAAGATTTTATGATACAAGGAGGGGATAGAACAGGAACAGGTGCTGGTGATGCTGGTTATACATTTGCCGATGAATTCCCAATGGATGAAGAAGGAAAACTGTTATATAAGCACGACGGACCAGGGGTGTTGTCTATGGCAAATTACTCAAGACCAGTTACGAATTCGAGTCAATTTTTTATTACACATAAAGCAACACCTTGGTTAGATGGTGGACATTCGGTTTTTGGTCGTGTTTTACAAGGTCAGTCAGTAGTAGATACCATTCAGAAGAATGACTATATAAAACAGATAGAAATTTTAAGAATAGGAGAAGATGCTACAAAGTTTGATGCGCCAGTAGTTTTCGAACAAGAGTTAGCAAATGTTGAGAAGAAAGAGGTTGAGAGAAAGAAAAAATTAGAAGAGTTAAAACAAAAATATCAAGAAGAGCAAGGAATTAATGATGCGATTACTACCGATTCTGGTTTGAAGATTTTATCTTTACAAAAAGGAAATGGGAAAAAAGTAAATCCAGCGTTACCAACTACAGCGCATTATACGTTGTATTTAGCAGATGGAAGAGAAATAGACTCTAGTTTAGATAAAGGAGAAGCTTTTGTTTTTACTGTTGATGATGAAAATTTTCCATTAATAGCAGGGTGGAAAGAAGGTGTGAAAACAATGAAAGAAGGAGATAAGGTACGATTGTTTATACCTTCTTATTTAGGATATGGAGATCGTAGAGTAGGACCAATACCTCCAAAGTCGGATTTAATTTTTGAAATAGAAGTATTAAAAGTAGGAAAGTAATCGTGATAGAAAATATTATACAAAAAGATAAAGAGCTTTTAATTTATCTTAATAGCTTAGGAAGTGAGCAATGGGATGGTTTTTGGTTAATAATAACGAATCAGTTTTATTGGACACCATTGTTTGCATTCTTGCTATTTTTAGTATTCAAACAGTTTGGTTGGAAAAAAGGATTATTTACGATGGTTTTTATCGCTGTTTTAGTAACTTTTTCAGACCAATTTACAAATTTTATAAGAGGAGTTTTTGAGAGATTACGTCCTAATAACGATCCAGAAATAAAAGATGTTTTAAGAACTTTAATTAGACCTCAAAGCTATAGTTTTGTTTCAGGTCATGCAACTACTTCTACTGTAGTTACCGTATTTATAATTCTTCTTTTAAAGAAATATGTAAAATACATAAAATTTTTAGTTCTTTTTCCTTTAATTTTTGCCTACAGCAGATTGTACTTAGGTGTGCATTTTCCTGCAGATATTTTGGTAGGTTTTATTAATGGAAGTATCATAGGAAGCTTGGCTTATAGGCTATACATCTTCCTAGATAGTAAGTTTAATTTTTAATTTTTATTCTGTTATTCTAGTGTGAAAATTTAGTGCTATTATGTACATCATTTAATAAGCTGTCTAACCTTTATGTATATATAGGTGGACAGTTTTTTTGTCTGTTATAAATTTATATAATGGTTTCTCCTAGTTTTTATCAATATATTATTAGTTTTTTTAAGAAGGAAAACAAAAGGTGTCTTTCAATACTTAACTTTTAATGGTTCGGTAATGTCCTTGCTCACGCTTTCTACAAGTATCTCATAGGTAAATGAGGTATTTTCTCTCTAAATGTGTTTTAAGTGTAATTTAAATAGTCTTAAACTTTAGATTTATTAGGTTCGTATACCATACTCGTGACTTATTTGAGAAGAAGTAAGTTAATCTATTTAAATTTTTAAACTCACTTATAATTTAAAGAAAAGTGTACAGTCTTTTGAGTATGCTCTACACAATTTTTTAATTACACTCAAATTTTGGTGTAACGTTATTTTAGGACGGGACACATGTAAAATAAAAAAAGCTTACGATTCGTAAGCTTTTTTTCTTTAATCCCCTAAAAAAAAATCCGAAGCGAAAGCTTCGGACTTGCGGAGAAAGAGGGATTCGAACCCCCGGTCCTGTTACAGACAACGGTTTTCAAGACCGCCGCATTCGACCACTCTGCCATTTCTCCTGAGCGTCTCATCAGGTATTCCCTGATTGCGGGTGCAAATATATGACCTTTTTTCATTTCTAAAAAAGTTTTTTGCTACTTTTTTTAATAAAACTTAAGTCTAAAAAGTGTTGTGAAACGTAATGCTTTTGCTATCAATTAGTTTAGTGGTAAAATGAAAATTAAAAAAATAAAGAGTAAAAGAGAATGAGCCTAAAAAAGGACTATTATAACGAGTCAACCAATAATTATAAGAATGAAAATTATAGTTTTTTAGTAAATAAATTCTACCTTCGTTTAATAAATAGTAAGGTATGTTTAACTCATTCGGAAATATTTTAAAGCTAACTACATTTGGTGAGTCTCATGGAGTAGCAATTGGAGGTGTAATAGATGGATTCCCAGCAGGAATGAAAGTTGATTTTGATGCCGTTCAGCAAGAATTAGATCGTCGTAAACCAGGACAGTCTAAAATAGTAACCCAGCGAAAAGAACCAGATACAGTTGAGTTTTTATCAGGTATTTTTGAAGGAGTGACTACAGGAGCATCAATAGGTTTTACAATCAAGAATACAAATCAAAAAAGTAAAGATTATAATCATAACACTGATGTGTATCGTCCTTCACATGCCGATTATACATATGATAAAAAATACGGAACTAGAGATTATAGAGGTGGTGGACGAACATCTGCAAGAGAAACAGCCAATTGGGTTGTAGCAGGAGCTTTAGCAAAACAGCTAATCAATCACATCAATATCAACGCATTTACATCATCAGTAGGAGATGTTTTTATGATGAAACCATACCAAGATTTAGATTTTTCTAAAACTGAAAGTAATATCGTCCGCTGCCCTGATGAAACTTCAGCAGAAAAAATGATTGATAAAATTCAAGAAATACGTAAAGCTGGAGATACTATTGGTGGAACGATAACTTGTGTAGCGCAAAATGTTCCTATAGGGTTAGGAGAACCTATTTTTCATAAGTTACATGCCGAACTAGGAAAGGCGATGCTATCTATCAACGCAGTAAAAGGATTTGAATTTGGAAGTGGTTTTTGCGGAGCAAAAATGCAAGGTTCTGAACATAATGATATTTTCAATCCAGACGGAACAACGCAATCTAATTTGTCAGGAGGTATTCAAGGAGGAGTCTCTAATGGAATGGATATTTACTTCCGCGTAGCGTTTAAACCTGTAGCTACGATAATGCAAAACCAATCAACAATAAACTCAAAAGGAGAAGCTTCCGAGATACACGGAAAAGGACGACACGATCCTTGTGTGGTACCAAGAGCAGTACCTATAGTGGAAGCATTAACAGCTTTAGTGTTCGCAGATTTTTGGTTAATGGACAAAACAAGGAGAATTTAAAAAACATTAACACCATTCAAAAGAATGGTGTTTTTTGTTTATAACAATTTTGCTTTTACCAATTATTCATCTTATTTTAAAGTAATTTTACAAAGTCACTTCGGATGATTTCGGAACCCTGCCGAAATTGTATCGAGAAGTTTATATTAACCTGTTCTCGATAAAGTCATTCTAAAGACAATTTTATAATATTTTATTTAGGAATGATTATGGACTACATTAAAGGACGTGGTGCGCAACACAACGCACACAATAAATTTATACAACATCAACACGAAGTGTTGGATGATTTCTTAAACTATTGCGAAGCTGAAAATGAATCAGCAGACAATAATAAAACAACCTATTTAGAAATTTATCCTAAAACAATTCTTAATAAAGTAACAAGTCCAGATATTGGATTTTCCTACTCAATGAATCCATATCAAGGTTGTGAACACGGTTGTATCTATTGTTATGCACGAAACACACATGAATATTGGGGGTATTCAGCAGGATTAGATTTTGAACGTAAAATATTGTACAAAGCAAATGCACCAGAACTATTAGAAAAAAAACTACGAAGTCGTAACTGGCAACCACAAAACATTATGTTTTCTGGAAATACAGACTGTTATCAACCGATAGAAAAGAAACTTGAAATAACCCGAAAAATGCTACAAGTACTATTAAAGCTAAAGCATCCAGTAAGTATGATAACAAAAAATGCATTAATTCTTCGTGATTTAGATATTTTAAAAGAAATGGCAGCTATGAATTTAGTGAGAGTGAGTATATCAATCACATCACTATCAGAAGAAACAAGAAGAATAGTGGAGCCAAGAACAGCAACTATCAAAAAAAGATTAGAAACAGTTAAAGTTCTAACAGAAAATAATATTCCAGTAAATGTAATGATGGCGCCAATTATTCCTTCAATTAACAGTCACGAAATATTACCATTAGTAAAAAAGGTAAGTGAGCAAGGAGCAACATCAGTAGGGTATACAATAGTGCATATAAATGGAGCGGTTGGAGAAATTTTTACCAATTGGGTAAGAAAAACATATCCTGATAGAGCAAACAAAATACTACATCAAATAGAAGACACATATAAAGGATCGTTGAATGATTCACGTTATGGGAATAGGATGAGGGGAGAAGGTAAAATAGCAGAACAAATAAAGACACAATTTGAGTTGGCAAGAAAGCTATATTTAAAAAAGAAGAAAATACCTTCATTAGACTTTACTAAGTTTGATAAACACCAAACAAATCAAATCTCTCTATTTTAGATATTATATATTGTAAAAGCATTTTTCCTACAATATATATATAATGTATTTCACATAAGATGATTTGTTGGTGTTGGTTTTTCACTTTGTTGTCTGTTTCCGCTGCGCTCCAACAACATAAAGTGTCGGGCTTTCTGCTATATTTATTGTTTAGGCTGCTAAATACAGCCAAGACAAAAGGATGCCACTTTAAGTACTGTGTATTCAACGAAACAAATAAGGTAATAACGATTGAGTTAATCCCTAGTGCGAGTTGTCTACCTATATATAGTCTAAGTATAAGAAATTTTTCGATTAATTAGGAGGTTTTAGGGGTAAAAGAGATAGAAGACATGTAAAACAGGATATACTTACAAAAAACTTTTGGGGTTAAAATATTGTGGAGTAGTGAGTTAAAAATTGGGTATAAAAAAAAGGCAAAAAAAGTAGTTGTTAAGTGGAAAAAGGTATCTATATTTGCACCCGCAAACGGATAAGCGGTAAGCTTAGAAGTTAGTAATAGTTCATTAAAATAGGGGTTAAGATATATCAAGAAAAGGTTAAAAAATAGTTTAAATTTTTCTTGTTTAATACGAAATAAAGTGAGTATCTTTGCAGTCCGAATTTTAGGGAAAAACAGTTCATTAAAATAGT
>NZ_JAUORH010000039.1 GCF_030547425.1 Tenacibaculum sp. 1_MG-2023 | reverse complement strand
ACTCAAATAAGCCACTTTGCAGATGTAGGAGGAGCATATTCTAATACTTTTGAAGCTATCCCTGCAAACACAAAAAGTTTACCATTAAACGAAAACATAGTGCCAGCAGTAGCTAACAATCAAGTAGCAAAGGTCGTAAGTAATAAAGATCCAGAAAGCAAAGGACGCGTACAAGTTCAGTTTTACTGGCAAGAAGCTATTGGGGCAAAAACAGACTTTATTCGTGTGATGACACCAGATGCAGGAAGCAGTGATCTTACTAAAACCAACAGAGGATTTGTATTTATTCCAGAAGTAGGAGATCAGGTAATGATTGGTTTTGAACATAACGACCCTAACCGCCCCTTTGTTATGGGAAGCATGTTTACAGGTAAAAACGGAGCAGGTGGAAGAGAAAAAAATGTTATAAAAAGTATCGTTACACGCGGAGGGCATATTATTGAGTTAAACGATACAAGTGGTAAGGAAAGTATTACGATTACCGATAAGAACAGTAACATGATACAGTTAAACACACACGAAAGTTCCATAGTTATATCTGCAAATGAAAACATGACTTTTATGTCTAAAAATTTAGACATTGTGGTAAGAGAAAATTTAAACATTACCACAGGTAAAGACAAAAGAGAAAATATTTCAGGAAATCACAAGCTTAAAGCTACCAATATAATTCAAATAGCAGATGAAGAAATAAAGAATGAAGCAGAGCAAATAATACAAGAAGCAGGAAAAGAAATAGACCTATTGGCTAGTGGCAACATAAATAAGCAAGCAGAACAAAAAATTAATAATAGTAGCGGAAAACAAAGCAACCTTTTTTAAACATGAAAAAAAATACTATTATAAAAATAGCTAAAGGAAAAATTACACTTTCTACTAAAAATGATATTTCCATAAAGGCTAAAAACATAAACAGTTTATCTAAAACCTTAGTAAATGAAACAGGGAAAGAAGGTATTGTTTTTAAATAGCAAAGTATGAGTTTTGGAGTGTACGATCATATTAACCATGGTGTTAAGAATAGTTATGGTGTTACCTGTACTTTTTTAAAAGAACAAATTACTACCAATTATATATTTGATATTGCTTATCAAGCTTATAATCAAAAAGATTACATAGTTCATATTAACAGAAAGCAGTTCTTCATTAATAAGGAAGAACCAAAAGAAATATTAGATGTTTTAGCATTACGATGTGCAGCACTTATGTACCCATTACAATTACATATTTCTAAATTTGGCTTCAACTATAAGCTTTTTAATTTTAAAGAAATACAAGAACGTTTTAATAAGCAGCTACCAACTATTCAAAGAGAATTTACAGGTGAAGTAACAGATACTTATTTTGCTGAAATTAAAAAATCGGTAAGTAATGAAAGTATATTTACACAGCGTTTAAAAAGTGATTTTTTATATGCACTATTTTTCTATGGTTTACCAGTAGCATATCAACATAAACCAATACAAGATAACTATCAGGTAAACATACCTATACATCCATATCAACCCGAAGCTTTGTTTGTGGGAATGCAAACACTTAAAAAAGCAGAAAATATACACGATGTAACCTTTAAAGGCTCAGATGAAAAAGGAAATACCTTGCTATTACATCATTTAGTAGAAAAGCAAACCCTTACGCCTTTACGTATAGAAATGTATTATAACAAAGAGTTAGATAGTGAAATAAATTGTAGTATAGTTCAGCTTAAAGAACGAAAAGAAGACAATATAAGCTTTAGTTATAAAAATGGTAAAGTTATAGAAGGAAAACAAAAGAAACAGAAAAAAGACAATTGGTTTAGCAACCTATTTAAAATTTAAAAAAAATTATTATGAGTGATGTAGCAGTAATTTGCAATGGAGCTATGTGTAAATGTGCACATGGTTTTGCACCCGACACCTTTGCAGTAGTAAGTACACATAAACATTATATAAACGAGTCTAGTGGTTCTCAAAAAATGGTAGGTTCTACTATGGATATAGGGCAACCCTTTAAAGCAAAAACTTTTGGACAGTGTAAACTACAACCCTCTGGAAGTAGTTATTTACCTTGCATGCCAAACGTAACACAATGGCAAGACTTTTATGAAAAGGTAACATTAAGTAACCAAGGAAAAATATTAACAGAAAAAAGTAAAGCTATTTGTGCCATTGCAGGAGCACCATGTGTAGAGTTTACTTTTCACGGACAGGTAGGAGCGCCATCAGAAAGTCAAGCCGCACAGACAAATACAGCAGTGCATAGTCAAATGAATCCACTTGCAAACCCAAAGCAAGCGATAGAAGACACTGACGATACTGATTTATTAGAAATTAAATAACCTGTATTATGGCAAAAAAAATAATTGTTGTAGACGAACAAGATAAAGATGTTGTTACCGAGAGAATATATAGAGATTTAAAAGTTTTTGAAATACCTCTTAATAAAGCAGTAAATTTCCATTTAAAAGTTTTAAAAGCTAAAAATGTAAAAGAAACAAAAGAAAATGTATACTGGATTGCACAATCACACAACAGGTTTAAAACTAGAAAATTCAGAACTTTTAAAAGTGTTCCAAAAGATCAAAAAGAACTACATGTACTATTAAATGAGTTAAATAAAGGAACTAAATATGGAAAAAGGTATATCCTAAATAAAGATGGAGAGGAGGTTTTAAACCCTGATTTTCATGCTTATACCCTAGAAACTACAGGCTTTGTTAAAAGAGCATATTTAGCTACAAACCCGTACAAAAGCCATACGGAAAAAAGAGAAGGAGTGTTTTTTGGTAATTTAAAATATGTTCAAAGAACATTAGGTAAAGGTATTTGGTTAGAAGGTATTAATTATACGCCTGAATTTAAAGAGCAAGGAGCCTTTATTTTAGCGGTAGATAAACCTCAGGTACTGTCACTTTTAGTAGAAAGAAGAACATTACCAGAAAAAATAGTTCGTAGCAACCCTATTAAAAAAGATAATTGCGACTCAGTTGAGCAAGAGTTAATATACGGTGATGTTTTAGACATACACATGCACTTACACAATGTTTTAAGTGAAGATTACGAGTTAACCAAAGAGGTGTTTTATAAAGGAGAGTCTATGACAAGAGGTTATAGTACTTTAATAGATATAAACATACCCAAAGACGAGTACAATCCTTCTTTAGATTATAATGTTTCACTTATAGATGAGCATGTAGTTAATTTAAGTTGGGCAGGTAAAACCAATCATAAAGAAGCAAAAGATTCTGAAGATTCTTTACAAGAGTATATAATGGTGTTTACTTTTACACCAGTATCCAAACATGCTATAACCAATAATTACCCAACTATAAAACGCGAGGTAACCCTTACGGTAAATTACAAAAGCGATTTTAGTGCAACGGTAAATGAAGAAGACTATGTAACTTCTCCTAATATTGTAAAAGTATGGCAACCGCCATTAATAACACAGCTATATGAAAAAGAGTGTTCCTATAAAGAGCTTAGTGTAAACTTAAAAGACTTCTCTGAAAAGATAATAATATTAAAAGAAGAAGAAGAGGGACCTTTAACAGATAATAAAATACCTTATTTAGAGTTTGTAGCAGATGTAAAAAAAGGTGTAGGTATATTAGAACTACAGACCAACTCTTTTGTGTCTAATTGTGAAGATGAAACAGAATTACATAAAAATAATGTTTTTGTAATAGATGAATTATCTAATGACACTGTTACAAGTCGTTTTTTTGGAAAAATCACACCTTTAAAAGTAGAGGGAATACCAACAGAAAATTCTTTACGATTAAATGTCGCTTATCCTTATGAAGCTGATAATGATTTTGATGTGTTTAGAAAATATATTTTCGGGGGTACTCCTTATACTTTTACAGTTAAAGCACAAAGCTGTAGGTATACACGAACACCTATGTTTAAAATATATCCAGAAATGGCATGGAAACTAATTTTAAAAGTAGGTTCAAAAAACCCAGAAGCATATTCCTATACGAATATGAAAGATTCTTCAAGAACTTCTCTTCATAACAAAAGATCAAGGAATGCGGGTATAAATAAAAAATATAAAACAAGAGAAGTTTATTTTAATATCAATTTAAAAGCTACATATGGAGGAGAAACTAATGAAATAATCAACGCAAAGTATGAAGCAAAGATAAAAAAAGTGCTAGAAGCCATAGTTGCTATCAAAGAAACTATGGATAACATTACTGGTGTTACAAAAACTAAAAAGGGTATGGCTGCTAAAATGGGCGGTAAACTCTTAAAAATGCCTTTTACTTTCAAGTTAGACTACCCAGTAATATCTATAGAAGGTAATTGGAAAAACACTTATATAGGTAATGGGGTTGTAGAGCCACAAGGTAGCATTGCTTTCGGGTTTACTCCTTTAATTAAAGGTACAGGTACTCTTGATTTATTAGCAGCTGCGGAATTCTTACCTGTAATTGGTCAATTTCTTAAAGCAGCTAATTTAGTACTCTTAGTTGCTGGTGTTGAAATTTATTTTAACCTTTATGGTTTTGGTAAGATAGATTTAAAAGGAACTGTTTACTTTAACCAAGATGAAGATGTAAAGTTAGAAAGCAGTACTACTGTAGGTGTAGGTGTTGAATTAGGTGTAGTAGCTGAAGCTAACATAAAAAAAATTACTTTTAAGGCAGATAAGGTAGATGACAAATCTAAAAAAGCTGGTTTTGAAATAGGAGCTAAAGGAGAAACTTCTATTACTATTGGAGGTGCCACAGGAAAAGATGATAAAGGTCCTTTTATTGAAATGAAAGCTGATTTTAATGGCGTAATTGTTTATGTTACTGCTAAAGCTACAGGTTATGGTCTTTCAGTTGGTCCCAATAAAAAACCTTATCAAATGGTAGAGCCTAAACAAAATATGTATAATAAAAAGTGGTATTTACTTGAAGATTAGATAAATGATGAGAATAATAATAATTTTAAGCATAGCTTTATGTTTTCAAAGCTGTGTTAGCCAAACCAAAGAAGAAAAAATGGAAGAATTAATAGATGAAATTCATAATGATATAACTAAATATGACAACCGCCCAGTATATGGGGTGCAGATTAATAAAACAGGCTGTAAATTAGTTATAGAAATAGAGGGTAGTATAGATTATCGTTTAACTGAAAACAATGGTGAATCAATGATGTTACCACTTAATATGATGATAACAAAAAGTGGTAAACAAACAGCTACCATACGAATATACCCTAAAGATGGAGAAGACCTTGTAACTAAGTATGCCCATGTGAAATTACGTTTTACAGAAGCACCAGATAAAAAATCAGGTCTTAATGAGTATAAAACTATAGCTACTTTCGAAAGTCCAACAAATATTGGAGAATTAAAATTACCTTATTATGAAAGTAAAGTAATTTTTACTGCTAATGTACCTTTTAATTATAGTGAAGAGTTAGACCAAGCTAAAGACTTAAAGACAATAAAAGATATTGAGAATAAGGTTGTAGCTAAATATAAACAACTACGAAGTTTAGGAGTAAATTTAAAAGAAATAGAATACTTAAGTGAAAGGATGCATGCAAGTAAAGTTTTTTTCAATACAACTTATACAGCAACTCGTAAAGAATTAATAGAGAGTTGGAAAACACGTTTTGCTTTAACAGATGAACGAGTATATAATAGAGAAATACTTCCTATTGAAAATTATACTATGCAATTTTATGCAAATAATAAAATAGTTGCTTTATGGCAAAAAAATAATAATCCTATGATCTATCTTAAAGGTAATTATAAATATGAAGATGGTGAAGAGGCATACCTAGAAGGAGGTGACCCCATTTTTTTATATATGCCAAAAGGAAGTAAAGAGCTTAAAATATGGTAAATTTATTAAATACAGGTATTATTATGTCTACCTACACAAACCCAAAGGAAGTAACAAATTAGAAATTATAAGGTAATGCAAAAAGCGTTTTTATATAGTGTTTATTTGTTTTGTATGTTGCTGGTGCTTACAGCTTGCGGGCAAACAAAAGAAGAACAAATGGAAGAATATTTAAATGAACTGTATAAAAATATTACTGTATTTAAAGAGCGTCCTGTATATGGAGTACAGATTAATAAAACAGGTTGTAAATTAGTTATAGAATTTGAGGGTAGTATAGATTATCGTTTAACTGAAAACAATGGTGAATCAATGATGTTACCTCTAAATGGTATCATAATTAAAAGTGGTGTACAAACTGCAACCATACGAATATACCCTAAAGATGGAGAAGACTTAGTAACTAAGTATGCCCATGTAAAATTACGTTTTACAGAAGCACCAGATAAAAAATCAGGTCTAAATGAGTATAAAACTATAGCTACTTTCGAAAGTCCAACAAATATTGGAGAATTAAAATTACCTTATTATGAAAGTAAAGTAACTTTTACGGCTAATGTACCTTTCGATTATAGTAAAGAGCTAGACCAAGCTAAAGACTTAAAGACAATAAAAGATATTGAAAATAAGGTTGTAGCCAAATACAATAGTATCATTAAATTAGGAGAACAGTTTGATGAAGTAGGTTATTTAAAAGAACAAATGCATAATAGCATAATTCACTATAGTAGTGGTTATTTTACTGATAAAAAAACAATTAAAGAGAGTCATGAGGTACGTGCTGCTTTAACAGACGAACGAGTATATAATAGAGAAATACTTCCTGTTGAAAATTATACTATGCAATTTTATGCAGATAATAAGATAGTTGCTTTATGGCAAAAAAATAATAATCCTATGATTTATATTAAAGGTAATTATAAGTATGAAGATGGTGAAGAGGCATACGCAGAAGGAGGTGACCCCATTTTTTTATATATGCCAAAAGGAAGTAAAGAACTTAAAATATGGTAAACACACTTAGCTTTAGATGTAGAAAAAAAAGATATTTTATATCACGATAACATTGAGCTTCCATTAGTAAAAGGAGACGCCACTTATATATCTGTTTTAGCAAGTGCTTTGGAAAAAACACTTAACTTTATAAAACCTCTTTTTGACGTATTATCTATAAATAACAACTCAAAAACAGCCATAACAGAGCTAGAAAAAGTTCTACGTGATTTTATAAAAGAGAGTAAAACAGATATGTACCTTGGTTTTCATGCAAGATACGATATACCCGACGGAGAAAACCAAGTAGGGTCACTCATTAATTATGCCGAAATACAACCCTACAAAGCCCACTTACATTTTCAAATAATTAATGTAGTACTACTTACTTTGGCAGTAGATATATTAATGATATACCTAACAAGAGGAAAGCTTGCACCTGGGTTACAACAATTAAAAAAAGCACAAAAAGTAGCTAAGAGAATTAACAAAGGAAAAGATAAAGTAAATAAATTTTTAGATAAATACAACCTTACTTTAACAACGCCTAAAATAACAATGAACGCTGCCTTAAGAAAAGAAATGCAACCAAAGGGAGCGTATGCAACTATTTTTGATTTAACCTTTAAAGCCGACCCTTTGTTAGCTTTAAATACTGAATATAAAATAGATTCCAATTCTTTAAAAAGCCCTTTAAAAGAGTTTGTAAAAAAGATGGAAGAAAAAACCAATGGAAAGTTTGAATTAATAGCCAAAGCAGAAGGTAGGGTAGTTTATGATATAAATATAAGTTACAACACCCATACTGAGAAATTTACCTTAAATAAAAATGCAGCGAAGCAAGAAAATGAATACAATACGGTATTAAGTGAGGGTGATATAATTAAATCTGACGGAATTATTAATATAAGTATTGAGGCAAAAGCTCGTTTAAAATACAAGAAAGAGTTTAAAACACTTTTGTTTTTTGAGCCTGTTGAAGTAGAAGCCAGTATTGAAGGAGAGTTAAAATTGAATAGTAGCATCGGTCTCGTGGAAAAAGTAGGTTATACTAAAGGAAGAGGGCCTTATATGGAAAAAGTGGTATATTTTGGGGGATTGAAAGGAACTTACAAACAAAAAGTAAAAACAATTTTTAATAAAAAGAAAGTTTATGATTCTAACAAAAAAAATAAACGAGAGCCTTTTGTCTTATTGAGTCCTTCAAATGCCTCTTTAGGTAGGAACTATATTTTTGAACTCTTTGAATCAAAAAAACAATTTGAATATGAAAACAAATAAAATTACCTCTCTTATCACAGCATTGTTAGCAGTTATACTTACTGCTTGCGCGCAAACCAATACATCAAAAGAAAAAAAACAAGCAACAGAAATGAGACCGATAGACAAACTATACAGCAATATACAACCCCTACAATACAAAAGCATGCCTCAATACTTTATAGAAGCGAACCAAAGCGGGTGTTTTTACGAATTGTATGTAAATGGTAGAGCAGTATTTAGTCATTATGAACAAACTGGTTTAATGGGGCATACTACCTGTATTAACGATGCTATTTTAAAAAGCGGTATACAGGAAGTTACTGTAAAGCTATATCCATTAGGGCAAACTGAGGTAGAAAGGTTTGACACGTTTACCAAGAATGCAAGAATAGAAGTAAAAATAGAAAAATACGATATACAGGTAGAAGACAGCGATGAAAAAGTAGTAACATTTAAAATTCCAGAGGCAAGTACTAGAAGCAAAAATGATATAAAAATAGAAGGGTTACCTTATTACGAACATACCTTTACGTTTTATGCAGAAGTTCCTTATGAAGTTACTGGCTGGAGTGAATCACAAGATTTAACTAAAATGGATCAAAAACAATTAGAAAAAGAAGTAGTGGCTTTCTATAATGAGCTTTCAAATATAGTAGATCAAAGAGATGAAGAGAAATGGGTCAAACTAATAAAAAAAAGAGAGGTAGAGTATGTAAAATCAGTTAGTTATAATGATATAAAAGAATCTAGTACAAAAGGAAGAATAGAAGAACTAAAAGAAATTTTTGATTCTAAGTTTAAAAAGAAAGAACCTCTAGACCCATATGAGATAATCTTTGGAGGTGATGGTAGAATGGTTAGTTTAAAGAGTAAAGAATCGAGAGGGAGTTCAGCTTTTTCGTTTGGAATTGAGTCAAAAGAAGATGGTGAATTCATTAAATACAGGTATTATTATTTTGTCTACCTACACAAACCCAAGGGAAGCAATAAATTAGAAATTATAAGGTAATGCACAAAGCGTTTTTATATAGTGTTTATTTGTTTTGTATGTTGTTGGTGCTTACAGCTTGTGGACAAACCAAAGAAATGAGACCGATAGACAAACTTTACAGCAACATACAACCCCTACAACACAAAAGCATGCCTCAATATTTTATAGAAGCAGACCAAATAGGCTGTTTTTATGAGTTGTATGTAAATGGAAGATTAGTGTTTGAACATTTTAAACAAACTGGTTTAATGGGGCATACTACTTGTATTAACGATGCTATTTTAAAGAGCGGAAAACAAGAGGTTACCGTAAAGCTATATCCATTAGGGCAAACTGAGGTAGAAAGGTTTGACACGTTTACCAAGAATGCAAGAATAGAAGTAAAAATAGAAAAATACGATATACAGGTAGAAGACAGCGATGAAAAAGTAATAACATTTAAAATTCCAGAGGCAAGTACTAGAAGTAAGAATGATATTAAAATAGAGGGTTTACCTTATTATGAGCATACTTTTACGTTTTATGCAGAAGTTCCTTATGAAGTAACAGGCTGGAGCGAATCGCAAGATTTAACTAAAATGGATCAAAAACAATTAGAAAAAGAAGTAGTAGCTTTTCACAACAACCTATCAGATGTTATTTATAATCAAGACGAAGCTAAATGGGTAGACTTAGTTAAAAACAGAGAATTAGAATTTTTAAAATCTGAAGCGTATAATGATGTTAATGAGGAAAGTATTAAGGATAGAATTAGAAGTTTCAAACAGATTTTTGATTCTAGTTTTAAAAGAAAAGTTCCTTTAGATAAATATAAAATGATTGAGTTATTAAGTTACGTTCTGTTTTATTTGTTTCCAGGTCATAGGCTCATTATTAATCATTCTAATAATAGAGT
>NZ_JAUORH010000038.1 GCF_030547425.1 Tenacibaculum sp. 1_MG-2023 | reverse complement strand
TGTTTTTACCTTCAAATTGTTCCATTTATCAGTATTTTAAAGCAAAAAAATACAGATTTTAAATTAATAAGTCAATTTGTTAAAATATAGTAAAGATTGATAAGAACTTTATGTTACTACTGTTTTAATGAATCGAAACTATTTGATAACATGCTTTTATCATATAAACAAAGTTTAAGTTATTTTGCTTGTAATGAGTTTAATATATTGTAAATGGCAGCTCTATTAATTTCAAGGGAATTTCCAGTTCCGAGAAAAGCTTGATGCGTTTGTTTAAAGTATCTATATTTGAGCTCTTAATGAAAATGGTTTTAGATGTTAGATTTTGTGATTATTGGTGGTGCGCAAGCAGGCTTATCCATGGCTTACCACTTAAAAAAGATGGAAAAAAGCTTTATAGTAGTAGACGGAGAAGAAGAAGTAGGAGCCTCTTGGTTAAATAGATGGGATTCTTTAAAACTATTTACACCAACTGAATATAATCACTTACCAGGTTTAAAATTTAAAGCACCTAAAGGTCATTATCCGACTAAATATGAGGTTAGCAATTATTTTAAATCGTATGTAAAGAAGTTTGACATTCCTGTACAATTGAATACGTTAGTAACATCAGTAAAAAAAACGGTAAAAGGGTTTCATATTATCTATAATGAAGGAGAAATTGTAGCAAAGAATGTAATTATAGCAACAGGTCCGTTTCATATACCATATACACCACCTTGTCACACCAAATTATCTGATGATATATTGCAAATGCATAGTAATTATTATAAAAATAGTGAACAGTTGCAAGAAGGGGATGTGTTAGTTGTTGGAGGAGGGGATTCTGGCTATCAAATTTTAGAT
The DNA here is from genome assembly GCF_030547425.1 of Tenacibaculum sp. 1_MG-2023. Taxonomy (GTDB): domain Bacteria; phylum Bacteroidota; class Bacteroidia; order Flavobacteriales; family Flavobacteriaceae; genus Polaribacter. The sequence continues at coordinate 9,421 of NZ_JAUORH010000038.1, read as the reverse complement.
GAGGTTTCTAAATATAAAAACTCAAAGAAGGTTTATTTTTCAGGAGATACTAAGGTGAAAACTTTACCACAACAATTTTTAGGTAAAACCCTGTGGTGGTGGTTTACGTTAATCGGGTTTTTAAGGTTTAGTAAATACAGCTGGATAGGCAAAAAAATAAGTACATCATTACAACCTGTAATTGGTACAGATGTAAAAGAAATTTTATCTCGAGAAAATGTAATTACAGTAGGAAGAACTAAAGATGCTTTAGATAACGAAGTTGTTTTTGAAAATAAAAAAGTAACTTCCATAAAAAATATTATTTGGGCAACAGGGTATCGTCCTAATTTTAAGTGGATAGAAGGCTTGGAGTTAGATTCAGATAACTACCCAAAAAACTATAGAGGGGTGAGTAACATTGAAGGATTGTATTTTATAGGTTTACCTTGGATGCATACACGTGGTTCTGCTACTTTAGGAGGTGTGTCAAAAGACGCTAGCTATTTAGCTGATATAATTAGAAAAAAATAAATTTTTGTACATAAAAGCAAAGCCACTAATAATTCATAGTATTAGTGGCTTTGCTGTATAAGAGATAAAATGTTATATTTAATAAACTTGATTACTTAACTAAGGTACTTAAAATTTTAGCACTTAAAAACAATCCAAACCCAAATACAGCATGTGTTATTAAACTCATTATTTGAGCTTTAATAGGATGAGGAGTGTTAGAAGCAGCAATTCCTAATCCAAATGCAGGTTGCATAAAAAAGAAAGGAGCTATAACAGTTACAATTCCTATAATTAAAGCTGGTGAAAACGTAGGGTTTTCAAGCCATTTTTTGCCAAAAAAAAGGACTAAGAATAAAGCAAAAGTAATACCAATGGCGTAATATGCAACCCAACCAACTATATGTTCGTGTTTTATGGAAGGAGCGGTAAATATTGTGTGGTGAGAAAATCTACCATTAAAAAAATGCCCAATCCAACGACCAAGAAATTTATAATCAAGAGTTTTAATGCCAAAAGCATTTAAAATAAAAGAATACACATCCATAGTTATTGTAGTTCCAATGCCTACTAAAATTGTTTGAAATAAATTGCTCATGTTTTTTTAAAACAAAAATATAGTGAGTGTAGTTAAGTATGATAGGACAAAACAGAAATATAATAGGATAAATTAATAAAATTTAGTTGTTTTTAAACTATTCTGGTTGCAAATACAAACTAAAAAAACTTATTACATTCGCAATATGGAACAAACAACAAATACCATAGTAATGGTTCGTCCTGCAAGTTTTAGGATGAACGAGCAAACCGCAGTAAATAATTATTACCAGCAAGAGTTGTCGGGAATGTTACCTGCATCAGTTAATGCTAAAGCACAAGAAGAGTTTGATACTTTTGTAGAAAAATTACAAGCTGTAGGAGTTACTGTAGTAGTTGTAGAAGATACTAAAAAACCTAATACACCAGATGCACTATTTCCAAATAACTGGATTTCTTTTCATGAAAATGGTGATGTAGCGATCTACCCGATGTTTGCAGAGAATAGACGCTTAGAGCGTAGAGAAGATGTGTTAGAGATATTAGAAGAAAAAGATTTTGTAATAGAAAATGTTGTAGACTATTCGGAAGCAGAAGAGGAAGAAGTTTTTTTAGAAGGAACTGGGAGTATGATTTTAGATAGATACAATAGAAAAGCCTATTGTGCCTTGTCTCCACGTGCCGAAGAAGAATTGTTTATAGAATTTTGTGAAGATTTTGAATATACTCCTGTAATTTTTACAGCAAATCAAACAGTTGAGGGTAGGAGAGAAGCTATTTATCATACAAACGTAATGATGTGTGTCGCAGAAACTTTTGCGGTGGTATGTTTAGATTCGATAGATGATAAAAAAGAAAAGAAAAACTTATTAAAACATTTAAAGTCGGACGGAAAAGAAGTTATTGCTATATCAGAACAGCAAGTAACACAATTTGCAGGAAATATGCTACAAGTTAAAGGAACGAATGACGAACGTTACTTGGTAATGAGTTCTTCTGCTTTTAATTCATTAAAACAAAATCAAATTCACGCTATAGAAAAGCACAGCAAAATACTACACAGCTCTCTAGAAACTATAGAAACCTGTGGTGGTGGAAGTGCTCGTTGCATGATGGCTGAAGTTTTTTTACCAAAAACCTAAGCAACCATAGTATTAGAAACTTTATAGTTTTTATAATATTGCATTAAAATAAAAGAACAGATAACTGAAGAAGCAATCCCTTCAATAGCTAAAGCAAATACAACTAGTGGTAAACTTAAATTCTGACCCCAAAAAGAAGACTGTTCAAGTATTTTCATAAAATCAGGATCAATAAAATCTACATATATAATTAACCCTAAAATGGTTAAAGCTATAGCAATTATAGAAGTTCCTATTCCTAATAAAAAATTAGTAAAATATAATGATTCGTGGTTTTTAACAATATTAGTTTTTATAGCTCTGTTAATACCATAAAGAACGAAAGCAAAGTTTAAAAAACGCAGTTCGGAAATATCTTCTAATCCAAAAATTTTCATAACTAAAAAAAAGCTAACAATACCTGCGAAAATAAGCAGTGCATTGTTAAAGATGATTTTATTGCTCGCCATAATAGTACGTTTTAAGAGTTAATCGTCTTAAAAGTACAAAATAAAGAAATGAAAATCAATTATTTAAAGTAAAGCTTCTTTTAAAATTGTTACAGGGTGTTTTGCTAAACGTTTTGTTCCGTCATAAATTTGATGACGACAACTAGTGCCAGCGGCTACTATTTCTGCACTGGTTGAACAGTTTCTAATCTTAGGAAACAACGTATCTTCACCCACTTGCATACTTACTTTATAATGCTCTTTTTCATATCCAAAAGATCCAGCCATACCGCAACAACCGGTATTCATAATTGTTACTTTATAGTTCTTGGGAATATTTAATATAGAAAAAGAGGCATGTGTACTAGATAATGCTTTTTGATGACAATGCCCATGTATTTTAAGTTCCTTTGTTTCGTTACTAAACTTAGTTGTATCTATAGAAGCATTAGCATGTTCGTTCGCTAAAAACTCTTCAATAGTAAAACAATTTTCAGAAAGTTTTTTGGTTGCTATTTTATCGTCTGCCAAACGCAAGTATTCATCTCTAAAAGTTAAAATAGCCGAAGGTTCTATTCCAATTAATGGAGTTTTTTTAGAAATTAATTCTTTAAAAGTGTTCACATTTTTATTTGCAATTTCCTTAGCTTCTTTTAAAAAACCTTTTGAGATGTAACTACGTCCGCTTTCTTCGTGGTTCACAGTTTTTACTTCATACCCAAGTTTTTCTAATACAATCACGGTATCTTTACCAATTTCAGCATCGTAATAATTGGTGAATTCATCGTTGAATAGATATACCGTTTTATTGGCAGGTTTAGTATCGTGTTTTTTCAACCAAGCACTCAATGGTTGTTTTGCTAATTTAGGAACGGAACGTTCTGTAGCAACTCCCATAACTTTTTTAGCTAGGGTGGTGTTGGTAAAGAAATTTGTTAGCACAGGGAATTTACTTCCTAATTTGTTGTATTTAGCATTGTTAGCAAATAATTTACTACGGAAAGAATATCCATTTGTTTCTTGATATTGGTATAAGAATTCTGCTTTCATCGAAGCAATATCTACATTACTCGGACATTCACTAGCACAAGCTTTACAGCTTAAACATAGGTCGAGAATATCTTTTAGTTCTTTAGAATCGAACTTGTTTTTAGCAGTATTATTGGTTAACACTTCACGTAATGTATTGGCTCTTGCTCGTGTAGTTTCCTTTTCGTTACGAGTAGCTCGGTAACTTGGGCAGAGTGTTCCCCCAGCTTCAGGAGATTTACGGCAATCACCTGAGCCGTTACATTTTTCAGCTAGCTTTAAAATACCTTCACTATCCGAAAAATCTTGAATGGTTTCTATCTTAGGTTCATTTCTATCAATTTCATAACGTAAACTTTGATCCATAGGAAAAGCATCGGTAATTTTTCCTTTATTGAATACATTATTTGGATCGAATGCCTTTTTTATTCTTCGTAATAATTGGTAGTTTTTATCACCAATCATTAACGGAATAAACTCCGCACGCACAATACCATCACCATGTTCACCACTAAACGATCCTTGATACTTCTTAACTAACTCAGCAGTTTCAGTAGTTATTTTTCTAAATAATACTACGTCTTCCTTTTTCTTTAAATTCAAAATAGGACGTAAGTGTAGCTCACCAGCTCCTGCATGTGCATAATACACTGCTCTTTGCTGATATTTATCCATAATTTTGGTGAATTCCTCAATATAGGTAGGTAAATCTTCCAAGGCTACGGCAGTATCTTCAATACAAGCTACCGCTTTATCGTCTCCAACAATGTTTCCTAATAATCCTAAACCTGCTTTTCGTAGCTGATGTACTTTAGCAATGTCTTCGCCATATACTTTAGGATAGTGGTACCCAAAATTGTTTGCTTTTAAATCTTTAATAAGTTTATCGGCTAATATTTCAGCTTCTTCTATAGTGTCTGCCGAAACTTCTAACATTAACACAGCTTCCGGATCTCCTTGTAAAAAGAAACGGTTTTTGGCTTGTTCACGGTTATTTTTAGTGCAATCTAAAATTACTTTATCCATTAATTCACAAGCATAGAGTGTGTGTTTCATGGTAGTAACAGTAGCTTTTAAGCTTTCGTTTACACTAGTAAAATGCGGACATACCATAATACTTTGCGTAGGAGGTAGGTCGTCTAGTTGAATTGTAATAGCCGTTGAAAATACTAAGGTTCCTTCACTTCCTGATAAAAATTTAGCAGGATTGATAGTTGGTTGAGTTCCGCCAAATAAATCGGAAGTTAAAAATTCATCAACTGCATACCCAGTATTTCTTCGGTGAATGCTTTCTTTTGGGAACTCTTTTTTTATTTCTTGTTGAACGGCTTCTTGAGAAAGCTCTGTATAAATAGCACGATAGATGTTTCCTTCTAACGAATTTTCTATTTTCTTTTGATTGAATTCAGCTGAAGTAATTTCAGAAAAAGTAACTTCACTACCGTCACTTAACAAGCCTTGAATAGCAATTACTTTATCACGAGTTACTCCATAACGAATAGAAGTACTTCCTGAAGAGTTATTACCTACCATTCCGCCAATCATACAACGGTTAGAGGTTGAGGTATTCGGACCAAAAAACAACCCGAATGGTTTTAGGAAGCGGTTTAAATCGTCACGAATAATTCCTGGCTCTACCGTAATGGTTTTGTTAATTTCATCAAATGCCAGTATGTTGGTAAAGTGTTTAGATACGTCAACTACAATTCCATCTCCCACACACTGTCCTGCTAATGAAGTTCCTGCTGTACGCGGAATTAAGGTGATGTTATTTTTAGTAGCAAAATCAATTAATAGCTGAATATCCTCTATGTTCTTAGGATATGCAACTGCTAGTGGGATTTTACGATATACCGAAGCATCGGTTGCGTAAATGTTTTTATGTAGGTTGTCAAAAAATAGTTCGCCAGTTAATGATTTTTTGAACGTTTCTAGTTGTGTTGTTTGTACCATTATCTTAAATACCTAAAATGTGGGTAGTGTTGTTAATTATTCTATTGGAATGTGACGCTTAAAACAGGTATCGAAACATATAAAAGTATCGGTTCCTGCCACTCCTTTGATTAAATGTACGTTATCGTATAGTATTTTTTGTAAATGTTCGTTGTCTCTAGCAAATATTAAAATAAAAATAGCGTAGTAACCAGAAACAAAGTTACATTCGGTTATTTCGGGTATTTTTTCTAACTCGTGCATTACTTCTTTAGCAAAGCGAGCTTCACGCAATCGAATACCTGTGTATGATTTGGTTTTATAGCCTAAGCTTTTTTCTTCTAAAACAAACTCCGCATTTTTAATCACACCTTCAGCGGTTAGTTTTTTAATGCGTTGATGAATTAAGGAATTGGAAACTTTTAATTCTTCCGCAATTTGCGAATAGGCTTTACGAGCATCTAAACGTAATTTTGAAAGTATTTGTTTGTCTATATAATCAAATTGATTTTCCAAAAGAATAATTTTGTTAGCATAAACTTAATATAGGCTACAAGATAAACAATCGTTTTTAACGAAAAAAGTGTAGCCGATAATGCAAATATACGGCTACACTTTTTCAATATTCTATTTTACGCTTAAGCATTTATTACTGCTAAGCAGTTTTGTATGCTTTCATCTTGCATGTCTTCATACCATTTTGTTAACTTATAAACAGGTTCACCTAAATCTTTTTCAAATAATGATTGATTTGAAGTGCCTTCATATTCGCGTTTAGCATCATCTGTTCCTAAGTTTGAAGCAAAAATTCCTGCTGCACTTACAGGTAAGAAATCTTCGTAAACCATAGGTTCTATGCTTAAATAGCCATCCTCTAATAATTGGTTTACATCTGCTTTTGTATACACTTTTTCTTTAGATAAAGTTTTTGCTTTATCGGTAGTGAAATAATGGAAATATGCCAACTCTTTTGAGTGTAGCTCTTCATATTTATCAGGAAAAACTTTAAAATTTTCTGCTAATAATTTATTGTATTCTGAGGCATTTTCGGCAGTTGGTGATCCACCAATAGCTTTACGTGTTTTACCTAATAACTCGTGATACAAGTCAAGTCCTTTTTGAGTTAACGCTACACCACGTTGTTCAATCTCACCAAAACGAGCTTTGTGTTCGCCTATTTCTTCTTTTTCAGCATTGTTTTTAAAAGTAACTTTTTCGGTCAATGCTTTAAAACTTGTTTGACGTAGTAAAATAGGGCATTTTCTTGCAGGAGGTCCTTCTATATTGTCTTTTGGTGGAATATTACGATCCTCCATACTTACTTGTACCTTGTCTATATCTAAAGTTCTAGGGGTTAGGTGGTTGATGTGAGGCCCTTTGAAAGCAACTACATCAGCAATTAATCTGTGTTGATTTAGTAAAGCTTCGTACATTTCATAATCTACGGTAGCAGTATCGTGCCAACGAAAAGTTTCTAATGCTTCTTGAACAAAGGTTTCGGCATCTTCTTTATTTAACCCACCTTCTTTTTCAGACTTATCAATGAGTTGTAAAACTTTTTCTGTAAAAATTTGACGTTTTTCTAAAATAGTTTCAACATTGTTACGAAGCTGAGTATCATCAATTAAATCTAAACGTAATAAAGAGGTAAAAACTCTGAATGGAGCTTGGTTAAGGGCGGTGCTTTCAATAGCTCTAAAAGCTGTAGAATGAACAGGAACACCAGCTGGGGCTAAATCGTAGTAGCCAACAGAATACATTCCCATTACTTTAAACAGACGTCTCATCGTAAATAATTCATAGGGTTTACCTAAACGAATTGCTCCGTGGCGTTCCATATTTAGTCGAGTTAATTCGCCAGTATGTGCTAACTGCTCTTCAATTTCTTTAGACTCAGAAAGAACATTATCATTTATGTCATGAACCAAATCAAGTAGATCACCATAAAGTGGCACCTCATTTTTGTACATATCAGACATAACTTTAGAGAAGCGGTTACGAATGTACTCTGGAGAGACAAATTCTTCAGCTGTATTAGTAAAACTTTCTAGTTTATTTTTTGATGACATAGTTTATTGAGATTTACTACAAATTAAATGAATTTAATTTTTTTTAGTGCATATAAAGGTGAAATTTGCTTTGTTAGTGTTTTTTTTGAGTCAGTTTTATTTTTTGATTGCCTTTTTTTTAACCAAAAGACAATTTTTTACTAAAAAAGTGTTTTTAAAAAGTCAATTTGACTTTGTTTCAGATAAGTCTTAGTAAAAAAAACAGAGTTTTTAATTCTGTTAGATATTGGTGACGAGAAGTTTTTTGTTAAAATATGTCTACAAATAACTCATTATTAGTAGGTAATATTTTTATCTTGAAAAAAATAAATTTTAGGGTAGGGAGAGGAGAGATATGGTTGTCTTAAGGTTATAAATGAAAAAACAAAATCATGAAAACATTACAAAAAACAGTATTATTATTAAGTGCAACTTCATTAATGTTATTAGGAACTTCTTGTACTAGTGAAGATGGAAACAATGAAAACTTAAGAATTAAGGCATCTTCAACTAACACATTTAATCAGAGCAAACTAGCTTCAAAAAGTGTAAATAATGCAGAAGTAACCATTTCTGATTTTAAACTAAACATCACAGAAATAGAGTTAGAGTTTGATGATAAATACCAAGATACTATGAATGACAGTATCATAAGTTCTGATGATGAGATTGAGTTGAGAGGACCATTTCAGTTAGATTTGTTAACTGGAATATCAAACATTACTTCTTTAGAACTTCCAAATGCTGATTACGAGGAAATTGAGTTTGAGTTTGATAAAAATACAGACGAGTCTAGCGACATGTTTAATAAAACAGTTGTTGTTAAAGGTACTATAAATACTGTACCGTTTATCTTCTGGCATGATTTTGAAGAAGAAATTGAAGTAGACTTTGAAAATGAAACTACTGATATTATTGTTTCTGAAAGCTTAACTGAGGTTACTATAAACTTTGATTTAGATGCAATGTTAAATGAAGTAGATTTATCTTCTGCTATTGATGGTAATGAAGATGGTACTATAGAAATTAGTCCGCAAGATGCGGATGGTAACAACGATTTAGCTGAACAATTAAAAGAAAAACTAAAAACTGCAGCAGAGTTATTAGATGACTAATCATTAGAATATAATTAGTTGTATTAAAAACCTGTGATACTTAGTGTCATAGGTTTTTTTTAAATCATTCAGAATAGGTTAAACCTCTAGTTTAAAATAACTATTTTAGTTGTAAAAACGGAAAAATTATGGCTTGTTTTAGAATATGGATCTCTTAAAATGTACTAGTATTCTTTCTTTAATATATAATCAAGTTCGTTATTTTTAATATTGTGATTTTATTGGTCTATATTTTTTACATTTTTATTAAATGCTGAAATATTTGATAGAATTATAGTTCTATTTTTATTTAAAATATTTAATGCTATTATAGAAGAATGCCCTTCAGTTTCAACATTATACATATACCAAACCCGTTGTGCATTATGATTTAAAATAAAAAAGTTGTTCATCTTACTGATAATTAGTAAATTGTTTCAGTTACAAAACATTAACAATGAACAACTTAAATGCAAATTATGAAAGAATATTGAAAGTGTTACAAAAAACATCAAAACACCAGCTTTTAACCTACCAAAGAAGACAGCCAAAGCTAAATGATTTGGAATTAATAAGTTTAAGCCTTACTGCTGAATATATGGGCATTGACAGTGAAAACAATCTGTTCAGACAGCTTCCTGGTACTATTTCATCAAAAATTGAGCGAAGTGTTTATAATCGTAGAAGAAGAAAACTAATCAATCATATTGATAATATTC
>NZ_JAUORH010000037.1 GCF_030547425.1 Tenacibaculum sp. 1_MG-2023 | reverse complement strand
ATGTTTTTACCTTCAAATTGTTCCATTTATCAGTATTTTAAAGCAAAAAAATACAGATTTTAAATTAATAAGTCAAATTATTCATATTAAAATTAGTGCAGACAAAATTTCTAATAATTCTGTATTGTCTGGTATTAGGACTATATTGCATGAGTATATTCATGCAGATATGTTTAGAAAATTAAATACAAAAGATAAAAAAAACAATTCTGAAGTAAAAGATTTTAAAGAAACATACGAAAAATATAAAAGAGAAAAGCAACATGAAAGTATGGCGAAATTATATGTAAATTCTATGACTAAAGCTTTAAAAGAAATACACAAAACTATTTTATTAAGAGAGTACAATTATTTGTCACAAGATGGCACCAAATCACTCGACAATTTATACGAAGCTTTGGCTTGGCAAGGGTTAAAGGGTCACGACGTCCAAGCATATACAAAGTTGTCTGCTACTAAAAAAGAAGCTTTAAAAAAAGCACTTAATACATATTCTCATAGTTTAACAAAAAACTGCCCACAATAATCATGAAAAATCTATTTATTATTTTGCTACTAACAAGCTCCTTTCTTGTGAAAGCACAACAAAAACAAGACACTTTATTTATTAAATATGATAATAGATATTTAAAGAAAGTTCAAAACCCAATAACAAAAGAATATAAGTATTTTATAAATGATGAAGATAATGATTCAGAGTATATGTTCTTTTTAGAGAAAAAAACATATACTAATTTAAAAACTTATTCAAAAATTCATTGTTTAAAAAAACTACTGAGAAAATCTAAAGTGTATAATAAAAAAAAACTTGACGATTATATTTTTTTTAACTTTTTATCTTCTCTCAGTAAGAAAAACATCTATTTTCTTAAAAAAGAAAATCTTTTTATAGAGTTTGATTTAATTATGTCAATAGACAATTAATATAAAGATTTCTAAATATTAATTCATAGTAAATACTTTTTTCTTATTAAGATTAAAAATAGGTACCATTATTTGGGTATCTATTTTTAATCTTAATACCACTCAGTGAAACTTTAATGCTTTTTTCTTTTATAGTGAGACTAAACAAATGATTGTGTGAAAATATTTTTAGAAAAAAGTTTTTAGTTTGGTTATCACAAACAAAATTCTATATACTTCTTTGCGTCTAAATAAGAAATCTTTTTTAAGTACTAAAATTCCTGTAGTTTATCTCTAAAAAAAGGGAAGTATTTTCTATTTTTGTGCCTTTCAACACAACAACAAAACATGAACTTAACAGAATTAAACGCCATCTCTCCTATTGATGGTAGATACCGTAACAAAGTAGCAAGCTTAGCGAACTATTTTTCAGAAGAAGCTTTAATAAAATATCGTGTAAAGGTAGAAATTGAATATTTCATTGCTTTATGTGAAATTCCATTACCTCAGTTAGCTGATTTCAACAAAGATTTATACGCTGATTTACGTAAAATTTACACAGCTTTTTCTACGGAAGACGCGCAAAAAATTAAAGAAATTGAAAGCGTTACCAATCACGATGTAAAAGCTGTTGAGTACTTTATTAAAGAGAAGTTTGACGCTTTAAGCTTACAGAAATATAAAGAATTTATCCACTTCGGATTAACGTCTCAAGATATTAACAATACTGCTATTCCATTATCTATTAAAGATGCGATGGATGAAGTATACTACCCTACTTTAGATACTTTAGTTTGTAAGTTAGCTGATTTATCAGAAGAATGGGAAAACGTACCAATGTTAGCAAGAACTCACGGGCAACCAGCCTCTCCTACTCGTTTAGGAAAAGAGTTTTTTGTATTTGTAGAACGTATTAACAATCAGGTTATTCACATACAACACACACCACACGCCGCGAAGTTTGGTGGAGCTACAGGTAATTACAATGCACACAAAGTAGCGTATCCAGATATCGATTGGAAAAACTTCGGAACTCATTTCGTTGAAGAAGTGTTAGGTTTACACCACTCCTTCCCTACTACGCAGATTGAGCACTACGATCACATGGCAGCTTTATACGACGGATTAAAGCGTGTAAATACGATTTTAATTGATTTAGATCGTGATGTTTGGACGTATGTTTCTAACGATTATTTCAAGCAAAAAATCAAGAAAGGAGAAGTAGGTTCATCTGCAATGCCACATAAAGTAAACCCTATCGATTTTGAAAACTCTGAAGGAAACTTAGGTATTGCCAATGCAATTTTTGAGCATTTATCTGCTAAGTTACCGCTTTCAAGATTACAACGTGATTTAACGGATAGTACGGTATTACGTAACGTTGGAGTTCCTTTCGGACATACCTTAATTGGTTTTGCTTCTACTTTAAAAGGATTGAACAAGTTATTATTAAACGAAGCTAAATTTGCTGAAGATTTAGAAAATAACTGGGCGGTAGTTGCTGAGGCTATTCAAACTATTTTACGTCGTGAAGCGTATCCAAATCCATACGAAGCGTTAAAAGGGTTAACGCGTACGAACGAAAAAATCAACAAAGATTCTATCGCTAATTTTATTGATACTTTAGAAGTTTCTGATGCGATTAAAAATGAATTAAAACAAATTACACCATCTAATTACACAGGTATATAATGAGATATTTAGGTATTTTTTTAGTTTTATTTTTAGCTATTTCATGTACTCCAGAGAAAAAAGGAGACCCAACACGTTTTGTTCACGGAACATTTGAAATTCCTGCTGGTGATAACTACGGAAAAACAACTATTGTAAGAAAAGATAGCTTACAAATAGAAGAGTATACTAAAAAAGTAAGTATTTCTACTGACAGCTTAGTTACTGAAAAAGAAATAAAGCATATAGATACACTCTACATCAAATGGAAAAATAATTTCGCATATACTCTGCGAATGAAAAATCCGAAAACTGATTTAGATAAAGATCCTATATTTGTTCAAATAACTAAAGTTACTGATAGCTCTTATAGTTTTACCGCAAAAATTGGCTATTCTAACTTTAAACAAAAAGGAACTGTATATAAAGTACAATAAACTATGGATATTTTCTTACAACCTGATACGTGGGGTGCTTTAGTAACCTTAACTTTTTTAGAAATTATATTAGGTATTGATAACATTATTTTTATCTCAATAGCTGCAAATAAGCTACCTGAAAATCAACAAAAAAAAGCAACGAATATTGGGCTGTTCTTAGCCATGGTACTTCGTATTTTGCTGCTATTTGGTATTTCATTGCTTATTGCTATGAACTCTCCTTTTTTTAACATCGATTTATCTTGGTTCAAAGCTGGAGTTACTGGGCAGGCATTAATTTTATTTGCCGGTGGAATATTCCTATTATATAAAAGTACTAAAGAAATTCACCATAAAGTTGAAGGCTATGCTGAAGATGAAAATGATGGTAAGCCTAAAAAAGGATACACATTAACGCAAGCTGTTATACAAATTACGTTAATTAACATTGTTTTCTCTTTTGACTCTATTTTAACAGCTGTAGGAATGACTAATGGTATTGAAGGTGCTATGGTTATTATGATTACTTCTGTTGTATTATCTATGGTTATTATGATGTTATTTGCAAATCCAGTAGGAAAATTTGTAAGCAAGCACCCAACCATTCAAATGTTAGGATTGTCTTTCTTAATCTTAATTGGATTCATGCTTATTGCAGAAGGAGCACATTTATCGCATGCTACTCTTTTTGGAGAAGAAATAGGGAGTATTCCTAAAGCCTATTTATATTTTGCCATTACTTTTTCTTTAGTAGTAGAAATGCTAAATATGAAAATGCGAGGGAATTCAAAAAAGCATTAAGAAAATATTAAGACTATAAAAAAATAAAACCTAATAGTTAATTTCTATTAGGTTTTATTTTTTATACTTTTGTTCCTTGTGATTCAACTAAAAAAACATATTGCTTTACTAAGTATATTAATTCTACTATTACCAACTGTAGTTTTAACGATACACTTATTTGAAAATCATGAGCATACTGTTTGTACATCTACTAGTGAGCATCACTTCCACGCGCAAGAACTTGATTGTTCTTTAGCTAATTATCATTTAAACACATTTACGTATCAAACAGCTGAGAACTTTTCAGTTGTACCACAACACTTTTACAAATTAGATTACGAGACGCAACCTCAGTTAATCTCTTTTATATATGCTGATAAAAGATCTTCTAGAGCACCCCCATATTTTACTGTATCATAATATTGTTATAAAAACTAACAAAACACATCGTTAACAGTAAAATTCATTTTAATGAAGAAATTAATAAACTTCCTATTATTCATAGGAGTATCTGCTATATATGCACAAAACAACTTATCAGGGAAAATTACAGACACTGATAACCAACCACTTTTAGGAGTAGAAATATACTCTGAACAATTACATAAAGGAACTGTAACCAACGAAAATGGTACCTACAGCATACAAAACATTCCTAACGGAAAAATTACCTTTAACTTTACCTTCTTAGGTTTTAAAACTGTTTCAAAAGAATTTAATTTTAATAATGAAAACATCTCTTTTGACCTTCACTTAGAAGAATCTATTTTTAAAATTGATGAAGTAATTATCTCAACTCCTTTCAATAAATTACAATCAGAAAATGTAATGAAAGTTGAGCGTCTTTCGGCGAGAGCTATCCAAAAAACAGGAGCTACAACGTTAGCAGAAGGAATTACAAATATTGCAGGAGTTTCTCAAATTTCTACTGGAACATCTATTGGAAAACCTGTTATTAGAGGTTTAAGTGGTAACAGGGTTTTAGTGTACACACAAGGTATTCGATTAGAAAATCAACAATTTGGTGGAGAACACGGTTTAGGTATTAACGACGCTGGTGTTGCTGGTGTTGAAGTTATTAAAGGCCCTGCTTCGCTTTTATATGGTTCAGATGCTTTGGGTGGAGTTTTATATATTCAACCAGAAAAATTTGCTCCTGAAAACACTACTAAACTTAATGTAAATCAGCGTTATTTTAGTAATACTTTAGGTACAAACACTTCGCTTGGCCTAACATCTTCTTTAAAAAATTGGCAATTCTTAGCTAGAGGAACGTATGCACAACATGCAGATTACAAAACACCTAGCTATAGGGTTACAAATACTCGATTTAAAGAAAAAGATTTAAAATTAGGTGTAGGCTTTCATGAAAAAAACTTTTCTTCTGAGTTACGCTATAACTTCAATAATTCTAAGTTAGGGTTAACTGAAGGGATTGGAGAGCAAACCAAAGAAACTCATTTTGAAACTCCTTATCAAGATATCGACAATCATATTATAAGCTTACACAATCATATTTTCTTTAAAAACTCAAAATTAGATATCGATTTAGGGTACACCTTTAATAACCGTAAAGAATTTGAAGATCATCATGAGCATGAAGAGGAACACGAAGAAGGTGAGGAAGATCATGATCATGAAGAAGAGCATGAACATGAAGAGCATCACGAAGAAGGTGAAGCTGCTTTAAACATGAAGCTAAAAACGTTTAGCTACAACACAAAGTATCATCTTCCTAAATTTGGAAATTTTGAAGTTTTAATAGGTGCTCAAGGTTTACATCAAACCAATACTAACTTTGGTGAAGAACTATTAATTCCTAACGCTACTGTAAACGATTTTGGTGTATTTACTACAGCAAATTATGAACTGAATGACAATACTTCTTTACAAGCTGGTATTCGTTATGATAATAGAGCTATCACTACAGAAAGACACGAAGTGGCACATGAAGATGAAGTACATATTTTTGAAGCTATAGATAAGTCTTTTAATAGTTTTACAGCTTCTTTTGGTGCTAAAACTAAACTTTTTAATACTGTTACAACTCGTTTAAATGTTGCAAGCGGATTTAGGGCTCCTAACCTTGCTGAGTTAACTTCTAACGGAGTACACCACGGTACAAATCGTTTTGAAGTTGGTAATAACAACCTAGTTAATGAGAAAAACTTACAGTTTGACCTTTCTTTAGATTATAATTCTGAACATTTTGAGTTATTTGCTAATGGTTTTTACAATAAATTAAACGATTATATTTACTTATCACCAACTGGTGAAATTGAAGATGAAGCTCCTGTTTATACTTACTTACAGGAAGATGCTAAATTATACGGTGGAGAATTTGGTTTTCACTTACACCCACACCCTTTAGATTGGTTACACCTTGAAAGTAGTTTTGAAACGGTTATTGGTAAACAAGATAACGGAAACTATTTACCACTAATCCCTGCAAACACCTTAAAAAATACACTAAGAACAGAATTTTCGAATGAAAAATGGTTACCTAATGGCTATGCTTCTGTAAGCTTACACTCGTTCTTTAAGCAAGATAATGTTAGTGAGTTCGAAACAGCAACACCTGCTTATAATTTGGTTAATCTAGGTATTGGTGGAGATGTTATTATTAGTAAATATACTTTTACCACATCTTTAGCAATTAACAACCTTTTAGATAAGAAATATATAAATCACTTATCAAGATTAAAACCTGACAATATTTTTAACCCTGGTAGAAATATTGTTTTAGGAATAAACTTCACTCTATAAAAAATAACTCCCCAGTAACGCTGTTGCTGGGGAGCTTTTATATAAACAAACTTTAACTTAATAAAGTTTTTAATGCTTTTCCTTTTTAAGCAATTCCGGAAACTTGCGTTTAAACCGATTTAGTCGAGGAATTGAAACTTTTTGCACATACGGATTCTCTGGGTGCAAACGCTCATAGTCTTGATGATACTCTTCCGCAGGATAAAACTTCTCCATCTTTTTAACCTCCGTAACTATTTTCCCTTGATACACATCTTTATTCAATCTTTGAATCGTATTTTCTATGAACCGCTTTTCCTCTTTTGTTTTATAAAAAGCTATTGATCGGTATTGTGAACCGTAATCAGGATGTTGTCCGTTTTTGGTTGTTGGATCATGTGAACCAAAAAACACAGTTACTAATGTTTGAAAACTAACTTTTTTCGGATTGTAATATACTGCTACGGATTCTGCATGCCCTGTTCTACCAGTTCCTATAGTTTTATACGTTGGGTTTTTAGTGTGTCCTCCTGCATATCCTGATACAGCCTCCTCTACTCCATTCACACTTTCAAAAATAGCTTCAACACACCAAAAACAACCACTTGCAAAGTAAGCTACTTTGGTTTCTGAGAATGTTTGTATTGATACCTCTTTTTGCTTCTCTTCTTTTTTTTGTGAGAAACTTAATAAGCTTACCGCTAAAACAACAGCTGTAATTGCTGTTACTACCTTAAATATCTTCATATAATTAGTCTTGTTTATATGTTAGTTGGTCGTACAAAGAATATAATTTTTACAATTGTTTACAACTTTAATATTTCCTTAAGAATTTTGTTTGCGTGTTGCCACTGTGTTTTCTATTTTTGTTTACATAAACAGTAGATTTTAATGGAACATTTTATAGTATCGGCACGTAAATATCGTCCTCAAAATTTTGAAGATGTGGTAGGGCAACAAGCTATTACCAATACGTTAGAAAATGCTATACAAAACAACCATTTAGCACAAGCTTTATTGTTCACAGGACCTCGTGGAGTTGGTAAAACATCGTGTGCTCGTATTTTGGCTAAACGTATTAACCAAGAAGATGCAACTACTGATGATGAAGATTTTGCTTTCAATATTTTTGAATTAGATGCGGCCTCTAACAACTCTGTTGATGATATTCGTAATTTAACTGACCAAGTTCGTATTCCGCCTCAAACAGGAAAATACAAAGTGTATATTATTGATGAGGTTCACATGCTTTCACAAGCTGCTTTTAACGCCTTTTTAAAGACCTTAGAAGAACCGCCAGCACATGCTATCTTTATCTTAGCAACTACAGAAAAGCATAAAATTATACCTACGATATTATCTCGTTGTCAAATTTTTGACTTTAAACGTATTGGTGTTTTAGATGCTAAAGAGTATTTAAAAACCATTTGTACTAAAGAAAATATTACTGCTGAAGATGATGCCTTGCATGTAATTGCACAAAAAGCTGACGGTGCTATGCGTGATGCGCTTTCTATTTTTGATAGAGTTGTAAGTTTCTCAGGAAGCAACTTAACACGAGAAGCAGTTACTCAAAACTTAAATGTGTTAGACTACGATGTGTATTTTAACATTACTGACTTGTTACTTGGAAATAAAATTCCAGAAGTTTTGATGGCTTTTAATGAGGTGCTAGGAAAAGGGTTTGAAGGACATCATTTTATAAATGGTTTGGCTTCTCACTTTAGAGATTTGCTAGTAGCAAAAGACCAAGCTACCATAGCTTTACTTGAGGTTGGAGACAATACAAAAAAGAAGTACTTAGAACAAGCTTCTAAAGCTAGTATGCAGTTTTTGCTCCCTGCTATAGATAAAGCAAACGATTGCGATTTGAAATATCGAGGAAGTAAAAACCAACGGTTATTGGTAGAACTTACTTTAATGCAAATTGCCTCTATCACTTTTGATGGAGCAAAAAAAAAATCTAGCAACTACATAATTCCTGCTACTTTTTTTACCTCTTTATCTCCTTCAGTTAAAAAGACTGAGGTGAAACCTGCTGTTGTAAAAACCCCTAAAAAAGTTGAAACTACACCTGTAACAGCTTCAGCAGCAAAAGAAACTCCTGCTAAACCAGTTTTAAAAAATATTAAACGACGTACCTCTGCTTTATCATTAAAGAGTTTACAGCAAAAGAAAGAAGTAAAAAACGACGTTGATGTAGAGGAAAACTACGATAATCATCCTAGAACTCCTTTTAATCAAGATGAGTTAAAGGATGCTTGGAAAAAATATTATTTTCAACTTCAGAATTTTGGAGAGCGAAGTATAGCCGCTATTTTAGCTTCAGATGAACCTAAACTACAAGAGGATTTTACCATTGTTTTTTCATTACCTAACGATTTAATGAAATCTCAACTTGAAAAAGGAAAACCTAAGTTATTACGTTTTTTACGTGAGAAACTAAATAATTACGGTATTCAAATCAATGTTATTGTAAATGAAACAGTAGAAAAAAAGTTTGCCTATACTCCTCAAGAGAAGTACGACAAACTAAAAGAAAAAAATCCGTTGATTGAGAAACTAAAGAATACTTTTGGGTTAGATGTTTAAATTCTTCCCCACGTAAATCAACTTCCAATCTTCTATTTTCTTTACTTTTTTCTCAAATTCTGAAATTAATAAGATTTCATTCTTCTGACTCTTAACAAAAATTGGAATCGATTTTTGATCTCTATTAATTTCTTCAATTTTCTTCTTATAATCATCAATAGAATTAACTACTGTTTCGTGAATTTCAGGAAATTCTCTTACAGCTTCCATTAAATTAATATAATCATCTTCTATCGTAAATAAATGATCTTCATCTTCGTAATCTTTTGTAATAACTTCTTGTGACGTTGCTAAACGATAAGCACCTTGCTCTCCAAAAATTGATGAGAAATTCGAGATTACAAATTTGTTAATGGAATCACTCCCTGTCATCGCAATTAAATATCCTACATCATTAAGTTCAATATTATCTGTAAGTTGATCGTCATAAATATTTACTTCAATTGACTCCAACCCTTCTTCCTTTGCTTTTTCTACATTTTCAATATTAGAATCAATTAATACTACTCTTCTTTGATTTTGTTTTAAGTATTTAGCAATCATTCTAGCTAAATCTGAAGCCCCAACAATCATTATTGCATTTGAACGCTTTAAAAACACACCAACTAATTTAGCAAATAATCTTGCTGTAGTAGCGTTTAACAAAACAGTTCCTAACACTATCATAAATACCAAAGGTGTTATATACTCAGCTCCTTCAACTCCTTGTTTTAACAATTTACTTCCAAATAAAGAAGCAATACCTGCCGCAACAATACCTCTTGGCCCTACCCAACTAATAAACAGTTTCTCGTTAGTTTTTAAATTCGACTTTGATGTGCTTAAAAATACTGCTAACGGACGTATTACAAACACAATTAAAGCAAATAAAAGCAGTGTTTTCCACTCGTATAATAATGTTAATTCTTTATAGTCAATATTTGCTGATAGTAAAATAAATAGAATAGAAATTAATAAGACACTTAATGATTCTTTGAAGTATAAAATCTCTTTTAAATTCTTTAGTTTACTATTACCCAGTACCATTCCCATTACCACAACGGCTAGTAATCCTGATTCATGAGCAAACAACTCTGATTCAACAAATACTAATAAAACAGTAGATAAAGAAACCACGTTTAGTAAATAATGAGGCACCCATTTTTTGTTGATTATAAATATTAAAGCATGGGCAAAAGTGAACCCGAAAGTGGTTCCGAAAAGGATTATTTTTAAGAATTCTAACAAAGCGGTTCCTGTAAAACCTGCGCCTCCTCCTACACTTATAAATTCAAAAACAAGTACAGCTACTAAAGCTCCAATGGGGTCTATTAATATTCCTTCCCATTTTAAAACTGCCGAAACATCTTTTTTAAGCGGTATATTTCTAAGAATTGGTGTTATTACCGTAGGTCCTGTAACGATTATTAACCCTGAAAATAAAAAAGATAACTCCCAGCTTAAACCAAACACATAATGAGCGATTATAGCGCCTCCAAAAAAGGTAATTGCCGATCCTAAGGTTATTAATTTGGTAATAACAGGACCAATGTTTTTTATTTCTCCGCGTCGTAAGGTTAATCCTCCTTCAAAAAGAATAATACTAATAGATAGTGATACAAAATAATATAGCCCGTCGCCGGGGAATAATCCTTTTTCACCATCCCAAACAGGCTCTATCCATTTACTTCCATCATCATTAAAAAACTCTGCTGCAATAGGTCCTACAAGTAATCCTATTAAGATTAAAGGTAAAATTGCTGGAATTTTAAACCTCCAAGCTACCCATTGTGCTAAAATTCCAAGTATAATTATCCCTGCTAGTTCTAACATATTTTATATTTAAAAAAACTAAAAATACAGTTTTTAATTAAATCCTATTTATATTTATTTAATTTTTTTGAGTTATTAAGTTACGTTCTGTTTTATTTGTTTCCAGGTCATAGGCTCATTATTAATCATTCTAATAATAGAG
>NZ_JAUORH010000036.1 GCF_030547425.1 Tenacibaculum sp. 1_MG-2023 | reverse complement strand
ATGTTTTTACCTTCAAATTGTTCCATTTATCAGTATTTTAAAGCAAAAAAATACAGATTTTAAATTAATAAGTCAAACTTTTTATTTGTGACTCTTTTGGAGTTGTAGTGTCTTAATAAGTATAAGTAATATTTTATTTACTATACTTCTCTAACAAATAATCAAGAAAAAACCGAGCTATTTGCTCGGTTTTTTATTTTAGTTTCTTCTTATTTGCACTTTGTCTGTTTTCAACTCTTTCTGTATCCAACTTCTCAGTTCGTTTTCATTTTTTACTAGAATAGAGTCCTTTAACTTTGCATTCCATTTTACTGATACTACTGTTGCTGTATCTACTTTTATAAAGTCGCTTGAAGATAGAACTTTAGCTAAACTCATTTCTTTTATATCATTGAATCTAATTTTTGCCTCTGTACTAATTTTACTAAAAGGAATTGAATTCTTATCTCTATATAAAGCTTGTTGTTCAATCGTTTGATTTAAATTAGATATGGTTCTTTTTAAATCATCAATCTCCATATGTAAACCTTTTATAACATTGTCTTTTTCATCCAATTCTTTTACAGCTCTATCATAGGCGTCCACTACCCTATCAACACTTTTAGCTTTATTTTCATTTATAACTAAAGAATAAGAATCTATTTTAGGAAAAGCCTTTAATTCGTTACGTAAAAATGACTCTGTTGCATCACTTACATCACCATTAAAAAACAAGCTTATTGTTTTATCTTTAACTTCTAGTCTTTCACGCTGTAGCCATAAGTTAGGATTATCGTATACTTTTGCTTTTAAAAACCTTTTATAGTTTGCGTCTATTACACTCTCATTATACACTCCTACAAAAGTAAATACCGCTGGAACCATCACTAAAAAAGCTATAAAAGATGCTATTTGTGCTATTCTTTTACGTTTAGCTGAGTTTACATAACGAATCATAGTAAACCCTAACAGTTTTAATACTAAGAAAGTAGCTAAAGCAATAAAAATAGTATTAATTGTAAACAAGTACATCGCACCAAGAAAGTAGTCAAAATTACCTATTGCCAAACCATACCCTGCAGTACATAAAGGTGGCATTAAAGCTGTTGCAATTGCTACACCAAAGATTACAGAAGCAATTGTTCCTTTTTTGGTTCGGGCAATAATTAATGCTAAACCACCAAAAAAGGCTATTAACACATCTCGAATATCTGGTCTTACCCTACCTAATAACTCTGAAGTTTCTTCACGAAGTGGAAATATAAAGAAAAATAGAAATGCAGTTAATAAACTCAATACAATCATAGTTGCTAAGTTTATTAACGATTTTCGTAACGTGTCAATATCATTAATAGCAATAGACATTCCTACTCCTAAAATAGGTCCCATTAGTGGAGATATTAACATGGCTCCAATTACTACTGCTGTTGAGTTTGCATTTAAACCAATAGATGCCACAAAAATAGAACAGATTAAAATCCATGCCGTGGCTCCTTTAAATGAAATATCGCTTTTTATTGCTTCTATTGTTGCTTCTTGGTCAGTGTCATCTCTAAAATCAAGTAACTCTAAAATAAACTTTTTTACTTTTTCCCATAAACCTTTTGCATCTTGCTGTATCGATTGTTTCGATTGCTCCGCTGCTGCTGCTTCTTTATTTTCTTCCATAAATTCTGATTTTTGTTAACTTTGGAAAGATACGAAATTCAGTAATTAGTAAAAGCTAAAAACTCTAAGGTGAACTATTTTAGTTTCCTTAAATAATTTCGCAACAAAGACTATTTTTTGATAACTTTATTAAAAAATTAAAAGTTACTCTAAAATAAATAAGTCGTTATGATAAACTATTTCTCTGACTCCCAATTTATATGGTAAGATTTGTTTAGAATATTCTTTGTATAAGCTAGGGTTTATTTCTCCTTTAAAGAGTAGTTTTCCTTTCTCGTTATACGTTTGTATTCTTATAACTTCGTCTTCTTTGCTCATTTTTAAGTATACTTCAGATTGATATCTAGAGTTGGCTTTTAAATATACCATCCCTGTTACTAATTTACCTTTTGAGAAAACTGCAGTATATTTAGGTTTGTTCTTTTCATATTGAACAACTTCACCTTCTAATTGGTTATTTAATTCCTTATACGTTAATAGCGTTTGGTTTTGTAAATTGTAAACTGTGGTAGTCGTTTCTTTTTCTGATATATATTCGGTAATTATTTTTTGATTTTTATTTTGTTCTATTTTCTTAACTAGAGTACCATTTTTATATGTTTTTTGAGTTCCATAAAGACCGTTCTTTTGTCCTTCAAAAGGTTTTCCTTTTTTATACAATAATCGAGATATTTCTTTGCCTTTTTCACTATAATAAATACTGTATCCTTCTTTTTTATTTTCGTAATAATTTTCTTCTTTTTGTTTTTTACCTCTTTTATAATAAATAAAAGCTCCGTGTTTTTTATCGTTAACGTAATTTCCAGTTTCTTTTAAAGTCTTTTCATCGTATTCAAACTTCTTATAAACTCCATCCTTTAACCCGTTTTTTACATTTATTTCTATTCGATCTTTATAATCATACATAACCCCTGTAGGTTTTTGATTGATAAAAGTTGCTTGTCCTATTAATTTTCCTTCTTTAGAGTAAAATTTAGCTTTCGAATTAACATCTATATCTTCTCTTAAGACATATTCATTATTCCTTGAGTTATATACTTTTTGATATCTTTTTGATTTTATAAGTTTGCCTTTATTTAACTCTTTAATTTCTTCTACTTGATCTGTTTTGTAGAAGTACTTGTATTCTGTTCCTGTTTTAGTTATAAAATTATAATTAGCAATAACTTTTCCGCTTTTATCGTAATAAATTGCTGTTAACTTTTTTCTGTACGAATTAAGTTTATAGGTTACTTCACTTTTTTTTCCTCCATTAATATAGTAACTAATGATTTTTGATAAACTTCCATCTTCGTAGAATCTTGTTTCTTTATAAAGAGCGTTATCTTCTTTATAATCATATTTTGTTCTTTCTACTACTTCTCCATCTTTAAAGCTCTCTTTTTCTGAAATTTTATTTCTATAGTTTTTCTTATACAAAGTGCCCTCAACAGGAGTTGGCGAGTAATAACCTGTTTCTAAAGCTCTAGAGTTATAATAACCTTCTTTTAGTTTTACTTTTAGTCTTCCTAATTTCTTTCCAGAAATATCATAATAAGTAATTTCTGAATCTTTTAAATGCGAAAATACCAATGTAGTATCTTTATAATATTCAACTACTTCTTCTGCTATTCCATTTTTGTAAGTAATATCTTCTTTATTACCTCCTTTATTTTTTACAACTCTACCTTCTAATTTATCATTTATTTGTTCTAACACCCCTATTTGAGTACCTTGATCATCGTAGCTTATTACCTTAGCAAGGTTCCTTTTATCTCCAAATTCTTCTTTTTTAATTAGAATACCTTGTTTATTAAATGTCTCAACCTTTTTTAAATTTCCTTTTTCATAAGTATTTATTTTTTTTACTACTGCTGTCTTGGTGAAAAAAAACAAGTATTTCTTTCCTTCATAAGGAGTTTTATAACTTGATTCTTCTTCATACTTGTATTCTATAGCCCCTAACTTAATGTTTTGTTCATCATAAAATGTTTCTGTTAAAGTACTTTTATCAAAACGATTACAAGCAATTCCATTACGATAAAAGTATTGCGTAAAAATTGGGTTCCCTTGTTCGTATTTTGTTATAGATTTAACGCTCATCGGGTTATAATAATAGCTTACTTTTTTCCCATCTCTATATGCTCTTTTAGCAAAGGTTATCTGTCCTATTTTTTTCCCTTTTTTATCATAATATATTTCTTTAGTTATTCTTCCTTTATCATAATAATGCTCATAACGAATATCATTTTTATCTCCTTCAAAAATTATTCTTTTTGTTATTTTTCCATTCTCGTAGGTAGCCTCTTCGATTGCTATAGTCGTTTTTTTGTCTTTACTTTCTGTATAATAAGTAGATGTTCCTTTTAGTTGCTTATCATCAAAACTCATTTTCTTTATAGGGTTTCCTTCCTTTGTGTACCAAACGGCTTGTTGCAAATAAATACTATCTTTATACTTAGAAAGTCCTGTCATTTGTAATGTACCATCTATATAAAAGTCATTAACACGATATAGTTTTCCTTCCTTTTGTATAGGGTTTCTATAAAAAAAAGCATTTTCTTTATTGGTTTCTTTCCAGTTTTTATCTAACCAAAGTGTATCTTTTTGAGCATTAGCTATAGTTATGCAACACAATAATAAAACAATAGTAAAAAAGAATTTCATCTGTTAGTTTTTATATATTTTAAGTTAAATGTTTGTTGTGACTCGCAACAATTTTTTTTGAGTTTCAAAAATACAGTAATTTCAGTAGGTTATTAAAATATCCGCAAACCATATTTAGTTATAAATCCAAAAATATAGGGCTTTTGAATATTATCAAAAGCCCTATATTTATTATTGAAGTTCTACTAATTTTTATAGTAATGTTTAAAAACTATTAAATCTTTAACTTACTTTTTAAATTCGGTAAAACTGCATCTTTATGTAATAAAACAGATATTGTTTTTAATTTAAAATAAGGGACTGACATATATACATATCCTTTGTTTCCTTGATTTTTACCCCAAGAATTCTTTACTTTAAAGTAAGTATTTCCTTTTTGATCTTTTACCAAACCTACAATATGCATTAAGTGATCATCGGTTGTGTTAAAGTTTTCAAATTCTGCTTGACGTAAACTTGGTGTAATCGTTCTTTCTTCAACTATTTCTGTTAATGCTTTTTCATTTTCTGTGCTACTTGTAGGAATTACTGCTACTCCGTTTTTTGATGAAAATGTTTTTTCTGAAACATCACAATCTAACTCTACTGTATATCCTTTTTTAATTGCGTCTTCTGTTACTGCAACTAACTCATCTAAAGAAACATTATAAAATGCTCCATTTGAAAAATTATCTGGAATATTTAAGATGAATTGATTATATTTTTTTGCATGCTCAAAAGAGCTAATCGTTACATAGTTTGAAGGATCTATTTTTACATATTCTGCAAACGTTTTAGGGGTATATTTTTTTCCTTCGAAAGTGAACTCTTTTTTATTTTTCCCTAAGTATACATCCAAAACACTTTCTACTGATTGCTTCCACTTTGGACTTAATTCTCCTGCTGGTTTTTTGATATAAGCATCCAACATTGATTTTAACACCGTAATCATTTCAGCGTGATTATGTCTATCTTGTCCAAGATCTAAACCAGTAAAAACTTGCTCAGGTACTAATCCGTATTTTTCTACAGAATTCATAACATCATGTGCCAAACCTCCTTCGCTAAATTGTGCTTTTCCTTGGCGGTATAAGTAATTATTTGCTTTATCTGAATACGTGTTACGAACCGTATACATTTCAGATAAATCAATATTTTTACCTGTTAATCTGATAATTTCCGATTCTAAAAAAGAGGTTGTAGAAAAACTCCAACATGTTCCTGTTCTTCCTTGACTTTTTACTTCAGTATCTTCAATATCTTTTACTGTAGAAAACTGATATTCTTGTGCTAAAGTTGAAGTTATACTTAAAAAAGTGAATGCTGCTCCTAATAGAATTTTTTTCATATTTAAAAATCTTATGATAATTTAAGCTAGCAATTTACTCTTTTTAAAAGATTATTAAACTTGAAAAGTGTTAAAAATCTACAATAACACCTATACGAGGTAAAGCTCTCCCTGTTGTGCTTTCTACTTCTTCCAGTAAATATCTTGAACTATCGTTAGGATTTGTTACTCTTCCATTCCCATCTTCAATAGGTAATAAAAATGGTTGCTGTTTAGAGCTACTAGCATATATATTTTGAACATCTAAATATAGGTTTATGGCTGCTTTTTTTAAGAACCATGTTTTATCTACACGTATATCTAGTTGTGTGTACGTATCTAACCTTTCTGTGTTTAGTTTGGTATAATCTAAAATTCCGCCGTTTTGCACATCATAATTATCTTTTAAAGAAGAAGCGTCTAAATCGTATGGCGTATAAGGTTTACCACCAACTAATCGAAACTTAGTTCCTATTTCCCAGTTTCTGTTTAATTTTTTACCTGCTGTAATTGTTAATAGGTGTTTATTATCCCAGGTTGAGGGAATATAGACTCCTTGCGCGCCTTTAAATTCACTTCTTACAAAAGTATACGACGCTATTCCATACAGTCCACTATACGATTTCTTTTGAGCTAATAACTCAAAACCATACGCTCTACCTTCAGATGTTGAACTTACTGCTTCGTTTCCTATAACACCGAAATCAGCACCTAGATTTGCCAAACTTATTTGATTCCTTATTGAAAATGGGTAGTTTTTATATCCTTTATAAAACCCTTCAAAAGTTATTTTTGAGCTTGTATCAGGCTTATAACTCAATCCACTTACAAAGTGATCTGATTGTATATATTTTAGCCCATTTTTATTCTCAAATTCTCCTACATCATTTTTATATCCTAATACTGTATAAGATGGTAATTGATAGTAACGTCCAACTGAAGAACTCACCGTCCATTTTTCAGATAAATTATAACTTAACGACAATCGTGGTGAAAATTGGTTAAATGGATTTTTCATTTCTGAATTGTAGTCAATTCCATCCATTCTAAAACCAAAAGAAACTCCTAACTTTTCATCTAAATATCTTTTTGATACTTGTCCGAAAACTCCATATTTCACAAAGTCTATGGCTGAATTAAAATTATAAATAATAACTCCATCTGAATTGGCATTTTTTTGATAATTGTTATTCGTATATCTTGCAGTTTCCAGATTAAAACCTAGATTAAAATCAATCTTATTATCACTTTCAAAACTGTTTTCATATCGTAATTTGTTTTCTATTTCTTTAGATGAATAATCTAACAATAGGTTTGCTGGTATTTCTTCATTTAAAAAGTACTTTACTGCCTTGTTTTTCCATTCATTTCTACTTAATACAACCAAGTGTGTCGAGTTTGGTGCAAAGTACTTATAACTTGCTCCTACTGTATAATTCCATTGGCTATTCACGGGAACAGCATTTAAAATAACTTTATTTCTCTTTATTGTTTCTAAATCTGTTTCACCATCATTTACCTCTTTATTTATTTCAAAATCATCAATAGCTCCCAAAGCAACTATTGATAATTCACTGTTCTTTGATAATTGTGATTTAACATTTACTTGAAAATCGCTGTATGTCGGTAAAAAAGGTAGTTTTATCAACTTAAATAAAAACTGTAAATACGATTGACGGGCAGAAAACATAAAAGTCGTATTCTTCCCTAATGGACCATCTAAGGTTATTCCTGCATCTGATGTTCCAATAGTTGCTCTCGTATTTAGTGAATTTGGATTTCCTCTTTTTTGAGTAAATTCTATAACAGAACTTAAAGAGTTTCCTCTATTTGCTGGAAATGCACTTGAATAAAAGTCTACCTTACGAATTAAATCTGCATTCATAATTCCTACTGGTCCACCAGTTGCTCCTTGTGTTTGAAAGTGGTTTATTACAGGAACTTCAATTCCATCTAAATAAAATTTATTTTCAGAGGTTGCTCCACCTCTAATAATAATATCATTTCTAAATCCAGGATTAGAAGCTACTCCTGGAAAAGATTGAATAACCTTTAAGACATCTCTATTTCCTCCAGGTTTTTTTTCTATTTCTGCTATACCCAAACTTTGAAGTGATAATGGACTATCTACAGACTCTTTAAATAATGGTACTTGTATTTGAACTTCTTTTAACTGTGTTGCATCTTCAATCAATTCTAAGGTTATATATGGCGAATTATCTTTAGTAACTAAATACTCATCAGAAATTAACGTCTTATAGCCGACAAACGAAGCCTGTATTTTATTATACCCCAAAGGAACATTATTCAATACAAACTCTCCATTTTCATTTGAAACTGTTCCTATTTCTGTTCCGTATACTAAAATATTTACAAAAGGAAGCACTTCTCTTGTTTTAGAATCAATAACCTTCCCTGAAATTTCCCCGCTATTTTGAGATACAACAGCGAAAGACTGAAGTAAAACTAAGAATATCAACACTTTTTTCATATCAAAATATTTAAGTTTTAACAAAAATACATATTTTGTTTAATTAAACATAAAAAATATTAAACAAAAAAATATTAAAAACAAAAAAACTCAATCGTTATGATTGAGTTTTCGTGGGGAGAGCAGGATTCGAACCTGCGAAGTCGTAAGACAACGGAGTTACAGTCCGTCCCATTTGGCCGCTCTGGAATCTCCCCAAAACCTTTAAAAAAAAGCTTCTCAGTAAAATCGAGAAGCTTTACTAGTGACCGGGCTGGGGCTCGAACCCAGGACCCTCTCCTTAAAAGGGAGATGCTCTACCAACTGAGCTACCCGGTCATTTTTTGCTTTTGCTTTTCTGCGTTTGCGGGTGCAAATATAGAAGCTTTTATTGTTCCCACAAACATTTTTTAGAAGTTTTTTTGAAAAATTTTTAACGTTTTTTGTTACCTCTTAATTAACAGAAAGTTACCTAAACATCATTTAAGTATGCTTTTCTTACTTTTTTAAATAAATTAGATGAATACACAAAATCTACCACTGCTTCATTATCTGTTTTGAAGATTTCTTTATGTGATCCTTCCCATGCTTTGACTCCATTTTTAAGAAAAACAATCTTATCTCCTATTTCCATTACCGAATTCATGTCGTGTGTATTTATTACTGTAGTAATTTGATATTCATCAGTAATTTCTTGAATTAGGTTGTCAATAACAATAGACGTTTGTGGATCCAATCCTGAATTAGGCTCATCACAAAATAAATATTTAGGGTTCATCACAATTGCCCGTGCAATTGCCACACGCTTTTGCATTCCTCCAGATAACTCTGCTGGAAATTTTTTATTCGAGTTCTCTAAGTTTACACGATTTAAAACAAAGTTTACTCTCTCTAGCATTTCACTTTCTGGTTGCTTTGTAAACATTTTTAAAGGAAACATTACATTTTCTTCTACTGTTTGTGAATCGAACAAAGCACTTCCTTGGAATACCATTCCTAATTCTTGTCGAAATTGACGTCTATCTTCTATCGTCATATCAACATTAGCTAGTCCGTCATAAACAATTGTTCCTTCTTCGGGTGTATGCAAACCAATTAACGATTTTAAAAAAACTGTTTTTCCAGAACCACTCTGCCCAATAATTAAACTTGTTTCTCCTGGTTTAAACGAGGTTGTAATTCCTTTTAAAATCTCAACTCCACTAAAGCCTTTATGTAAATTATTTACTTCTATCATTAGGTTAATAACATTTGGGTTAAGAAATAGTTGGCTATTACAATAAGTACCGTTGTCCACACAACCGATTGTGTACTTGCTTTTCCAACTTCTAACGAACCTCCTTTTACAAAATATCCGTGATATGATGGTACTGTAGCAATTAAAAAGGCAAAAACTACTGTTTTTATCAACGCATAGGTAATCAAAAACGGGTCAAAATCTAATTGAACTCCTGCAATATAATCTGCCCCTGAAAACAATCCTGATAAAACACCAGCTACCCATCCTCCAAAAATCCCTAAAAACATTCCTAAAATTATTAAAAATGGATAAAAGAAAACAGTTGCTATTATTTTAGGCAGCACTAAATAGTTTAGTGAGTTAATCCCCATTACTTCAAGTGCATCAATTTGCTCAGTAACACGCATGGTTCCAATACTTGAAGTTATATACGAACCTACTTTTCCTGCTAAAATAATAGAACAAAACGTTGGTGCAAATTCTAAAATCACAGATCGTTTTGCAGCAAAACCAATCAATGATTTTGGTATAAACGGACTTTCTAAATTCAAAGCGGTTTGTAAGGCAATTACTCCTCCAATAAAAAATGAGATAAAAGCGATAATTCCTATCGACTTATGCCCTAACTCATCTATTTCTCTAAACAAAGCTTCACGGAATACTCTTGCTCTTTGAGGTTTAGAGAAAACCTGTTTTAGCATTACAAAGTATTTACCTATATGCTCAATGTAATTCATCAAACGAAATATATTTTCTTTTTTGCTAAAGTATTAAAAAACCATTAACTCATCGCCTTATTTACAAGTTTTAGCTTGCTTTTTATGTACCTTTGGGTTTTAATTTTCAAAAAACAAAATGAGAAAAATAGCTTTTTTAGCAGCTATAATATGTTTAACGAGCTGCTCTGTTAATAAAAAAACAACTACTCAAAAACCAAAACTAGTAGTTGGTGTTGTTATTGACCAAATGCGTTACGATTACCTAACTCGATTTGCTAATAGATATGGAAATGATGGTTTTAAACGTTTACTAAGGGAAGGGTATTCTTTAGAAAATGCTCACTACAATTATATTCCTACCTACACAGCTGTGGGGCATACTTCTATTTACACAGGAACTACACCAACACACCATGGAATTATTGGTAATTATTGGTACGATAAATATGTAAAAAAATCTATTTATTGTGTTGATGATAATAACTACAATACTATTGGTAATGATAGCGATGGAGGTAAAAAATCTCCTTATAGAATGTTAACTACAACTGTTACTGATCAGCTAAAACTAGCGCAAAACATGAATGGTAAAACCGTTGGTATTGCTATAAAAGACCGTTCTGCTATTTTGCCAGCAGGTCACACAGCAAATGCTGCTTACTGGTTTGATGGTGGTGATAAAGGTCAGTGGATTTCTTCTTCTTTTTATTTGAATGAATTACCTACTTGGGTACAAGAGTTCAACACTTCTGGGAAAGCTGACGAATATTTAAGTAAACCATGGGATACTTTATATGATATTAGTACGTATACACAAAGCATTGATGATGATAATAACTTTGAAGTAACTTTCAAAGGGGAAGAAAAACCAGTTTTTCCTCACGACATCCCTACTCTAAGAAAAAGCAATAACAATTACAGTATAATAAAAGGGATTCCTGCTGGTAATTCTATCACAACCGATTTTGCTAAAGCAGCTATCGTTGGTGAAAACTTAGGAAAATCTGAGTACACTGACTTTTTAGCTGTTAGCTATTCTTCAACTGATTATGTTGGACATCAATTTGGAGTAGCTTCTAAAGAAATTGAAGATACTTATTTACGTCTAGATCAAGATTTAGCAGAGTTATTCAAGTTTTTAGACACACAGGTTGGAAAAGGTAATTACACCTTATTCTTAACTGCAGATCATGCTGCGGTTCAAGTTCCTTCATACTTAGAATCTTTAAAAATCCCTGCGGGTTATATAAAACCTGTAACTTTTAAAAACTTTTTAAATGAGATTACTTTAAAGCATTTTAAATCTGACGAGATTATTGAAAATGTTTCTAACTTTCAAGTTTTCTTAAATAAAGATAAAATTAAAGAATTAAGCCTTAATTACGAGAATGTAGCACAAACTATTGCTGATGAAGCTATTAATCATAAAAAGATTTATAAATCGGTAACTGCTAGAACCATGCAGACTACTACGTTTACAAACGGAGTTTTACATGTTTTACAAAACGGTTACAATCAAAAGTTTTCAGGTGATGTTATTTTAATCCCTAATCCGTCAACTATTGCTAGTAGCTCTAGAAAAGGAACTACGCATGGTTCTGGGTACTCATACGACACACACATTCCGATGATTTTTTATGGAAACGGAATTAAGAAAGGTGTTTCTAAAAAGAAATATGAAATTGTAGACATAGCTCCTACCATCTCTAATTTATTACAGATAGAATTCCCTAATGGATGTTCTGGAAAAATTATAGAAGAAGTTCTTGAATAGGAAACTTAGAAGTGAGAAAACAGAATATCGAGAAGAGACTATAGAAAAACTCCAATTTGATTTCATCAAATTGGAGTTTTTTCATTGATACATTTTCAAATTACCAAATTGCTACATTACACAAAACTAATTTGGATTGTTTAATATAATTAGCGCTGCAATAACTCCTGGAACCCATCCACAAAGTGTTAGTAAAAACACTATTATAATTGATCCACAACCTTTACCTATAACTGCTAACGGTGGAAAAAATATTGCTAATAAAACTCTTAATAAACTCATAGTACTTTTTTAGTTAGTATACTTAAAAGACGAGTTAATTAGAAATTTGTTACACTTATTTTAATATTGAAAACAAGCTCCATCATAACAAGTGAAGTTATTATTATTTTTATAATTCTATTTTGACTAAGTTTTAGCTTATTTTTTTGTGAAAATTTTTAAAAAAAATTTTATTCCTTCTAATCTATTTGACACATAAATAGTTGTACCATGCTCTTCATTATCTTTTATTTGAAAATATGCTCCAATAGGTAATAACAATAATCCAGACCACCCTAGTATTGTTATAAAATACCCTAAACAAATAATTATTCCTTTCTTAACATTTGGAATACTCCCAAGAATGGTTTCTTTATTTATAGCTAGATATACTAACTTTTCTTTATTATAAATTACTTCTAAAGTGTTTATAAAACTTAACTCAACCTTATTAAAACTAATAGGAAGTGAATTAAAAAACTCTTCTTCATTTTTAATTAAGTTCTCTTTTTTTAAAACTCCTAATAAAGTTTTGTACTTTTCATCTGGTATATAATATTGAAAATGGACTGTTTTTTTATTGGTTACTATATCAAGATTTAACCTATTCCTCATTAATGGATGTATATCCAGGTTATTATATTTTAAATCAATCCTTTTTACTTTATTAAATACTTCAGGTTTTGTATTTATAGCTCTACCACCATTTAAAATATCTGGCCCTCCTATAAATGCTAATAAAGCAGCAATACCTACATAGGCTAGCGTATATAAAATAATTGAGTTATTAAGTTACGTTCTGTTTTATTTGTTTCCAGGTCATAGGCTCATTATTAATCATTCTAATAATAGAG
>NZ_JAUORH010000035.1 GCF_030547425.1 Tenacibaculum sp. 1_MG-2023 | reverse complement strand
AATTCTTCATCAAATCTGACCTAAATAATAATTATTTATCGAAATTAGAGGTGTCCTAAAAAGGGGAAGCCTACAATATTGTACTGAGCTTGTAAAATCCATATTTCGTATTTTAAGGTAAATTTAAGATGTTTTTTTTACATGTAAGTGTTTTGTTTGTGTAAAAAAGAAATATATGATAGACAAATGTGTTTGATGTATATAAATTAATGTCAAAATAGTTTGATTGTCATATTTTGAATTAGATGATAGACAAGTATGTTTGATGTATATTAATTAATCTCTAAATGATTTGATAATCATATTTTGTTCAATTTGATAGACAATAAGGTTTGATGTATATGAATTAAGAACAAACTAGTTTGAAGTAAATATTTTCTTAAAAATGATAGTCAATAGGTTTTTCTTAAATTACCTACAACGTGATTGTGTAAGGAAAGTTGCGTTGTAAAACGCTTAAACTTTCCGAATTAAAGATAATAAATAAAGAAAGAAGAAACAAAATGATAACAATAATTAGCAATTTTTTTTACACGGTGTTGGGCAACGTTTTTTATATTCCATCTATTTTTTCATTTATGAATTTCATAATTCTATCCGAATTTAACAATGCTGCAATGAATGCTCCAATAATTAATAATACCCAAGGATGTGATATGATTTTTTCAATTAGAGATTTTTTTAATGGAGTATTATTTACAGTTTTCGGTTTATTAATTATTCGAGCTTTTTTAAATTAATAATCTTGAATTAAAACTTCAGTAGGGATATGTAGAGTAGTGTTGAGTTTTCTAATCATATCTAGAGTCAGTTTTCTTTTTTTATTCAAAATTTCGCTAACTCTGCTTTTAAATCCGACAACTTCTGCTAAATCCTTTTGTTTCATTCCCATTTGTTCCATTCGGAATTTAATTGCTTCAATTGGATCAGGCATTCCGATTGGGAATTGTTCATTTTCATATTTATCAATCAAAATTGACAGGATTTCCAATTCGTCTCCATCTTCCGTTCCTTTTTTTGCATCAAAAATTTCCTCAAGTCTGTTGAGTGCGTTTTGATAGTCTTTTTCGTTTCTAATTGGTAATATTTTCATAATTAGATATTATTTGCGTCAATTTTATCATATTCAGCGTGAGTTCCGATAAACCTTATCCAGCATATTCCGTATTCAAAATTAAATTTTACAATCATTTGGTGAACCGCCGTATACGAGACCCGTACGTACGGTGGTGTGAGAGGCGCACTTCAGCTATTTTAGTTGGAGCCGTCTATTCGATTGTGGGCAGTTATTTCTGCAAATGCTGCTCGATTATTTAAGTTTATTATATTCATTTGAAGTTCATTTATAAGATGCGTACTAACTCTATTGTTGAGTTGATTTCGTGCGTCTGTAACTCCATTGTTATAATTTTTTGCTTCAATAATATGAGCAAATGGGTTACTAATATTAACGCTAGGGCAGACTACTAATCCATCAAATTCTGCACTTTCTTGATTTTGATTTTCATTAAATAATTTTAAACCACCAACAAATGCGATAGTCAAACCAGAGTAATTTAAATGTTCTATAAAGTCTCTAACTTTTTCCACTTCAAAGACTTCACCATTATCTAAATATTGTCTTGAGGATTCAATATAGTCGTTAATTTGATTTACCATACTAACTCGACCATTTGAAATTAGGATTGCACTTGTTTCTCGGTTTTTGTTTCCAAAAATAAATCGTTTACTCCAACCAAATATCGACTTGCAAATGAATGACAGAAGTAATTCTTCATTATTTCCATTAGAATTGAAATATTTTCTTTGCGGCATTGTTGATTTTAATGCCACAGATTCTAAAGTAATTTTCAAAGCTATTTTCAGACTCTGAATATTATCCAATGTTTTGATTCCAAAGGCTACTTTTACTAAATTTTTCCTTGAATTTAAAAGCAATCCAACTCTTACTCTTGAAACACCTAACTTGTTGCGGGTTTTAATTTCCCATTTAACTTCATCTTTTATTGAGTCAGGTAAATTATTCCTATCTCTAAAATCTATACGGTATTCTTGTATTAGTTTCCTTTCCCTATGCCAATCTAATTCTTTAATTTCCTGATATTCATAGTTTACATTGCAACTCGGACATACAATATTATATATATCAGTAATTCCAGTAATGTCTGAACCTATTTCTTTTAGTTCATCTAGTTTCTCTTCTGATGCTCTAGCAGTATTTATACAAGAATCAGAAGACATATAAACAGAATTTTGAAGAACTTGTTCTAAATTATGTAAGGCTACTCTATAGGTTGTGTTTTTTATAAATAAAGATTCTATTAAACTATCAAAATTTAATAGAATAGATGATAAATCAAGATTGAAGGGAACTGGTGCATAAAGTGAATCGAGTGTTACAAATGCTATTTGGCGAATACTATCATACAATTTTCTTAATTGAATGATTTGTATGTCTGTTCGGTCATTAGATAAATAAGTTCTCAGTAAACTTGATGCAAAATTGACTTTATCTAATCCAGTTCTTTTATATCGCTGAAGTTGAAAAAGTGCAACTACAATACTGAATTTATAATAATCATAATTTTCTACAATCTGCTTGAATACTTCCCTGTCCAGTGGGTCAAGTCCTTTTTTGAAATTATTATAAGCGTTTTGGTTTTCTTTCAAAAAAGTTAACCAAGCTCTAGAAGTTGAAAATGTACCTTCAAGATACCCCATATTGGTTAACAAAACCAAACATTGCAATAGTTCTCCAGTACTTGGGTGATTAGGTAATTCGTCAATTTTTCCACAAAAGGTTCTTGCGCCAGATAAACCTAAATCTCCGCGTTTATGTTGGCATAATTCAGAAATCAATGAAAGTTGTAAAAATACATACTCAAATCGATTATGGTGTGCACCTTGAAAAACATCTCTCAATCTTCCAAGTTGATTAATTCTTCGTAATCGATTTATGTGACCATAGTTATCAAGGAAATCATAAATATTTTGAGTGTAGCCGAATAAATTCGCAGTTAAATTCCCAATTCCGGGTACATTATATGTTACTTTTCTTGATGCCAAATAGTTTCTGTTTTAATTGCCCACAACGTTGTTGTATAAGATTAGTTGTGTGAATTAAGCACTAAAGTTAGTAAATAAATCACAGATAGAAAGTCCGCGAGGACTTTCGTAAATTGGCTAAAACCAGCAATTAATTTTATACGGTGTTGCCAATAGTATTTTGTTTTCAGTCTTTAAAATTCCAATTTATTAACGGAAATTTTCTTTTTTCATTAACATTCCAAATTCCGATTTGTATTCCTTTTGTTTTTTTACTTTTATTAAATATTCCTATTTGTATTCCATACATTTCTTTTCCATAGTTAAATCCTCCAATTTGTAAACCATTCATAATTAGTGATGAATTTTGTATTGAAATTTGAACTCCATTACTATACAATGTTTCATTTAATAATCCAGAAATTTGAATTCCATTAGATTTATCCATTGCATTCCAAACTCCAGCAATTGCAATTCCATTATTCAATGTTCCAAATTGAGCAATTGCTCCAATTGTAATTCCATTAAAATTCACACCTCCAACTGTTCCTGTTGAAATATTTATTCCGTTTATAATTTCATCAAATTCATAATCTTTTCGATTGAATTTTCCGCTAATACTATCTGTTCTTGAAATTGGACTTCCATTTCCAATTGGTGCTAAAAGTCCAATTCCAGGGATTTCCAATCTTATTCCGTTTGTTTTCACAAATCTACTTTTATCATTAAATTGCGGAAAAGCACCTAACGAAATTCCATTGATTGTAGTATTTTGTGTATGAAATGTTCCAATTAAATACCCTGTCTTTTTATTATATTCTTGACCAGAAATTTTGATTGAAAATAAAATTATAAAAATCAAAAAGATGTTTTTCATATTCGGCTTTTATATTATTGGCAACTTGTTTATAGAGATGTAAAATACATCGTTATACACCCGTTATGGTAGGTTTATAATTGTATTTAATGTTTATATTTTACGAACTTACTAATAAAAACTTAATGTTCTTACGGAAACTCATAAGCTCAGCGATTTAAGTGCTAAAAGTAGCTTTAGTCGTTATTAACGACCTCTGATATCTTAATTTAGAAAACTAAAAATAAGTTGACACACTTTATTGAATAGTCTCCGCTATTGGGTCGCTACTATCACGGCGTGCTCCGCAGACACCGCGGCATGGGTCGCTAATATCACGGCATGCTCCGAAGACACCGCGGCACGGGTCGCTGATACCACGGCATGCTCCGAAGACACTACGGCATGGGTCGCTACTATCACGGCGTGCTCCGAAGACACCGCGGCATGGGTCGCTGATATCACGGCATGCTCCGAAGACACCACGGCATGCTCCGCAGACATCGCGGCATGGGTCGCTGATACCACGGCATGCTCCGCAGACATCGCGGCATGGGTCGCTGATACCACGGCATGCTCCGAAGACACCACGGCACGGGTCGCTACTATTACGGCACGGTTAGTTAATACTTTTCACTACTATGTTATTAATTTTTTTAAAAAACTACTATTGGTATAGTAGGGTATAAGCTAAAAATAGATTAAAGGCTTATTTTTGCATTGATAATTTTTTAAAATGTTATTTCAACTAGAAATTCCCATACCAGAAAATCAACAAATTCATCTACCTATTTTAACAACAAAAGGTGTTGAACTTTTTATAAAAAGAGAAGACACTATTCATCCATTTGTTTCAGGCAATAAATTCAGAAAACTGAAGTACAATATTGCAGAAGCAAAACGACAAGGAAAAGAAACCTTGCTAACTTTTGGAGGTGCTTTTTCAAATCATATTGCAGCTACTGCTGCTGCAGGAAAAATGGCAGGTTTTAAAACCATCGGAATTATTAGAGGTGATGAACTAGGAAGGGATGTAACGAAAACACTTTTACAAAATGAAACCTTGAGAAATGCTTCCGAAAACGGAATGCAGTTTAAGTTTATTACCAGAGAAGCCTACCGAAATAAAACTTCCGAAGAATTCATTAATCAGTTAAAAAAAGAGTTTGGTGATTTTTACTTGGTTCCAGAAGGAGGAACAAATGCTTTAGCTGTAAAAGGTTGCGAGGAGATTTTAACAAATGAAGATGAAAAATTCAATTATATTTGTTGCGCAGTAGGTACTGGAGGAACGATTTCTGGATTGATAAATTCAGCCGAAAATCATCAAAAAGTAATTGGGTTTCCTGCACTAAAAGGAGATTTTTTAGTAGAAGAAATAAAACCTTATGTAAAAGGATGTGAAAATTGGAGTTTGCAAACCAACTATCATTTTGGAGGCTATGGAAAATATTCTGAGGAGTTAATCCGTTTTATAAATGAATTTAAAGAGCAAACAGGTGTTTTGTTAGATCCAGTTTATACAGCGAAAATGTTATTTGGAATACTAGATTTAGTAGCAAAAAATATGTTTCCGAAAAACAGTAAAATACTAGCAATTCATACAGGAGGTTTGCAAGGAATAGCAGGAGTAAATAAGAAATTAAAGAATAAAAATAAAGAGTTAATAAAGGATTAATGAGAATAAAGGTAGTTTTTTTAGTAGTATGTGCAGCAATATTTACAAGTTGCGGATCGGGTAAAAATGTGGTGAAAAACACACCAAACGAAGTGGTTTTAGAACCTAGAGAAGAAATAATGCCTGAGTTACCACAGTTAGAGCAAATACAAAAACCGATAAAAACTACGACAAACCATACCGAGGCATATATTCAAAAATTTGCACCGATAGCGGTAAAAAAAATGCACGAACATGGTATTCCTGCTAGTATTACCTTAGCGCAAGGAGTATTAGAATCGGGGAGTGGAAGAAGCCAGTTGGCTCGAAGATCAAACAATCACTTCGGAATTAAATGCCATAGAGGTTGGCAAGGTAATAGTGTAACTCATGATGATGATGAAAAAGGAGAGTGTTTTAGAAAATATAAATACCCTGAAACTTCGTATGAAGATCACTCACAGTTTTTACTAACTCGTAAGCGATATGCAAGTTTATTTAGATTAAGGCATACAGATTATAAAGGTTGGGCATACGGGTTAAAAAGAGCAGGCTATGCAACGGACAGAAAATATCCTCAAAAATTAATTTCTATTATTACAAAGTATAACCTAGATAAATACGATCGAGTTAGAAGAAATGGCTCTTTAGCAGCGAAAACACCAACGTATAAAACAACTTCACATAAAGTTCAAAAAGGAGATACGCTGTACTCTATATCAAGAAGATATAATATTTCGGTACAACGATTAAAAGAAGCAAATGGGCTAAGCGATAATAACATTAGCATTGGGCAAGATTTGTTGGTAAAATAAACGAAATGTTATTTCGAACTGTAGTGTAACGGAAGTGAGAAACCTGAAGGGCTTTGATTCTGTTTATTAAAAATATTTGCTGTTTCTTTGAATGAGATTCCTCTCGTTGGTCGAAATGAAGACATAAAAAAGCGGAGTAAAACTCCGCTTTAACTAACCAAACCCCAATTAAAACTACCAAGAGTAATTTTTCTTTTTCGCTTGTTTTTTAATAGCTTTAATCATAACACTTTCTAATTCATTTTTCTTAGAACTTTCACGTTGTTTTTTTGCTACATACGTTTTTCTTTTTTTGTTTAACTCTTGAATTTTTTGTTGAATTTCAGCACGCTCTTTACGTTTTTTCTCAACATACATTTTAATTTCTTTGGCAGATTTGTTTTGTAACTGCTTCGGAAGTTGTTTCTTTTTTAAAGAGCTATAATCAATTTCTTTTTCTTCTGAAGCATCCACCAAATCCCATTCAGCATTTTTATATAGTTTAGAACTTTTAGTTACGGCACGTTTTACCACCACAGCTTCATTTAAACTCTCAGCATTCATATCTTGCTTTGCTTGGTTGCTGTATTTAGAATATCCATAAGAACCATAGTGAATATAGGTGTCATTTAAACGTTTATTTAAAATAATAATATCGTTGTCATAAGGAGTTACAATATGTACAATATGTTTGTTTTGATTGATAGTCATATAATCACCACCTCCGTAAATAGCTCCGTCTTGCCATCTTCCAGTAATCCCCTGGTTATAGTCACCGCAGAATATTGTGTTAACTATAATATCTTTTTCTTTGGCATTGGTAATAGCATCTCTGTAATTAATTTTTCCTTGTGTAAAAGGTTCATTTCCCGCAATAAAAATCATTTTTAAATCACGCTTATTAGCTCCCCAATCCAATTCGTTTAAAGAAGTTTGTATTACCTGTCCACAATATTCACTTCCACCATTGGTGCTTAAAGAAAAAAGATGTTCAGAAATTTCATCCAAATCACTCGTAAATTGTAAAACTTGTTGAATGTATCCTTCTTTAGGAGATAAACTTGAATTTCCGTATTCGTATAAAGCAATTTCTAAATTAGGAGTAATACCATTGCTTTTTGCATACGATAGCTCATTTACAATTTCCCATAGTTGCGCTTTTGCTTGATTAATGAGTCCATCCATACTATTACTGGTATCCAGTAATAAAGCAACTTTTACGGTTTGCTTTTTAGCTTTTTTAGTAGGTTGCTTTTCATTAGCAAACGTAGTTGTTGTTAGTAATACTAAGCAAAAGAAAAATACTTTTAATGTGTGCGTTTTCATAATTTTTATTTTTTAGTTATTAATTGGGTATAAGTTTGATTGGTGTTAATTTCTATTCAAAATTACTTCTAACTTTTTTCTTAAAAAATACAGAATGAGTGAACAGGTTGTTTCGTTTAGGGAAATGATTAACTAAATGAGTAATCCCTATTTTTTGACTGTTTTTTATGGTGTTTTAGTGGTTTGGGTGTTTTTTTGTGTGGGTTTTTGTGAGTATGTTTACACAAATAAAAAATTAATGAACATGAGAAAAGAAGTGACTTTAATATTCCTTTTTTTAGGAATTATATGTTCGAGCTGTAAGTCGAAAACCAAAAATGAAGCTAATGAAGTAACAGTTTTGGATAAAACTAAAAAAGAAATTAAAGTCGATACTTCTTTAATTAAAATAGCTGATTTACCTATACATATTGATAGTACAAATTATCTTATACACCCTGTAGGATATGGAAATAATAAGGAAGTAAATAAAAGTTATTTTTCTTCAAGTAAAGGAGGAGAAACATATCATTTGACAGGTTTCTATGATAACGAAATTAATGGAATGATGATTAATCTTAAATTTCAGAAATTAGGATCAGATAGGTTTACATCATTAACGAAAGAAAATATTCAGATATCTTCTGTAAGCTTTTTAAGAGAAATGTTTAATGTTACAAAACAGCAAATATTGATGTATAAAGTTATTGATAGTGATACTAATGATGATAAAAAACTCGGTTATGAGGATGATATAAGTTTGTACTTAAGTAAAATTGATGGTACGAATTTTATCAAAATTTCACCTCAAAAACAAAAAGTAATAAATGTTAAGGAGTTGGTTGAAAATAAAAGACTGTATTTTAAAACAACAGAAAGTATAAAGTCAGAAGAAGATAAACTACAAATACATTATTTTTATGTTGATTTAACTAATGAAAATTTTAATGCTATTGAATATTATCCTATAAATGATTAAAAAAATATACATAGTATTTCTTTTCCTTTCATTCGCTGTTTTTTCTCAAACAGAGGAAAACACAACTAAAGAATTTTTAGTAAAAGTTCAAGTAGTGAGTAAAGAAACGCGACGAGCTATTAAAGATGCGAGCGTAGAAGTAAATGGAAGAACTTTTCGGTTTTCTGAAATAACGGGAAGCTATACTGTAAAAGCCACAGCGGGGAGTCAATTAGAGGTATCACATCCTAATTTTAATCGTGTTTTTTATACAATTAAAGATGATGAAGATATAAAGGTGGAAGTAGAAGATTTTACGCTCCAAAAAAAATCAAAACTAAGCTCTTATAGTACAAGAAAGCAAACAGGTTTATATTTACAATATTTAGATTCTGTTCAGTTTTATAAAAAGAAAGATATCGATAAAAGTTTGTCTTTTATTGAAAAAACATTGTTGACAAACCCCAGTAAAAATCAAAGAGCTACTGTATTTAAAGAATTAGCAGATGTATATTTTTATTGGAAACAATACGACTTAGCAATTGAGAATTACCAAATTTCTTTACAAGAAGTAAATTCGCCTAGAGTTCGTTTAAAATTGGCAAAAACAGCCTTTTTATCAGAAGATTATAATAGTAGTGAACAAAACTATTTACAAAGCTTACAAAGCGGAGTATTAAATAACTATTTGAGTCTAACTGCATATCAAGGATTGGGAGATGTGTATCTAGCTCAAAAGAACTACAATCAGGCAAAAGTTAATTATGAAAAAGCATTGGAGATCGCGAAAAAGAACTTAATTACTCCTAAAATAACAGATTTAAACTCCAAACTGGCAGAAGTTTTTGCAGCACAAGGGAACACTCAAAAAGCAGATGGGTATTATAAAAACTCATTAAAGCTAGCATCTGAAGAAAATAAAAAACGCTCGTTAAAAGAACAACAAAAAGTAGCCGATTTTTATAACAAATCTCAACGATACGATGAAGAAATTCAGTTGCGAAAAGAGAGCTTAAAAGAAGCAGATGATATAGTTGTTGAGGCAAAAAATAAAGAGTCTTTGGTTGATTCTATAACCTCGCAAAAAATCAACTATAAAATAGGAAATGCCTACATGCAAAAATCTGAATATGAAGAAGCAATTCCGTATTTAAAAAAGAGTATTGCAGACGCTGATAAAAATAAAGACTTAATCATTCAAAAAGATGCGACTAAGCGTTTGTCGGAAGTATATGCTACGGTTGGAGACTATACGGAAGCCTTAAAAACGTATCAAGATTATGTAAAATTGGTAGATACTTTGTATTCACGAAAAGAACAGGAAATTCAACAAGTAAAACGTTTTAGTAAGCGAATTTCAGATAATCAAAACAGAATAGTAAGTTTAGAAAAAGACAAAGAATTAACAGATAGTAAAATAAGTTTAGCATACAAAGACCAGCAATTGGTAGAGGAGAGTAACAGACGTCAAAAATGGATTATTTATTCATTAATTGGAGGTTTTTTATTAATGGTTTTGTTGGTGTATTTTATGTTTAGAACGAATAAACAACAAAAGTTAGCAAATAACTTATTAGCATTAAAATCGATGCGCTCACAAATGAATCCACACTTTATTTTCAATGCATTGAATTCAGTTAACAGTTTTATTGCAGTAAGTGATGAACGAAGTGCAAATAGATATTTGTCAGAGTTTTCGACATTAATGCGTTCGGTATTAGAAAATTCAGATGAAGATTTTATACCATTGCCAAAAGAAATTGAGTTGTTAGAATTGTATGTGAAGTTAGAGCACAACCGATTTAAAGATAAGTTTGATTATACTATCAATATAGATAAAAGTATAGCTTTAGATGAATATTCGATTCCGCCAATGTTATTGCAACCGTATATAGAAAATGCAATTTGGCATGGGCTTCGATA
The DNA here is from genome assembly GCF_030547425.1 of Tenacibaculum sp. 1_MG-2023. Classification (GTDB taxonomy): domain Bacteria; phylum Bacteroidota; class Bacteroidia; order Flavobacteriales; family Flavobacteriaceae; genus Polaribacter. The sequence continues at coordinate 3,322 of NZ_JAUORH010000035.1, read as the reverse complement.
TAAAAAAGAAAAAGGAAAACTTCAAATTTCAATGCTACCTAAAAACAATGATTCTATTACTATTTTAATTGAAGATGATGGGGTTGGAAGAGAGAAATCAATAGAAATGAAGACGAAGAACCAACTCAAACAGAAATCAAAAGGAATGAGTACAATAAAAAATAGAATTGCTATTTTAAATGATATGTATCAGGATAAAATATCTGTGGTGGTTTTAGATGCCTTTGAAGATAGAAGCGGAACTAAGGTAGAATTGACACTGAAAAAAGACGAAAATTAGTGATGAAGATAAAAGCAATTATAGTTGAAGATGAGCAAATAAGTAGAGATATTCTACGAAATTATATTACTAAATATTGCCCAAATGTTGAGTTGTTAGGTGAAGCAAGTAATATTGAAGAAGCACAAAAACTAATTGAAAAACACGAATTGGACTTGGTGTTTTTAGATGTAGAAATGCCTTTTGGAAATGCTTTTGACTTATTAGAAAAAGTAGAAAACCAAACTTTTGAAACAGTTTTTGTAACTGCTTACGATCATTACGCCATTGAGGCATTAAATAATCAAGCAACGTATTATTTGTTAAAACCTATTTCGATAGATGAGTTGATTAAAGCAGTAGGTATTGTAACTGAAATTAAGGAAAAAGAAAATGAGTTAGAAACTACTGTGTTAACTCCCAAAATGACTCATCAAGTAAATGGAAAAATTACGATTCCGCAACAAGATGGATTTGAAGTAGTAGCTGTTGAAGAAATTTTATTTTGCAAAGCAGATGATAACTACACGGAAATCTATTTTGATAATTCTAGAAAGGTGGTGAGTAAAACACTTAAATATTTTGAAGAAGCTTTAAAAGACAGTTCTTTTGTTAGGGTACACAAATCGTATTTAGTCAACGTTAATGAAATAGTAAAGTATAAAAAAGGAAAAGGGGGGAGCGTTATACTGTCAAACGGAAAAGAGATTATGGTTTCAGCATCCAAGAAAGCAAACTTATTATCATATTTTAAATAAAAATTTATGCCAATTATAAAACCAGTAAGAGGGAAGCACCCTCAAATTCCAAATGATTGCTACATTGCAGAAAATGCAACTATTGTAGGCGATGTGCAAATGGGAGAAGCGTGCAGTGTATGGTTTAATGCGGTTATTCGCGGAGATGTACACTATATAAAGATGGGAGATAAAGTAAATGTACAAGATGGTGCAGTAATACATGCAACGTATCAAAAATCACCAACTACTATAGGAGACAATGTGTCGATAGGTCATAATGCATTAGTGCATGGGTGCACTATTCATGATAATGTGTTAGTAGGAATGGGAAGTATAATTATGGATGATTGTGTAGTAGAATCTAATTCCATCATTGCTGCAGGAGCAGTTGTAACAAAAAACACACATATTGAAAGTGGAAGTATTTACGCTGGAGTTCCAGCAAAAAAAGTGAAAGATATTTCTAAAGAACTTATTTCAGGTGAAATTGATAGAATTGCTAATAATTACGTAAAGTATTCAAGTTGGTTTAAAGAATAAATAGAGAAAGTAAAAAAGCTCGGTTTTGGAAACAAAACCGAGCTTTTTTCAATCAAAAACTAATCTACTATAAATCGATATTACTTATCGCTTTTATTTTCTTTACGATGCTTTCTTTTTTTATGTGTTTTTCGGTCACCTTTCTTGCTATGTCTCTTCATTTTTCTAGCAGCCATTTTTTCATAACGTTCATATTGTTGCTCATTTAAAATATGTTTCATTTTAGTTTTGTAAGTAATTTGCTTGTCAAGCATTTTACTTTTCATGGCATATTTTTGATCAGCAGTAGGTTTATTACCGCTTTTTTTCATAGCTTTTCTTTTAGCCCACATTTCCTGTCTTTCAGAAATTTGCTCTGCTACTAAAGGCTTCACTTGTTTTTGTTGAGACTCCGTTAAATCAAGCTGTAAGGTCATTTTTTTTACAGCTAATTCTGTTTTTTGCTCTACAGTTAATTTTTCATGTTTAGTTTTATCTCTCTTTTGAGCTTGAGTAGTAACAGTAAAACCAACTGCTAAAATCAAGATTGTTAGTACTTTCTTCATGTTATTAAATTTAAAGGTTTATTAATTATTTACGCTTCTAAGACCGTTGCAGATTAAAAAAGTTTAAATTTGAAATCGTTTTTAACATTTTTTTAATTTTATATGAAGTCAAATTTCAGATTTTTTTTAAGGTTTTTATTACTAGTTGTGGGTGTGTTTGCACTATTTTTTTTCTGGGCATCCTCTCCAACAATGGACGAGGAAGAATACGCTAAAATTATTACGCATGAGTACGAAAATACTACTGATAATGATTCAATCTATAGTATAGTAACTTATAATATTGGTTATTTAAGTGGAATGACGAATAACCGAGCAATTGCTAAGCCTAAAGAATTATTTGATTCAAATTTAAAAAAGGTACTTACAGAGGTTAAAAAAGTGAATCCAGATATTATAACACTTCAAGAAGTGGATTATAATGCAGCAAGATCTTATGAAGTAAATCAAGAAAAAAAATTAGCAGAGCTAGGTTATAATTATGTAGCAAGAGGTGTAAATTGGGATGAGCATTATGTGCCTTTTCCTTATTGGCCACCAAGTATACACTTTGGTAAAATAGTTTCAGGACAATCAATTTTGAGTAAATACGAATTAAAAGATTATCAGCGCATAGTTTTAGAAAGAGTAGCTGATAACCCTTTTTATAGAGATGCGTTGTATTTAGATAGGTTAGTGCAAGTGGTAAAAGTTACTTTAGAAGGAAAAGAGGTTGTAGTAATAAATTTACATTTAGAAGCGTTTGATAAAACAACAAGAGTAAGACAGTTTGAGTATGTGTTGAACCTTTTTAATAAGTATAAAAAAGAGTATCCAACAATCTTACTAGGAGACTTTAATTCAAAAGCAAGGGATAAAGAAGCTATTATTCAAAAAATGTTTGCAATGGATGGAGTAGGAAATGCGGCCTTTTTTGTTGAGAACCCTGAAAATACATTTGACACAAAAAATCCAGTAGAACGTATCGATTATATTTTTTATACAGAAGATTCTATAGAGTATGTGGAGGGAAAAGTACTAACTCAATTTGGTCAAGCATCCGATCATTTACCAATTGAAATGAAATTTAGATTGAAATAGTAAAAAAAAGACTCAATAGCTTGTTGAATCCTATAATTTTAAAAACTAAAAAACCCGAACAAATTTGTTCGGGTTTTTATCGTGGTGCCTCCAGGAATCGAACCAGGGACACAAGGATTTTCAGTCCTTTGCTCTACCAACTGAGCTAAGGCACCAGT
>NZ_JAUORH010000034.1 GCF_030547425.1 Tenacibaculum sp. 1_MG-2023 | reverse complement strand
ACTATTTTAATGAACTGTTTTTCCCTAAAATTCGGACTGCAAAGATACTCACTTTATTTCGTATTAAACAAGAAAAAATTAAACTATTTTTTAACCTTTTCTTAATATATCTTAACCCCTATTTTAATGAACTCTTACTAACTTCTAAGCTTACCACTTATCCGTTTGCGGGTGCAAATATAGATACCTTTTTCCACTTAACAACTACTTTTTTTGCCTTTTTTTAACCGCCTTTTTTAACTACCTATTTCAGAACCTTTTACATCCAAAAGTTTTTTGTACTCCTAACCTACTTAACGTGCTTCTTACTCGTTCTAAGCGTAAAATCATTTATTAAGGAATCATATTTTCACTTCTATACTATTAAATGTAAACTGTAATAGGTGACTCTAAGACCTAATTTATTTACTTTTTCTTACGTTTTCGCTTCTTACGCATCTTCGAAAACATCTTTTTATACTCCGATACATCAACATACCCTCTACTCTTTGATACAATCACTAAATAGTTTTTACGCAATTTTGGATCTTGATACTCTAACTTTTCTTCTATATAGGCACGTTGTATAATATCTTCTACCAAATAATCCTCATTCTCCGTTTCTGGTTTATACTCTGACTTTAACGACAGCTTAAATAAGTTTGCAGTCGTATTGTACCAAAAGGCTTTCCAACCACTTCTTAGTTCTCTTACATTATCAAAAGCCGTTTTTCCTGTTTGACGGTGAATTAACTTTAATAAAATTCTCCCTTCTGTTCTTGTTAATTTCTTTAAAGGCGCTGTTAATTCTTCTTCAAGATATTTCTGAATTCTTTTTATGTATTTTCTTTTTTTGCTTTTCGACTTAACTCTGGCCAATCGTGAATTTACACTATCTACTCTTTTTGCTGCTAAAATTGCATAAGGGTATGCTTTGAATACTTTTTTACGAAGCCAGTAATAATATAGTATATCTTTTTTCTCTTTGAACTTGTGCTTTGGGAGTACTGTTACTTCATTTAATTTTATCATTAAACTATCTCCTTCTCTTATCAATATATATTCATCATTAAAGTTTGGTAATGTATCTTTAATTTGCGCATTTACTACTGTAGCAAATAGTAATAAATATAAGTATAGTAGTTTTTTCATTTGATTTTGATAAGCAAAAAGGATTCCAAATGTATCATTTCTCTTTTTAAAACAAAAAAACTCATGAAGTATTTCATGAGTTTTTATTTATTTTTTAAACAATTACTTGTTATTCTGCCATTATCGAGGCTGCTACTTGTTTATAAGTACCGTTTTCTAATTTTTCACGGATTGCTGAAAATGCTACAATTGTCTCGTTTACATCTTCAATCGTATGGCGTGCTGTTGGAATTAACCTTAATATTATTAATCCTTTTGGTATTACTGGATACACAACAATTGAACAGAACACTCCATGGTTTTCTCTTAAATCGTTTACCATTGCCATTGCTTCTGGAATTTCTCCTTTTAAGTATACTGGTGTAATGCATGTTTGTGTTGTTCCTAAATCAAAACCTGCCTCTCGTAAACCTGATTGTAATGCATTGGTTATTTTCCAAAGATTTTCTTTTAATTCAGGCATGGTACGAATCATATCTAAACGTTTTAATGCTCCTTTTACCATTGGCATTGGTAATGATTTGGCAAACATTTGCGATCGCATGTTGTATTGTAAAAACTGAATTACATCTTTATCTCCTGCAAAGAAAGCTCCAATACCTGCCATAGATTTTGCGAATGTTGCAAAATACACATCGATTCCATCCTGTACTCCTTGTTCAAACCCTGTTCCTCTTCCTCCTTCTCCTAATGTTCCAAACCCGTGTGCATCATCAACCAATAAACGGAAGTTGTATTTTTCTTTTAAGGCTACAATTTCTGCTAAACGTCCTTGTTCTCCTCGCATACCAAATACTCCTTCAGAAACTAACAGAATTCCACCACCTGTTTTTTCTGCCATTTTGGTGGCACGCTTCAAGTTTTTCTCACAGCTCTCTATATCGTTATGACGGTATACAAAACGTTTTCCTGCATGTAAACGAACTCCATCAATAATACACGCATGTGTATCCATATCATACACAATGATATCGTCTTTATTTACTAGAGCATCAATTGCTGATACCATACCTTGGTAACCAAAGTTTACTAAATAAGAAGCTTCTTTACCTACAAACTCTGCACATTCTTGTTCTAATTGTTCATGATATTTTGTATGACCTGACATCATACGAGCTCCCATAGGATACGCCATACCATCGGTTGCTGCAGATTCTCCATCAACTTTTAATACTTCTGGATGATTTGCTAATCCTAAGTAGTCATTTATACTCCAAGTTATTACTTTTTTTCCATTGAAAGACATACGGTTAGAAATTGGCCCTTCTAATTTAGGAAATACATAATACCCTTCTGCCTTATCTGCCCATTTTCCTAAAGGTCCTTTATCTCCTTTAATTCTCTCAAATAAATCTTTAACCATTATTACTTTTGATTTTTATAGGTTGCGAAAATAGTGCTTTTTTAGGAGTAAATCAAAACTACTTGCTCTTCTCTTACTTCATTTTTATCACTAAATCGCTAGTATCCACTAGTACACCTGCTTCTAATTGTACTTTTTTTATTACTCCTGAACTTGCAGCTGTAACGGTCGTTTCCATTTTCATCGCTTCTATAATAAACAAAGGCTGATTTTCTTTAACTTTTTCTCCATTCTTCACTAATACTGATGATAACAGTCCCTGTAAGGGTGCTCCAATTTCTTTTTCGTTATCTGTTTCTGCTTTTATATTTTCTACTTTGTCTACTTTTATAGAATTGTCTTTTATTAAAACATTTCTCATTTGCCCGTTAATCTTAAAAAAGACATTTACATTTCCTTCTTCATCAGGTTCACTTTTTTGCATTAGAGAAATTAACACTCGTTTTCCTTCTTCAATATCCACCATTATTTCCTCACCTACTTCCATTCCAAATAAGAAGTTTTTAGTAGGTATATTCATTAGGTTTCCATGTTTTAAGTGATTGTTATAAGCATCGGTAAAAACTTTAGGATATAATTTATAAGACAAGAAATCAGTAATTTCTAATGGACGCCCCATTCCTTTTTTAAATTGTTTTTTAAACTCTTCAAATTCTTTTTCGAAGTTAATTGGAGCTAAATGTGCATTTGGTCTATCTGTATATGGTTTTTCATTTTTTAATATGATTTTTTGAAGGTTTTCTGGAAAACCTCCTACTGGCTGCCCTAAGTCTCCTCTGAAAAAACTAATTACAGACTGAGGAAAAGAGATTGTTTCTCCTTTTTCCATCACATCTTTTACTGTTAGGTTATTACTTATCATATACTGAGCCATGTCTCCAACCACCTTTGAGCTTGGAGTTACTTTCACTATGTCTCCAAATAGTTTATTTACCTCTCCGTACATTTTAGTTACTTCAGTAAATTTATTCTCTAAACCTAGTGCTATCGCTTGCCCTTTTAAGTTTGAATACTGACCCCCTGGAATTTCATGCTCATATACTTCTCCTGTTCCAGACTTTAATCCTGATTCAAATGGGTAGTAATAACTTCTAACTGCTTCCCAATAGTTTGAATATTCGGCTAACTTTTCTGTATTAATTTTGTTTTCTCTTTCATTAAAGCGTAACATTTCAGCCATTGAATTAAAGTTTGGTTGTGATGTTAATCCTGACAATCCGCCCAAAGCTACATCTACAACATCTACTCCTGCTTCTATTGCTTTGAGGTAAGTAGCCGATTGAACCGAAGATGTATCGTGTGTATGTAAATGAATTGGTATGTTAATTTCTGATTTAAGGGCAGCTATTAATTCATAAGCTGCTTGTGGTTTTAATAACCCTGCCATGTCTTTTACTCCTAAAATATGTGCTCCTGCATTTTCGATATCTTTTGCTAATTGTAGGTAGTATTTTAAATCGTATTTTGTTTTGTTTGGGTTTAAGATATCTCCTGTATAGCATATAGAGGCTTCTGCCAATCCTTGTGTTTTATTTCGTACATGTTTTATACAAGGCTCTAGAGATTGCATCCAGTTTAGAGAGTCAAAAATTCTAAAAACATCGACTCCTGTTTCCCATGATTTTTCTACAAATTTTTCAATTAAATTATCAGGATATGCAGTATATCCAACTCCATTAGAACCTCTTATTAGCATTTGTAATAACACATTTGGCATTGCTTTGCGTAATAATGCTAAACGTTCCCAAGGATTTTCTTGTAAAAAGCGAAGACACACATCAAAAGTTGCTCCTCCCCAAACTTCCATACTAAAAATTTCAGGGTGGTTTTTTGCATATCCTTCAGCTACCTTTAACATATCTACTGTACGCATACGTGTTGCCAACAAACTTTGGTGAGCATCTCGCATGGTTGTATCTGTAAAATGTACTTTCTTTTCATTTTTTAACCATTCTGCAAATTTTTCTGGACCTAATTCAGTTAATTTATCTTTTGTTCCTTTAGGATAATTTTCTAAAACTGGAAATTTTGGTACTTTAGGTTGTGTAAATTGATGGTTTGAATTTATTTTTTTTACATCTGGATTTCCGTTTACAATTACTTCTCCTAAAAAGTTGATTAATTTATTCGCTCTATTTTTAGGTTCTTTAAATTCAAATAGTTTTGGTTCATTCTTTATGAAGTTTACGGTCACCCTTCCGTCTCTAAATGTTTGATGACGAAGTATGTTTTCTAGAAAAGCTATATTCGTTTTTACTCCACGTACTCTAAATTCAGCTAATGCTCTTAGCATTTTTCTGCAAGCTCCATCAAAGGTTCTACTTCTTGCTGAAACTTTCACCAACATAGAATCAAAAAAAGGTGAAATTTTTACTCCTTGATATATACTTCCTGCATCTAATCGAATACCAAAGCCTGAAGCACTTCTGTACGTAGTTACTGTTCCGTAATCTGGTTTAAAGTCGTTTGCAGGATCTTCCGTAGTTACTCTACACTGTAATGCATGCCCAGTAACAGTAACGGATTCTTGACTTGGTATTTTTATTTGTTTGTCTTCTAACTTATATCCTCCTGCAATAAAAAGTTGCGTTTTTACCAAGTCTATATTCGTTACCATTTCAGTAACTGTATGTTCTACTTGAATTCGTGGATTCACTTCAATAAAGTATATAGCATCATCATCGTCCACTAAAAACTCAACAGTTCCTATGTTATTATAATTTACTGCTTTACAAATATTAATTGCATAGGTGTATAACTTATTCTTTATTTCGTCTGGCAAGCCTAAAGAAGGTGCTATTTCTACTACTTTTTGATACCTTCGTTGTACTGAGCAATCTCTTTCGTATAAATGAACAATGTTACCATGTGCATCTGCTACTATTTGGATTTCAATATGCTTAGGATTTTCAACATATTTTTCTAAAAAAACGGTATCATCTCCAAAAGCATTTAAAGATTCTCTTTTTGCTTCTGGAAAAGCTTTGATTAATTCTTCTTTTTTTCGAATAACTCGCATTCCTCTACCTCCTCCTCCTGAAGCTGCTTTTAACATTACAGGGTATCCTATTCTTGAAGCTTCAGATAGCGCTATTTCAACAGTAGCTAAATCATTTTGACTACTTTGTATGATAGGCACATTGTTAGCAACCGCAACTTCTTTGGCTGTAATTTTATCTCCTAGAGCTTTTAGTACTGATACTTTGGGACCAATAAAAATAATACCATTTTCTTCACATTTTTTAGCAAACTCAGCATTTTCAGAGAGAAAACCATACCCTGGGTGAATAGCATCTACATTATTATTAAGAGCTACTTTAATAATAGCATCAATATCTAAATAAGGCTTAAGTGGCTCATTATCTTCTCCTATTTGATAACATTCATCTGCTTTATACCTATGTAAAGAGTACCTATCTTCATAAGTATATATCCCCACTGTTTTAATTCCTATTTCTACACAGGCTCTAAATACTCTAATAGCTATTTCTCCTCTATTTGCTACCAGTACTTTTTGTATTTTCATTGTGTTGCGTTTGTTGTTAATGTGTTTTTGTTACTATCTAATTAATTTCCTTCCAAATCTAGCTTAGATTTTACACTTTTATAAGCTTAATAGAGTTTTTAGTTACAAAAAATCATTAATTTAACAGATTACCAAAATAAGTGTAATAAAAAACCTTTTTATCATTTTTCTATTGAAAAATGATCATTTCTACAAAATACTTTAAAGGAACTTTATAAAGACAGTATCTCTACCAAAAACAAAAAAGATGCTTGAATAAGCATCTTTTTTCTAATTTGTTTCTCTTTTTAAGATAAAATATTCGATTTTAATTCTTCTATAAAAGGTTGTTTATATAGTCTTTTACCTAAAGCTTTATGTATTGCGTTAGCAACTGCTCCTCCTGCTGGTGGCAAACCAGGTTCTCCTAAACCTGTAGGTGATAGTTCATTTTGCACAAAATGAACTTCTACTTTAGGTGTTTCGTTCATTCTTATAAGCCTATAATTATCGAAATTTCTACTTGACGGCGCACCGTCTTCAAAGGTTAGGTTTCCATACATTGCATGTCCGATACCATCAATAACACCTCCTTCAATTTGGTTTATAGCTCCTGTTGGGTTTACCACAATACCACAATCTGCTGCTACAACCACTTTTGTTACCACAGGAACTCCTTCTTTTAGCTCTACCTCTGCAACTTCAGCTACGTGAGTATTATGACTGTAATAAGCTGAAAAACCTTGAAAAACTCCTTCTTTGGCTTTTCCCCAGCCTCCTTTTTCTGCAGCTAACTTTATAGTGTCTTGCATTCGTTTACCTGAGTATTCTATTCTTTTATCTTCAGTAGCTTTTACATTTTCTAACAATTCTAAACGTAATTGTACTGGATCTATCTCTAATTCTTGTGCTAATTCATCAAAAAAACTTTGTTCTGCATAGGCTAAGAAGTTTGTATAAGGGGCTCTCCATGCTCCTGTGCTAATATTACTTTTATAATTTGCTGTAGATACTTTATAGTTTGGAATACAGCCTGCTGGAAAGAAATTCGGGATTAATCCGTACATATTATCATTAATAGCTGCTTCTTTTAAATGGTATCCAGATATTTTTCCATCTTTTATTGATGCTGCAATTCTATATTTGATTGCTGGTCTATATGTTCCACTAGTTACATCGTCTTCTCTCGTTGAAACCATTTTTACTGGTTTTTGTATTTTATCAGATATTTCCAACGCTTCATATACAAAGTCTCCATATAATCTTCTTCCGAAACCTCCTCCCATTCGAGTCATTTCTACATGAACTTCCTCCAAGTTACGTCCTAACATTTCTGCTGCAACCATTGCTGCATATTCTGGAGTTTGAACAGGACCAATTAAATGTATCTTTTCTGATGTTACATTTGCAAAAAAGTTCATTGGCTCCATACAATTATGAGGCAAAAATGGTGAATGGTAGGTACGTTCAATAACTTTATCAGCTTCTGCAAAAGCTTTTTTCACATCTCCATCTTCTCTTCTAACATCTAAATCATTTGCTTCTAACAATTTTGTTAGCCTTTCATCATGAAATTTTGTATCTTCTAACTCAGAACTATCTTTCCATACAGTTTTAATTGCTCTTGCTCCTTTAATTGCTGCCCATGTATTTTCAGCTAACACAACTACTTTATCTGTTTTTGTTAACTTAAACGTCCAATTAGTTTTTCCTGATTCAATAAAATTTCTTGCTTTTTCTCCTATTGTTATAACATCTACTACTCCAGATATTTTTTTTGCTTCTGTATCGTCATACGATTCAAGTTCTTGTCCGAAAGCCGGAGGTCTTACTACTGAAGCATATAACATTTCTTCTTCCTTATAATCTAAGCCAAATAACGGTTTTCCTGTTACTATTTTTTCTACATCAACATTTATAGCATCTTTGCCAATGATAGAAAATTCTGAAGGCTTCTTCAATTTTACATTTTCTGGAACTTCTAAAGTAGCAGCTTCTTTAACTACTTCACCATACCCTAAAGTTTCTCCTTTTGCATTTGTAATAATTCCTCTTAAAGCTGAACAAGTAGTTGCATCTACTCCCCATTTTACTGCTGCCGCATTAATTAACATTTGTTTTGTAGTTGCTCCTGTTTCTCTAAGCGCCGTCCAGCCATGACGAATTGATTGACTACCTCCTGCTAACTGTCGTTTATAGTTTTTGACATCTAAAGGTGCTTGTGCAACATGTACTTTTTCCCATTCAACATCTAGTTCTTCTGCAATAATCATCGGCATTGAAGTTTTTACTCCTTGACCTATCTCAGGATTTGGAGAGTAAATAGTTACATAGCCTTCATCGGATATTTTTATGAATGCGTTAAAATCATTGAAGTTTAGGTTTTCTACATCTACAGATGGTTTTACATTAGGTTTACAGGCTGTAAATAGATTAAATCCAATCATAATACCACCACTGGCTAATGCAGAAGTTCTTAAAAAGTTTCTTCTACTAAACGTAAAGTTTTTTTCTTGTGTACTCATAATTGAAAAATTTTAAGACATTTTATCTGCTGCCAATGCAACTGCTTTTTCTATTCTATTATATGCAGCACAACGACAAATATTACCTTGCATTGCTTCTCTTATCTCCTCTTTTGAAGGGTTTGGATTTTCTTTTAGAAATGATGCAGCCGTCATAATTTGACCTGCTTGGCAGTAACCGCATTGCGGAACATCTACTTCTTTCCATGCTTCTTGTAACGGATGATCTCCTTCGGTTGATAACCCTTCAATAGTTGTTATTTCTTCACCATCCAACATAGAAATTTGTAATTGACAACTTCTCATTGCTGTTCCGTCTACATGAACAGTACAGGCTCCGCATTGTGCTATTCCACAACCGAATTTAGTTCCAACCATATTGAGTTCATCTCGTAAGACCCATAACAATGGTGTATCAGCATCTGCCTTAAAGGACACCGACTTTCCGTTAATTTTTAATGTATAATTTGGCATTTTTGCTAATTTTTGTTTGTCTTGTGTAAGTTACAAAAAATATAAATGCCTGTTTGTTAATGAAGTTTTTTTAAGATAATTTTAAATAAAAAGAGAGGCAAAAGCCTCTCTTTTTATTTGTTTTTTAAAAATGTATTTACATTTTTTTCTATTCTTTCGAGTACGTTTTCTGTATTCGCTTTTACAAAAGTTTCTCCTGTGATTTGTTCATATAGTTCAATGTATCTATTTGAAATTTCAATAACTTTTTCATCAGACATTTCAGGAATCTCTTGTCCTTCTTTTCCTTGAAAACCTTTTTCAATTAACCACTGACGCACAAACTCTTTTGATAGTTGTTTTTGCTTCTCTCCTTTTTCTTGACGTTCTGCATATCCTTCAGCATAAAAATAACGAGAAGAGTCTGGTGTATGGATTTCATCAATCAATACAATTTTACCATCTTTAGTTTTTCCAAACTCATATTTAGTATCTACTAAAATCAATCCTCTTTTAGCAGCTAATTCAGTACCTCTTTGAAATAACTTTCTTGTATAATCTTCCAATACTAAGTAATCTTCTTCTGATACAATTTGGTTGGCTAAAATATCTTCACGAGAAATATCTTCATCGTGTTCTCCATTATCTGCCTTTGTTGATGGTGTAATAATTGGCTCTGGGAATTTACCATTTTCTTTCATTCCTTCGGGCATTGCTACTCCACAAAGTATTCTTTTTCCTGCTGCATATTCTCGAGCTGCATGACCAGATAAATATCCGCGGATTACCATTTCTACTTTAAAAGGTTTACATAAATGACCTACTGCTACATTTTCATCTGGATTCGCTAATAACCAATTTGGAACGATATCCGCAGTATCGCTCATCATTTTTGTAGCAATTTGGTTTAAAATTTGTCCTTTAAAAGGAATTTGACGTGGTAAGATTACATCAAACGCAGAAAGACGATCTGAAGCAATCATTACCAACAACTCATCATTGATATTGTAAACTTCTCTTACTTTTCCTTTATAAACTTCTTTTTGTCCTTGAAACTGGAAGTTTGTTTCGTTAATTGTATTCATTGTATGTTGTTGTGTTGTATCGCACAAAAGTAAACTAATCACTAAATACTGACAACTAAAAACTACTCGGTTTCTATACTTTTATAAGCTGAGATAATTTTCTTAACCAATCGATGACGAATTACATCTTTGTCATCTAAATACACCTGCGCAATTCCTTCAATATCTTTTAATGCTAATAACGATTCTTTCAATCCAGAAACTTGTCTACGCGGTAAATCTATCTGACCTGGGTCTCCAGTGATAATAAACTTAGCGTGCATTCCCATACGCGTTAAAAACATCTTCATTTGTGCATGAGTGGTGTTTTGTGCTTCATCTAAAATTACAAAAGCATTATCTAAGGTACGCCCACGCATAAAAGCTAAAGGTGCTATTTGTATAACTCCTTTTTCAAGATGTGATTCCAATTTTTCATGAGGAATCATATCCCGTAAGGCATCATATAATGGTTGCATGTATGGATCTAACTTTTCTTTTAAATCCCCTGGAAGAAACCCTAAATTTTCCCCTGATTCTACCGCAGGTCTTGTTAAAATAATTCTCTTAACCTCTTTTTCTTTTAATGCTTTCACAGCTAAGGCTACCGCTGTATATGTTTTACCTGTACCTGCAGGACCTACAGCAAATAACATATCATTTTTTTGCATTAGCTCTACCATTTTACGCTGATTGGCAGTTTGCGCTTTAATTAACTTTCCACTTACACCATGCACTAAAACGTCTTTTGCTTTTCCTGATTTTCGAATTTCTTCTTCTTTACCAGTTGATGTTAAAATACGTTCAATACTATTTTCATCTAATTTATTATACCTATTAAAATATTTGATAAGCATCTCTAATCGCTTTTCAAATTCATTTAACAATTCAGGTTCGCCAAAAATTTTAAGTTTATTTCCTCTAGCAACTATTTTTATTTTAGGGAAGAATGTTTTTAACTGAGTAATAGTGCTGTTTTGAGCTCCAAAAAAATCGTTTGGGTTGATTTCTGTTAATTCAATTATGCGTTCGTTCAAATGATAAAAGTTTTAATATTATTCACACTAAAAATAACGATTATTTTTCTTGAATTACGTAGTTTTGTTTAAAATTTCAGCATAATTTTTCACAAAACAATTAACAAACACCTAAATTAATGTCTCTTATTACATTAACTACTGATTTTGGAACGAAAGACCACTTTGTAGGGGCTGTAAAAGGAGCTATTTATTCTGAGTTACCTGATGCTAATATTGTTGATATTACGCATGAAATTTCTCCTTTTAACATTACTGAAACTGCTTACATTTTAAAAAATGCTTATAAAAGCTTTCCTGATAAAACCATTCATGTTATTGGTGTAGACTCTGAATTAAGTATGGATAATAAGCATATTGCTTTAGAACTGGATAATCATTATTTTATTTGTCCTGATAACGGACTAATTTCTATGATTGCTTCTGAAATTAAACCTACCAAAATTGTTGAAATTAATATTCACAATCGTATTGAGAGTAGTTTTCCTGTGTTAGATGTTTTTGTACAAGTAGCTTCTCATATTGCTCGCGGTGGTAGTTTAAGTGTTATTGGACGAGAGATTGAGACTTATAAAAAGATTATCGAAATTAAGCCTAAAGTAAACGAGCAACAAACTATTATTTCAGGTGGTGTTATTTACATTGATAATTACGGAAATGTAATTAGTAACATTAGTAAAAAGCAATTTAATACTATTGGAAAAGGGCGTGATTATAAAGTAACGGCAAGACGTTATACCTTTTCTAAAATTTATAGCCGATATAATGAGATTGTTGATTTTTCGGTAACTGATAAACGACAATATGATGGTGAAAAGCTAGCTATTTTTAATTCTGCTGGTTTTTTAGAGATTGCCATTTACCGAAGTAATTTAGAAACGGTTGGCGGTGCTTCTACCCTACTTGGTTTAGAATACCGTGATACTATTACCATTGAATTTGAGAACCCTATTAAACCAGAATTTACACCTATAAATTAACTCTATGTTTGTACGAATTGTAAAAATGAGCTTTCAGCCAGAAAAAATTGAAGAATTTCTAAACAACTTTAACAGTAAGAAAGAGTTTATACGAAATTCACCTGGTTGTCGTTTATTAGAGTTGTATAGAGACAAAACAAATCCGAATATATTTTTTACTTATAGTTATTGGGATACTGAACAAGATTTAGAAAATTACAGAAACTCTGATTTATTTAAAGGGGTTTGGGCACAAACCAAAATACTATTTAATGACAAACCTCTTGCTTGGAGTGTGGATAAAGTAGCTTCGCTACTTTAGTCGTTAGACTCTAGACTATAAAAGACAACTCAACATTAAAAACTAACTATGTTTCCACTACTAAAAAAAGAATTTAACTCATTTTTTGCCTCCCCTATTGCCTATTTAGTGATTGGAGTATTTTTACTTGTAAATGGCTTATTTTTATGGGTGTTTAAAGATAATTTCAACATTTTAAATGCTGGTTTTGCTGATTTAAACAGCTTCTTTTATTTAGCTCCGTGGTTATTTTTATTCTTAATTCCTGCAATTACCATGAAAAGTTTTGCTGATGAATTTAATAGCGGAACTATTGAAATTTTAAAAACCAAACCACTTACCGACTGGCAAATTGTTTTAGGTAAATTTTTTGCAGCACTTTTATTAGTTGTCATCGCATTGTTGCCAACATTAACCTACGCGTACACTGTGTATCAATTGGGAAGCCCTATTGGGAATTTAGATGTAGGTAGTACTATAGGTTCTTATTTAGGTTTGTTGTTTTTAGCTGCAACTTATACAGCCGTTGGATTATTTACTTCTACACTATCAAATAATCAGATTGTAGCATTTATCGTAAGTGTATTCATCACTTTTGCTTTATTCTATGGGTTTGACGCAGTTGGTTCTTCTTTAGAGAATTCAGGATATACCTTACAACAATTTGGTATTAATGAACATTTTAAAAGTATTAGTCGTGGTGTTGTAGATACACGCGACCTTATTTACTTTATTAGTGTTACGTTCTTCTTTTTATTCATCACTAAACAACAGTTAAAAAATGAATAAGAAATTACAACATATTGCATTAACACTTATCGGACTGTTAATTATTAATTACATCGCTAATTCAGTTTACAAACGTTTCGATTTAACACAAGACAAACGTTATACCTTATCAGAAGTAAGTGAAAGTCTTATTGATAAAATAGATACTCCACTAACTATTCATGTATTTTTAGAAGGTGATTTTCCTGCGGAATTTAAACGTTTACAAATAGAAACACGTCAGTTTTTAGAAGAGTTACAAGCCAAAAACTCTAATATTCGTTTTCGTTTTATCAATCCTGATAACATTCGTGAACGTTTGGTAAAAAGAGGAATGATGCCTAGTCAATTAACTGTGGAAGAAGATGGAAAGTTATCTGAAGCTATTATTTTTCCTTGGGCTGAAATTACTTATGGCAAAAAAGTAGAATTAATTTCTTTACTTCCTAACTCTATTGCTAAAACACAAGAGGCTCAGCTACAAAATGCTGTTGAAAAATTAGAGTATTCTTTTGCTAATGCATTACATAATGTTACCTTAAAAGAAAGACAGAAAATAGCGGTGTTAGCTGGTAATGGTGAGCTACAAGATATTTATCAATATAGCTTGTTAAGTGAGGTTGGTAAAAAATACCGTTTAGCTAAATTTACATTAGATAGTGTGGCTAGCAATCCACAAAAAACAATAAAAGATTTAAGAGCTTACGACTTAGCTATTATCGCAAAACCTACTGAGCGTTTTACTGAAGAAGAAAAGTTTACCGTTGATCAGTTTATAGCAAACGGTGGTAAAAGTTTATGGATGCTAGATAATAACTATGCTGATACTGATAGCTTGTACAATGAAGGAAAAATGTTAGCATTTCCTCGTGATTTGAATTTAACGGATTTATTGTTTGGCTATCAAGTTCGTGTAAATAATAAACTTATTCAAGATTTATATTCTGCTAAAATTCCGCTAGCCACAGGAAATGTAGGAAATCAACCACAGTTTCAACACTTAAATTGGTTTTACCACCCGCTAGTTAATGGAAACCCAAACCACCCGATTACTAAAAATGTAGCGCCAGTTCGTTTTCGTTTTACCACTCAAATAGATACTTTGAAAGGAAACTTAAAAAAGATTCCATTATTAGTAACTTCTGTATTGACTAAAAAAACGGGAACACCTAATTTTATTGAACTACAAAGCATTTCTAAAGAACCTAAAGAAAATGAATTTGCTTCAGGACCACAATTATTAGCGGTGTTACTAGAAGGATCTATTCCTTCTGCTTATAAAAATAGAATCAAACCTTTTGATACTTCTTATTTTAAAGCTGAAAGCACCAATAATAAAATGATTGTAATTGCAGATGGTGATGTAGGTAGAAATCAGATTTTAAAAGGAAAACCTCACGATTTATCACTGGATAAATGGACAGGGGAACAGTTTGGTAACAAAGAATTTTTGATCAATGCTATTGACTATTTATTAGACGATTATGGATTGATTCAATTACGTAACAAAACCATTCAAATTAACTTATTGGATAAGCAACGTGCTTTTACTGAAAAACGTTTTTGGCAATTTATCAATATTGGTATTCCATTAGTTTTGTTAGCTCTGTTTGGTATTGGGTTTAATTATTGGAGGAGGAAGAAATATCAGTAAAATTACTGATACTTTTAAACACTTAATAAATCATTGTGTTTAAACTGATAACTCAATGCTTTTTGAAGTTTTTTACTATTAATTATTTTGTAAACTAATGGTTTTGAGTTGTCAAATTCAGGAATTGATTTTCCAATACTTTTTCTGGCATTAATATAAAACTCTTCTCTTGTAGGGTGATGATTTGAGCAAGCATTAAAAACTTCACCAAAAACATTCTGTTCAATAATTTGTCCTATGATAGCAATGCAATCTTCTCTATGTATCATATTTACATAACCTTTTGGATATGGAATTTTTCTATCAGCAAACCATTTTCCAGGTTGTCTGTTTCCTCCAAATAACCCTGCAAAGCGAAGTATAGTTGTTTGAAACTTATTATTGTTTCTAAACAAGTTTTCTATTTCAACTAATGGTGAATCTATAGTTTCATCTTCTTCAGTCATCTCATTATTTAAACTAGGATACACAGAAGTGGAGCTAATAAAAATAACTTTATCTATATTAGACTTTTCTATTTCAGAAATCAACCATTTAAAACCTTCTACTTCTTTAGAGGTAATAGCAATTATTAATACACCTATCTCTAAAAATTCTTGTTGAATATTTTTCTTAGAAATATCAACTAAATAAGGAGTAATATTAACTACTTTTAAGTCCTCTAGTTTCTTTATAGAAGTTGTTGAACCTTTTACACTATAGTCTTTTTCTATTAAATTTATGGCTAATTCTTTTCCCAACCATCCACAGCCTAAAATACTAACATTTTTCATCGCAACAATTATCGTCTTTTACTAATTTACAAGAAATCACAGCTAACAAAGCTCCAATTCCTCCTTTATGTTTATACATTTTATTTTTCACCCTTGCTTTTATTGCAAATATCTATTAAAACATTACTTCTGTATTTTAAGTTTTTGTTAACATTAATCCGAGGAATTCCTTGTAATTTTAACAAAAAATTAAAAACAGACCAATCATCATGAAAAAAATACTTTTTAGCTTGTTTGTTGTTGCCATATCAACTAACATCAATGCACAATTAAAAACCCCAGCCCCAAGTCCAGCTGCTAAGTTAGAACAAACTGTAGGTTTAACTAACGTATCGGTTGAATATTCTCGTCCGAACATGAAAGGAAGAGCTATTTTTGGAAATTTAGTTCCTTTCGGAAAAGTATGGAGAACAGGTGCTAACAAAAATACTACAGTTACTTTTAGCGATGATGTAACCGTTGATGGAAAAACCTTAAAAAAGGGAACATACGCTTTATATACTAAACCAGGAAAAGATTCTTGGGAAGTAATTTTTTACTCTGACGCTAACAACTGGGGAACTCCTCAAAAATGGGATGACTCTAAAGTAGCTGTATCTACGACTGCTAAAGTTGAAGCTATGCCTATGAAAATTGAAACGTTTACTATGTCTGTTGACAATTTGACAAACAATTCTGCTGTGTTAGGGATTTTATGGGAAAATGCTTACGTAGGTGTAAAGTTTAATACTCCTACTGACAAAGCCGTAGAAAAAAGCATTGCTCAAGTAATGAGCGGACCTTCTGCTAATGATTATTTTTCTTCTGCTGTGTATTATTTACAAGAAGGAAAAGACATTAACAAAGCTAAAAATTGGATTAACAAAGCGGTAGATATGACTAAAGACCAACCTCGTTTTTGGTACTTACGTCAACAATCGTTAATCTTAGCTAAAGCTGGTGATAAAAAAGGAGCTCTTAAAGCAGCTAAAGCTTCATTAGCAAGTGCTGAAAAAGCTGGAAATGCTGATTATGTAAAAATGAACAAAGAGTTTATTGCTGAAATGAAGTAATTTTTTTCTGCTAAACTTTTTAAACATAAAACTCGCTAATTGGCGAGTTTTATGTTTTTATAATTGTTGTATTTTAGTGGTTCTTAAAAATTTTAACTGCTATGAATTTTTGATACACCTTTTTAATAAACTTTAATTAATAGGTTTCCTTACCCTTTTCGTTTTATCGGTGTCTCGTCCTTAAATATGGCTACAGGTTAAAATTGAATTTAGGCTGATAATTTATATACCATATTTGGTGTTTTATAATCTAAAGATAAGTGTAATCTTACTTCGTTGTATAAATTAATTGCATTTTTTGCAGCTCGTTTTGCGTGAGCCATGTTATCAAAGGTTTGGTCGAGATAAAACTCATCTTTTAAGATGCCATTTACACGTTCTGCCATGGCATTTTCGTAACAATGATTTTCTTCGGTCATACTAATATTTATCTTTTTTCTTTTGAGAATTTGTGTGTAAACATTGCTACAATATTGTATTCCTCTATCCGAATGATGAATAAGTTGTTTAATTTCTTTAGCTTGATAAATAGCTTTATTTAATGCTCTTACACAACCTTTTAATTCCAAGCTATCACTAAGGTCGTAACCAACAATTTTACGAGAGTGCATATCTGTTATTAAAGCCAAGTAACAAAAGCCTTTTATGGTTCTAATATAAGTTATGTCACTTACCCATACTTGGTTTGCTCTATTGATTTCTAAGTCTTTTATGATGTTATTATATTTATAAAAGCGATGATAAGAATTGGTTGTTCTAGCACTGGTTTTCTTTCTAAGTGTCAGCATTTGGTGTTTTCTAAGTACTCTAAACAAAGTATCTCTACCAACTTTAATATTGGCTTTAGTAAAATCTACATTTAAAGATTTAGTAAGTTTTCGCACACCTTCTCTAGGAAGGGATTTGCGTCTTTTTCTAACAATTTGAATAATCTATTGTTCTGTTTTTAAACGCTTATCAGCTCTAGATTTGTATTTGTAATACGCATCACGTTTAAGTCCAAAACAACTCG
>NZ_JAUORH010000033.1 GCF_030547425.1 Tenacibaculum sp. 1_MG-2023 | reverse complement strand
CCAACTTTATCAGCAGAACCAACCGATATTTCAGTAGACTGTGAAGCCATACCATCAGTACCAACAATCACAGCGACGGACAATTGTGATAGCGTAGTAGATGTAATTTTTACCGAAGTAAGCAATACAGTAGTAGACGGATGTGGAGAAATCGTACGTCAATGGGAATCAACTGACAACTGTGGTAATACAGTAAGTCATAGCCAAACAATTACCGTAGCAGATATAACTAAACCAGGTTTTACAGTTCCAGCTGACATCACAATATTTAAAGATGATACTTGTACTTATGATGCTAATGTTGGAATCACTGGAGATGTAATAGATGAATCTGATAATTGTGATACAAATTTAAGCGCTAGTTATACTGATATAGAATCAGCAGGTTCATGTGAAGGAGAAATAATTGTAACTAGAACTTGGTCTTTAACAGATAACTGTGGAAATACAACAGAAAAAGATCAAAGAATAACAGTTAAAGACAATATAGCTCCAGTTATAGATGAAACGAATAAAGATAATATAGATATAGAATGTGGAGTAGGAGATACAGAAACTACCTTACAAGATTGGTTAGACAGTAATGCAGGAGCAACAGCAACCGATAACTGTAGTAGTGTAACATGGACAAATAATTATGGAGATGACACTTCTGTAAAATGTGATGGAAGTTATATTATAGTAACCTTTACAGCTACAGATGTTTGTGGTAATTCAAGTATCACAACTGCAGGATATTTAATTAAAGATGAAACAGCACCGACAATAACTCAACAACCATCAGATAAAGCTGTAGAGTGTGATGGATCAGGAAACACAGCAGAGCTAAACGCTTGGTTAGCTAGTAATGGAGGAGCAACAGCAACAGATGATTGTAGCGTTGTATCATGGAGTAATAACTATACAGATTTAACATATATCTGTAGTTTTACAGGAGAAGTAGAAGTAATTTTTACAGCGAAAGACGCCTGTGGGAACCCTGTAGATACCAATAGTGCTAAATTTATTATAGAAGACACGCAAGCACCTGAATTTGTTGAGGAATTACCAGTTGATGTAACGGTAAGCTGTGATACAATTCCAGCAGCAATGGTATTAACTGCAACAGATAATTGTGATGCTTCTGTGACTGTGAATTATTCAGAAGAGTTTTCAGGACAAGATGACGAATGTGCATCAGAATATACAATCACAAGAACATGGACAGTACAAGATTGTGCAGGTAATACAACCTCACATACTCAAGTAGTAACTGTTGAGGATACACAAGCACCTGAATTTGTTGAGGAATTACCAGTTGATGTAACGGTAAGCTGTGATACAATTCCAGCAGCAATGGTATTAACCGCAACAGATAATTGTGATGCTTTTGTGACTGTGAATTATTTAGAAGAATTTTCAGGACAAGATGACGAATGTGCATCAGAATATACGATCACAAGAACATGGACAGTACAAGATTGTGAAGGAAATACCACCTCACATACTCAAGAGGTAACCGTAGAAGATACACAAGCACCTGAATTTGTTGAGGAATTACCAGCAGATGCAACAGTAAGTTGTGATACAATTCCAGCAGCAGCTATATTAACTGCAACAGACAACTGTGATACATCTGTAACTGTGAATTATTCAGAAGAAATTTCAGGACAAGATGACGAATGTGCATCAGAATATACGATCACAAGAACATGGACAGTACAAGATTGTGCAGGAAATACAACCTCACATACTCAAGAGGTAACTGTAGAAGATACTACCGCACCAGAATTTGTTGAGACTTTACCAACAAACACAACAGTAAGCTGTGATACAATTCCAGCAGCAATGGTATTAACCGCAACAGATAATTGTGATGCTTCTGTGACTGTGAATTATTTAGAAGAATTTTCAGGACAAGATGACGAATGTGCATCAGAATATACAATCACAAGAACATGGACAGTACAAGATTGTGCAGGAAATACAACCTCACATACTCAAGAGGTAACTGTAGAAGATACTACTGCACCAGAGTTTGTAGAGGAGTTACCAGCAGATACAACAGTAAGCTGTGATACAATTCCAGTAGCAATGGTATTAACCGCAACAGATAACTGTGATACATCTGTAACTGTGAATTATTCAGAAGAGTTTTCAGGACAAGATGACGAATGTGCATCAGAATATACGATCACAAGAACATGGACAGTAGAAGATTGTGCAGGAAATACCACCTCACATACTCAAGTAGTAACTGTTGAAGATACACAAGCGCCCGAATTTGTGGAGGAATTACCAGCAGATGTAACAGTAAGTTGTGATACAATTCCAGCAGCAATGGTATTAACTGCAACAGATAACTGTGATGTTTCTGTGACTGTGAATTATTCAGAAGAGTTTTCAGGACAAGATGACGAATGTGCATCAGAATATACAATCACAAGAACATGGACAGTACAAGATTGTGCAGGTAATACAACCTCGCATACTCAAGTTATCACAATAGAAGATAATGAAGCGCCAACCTTGGTGTCAACATTAGAAGATATTACAGTAGAATGTGATACTGTTCCTGAAGTACCAACTTTAGAGTTTACAGACAATTGTTCTTCAAATGTAACACAAACAAATTTTGAGGAAACAAGTACATTTGAAGGAAGCGATAGTGACTATACAATCACAAGAACTTGGACAGTAGCTGATGATTGTGGAAATACAGCAGAGTTTACACAATATATTACAGTAACTGTAAAAACATCAGTAACAGAAGTAGCAGATTCAAGATGTATTGATGATGGCGAAATTGACTTGAATGACTATTTAGCGAATCAAAGTGAAGATGGAACTTGGGAAGTAACTCAAGGAAGCGTAACAGTATCTGATGATGGAAGCTTTGACCCGTCGGGAGTAAATTTAGGAGATTATATATTTACGTATACATCAGCAAACAATGGCTGTTTAACATCGACAAAAGTTACGATTAATATAAAC
Source organism: Tenacibaculum sp. 1_MG-2023 (assembly GCF_030547425.1). Classification (GTDB taxonomy): domain Bacteria; phylum Bacteroidota; class Bacteroidia; order Flavobacteriales; family Flavobacteriaceae; genus Polaribacter. The sequence goes on along the minus strand of NZ_JAUORH010000033.1, from coordinate 16,467 downwards.
GATGATTGTATAGTATTACCATGTGGACAAGAAGATGTGGTAATTTCAAAAGCAGTAACCCCTAATGGAGATTCATGGAATGAATTTTTTGAAGTTACAGGAGTTGAATCCTGTGGATTTATAGCCAATGTAAAAATATTTAACCGTTGGGGAGCTAGAGTTTTTGAATCTAATAATTATGCAAATAATTGGAATGGAGTTACAGATGGAGCTACGTTTGGATCAGCAGAAAGATTACCAGCTGGTACATATTACTACATTGTAATATTAGAAAATAGTGGGTTAAAACCATTTACAGGAGCAATTTACTTAGGAACCAAATAATATTATAGCTATGAACCAAAATTACAAGCTATTACAAGCAATTATTGTACTGTTTTTTGCAACAGTTTTAACAGTTCAATCACAACAGCTACCACAGTTTACTCAATATATGTATAATACAATTTCTATCAACCCTGCATATGCAGGAAGTAGAGAAGCATTGAGTATTGTTGGACTGCATAGAAGTCAGTGGGCAGGATTAGATAGAGCACCAGAAACACAAACCCTATCTATTCACTCACCTCTTAGAAATGATAAAATAGGATTAGGATTATCATTTATAAATGATCAATTAGGGTATGAAAATTTTACCTATTTATATGGAGACTTCTCATATACAATTCAACTTAATGACGATATAAAACTAGCCTTTGGACTTAAAGCAGGGTTTACTCAATACAATATTGATGATGCTTTAATAGCCTCCGAAGGGTCAGACCCAGGAATTTCAGGGATTCAAAATAGATGGGAACCTAATTTTGGGAGTGGTTTATTACTACACACAAATAAGTGGTATGTAGGGCTTTCAGCCCCAAGATTATTAAATATAGATCATAATGATTTGGCTGTTAATGGAATTAATTACGGAATTATAGATAGGGTAAGTTACTACTTAACAGGAGGATATGTTTTTGATTTGAGTGATAATGTAAAATTTAAACCAGCGGCATTAATTAAAGCAACCAATGGAGCACCAGTATCATATGACATAACAGCAAACTTCTTATTCAATGAAAAATTTTGGTTAGGAGGATCTTATAGAATCAATGAAAACACAGGGGCTTTAGGGGCTTTAGTAGATTTTCAAGTATCTCGTCAGTTCCGAATAGGTTACGCGTATGAGCATCCATTATCAGACATTAATCAATACTCAAATGGTACACATGAAATATTATTAATGTTTGAGCTATTTCCTAAGTCATATAGAACTAAATCTCCTAGATATTTTTAAAAGCATAGTTATGAAGACAAAAATTACACTGATACTACTTTTTTTATCATGCTTTGCATTTTCTCAAAGAAAAATAGCAAATAAATTCTATAAAGAATATGCGTATGTAAAAGCAGCCGAGTTTTATAAAAAAGCTATAAACGGAGGAGATGATGGGATAGATATGATAACAAGGTTGGCAGATTGTTATTATAATAACTCAAACTCTAAACAAGCAGCTTATTGGTATGGAGTTGCTTCAAACAGAAAAGAAAACTTAACTGATGATGCTATATATAAGTATGTACAGTCACTCAGAAGTATAGGAGAGTACAATAAAGCAGATAAATGGCTTCAAAAGCTATCTGACAAAGCATTAAAAGAAAAAAGTGTTGATTATAATAAGTTAAAAACACTTAATAAAGACTCTGTAGTAGTAGCAAATTTAGAAATTAATACAAAAAATTCAGAGTTTGGAACGTATGTACATGGACAAAAACTATATTTTGCTTCGACAAGAAAAAAAGATGGCGAAATTTATGAATGGAATAACCAACCGTATTTAGACTTATATCAAGCCAAAATTACTAAAAATAATAAAGATGAAGATAGTATAGCAAGTGTTATTCCTATTGTATCTTCTAAAATTAATACGGGTTTTCATGAATCGAGTGTAGCAATAACTAAAGACGGGAAAACGTTATATTTTACAAGAAATAATTTAAACGAAAAGAAAAAACTAGAGTATAGTAAAAAAGGGACATCGCATTTAAAAATATTCAAGGCTACATTGGTTAATGGACAATGGGATAATATTGAAGAGTTACCGTTTAATGATAAAATGTATTCTAGCGGACATCCAGCATTGAGTCCCGATGAGAAAACATTATATTTTGTGTCTGATAGACCAGATAGTTATGGCTTAACTGATATTTACAAAGTAGCTATTTTACCTAATGGAGAGTATGGTGAATCAATAAATTTAGGAGATAAAGTAAATACAAAAGGAAGAGAGATGTTTCCTTTTGTAGCTAAAGATTATACCTTATACTTCTCTTCGGATGGTTATGCAAACTTAGGGTTATTAGATATTTTTAAATCTGACTTACTAAAAAACAATTCGTCAGAAGTTATAAATATAGGAGCTCCATTTAATAGTGGGTACGATGACTTTGCTTTCTTTTATAATGAAGATGGAAAAACAGGGTACTTTTCTTCAAACCGACCTGAAGGGAAAGGACAAGATGATGTATATAAGTTTAGAACGCTAAAATGCAAGCAATTTATCAAAGGAGTAACATATGATAAAAGAACTAAAGAAATATTACCCAATGCTTTAGTCGAATTGATTGATTCTGAAGGTAAAGTAATAAAAAGGTTTGTAACTCAAGAAGATGCCACCTACGTTTTTGAAGTAGAATGTGAGAAAAAGTTTTCTTTAAGAGGAACAAAGTTAGATTATAAAGATGATTTTATCAATAATATTGAAACGACAGATGTAAGAGGTATAGAGATAGAACATGATTTATATCTAACACCATTAATTATAGGAAACGAAATAGTGATAGATCCTATATTTTTCGATTTCGATAAATGGAATATACGACCAGATGCAGCTTATGAATTAGAGCACATTGTACGAGTAATGAACAATCATCCAAAAATGATTATCAAGATTGAAGCTCATACTGATAGTAGAGGGAGCGATAGGTACAATGAGATTTTATCAGATAGAAGAGCCAAGTCTACCAGAGATTATATTTTTTCAAGAGGTATAGCTACCAATAGGATAGAAAGTGCCATTGGCTATGGAGAAAAACAGTTAATGAACAAATGTTCTAATGGTGTTCCCTGTACAGATGAGGAACATCAAGAAAACAGACGATCAAAATTTATAATCGTCAATGATTATAAATAGTAAGAAAAAGAAATTAGTCTCCCGTAGAGTAGTTTTCTTTAGTAGCCCCAATTCAATGCGCATATTGAGTTTGGGGCTTTAATTTACTTCACTATTTTTTTACAAAAATATTAGTGTAATACCACTTACCGTTGTCGCTTTTTTTAGCTGTAATTTCAAAGTGAGTATAGTCACCTTCAATATTTTCTTTATGTCCGTTGCTTTTAATCCAAGCATCAACTACAGCTTCAGCGGTAGAATAGCCATAAGCTACATTTTCACCTATCTTAATAGCATTAGCGTTTTCAGTCAAATACTCTTTGCGTTGGTGAAAAAAGTCGTGAGAAATTTCTTCTTTTTCAATCATGTAATTTGTATGATTGTTTGTCTGCGACTTAATCGTTTGTAACTTGTTTAGTGAAGAAAAGCCATTATTAACTCTATAAGAATTAATAAGGTCTAAAACGTCCGCTTCTATCGGTTTCTCAATGATACTAGTTAACATTTCTGGGGTACTATCAGCTATCTCGGCTTCGTTAGAAGAACAAGATGTTATTATTAGTGCACAAAATAGCACCAATAACTTTTGGGGGTAGTTATTCATGATTATAGGGGTTAGGGGTTAATCAAAAACGTTGTAAATATATAATGAAAATTAAATACAAAACAAGTTAAATGCATGTATTTTAACAAAAAAGGTGTTTTTCCTGTGACTAGATTGCTTGTTTTATAAAGTCTTCATATTCATAAAAAAACAGTTCAAATTGTGTCATAGTTTCAACATAAAACTCATAACAGTCTCGCCAAGTGTCTTTATTATGAATACTAAACTTCTTATCGAAAGGGACATAAATTCTGTGAATAATCTTGTGATTATCTAGTTCAAAATTATTATCAAAAATAACTTCAGGTAAATATTCTGTTTCCAATATATTTTTCAAAGAAAGAAGTTGATCGTAAAGCAATTCATTGGCAATACTTTCTGGATGCTCGAAATCTAAACAAACTGAAGCTTTTTTTCTGTCTGCTTGAAATTTAAAAGCAAATCCTTTTATTTTAGTGTTGTATAACAACCATTTTCTTGGAAAAGACTTTCCAAAACTAGTCCAAAACTCCTTACGTAAGCGGGCAGACTCTTCTTTACTAAACACTATCCGTGAACTTTTGCTGTTCTACCTCTTTCTCGCATCATTTCAGCTTCAAAAGCTAATAAGTTTTCCCATTTTTTATCTACAATTTCACGATCCATATACTTTCTAGCATATCCTAAAAATAAGGTGTAGTGATTTGCTTCAGAAACCATTAAATCGATATAAAATTTTGATAATTCTTTATCTTCCATATTATCAGCAAAAACCTTAAAGCGTTCACAGCTGCGTGCTTCTATTAAAGCAGCAACTAAAAGTCGGTGAATTAATGCTTCAGTTCTGTTTTTTGTATGTGGAAAGAATTTTTGTAATTTTAAAGCATAATCGTTTTTAGTTGCTTGTCCTAAAACCATATCACGTTCAATCATTATGTTATGTACCATTCTAAAATGTTCCATTTCTTCAATAGCAATATCACTCATGTCTTTAACAAGTTCAGTTTCTTCAGAGTAATTGATGATAATTGACACAGCATTTGAAGCAGCTTTTTGTTCAGCAAAGGCATGATCTGTTAATAACTGTTCCAATCCATTTTTAGCAACTTCAACCCATGAAGTTTCAGTATCAAATTGTAATCCAAGCATAATGTATTATTCAGGCTGTAAAAGTAAAAAATATAAGTGCTAATTGTATCATAAATAGCTTAAAAATAGCTAGATTTGTTATAAAAAAAATCTCTTGAGAAAATTGCTTAAAAATATTGGCTTTAATTGCGAATACTAAATGAATTGCTACAAATTCTAAATAGATAATCTTTTAAAGATATTTTTAACTAGTTTTAGATAAAAAAGACAAAAACTTCTGTTGAAATGAAATTACAATTATTTAAAAAAGTGAAAAAAATTATTGGCGTTTTTACATTAATCTTTTTAATGTTTATCGCTAACTCCTGCAAAAAATCTGCTGTTACAGAAAGTAACGTTAATGAGTTTAGTGAGTACATTAGTGTTTTTCCAGATAAACTGATATCGGTAAACCCTAATTTAAAGTTTGTATTAAAAAATAAAGTCACAACAAACTTTGATGCCACTGAAGTAATTACTACAAAACCGGCCATAAAAGGAGAAGTTGTTTTTAATGACAGTGAGCTAGTTTTTGTGCCTGCTGAAAAATTAAAAAGTAATCAAGAGTATTTAATAACACTTCATTTATCTAAGTTGTATGAAGATATAGAGGAAGATTTAGAGAACTTTACTATTAAAGTAAAAACTAAAGAATTATTATTCAACGTTTCCTTACAAGCTCCAAGTGTCTATAATAAAAAATTATATGAGGTAGAAGGAGAGTTAATTGCCAGTGATATTATTGAAACGGAAAAAATAGCATCTTTGGTAAAAGCTACATACAACGGGAAAGAAAAAGCTATAAAGTTTAGTACTGCAGGTAAGGTAAGTTCTAAAGTTTACTTTAAGGTAGACAGTATAGAACGATTTAAAGAAGATAAACAACTAAAGGTAGAGTGGACTGGAACGCCTATTCAGTCAGAGTCTAAAGGAAGTAGAGAGGTAACCATTACAGGAAAAAATAATTTTAAGATATTAAATGTTGAAGTTATTGATACAGATAAACAACATATCGAAATAAGCTTCTCAGATCCAATCCAAAAATCACAAAACTTAAAAGGACTTATTCAGTTTTTAAATACTCAAAAAAGAGCTTTTACATATAAGGTAAATAGTAATAAGGTAACGGTATACCCAAAATCATCATTTACACAAAAAGTTGATATAGAAATATTCAAAGGAATTAAGAGTGTGGATGGTTATGCTTTAAAAGAAAACACAATTAAAACGGTTTATTTTGAAGAATTAAAGCCAGCGGTAAAGTTTATAAAGAGTGGATCAATACTTCCAAACTCTAATAACCTAAAAATAAATTTTAGTGCAGTTAACTTAAAAGCGATTGATGCTACAATTTATAAAGTATACAAGGAGAATGTATTACAGTTTTTACAAAATAATAATTTAAGTAATCAAGGAAATTTACGTTATGTAGGGCGTCCGGTAGCGAAATATACAGTAAACCTTGGTAATCAAGGATTAGATTTAAGTAAAGAAAATGCTTTTGCTATTGATTTAGCAGAAATAATAAAAGTGGAAAACGGAGCGATGTATAGAGTCGAGTTTTCATTCAATAAAGACTATTCAAATTATAAATGTACTGAAGGTGTTTCAACCAAAACCATCGTTTTCGGGAAAAAGAAGATAGATACCAAAAGCTATGATAATCCTAATTACTACGATGATTATTACTACGATTATAGTTGGAGAGATAGAGAGGATCCTTGCACAACGTCATACTATTACAACAAAGATATTAGTACAAATATTTTAGCTACGAATATTGGGGTTATAGTAAAAAAAGGAAATAACAACAAAACGTTAGTAGCTGTTACAAATATACTTACCACAGATGTTATAGAAGGAGCAAAAGTAACCTTATATAACCTACAAAAACAAGAAGTAGCTTCAGCTACAACTAATAAAGAAGGAATAGTGTCTTTTTCTGATGTAACAAATGCTTTTTTTGCAGTAGTTTCTAAAAATAATACTACTACTTATGTGAAATTGAAGGATGGAGAAGCACTGTCAATGAGTAAATTTGATGTTTCTGGGGTAAAATTACAAGAAGGAATTAAAGGATATATTTATGGAGAGCGTGGAGTTTGGAGACCAGGAGATCAACTGTTTTTAACTTTTGTTTTAAATGACAATGCAAACCCAATTCCAGAGGAACACCCAATAAAGTTTGAATTAATAAATCCGCAAGGAAAAATAATCGATAGAAAAGTACTTCCAAAAAAATCAAATAATGTATACACATACGCTCCTATAACAAACCCAGAAGCTATTACTGGTAATTGGAAGTTACGTGTAAGTGTTGGTGGAGCTGTTTTCAATAAAACATTAAAGATTGAAACCATAAAGCCGAACCGATTAAAGATAAAACTAGCTACAGATGCAGAGTTCATCAAAGCAAATTCAACTATTACAGGAGATGTAGAAGTAAAATGGTTACATGGAGCAATAGCAAGAGGATTAAAGTTAGATATCAACGGAAAATTCTCACAAACCAATACGGAGTTTTCAAAATTCAAAAGCTATAATTTTGATGATGTAACTCGCCGATTTGGAACAGAAGAGTTTAAAGTACTAAAAGGAAGTTTAAGTAGCGAAGGAACTACTAAGTTCTCGGTAAAACCTAAATTAGATAGTAAAGCTCCAGGAATGTTAAGAGCGAGTTTTATTACAAAAGTGTATGAAAATGGAGGTGACTTTAGTACAGATGTGTTCTCTAACAAAGTGTCACCGTATACTTCGTATGCTGGATTACAAGATGCTGAAGAACCGCAATCTAAAAACTATTTATTTACAGATGAAAACTATACATTTAATGTAGCTTCAGTAAACGAAGAAGGAGTAGGAATAGCAAATACTTTAGAAGTAAATGTATATAAATTATCATGGCGTTGGTGGTGGAGTACTTCTGATAATGGATTGTCTAGTTATGATGGTACACGTTATCATGAACCATATAAGAAATTAAAAGTAACAACAAACGCGAATGGTAAAGGAACTTTTAAATTAAAGGTTGACGAAAATGATTGGGGACGTTATTTGATAAAAGTAAAAGACTTAAAAAGTAAGCATGTTACCTCAAATGTGATATATTTTGATTGGCCTTCTTGGTATGCTAAAAAGAAAGGAAATCAAGATAAAAGTAACGCTACGATGCTAATATTTACAACCGATAAAGAATCGTATGAAGTAGATGAAAAAGCAACTGTGAAGTTTCCGTCTTCAGAAGGAGGAAAAGCGTTTATTACCATAGAAAACGGAACAGAAGTACTAGACCATTTCTGGGTGCCAACACAAGCACAACAAACATCGTTTAGTTTTCCAGTAAAAGCTAGCTATACACCAAATGTATTTGTAAACATTTCATTGTTACAAAAACATAGTCAAACGGTAAATGATTTACCAATTCGTATGTACGGTTCAATACCAATGTTGGTACATAATCCAGCAACTAAATTAGAACCAAAAATTCAGTTAGCTGATGAGCTACGACCAGAATCTACGGCTACTATTCGAGTGAAAGAAGAAAAAGGTAGAGCAATGACCTATACCATTGCATTGGTAGATGAAGGTTTGTTAGACTTAACACGTTTTAAGACTCCAAACCCATGGGGAGTGTTCTATGCACGCCAATCTTTAGGTGTAAAAACTTGGGATATTTTTGATGACGTTATTGGTGCTTACGGTGGAAAAGTAAATCAGATTTTGAGTATTGGAGGAGATGAAGCAGAAGCAGGAAGTAAAAACCGAAAAGCGAATCGATTCAAACCAATGGTTACGTATTTAGGGCCTTTCGATTTAGAAAAAGGAGACAGTAAGGAACATAAAATTAAAATACCTAAATATGTAGGATCTGTTCGAGCTATGGTGGTAGCTACTGATACTAAAAAAGATGCGTACGGTAGTGATGAAAAAACAGCTTTTGTACGAAAACCAGTAATGATTTTAGCATCATTGCCTCGTAAAATAACACCACAAGAAACTGTTACCTTACCAGTTACTGTTTTTGCAATGAAACCAAACATTAAAAATGTAAAAGTTACAGTACAACCAAACGAAGCATATACTATTGTAGGAGATAAAACGCAAACCGTTTCATTTAGTCAGCCAGATGAAAAAATGGCGTATTTCACCTTAAAAGTAAATGATTTTAAAGGAATTGGTAAAGTAAAAATAGACGCAAGTTCAGGAAGAGAAAAAGCGTCTTACGAAGTGGAAATAGATGTGTTAAACCCAAATCCAGTAACTACTGAAGTAAAAGATGTCGTATTAAAATCGAATGAAGAAGGAGAAATCAGTTTTACAAGTTTTGGTACAAAAGGAACGAACGCAGCTACGTTAGAGTTATCAACCTTACCACCAATGAACTTTACCAAGCGTTTGGGATACTTAATTCGTTATCCGCATGGATGTGTAGAACAAACAACTTCAGGTGCTTTTCCACAGTTGTTTTTACCAGAATTATTTGAATTATCAAAAGAAAAGATAGCTTCAATAGAAAGAAATATAAAAGCAGCAATTCAACGTTTATCAGATTTCCAATTATCTAATGGAGGATTGTCATACTGGCAAGGAAATAGTACCGCAGATAGTTGGGGAACATCGTATGCAGGTCATTTTATGATAGCGGCCGAGAAGAAAGGATATGTATTACCTATTGGTTTCAAATCAAAATGGATTGGATATCAAAAACAACAAGCACGTAATTGGAGAAATAACTCACGTTATTACAACAATTCATTATCACAAGCATATAGGTTATACACGTTAAGTTTAGCTAATAGCCCTGATTTAGCATCAATGAACCGTTTACGAGAATCAATGGGAGTTTCAGATGAAGCAAAAATGAGATTAGCAAGCGCCTATGCTTTAATAGGTAAAAAGGCTATTGCAAAATCTATTTTAAAAGGAATTACTGGTTATACGTATACAAAACGATATTATTCAAACTATGGTTCTGAAACGCGAAATAAAGCAATGTCTTTAGAAACCTATATGTTATTGGATGATGAAACAAAATCAATAAAATTAGCAAAAGAAATAGCTGAAGATTTATCTAGTAATAATTGGATGAGTACGCAAACTACAGCCTATAGTTTGTTGGCAATGAGCCAATATGCTTTAAAAAATGGAGGTAGTGATGGAATTAATACAAGTTATGTATTAAATAAAGCTTCAGGAGAAGCAAGTACTTCAAAATCGTTGTTGGCAAAAGATTTAATCGCAATTCAAAAAGAGAATTCATTAAAAATAACCAACAAAAACAGCGGTGTTTTATATGTACGTATACTAAACAAAGGAATTTTACCTGTAGGTGAAGAAAAAGTATTCCAAAAGAATTTAGAAACTTCTATTACCTATAAAACAAAAGATGGCACTCGTATTGCACCAGATAACTTATCACAAGGGACTAATTTTGTAGCAGAAGTTACAGTAAAGAACCCAACAAGTGAAACGATTGATAATGTAGCATTAACACAATATATTCCTTCAGGATGGGAAATTGTAAATACTCGTTTTACCGATTTTGGAAATAATACTACGTCTTCAAAAGTAGATTATACCGATATACGAGATGCAAGTATCAGTAACTACTTTACCTTAAAAAAGTACGAAACTAAAACATTTAGAGTATTACTAAATGCGTCGTATTTAGGAGAATATTATTTACCAGGAGTACAAGTTGAAGCAATGTATGATAATGATTATATAGCTCGTACTAAAGGTGAGTGGATTAAGGTGGTGAAGTAGTTTATAAATAATTAAATGAGATAAATAAAGCTTACTGATTTCAGTAAGCTTTATTTATTTCTAAAATACTTAATCTTTCCTTGTGTAAGACTACCTATCTTTGCCCATTAATATAAAATTCATAGATATAAAGGATTATGGTAAATACAGTTAAAACACAAGAAGATATTCTAGCAAAGCTAAATATCTATGAATTAAATGAAATGCAACAAAATGCCATTTCTACGATTGATAAAACAACCAATACAGTAATACTATCACCCACTGGAACTGGTAAAACATTAGGGTTTTTATTACCAACATTAAAGTTAATAGACCCTAATAATAAAGAAGTTCAAGTTTTAATTTTAGTACCATCAAGAGAATTAGCGATTCAAATAGAACAGGTGATTCGTGAAATGGGAACAGGTTTAAAAGTGAATGCTGTATATGGTGGGCGTTCAATGGCAAAAGATAAAATAGAGTTAAAACATACACCCAGTATATTAATTGGTACGCCAGGTAGAATCTCTGACCATTTTGCTAACAATCGTTTTTCTAAAGAAAGTATTAAAACCTTAATTTTAGATGAGTTTGATAAATCGTTAGAAGTTGGTTTTGAGTACGAAATGCGCGGAATTATTAATCAATTACCAAATATTAATAAACGTATTTTAACTTCTGCAACTCAAGAAGCTGAAATTCCAGATTTTGTACGTTTGAACAATCCTACCGTATTAAACTATTTAACAGGTAAGAAATCAAAGAAATTAACGTTAAAAACGGTTGTTTCACCATCAAAAAATAAAAATCAAACCTTAGTTGAGCTATTACACCATATAGGAAATGAACAAGGAATTATTTTTTGTAACCTAAAAGATAGTATTGCTAACGTAAGCGAGTTTTTAACGAAGAACAAAATAGCACATAGTTGTTTTTCTGGAGGAATGGAACAAAGAGATCGTGAACGTTCTTTAATAAAGTTTAGAAACGGAACAAGTCAAGTATTGTTAGCGACTGATTTGGCTGCAAGAGGAATTGATATTCCAGAAATAAAATACATTATTCATTACGAATTACCACAGAGAGTAGAAGAGTTTACGCATAGAAACGGACGAACAGCAAGAGTTAATGCCAAAGGAACTGCTTATGTTTTAAAATGGCAAAAAGAAAGCTTACCAGAATTTCTTAAAAACATACCCAATGCGGATATTTCTCAGAAACAAAAGTTAAAATCTGGTTATTGGGAAACGTTATTTATTTCTGGAGGAAGAAAAGACAAAATATCTAAAGGAGATATTGCAGGTTTATTCTTTAAGAAAGGAAATCTAACAAAAGAACAAGTAGGAGTTATTGAATTGAAACAAGATTGTGCTTTTATTTCAGTTCCTATTACTGAGTCAAAAAGGTTATTGGAAGATTTAAATAATACACGTTTAAAAAATAAAAAAGTTCGTATTACATTGGCGTAAACTTAGAAAAAGACCAATTTAATTTTTGGTATATAGGTGACTGTTTAATATGGCTGTTTTTGGAGTATTATTTGTTAGAAGAACAACTAAAAGGAAGCAATGTATGATAACGATTATGTTGTCTGTATTAAAAACGGGTGAATTAAAGTTTTGAAATAATTAATAACAATATTCTTTCGCGAAGAATAGGCATAAACCTTGAGTGCCTTTAAATGTTCAAGGGTTTAATTATACTTTTTAAATCTTAGTAGTATCATGAAAAATGAAATTTTAAAAGCAGGTAAAGCTTTAACAAAAAAAGAACAAAAATCTATTGTAGGTGGTGGTTACGAATGTGGCTTAGTTTTCGATGAAACACAATGTGAAGAATTTTGGGCTTTGCCACCAGAATATCAAGCTTGTAGTGATGTTCATGCCGACTGCGTTTCTTAAAAAAAGAATGTTACAATTTATAAAGAATAATAAAATCAAAACAATCATCACAGTATTTACGGTGTTTGTTTATTATTTCTGTCTGCCTAAAAACTTTATTTAATAACCTAACATCAACAGGCGTTATAGCAAAAAATAGAGCTATAAAACATGTGATTAATTGTATAAAAATAGGTAAAACAGAATATAATAAGTATTAGTTATATATTCAAAGTTTCAAGGTTATCTTTCAAAGAGGGTAACCTTTTTTACTTTTCTCCATTCAAAATCTCCTTAACAGCCGCTTGATATTTCTTAGGGTTTGTCGCTTTTTTAATTTTCTTATAAGTTTTGCGAGGATCAGAAAACGATTGAGAAAAATACTCCCAAAAGCCTAACATTTTCATTTTTATAGGTGTTGGTCCAGATAAGGCAGCATCATATTGCTGGTATATTTCATCATGAAACTCTCCAAATGTTTTCCATCTATCTTTTGGATATTCAGTAGTATTATCTTTAATCATTTGTGGTAAAAAAGGGTCTGCAATTAAACCACGTCCAATCATAAAATGTGTAATACTAGGAAAACGCTCTTTCATAGCTTTAAAACCTGCTACTGTAGTAATATCACCATTATAATATAATTGATGTTTGGCAACGTCTATACATTTTTGAAAAGCATCTAAATCAACACCTCCTTTGTATAATTGTTTTCCAATTCTGGCATGAATAGCCACATTTTTTAACGGGTATTTATCTAAAATAGGAAAAGTGTGCAGTATTTCTTCACTGTTTTCATAACCCATTCTCATTTTCATCGATACTAGAATGTCGGTTTCGTTATGAGCGCGATGTAGTATTTCATCTATACGAGTAGGATTACAAATTAAACCAGAACCCATACCTGATTTTGTAACCATAGGGTAAGGACACCCTAAATTCCAATTTAACTCTTTATACCCTAAACTTTGTACATATTTGGCAACAAATAAAAACTCTTCAGCATCATTGGTTATAACTTGCGGAATAACCGTTAAAGTTGTGTTATTTTCAGGGAGTAAATCACGTTCATAACTCGATTTTATTTTAAATTTCCCATTTAATCGAATGTAAGGAGCATAATAAGTATCGATACCACCAAAATATTTTTGTTGGGCATTCCTAAAACGAAAATCGGTAAACCCTTGTAAAGGTGAAGAAAGTAAGGTAAAACTCATAGTGTAATTTGAGTTGCAAATATAACAGACTTATGGACTAAATGTTTGCTGTAAACTTTATACTTTTGAGATATATAAGTTGTCTATGAAAATTGTTTTTAACTTTTTAAAACAGCATAAAATTAAAGTTATCATTATAAGTGTTTTTATGGTAGCTTATTATTTCTGTTTACCTAAAAATTTATTCGATAATCCAACATCAACAGTCGTAACATCAAAAAATAATGAATTGTTAGGAGCTGTAATTGCCAGTGATGGTCAGTGGCGATTTCCTGAGTTAGATTCCGTTCCTAAAAAATTTGAACATTGTATTTTACAATTTGAAGACGCTTATTTCTACAAACATCTTGGATTCAATCCTATTTCAATAGGAAAAGCGATGGTAGAAAATATAAAAGCAAAAAAAGTTGTCCGAGGTGGTAGTACATTAACGCAGCAAGTAATTCGTTTATCACGAAAAAACAAAAAACGTTCCTATTTTGAAAAGCTGCAAGAGTTAATATTAGCCACTCGTTTAGAATTTCGTCACTCCAAAAAAGAAATTTTAAACCTTTATGCTTCACATGCACCTTATGGAGGAAATGTTGTTGGGTTAGAAATGGCTTCGTGGCGTTACTTTGGATTAAAACCATATCAGTTATCATGGGCAGAAACGGCTACATTAGCGGTATTGCCAAATGCCCCATCATTAATTTATCCAGGGAAAAATCAACAAAAGCTAAAAAATAAAAGAAATAGGTTACTACAAAAGTTACACGAAGAAGGAATTATAGATCAAATTACGTATGATTTAGCGATTGAAGAAGAATTACCACAAAAACCATATCCATTACCTACGGTAGCACCACATTTTGTGCAAGAAGTAACTAAAGAGTATAGAGGACAACGCGTAAAAAGCTCTATTGATATTCATTTACAAAGGCAAATAAATAATTTAGTAAAACAACACTACTTCCGTCAAAAACAAAATGAAGTCTACAATATGGCGGTATTGGTGTTAGATGTTAAAACAAGAAAAGTACTGTCTTATGTAGGGAACTCTCCAACCGATAAAGCGCATCAAAAAGATGTGAATAATATTAATGCTCCAAGAAGTACAGGAAGTACTTTAAAGCCTTTTTTATATGCACAAATGCTACAGTCAGGAAATTTATTACCCAATCAATTGGTAGCAGATGTACCAACAGAGATTGCAGGATATTCTCCGAAAAATTTCAATTTAACTTTTGATGGAGCAGTTCCTGCGAACGAAGCGTTAACACGTTCGTTAAATATTCCTTCAGTGCGTATGTTACAACGATATGGATTGGAGAAATTTAGAGAAGATTTAAGAGCATATCATATTAAAGATATTAATAAATCAGCAGATTATTATGGACTTTCATTAATTTTAGGAGGAGCAGAAGCCAGTTTGTGGGATTTATGTAAAACTTTTGCAGGATATGCAGGAATTATAAATCACTATGAAGAATTAAAACATAAGTATTATCAAAAAGAATTTGTAGAACCTAGTTTTTTGTCTGATGGAATTCCAAATTTTGGAGAGATTCAGGAGGATTATACAACTTTAGATGCTGGAGCTACATTTTTAACGCTAAATACTTTAATTGAGGTAAATAGACCTTATACAGATCAAGCTTGGAAGTACTATGATTCGTCCCAAAAAATAGCGTGGAAAACAGGGACAAGTTTTGGAAATAAAGATGCTTGGGCAGTAGGAGTTACTCCAAAATATGTTGTAGGGGTGTGGATAGGAAACTCTGATGGAGAAGGACGCCCTGATCTCACAGGAGTTGGAAGCGCAGCTCCACTAATGTTTAATGTTTTTGATGTATTACCAAAATCTAATTGGTTTTTAGAACCCTATGAAGATTTAATTGAAGCAGTTATTTGTGAGAAAAGTGGATTTTTAGCCAAAACTATTTGTCCGTTAACAGTAACTAAAAGAGTTCAAAAAAGTGCAATGAAAGCTAAATCGTGTCCGTATCATCAAGAAGTAACAGTAGATGCATCTGAAAAATATAGAGTGAACTCAAACTGCGAATCAATTTCTAACATGGTAACAAAACCATGGTTTGTATTGCCACCATTAATGGCATATTATTATCAGCAAAATAATGCAGATTATAGATCACTTCCTAAGTTTAGGTCAGATTGTAACCAGTTGGAAAGTAATACAATGGATTTTGTTTTTCCTGCCAAATATACCTCGAAAATATCTTTAACAAGAGGAGAAAACAACAAGCTAAATCCTATAATTTTAAAGCTTACACACGCTAATGCAGAGGCAAAAGTGTATTGGTATTTAAACAAACAATTTATAGGAATAACAGAACAGTATCATGAGCAAGCAGTTATGCCAAAAAGCGGAACTCATATAATAACGGTTATAGATGATTTTGGTAATGAGTTGAAGAGAGTTATTGAAATAAAAAATTATTGACTTATTAATTTAAAATCTGTATTTTTTTGCTTTAAAATACTGATAAATGGAACAATTTGAAGGTAAAAACATATTAAACTTTGTAAAAGAACTGCCCAATGATGATGCTTGCAAGGCATATTTGGCAAAATATAAGTGGCAAGATGGCTTTGTTTGTCCAAAGTGTTGTAGCAATCGCGGATGTATGAAAAAGGATTATAAATACCATTGTTACAGTTGTCATCATGTTGAAAGTGCTACTGTAGGCTTCCCCTTTTTAGGACACCTCTAATTTCGATAAATAATTATTATTTAGGTCAGATTTGATGAAGAATTT
>NZ_JAUORH010000032.1 GCF_030547425.1 Tenacibaculum sp. 1_MG-2023 | reverse complement strand
AATACATCAATAAATTTGTTTTTGATAGAAATATTAACAATATTAAAATTAGCATTATTTAAAATGCACAACGGGTTTTTGAATATCAAAAAGCACAAATTAAAAGAGCTTCAGTTGATGAGAATGGTCTTGTAATAGATCAAATTGAAAAATTATGTAAAAAACAACCTGTAAAGGCAGTTTACGTTACCTCACACCATCATCATCCTACAACTGTTACTTTATCTGCTGAAAGGAGAATTCATTTATTAAATCTAGCTCGGAAATACAGTTTTGCAATTATTGAAGATGATTATGATTTTAATTATGATCATGCTCCTATTTTACCATTAGCGAGCCATGATAATTGTGGAAATGTAATTTATATAGGTTCCGTTTGTAAAACTGTAGCTTCTGTTTTTAGGATTGGGTATTTAGTAGCTTCTGAAGACTTTGTTAATGAAGCAGCTAAACTAAGAGGTTATATTGATAGGCAAGGAGATGCTTTGCTTGAGCTAACTTTTGCAGAGTTTATTAAATCAGGTGATTTAGATAGGCATATACGTAAATTAATGAAAATATATTTACAGCGCAGAGACTTGTTTTGTAAATTATTAAAAGAAGAATTAGGAGGTTATTTTCAGTTTAATATTCCTAAAGGAGGAATGGCTATTTGGGGTTATTTAAACAAAGAATATTCTTGGTATGAAGTTTCAAAAGAAGCCAGAAAATATCAACTTGAAATAGGGGAGTGGCAGCGTTATGATTTGGCTAATAAAAAACATAATGCAATCCGAATTGGTTTTTCTAGTTATAATGAGGAAGAAATAAAGTTATTAGTTGACAAGCTGAAACAAACATTTAAGAGCATAAAAAAAGTGCTTATTAAGCACTTTTAAAACATATCTTTTACTAAATCATTCATACTGTCATATTCTTTGAATAAGAATCCGAAAAAGTCTTTTCCTTTCTTTTTTTCGGATTTTAATTCCCCTTCAGAAAATCTAAACTTACGAAACTCCTTTAAGGTTTGGTTAAGGTGTTTTTTTAAGGGTTTATCTATATGTAAATGATTTGTATTTTTCACTCCGTTATATTTTTTATAAAGCGTTATTTAACTCTACTTTATACTTATTTAATAAAGCTTTTGTAATACCTAAGTTAGCGTCTTTAGAATCCACTGCTAAGTAAACAAAATAGGCGCCACTAGGAGCAATATTGATAATATGTACTTGGCTAGATAAGGTAATAGTAATGTCTTTAATTTCTTCATTTAACTCTAATGCTTCAATAGCTTTTAATTTAGCTTTAACAACTTCTAAATTGTAAGCTGATGCTAAATTTGGATCAAAACTTTCATCTTTTGTAAATGAATCATAAGCTTCTCCAGAACTAACATCTGTAACTGAAACTGCAATAAACCCAGGAACATTACTTTTTAGGTTTTCGATAAAATCATTTAAAATTTCTTTCATTGTAAAATGGTTATTGGTAATAATTAATTAAAAAGTATTTATTGAAGAGTTATTTTTTTAAGTGTTAATTTAATCATAGCTAACTTAGAAACGTCACTACTTAAAAGACAAACAATATGGTTGTTATCATATTTATTAACAACAACAAGTCCTTCATTCGAAGTTAAAACTATTTGATTAAGATTTTCAGACTCTAAAGTGTCTTGAAAAAATTCATCAGCCATTGTAAGAATAACACTAGCCATAGCTGCTATGTTACTTTCTTTAGAAATATTATAAGAATCAATTACCTGTCCTTCAGAATCAAAAACAATTCCTTTGTCTGCTTCAGATCCTTCTATTAATGTTTGTAAGCTTACTTCCCCCATTTAAGTTTAAAGACTTTGTAATATTAATTGTTTTCTTTTTGTTTCCCTTCTTTGTTTAAGACACTGTTTTTTTAGAAAGGGTCACAAAAATACTACCTTTTTTTTTATTTTTTTTCACAGCTATTGCTTTGTGATTTTTTTAACAAATTTATACGTGTAGAAAACAATTAGTTAACCAAAACAAGTGTTAAGAGATGAATTACTTTTTTTAATAAAAAAATAATAAAACAATAACACCATAAAATAATAACACTTTTTAAAGTATGATATTTATCATATATATATATAAAGATGCTTTTTATGTTTGTGTCAAGCTGTGTTAAGGTTATCTGTGAAATTATTAAGATTACTTCTTTTCATAGTTGTATGTTTTTTTGATGCTCCCCCGCAATCTGTATAGTATTAAAGCTTAAAAAAAACGATTTATACCTTACAAACTCAAAAATCATTCAATAATATGACAACTAATAATTATCAAAAAAAATGGGATTCTCAAACAAGGGAGAATCAAAAAAGAAAACCAAAATTACCAAAACCAGTACCTATTGATACTGAAATTAAATTAAATGATAATGCTATACTTTTAAGTATAACTGATACTAGAGGTGTTATTGAATATTGTAATGAAGACTTTGTAAATTCATGCGGATACGAAGTTCATGAGCTAGCAGGATCGGGACATAACATTGTTAGACACCCAGATATGCCAAAAATTATATTTAAGCTAATGTGGCAAAGGCTAAAAGAAAAAAGAAATATGGTAGCCTTTGTTAAGAATTTAGCTAAATCGGGAAGGTATTATTGGGTTATGACAGATTTTATTGTTAAAGAAAATGAAAAAGGAGAAGTAACTCATTATAAAGGTATAAGAAAGGCTGCACCTAAAAAGGCTATAAATGAAATAACCCCCTTATACAAAAAGCTTTTAGAAATAGAGGGATTGAAAGATGTTGAGGCTTCTGAAAAGTTCTTAACTGGTTTTTTGGATGCAAAAAATACAGATTATGATACGTATGTAGAGTATTTAATATCTGATTATAATGATTTAAATATGTTTATAAAAGATAACACAAAAAAAGGTTCGTTTTTTAAAAGGTTTTTTGGAGTAAGTTAAACTCAGTGAATAAGGGAAGTTATAAACTAGCTTTAATCATTCTATTATTACCGAATAAATCTTTTCTAAGTTCAATTTTAGTAAAACCTTTATCTTTTAACATTTCAACAGTCTCTTTACTTAGATATTGATTAATTTCAAAAAAAAGTAGTCCGGTTTTAGTTAAATTATTTTTAGCTAAATCGGCTATTTTTTTATAGAAAAGTAATGGATTGTTATCTTCAACAAACAAAGCCAAGTGCGGCTCGTTTTCTAATACATTATTTTTCATTTCAGCTTTTTCTAATTCACGTACATAAGGAGGATTAGAAACAATAATATCAAATTTACTATTTAATACTTTAGTTTTTAAAATATCTTGAAGCATAAAAGAAACTTCAACATCATTTAATTCTGCATTTTTTTTAGCAACAATCAAAGCCTTTTCAGAAACATCAACAGCACTTACGTTCATATTAGGAAGCTGTTTTTTTAGGCTAATAGGGATACAACCAGTACCAGTTCCAATATCTAGTATAAATAATAGTTTTTGAGATTTTTCAACTTCTTTAACTATCCATTCAACCAATTCTTCAGTTTCAGGACGTGGAATTAGTGTGTTTTTATCAACATTAAACGGAAGTCCATAAAATTCCGTTTTACCTAATATGTATTGGATAGGTTCTTCTTTTTTTAACCGAGCTAAAGCTTCATCTAACAACCTCTTTTTATCAGAAAGAACTTCAAAAGTAGGTTGAAGTGTAAGATCTATGCGTTGAAAGCCTAAATATTCTTTTATCAATAGAAAGAAAAAAGTATTAATTTCTGTCTGAGGAAAAATTGAACTTAACTGTTCTGAAAAGTAAGATTTGTATTGTTTTAATAGCATTTCTATAAAGTGATTTTATAAATCTTTTAACATCCACACATTACAAGAATAATGACCTGTGTTTCCTAATGGTTTTTCTAAATCTATAAAACCATTTTTTCGATATAGTTTTGTTGCAGCTTTCATATATGGTAAGGTTTCTAAATAACATTGCTTAAAACCTTCTTCTTTAGCCTTATTCAAACAGAAGTTGATTAGTTTGCTTCCTAAACCTTTACCTCTTGCTATAGGTAAAAAATACATTTTTTGAAATTCACAAACACTTCCTTCAAAGTTATCCAATTGAGCAAAACCTGCGCCACCTACAATAATTCCTTTATGCTCAACAACAAAATACCCCGCTTTTTCTTTTTGATAGCTCTCATACATTTCATCAGTAGCTTTATCTTCGTAAGCAGTTCCTACTTTAGGAGCGTCAAGTTCGATTAATACTTCACGAATTACGTTAGCCATTTCGGCATTATCTTGTGGTTTTATTTCTCTAATAATAAAATCAGATGGTGTCATAGGAATATAGTACTTTTGCAAGAGCAAAGTACCCAAAAAAACACGAGTTTTTATGAAGAAATTCATTTATTTTTCACCTTTTTTATTACTAATGATTAGTTGCTCGGTAAAACAAAAACCAATCTTTTTAAAAGTTGATGACATAAAGCTTTTATCCGCTTCTATTGATACTGTAAAAATTGGTGCTAATGCTTATTTTGAGAACCCAAATGATATAGGAGGCAAAATTGCTACTGATGAGATTAAAGTTTTCATTGATCAAGTAGAAGTAGCACAAGTTTCTTCTGAAGAATTTAAAGTTCCTGCTCGTAAAGAATTTCATATTCCGTTAAAAGTGGTAATACCTTCAAAAAGGGTATTTGAAAATAATAAAAACGGAATTTTAGGAGGGATTTTAAACTCTTTGATAAATCAACGTCTAAAAATTCATTTTAAAGGAGGTTTAAAATATAAAGTTTTAGGTTTTTCACATATATATTCTATTGATAAAGTAGAAGACATAAAAATTAAATTTTAAAGCTGTGAATCACAAAAAGTATATACAACGTTGTTTACAACTGGCAAAAAAAGGGGTAGGAACTACGCGACCAAATCCATCAGTAGGAGCCGTGATTGTCTATAATGACAAAGTTATAGGAGAAGGTTTTACTTCTCCTTACGGTGGGCCACATGCTGAAGTAAATGCTATTAACTCAGTTCAAAATCAAGAACTATTAAAAGAAGCAACTATTTATGTAACGCTAGAACCTTGTTCACATCATGGAAAAACACCACCATGTGCTGATTTAATAATCAAAAAAGAAATACCTAATGTTGTTATAGGCTGTGTAGATACAAATAGTTTAGTAGCGGGTAAAGGTATTGAGCGACTTAGAAAAGCTGGTAGAAATGTGATAGTAGGTGTTTGTGAAGAAGCTTGTAAAGAACACCACAAACGTTTTTTTACCGTTCAAAATAAAAAACGTCCATATATTATTTTAAAGTGGGCCGAAACCAAAAACGGATTTATAGCTCCTTTAACCAAAGATGAACAAAAACCAGTATGGATTTCCAATAAATATTCTCAACAGCTAGTGCATAAATGGCGTAGTGAAGAACATGCTATTTTGGTGGGAACTAATACAGTGATAGCAGACAATCCGTCATTAACTGTTCGTAGCTGGAAAGGCAACAACCCTGTAAGAGTTGTTATTGATAAAAACTTGCGAATCCCGTCAGAGGTAACTGTTTTTGATGAAAACGTACAAACAATAATTATAACAGAAGCAGAGAAGGAAATAGGTATCATTTCGAACGATAGTGAGAAATCTCAAAAACTCATTTACGAACAAATCGATTTTTCTTCTCAAGTAGCAAAACAAATTTGCGAGATTTTATATAAACATCAAATACAATCGGTAATTATTGAAGGAGGGGTACAAACATTACAAACATTTATCGATGCAAATTTATGGGATGAAGCTAAAGTGTTTATTGGTGATGTAAACTTTGGAGAAGGAGTGAAGCGTCCAATTTTTGACGCTAAGCTATCTTCCGAAGAAAGAATAGACAACGACATATTAAGAATATATAGGAATGATTAAAAACATCATTTTTGATTTTGGTGATGTATTCATCAATTTAGACAAAGAAGCAACTTATAAAGAACTTACAAAATTAGGAGTTACTGAAATTTCTGAAGAAATGATGCAACAATATTATCAGTATGAAATGGGATTAATTTCTACTGATGAGTTTGTGTCTTTTTTCCATGATAAGTTCAACATTTCAAAAGAAGACTTAATCCGTTCTTGGAATGCCATTTTATTAGATTTTCCTAAACACCGATTGAGTTTTTTAAAAGAATTATCAGCTAGTAACCAGTATCGTTTGTTTTTACTAAGTAACACCAACGACTTACATATTTCTTGGATTCAAAATGAATGGGGTAAGGAGTTGTATAGTGAGTTCAAGGACTGTTTTGAGCAGTTTTATTTATCGCATGAAGTCAACTTTAGAAAACCAAACGCAAATATCTTTGAATTTGTATTACAAAAGAACGACTTACAACCTTCTGAAACTTTCTTTATAGATGACACCAAAGAAAATACCGATACTGCACAACAGTTGGGTATCCATGTATGGAATAACTGTCCAAAAACAGAGGATGTAGTTGATTTACTAAAACGAAAAGAGTTTGCATCGTGATATACTTAATTTTTAGCATTCTTATTTCCAGTTTACTATTTGTTATTTTTAAACTTTTTGATGTTTGTAAAGTAAATACTTCACAGGCCATTGTTTTAAACTATGCCGTAGCGTTGTCTTTTGGATTTGTCCATACAGAAGTTTCTATACCAGTCACTGAGATACCAGGTCAACCTTGGTTTTTAGGTGCTTTTATTTTAGGTTTTTTATTTATCGCTGTATTTAATATAATGGGAATTACAGCACAAAAAAATGGACTCTCAGTAGCTTCAGTAGCGGGAAAAATGTCAGTAGTAATCCCTGTAGTTATTGGAATCTTCTTATATAATGAGAGTATAGGTACTGTAAAAATTATTGGGATAATTTTAGCGTTAGTAGCTGTGTACTTATCCTCTGCTAAAAGTGATACTTCTCCTGTGAAGTTTAAGAATTTGTTGTTTCCGCTATTGCTTTTTTTAGGTTCAGGGAGTATTGATACATTATTAAAGTACACAGAAACCACTTATGTAGCTAAAGAAGCCGTACCTATGTTTCTGTCAACTATTTTTGGCTGTGCGTTGCTTTTTGGGTTTTTTATTTTTATAGCTCAATTACTAAATAAAAAAGGACGTTTTGAATGGAAAACACTACTTGGAGGAATTGTTTTAGGGATTTCTAACTATTATTCTATGGAGTATCTATTAAAAGCATTACAAACAAAAGGACTCGAAAGTTCTACAGTTTTTACTATAAATAATGTGTCAATAGTGATACTAACCACAGTGTTTGCTCTTGCGTTTTTTAAAGAAAAATTGGTTAAGAAAAATTGGATTGGTATTGGGCTTGCCATAATTAGTATTTTATTAGTAGTTTCGGCGTAATGAATGAAGAGATAAAAGACACTTACAAAACAATTACAAAACCTTCGGAAGAAACCTTGTTTAAAGACCGAAACAGCAAGTTTTTCGGGTATGCCTTTCCTGTTTTTTCTGAAGAAGATATCAAAGAACGCTTAGAAGAACTTCGTAAGCAGCATCATACGGCGCGTCATCATTGTTATGCGTGGCAATTAGGAACTGAAAAAATCCGATTTAGAGCAAATGATGATGGAGAACCTAGTAATTCTGCTGGTCAACCAATTTACGGACAAATACAATCTTTTAAGGTAACCAATATTTTAATTGTTTCTGTACGTTATTTTGGTGGAACAAAACTTGGAGTGGGAGGATTGATTAATGCCTATCGGACTTCTGCGCAACTTGCTTTGGAAGCTTCTGAAATTGTAGAAAAAACCATCGATATTCATTATAAACTAAAGTTTGGTTACGATATGATGAACAAGGTGCAACGTATTATTAAAGAACGAAACTTGAATATCATTAATCAAAAATTAGAATTAGACTGCGAGTACACCATTTCAGTACGTAAAAAAGAAGCTGAAAACATTTTCGAAACTTTTGAAAATTTGTTTAAGGTAGAGATAAAAGAAGTGGAATAATAAAAATTATTTTAATATATACTAAGTGCACTTAAGTTAATATTTTACTTTCGTAACAATCTGAAATGTATTAATTTAGTGTTTTAATAATTAACTAAAAAAATGAACATGAAACTAAAAAACTTGTTAATTGTCGCGTTTCTTTTTCTCTCTTTTCAGCTGTTTTCTCAAAACAGTCAACAAACAATACCAACAAAAGAAAATATTTGCAAAGGAGCAGCAATTAGTGTTGTAGCAAATGTTAAACCTTTTGTAGAAAGAGGTTTCCCAAAATCTGAAATAATAGAAATAGGGAAGGAGCTTGTAAAAGATGTTATAAAAGATTCACCTGCTAAAGCCTACGACTTATTAAAAGATAAAAAATCTAGTGAGGAAGTAACAAAAGTACTTTACAACGATTTTATGAAGTTAGATGACAAAGTGGTTTCGAAATTCTTACTTAAACCACAACCTGATGACGATTATTAATATAGAACCATCAGTATAATTAACTAACTTGCTAAAAACCAAAACATTTTAGGTAACTTCAATAATTATTCGTAAATTTGCACGCCTTTTTACGAGTACAGATTTAAAAAGGGTAGAAAATAACATTTATTAAGTTTAATTTCTCTTGGCGTTAGTATCGTTAGAAATCTGGTTAACAAAAAGATACAAATATTTATTTCAGACATGTCTGAAGAAACAAAAAACACAGCAGAAGCTGTAAATCCAGCAGAATTTTTAGCAACCTTTAACTGGCACAAATACGAAGAAGGTATTGATGAAGTTGACGAGTCTAAATTACAAGAATTTGAAAAAGCCTTAGAAGGTACTGTAGGGTTCGTAAACGAACGCGACGTTATTGAAGGTGAAGTAGTACGTATTACTGATCGTGATGCTATTATTGACATTAATTCTAAGTCAGAGGGTGTAATTTCGTTAAACGAGTTCCGTTACAACCCAAGTTTAGCTGTTGGAGACAAAGTAGAAGTATTAGTTGACAAAAGAGAAGATGCTTCTGGTCAATTAGTATTATCTCACAAAAAAGCACGTGTAATCAAAGCTTGGGATCGTGTTAACAATGCACACGAAACAGGTGAAATCGTTAACGGTTTTGTTAAATGTAGAACTCGTGGAGGTATGATCGTTGATGTATTTGGTATTGAAGCATTCTTACCAGGTTCTCAAATTGATGTGAAGCCTATCCGTGACTACGATCAATATGTAGAGAAAACTATGGAATTCAAAGTTGTGAAAATCAACCACGAATTTAAAAACGTAGTAGTATCTCATAAAGCATTAATTGAAGCTGATTTAGAAGATCAAAAACGTGAAATTATCGGTCAATTAGAAAAAGGACAAGTACTAGAAGGTGTTGTTAAAAACATTACTTCTTACGGTGTATTTGTTGACTTAGGAGGTGTTGACGGATTAGTTCACATTACTGATTTATCTTGGTCTCGTATCAACCACCCGAATGAAGTTGTTGAATTAGATCAAAAATTAAACGTTGTAATCTTAGACTTTGATGATAACAAGTCAAGAATTCAATTAGGATTAAAACAATTATCTGCTCACCCTTGGGAAGCTTTAAACTCTGACTTAAAAGTTGGTGATAAAGTAAAAGGTAAAGTAGTTGTTTTAGCTGATTATGGTGCATTTGTAGAGGTTGAAGAAGGAGTAGAAGGATTAATCCACGTATCTGAAATGTCATGGTCAACACACTTACGTTCTGCGCAAGATTTCGTAAAAGTTGGTGATGAAGTAGAGGCTCAAATCTTAACATTAGACCGCGAAGAGCGTAAAATGTCTTTAGGTATGAAGCAATTACACCCAGATCCATGGACAGATATCACTACTAAATATCCAGTAGGTTCTAAACACACTGGTACTGTACGTAACTACACTAACTTTGGTGTATTTGTAGAGTTAGAAGAAGGTATCGACGGATTAGTGTATATCTCTGATTTATCTTGGACTAAGAAAATTAAGCATCCATCAGATTTCGTAACTGTAGGTGATCAATTAGAAGTACAAGTATTAGAATTAGATGTAGAAAACCGTAAATTAAACTTAGGTCATAAGCAAACTCAAGATAACCCTTGGGATGCTCATGAAGCTACGTACAAAATCGGATCTATGCACGAAGGTACTATCAAAGAGAAAAATGATAAAGGTGCAACTGTAGTATTTGCTGATGGTGTTGAAGCTTTCGCTCCAACTCGTTTCTTAGAAAAAGAAGACGGAGGTAAATTAGCTAAAGGTGACGAAACTAAGTTCCAAGTAACTGAGTTTAGTAAAGAGTACCGTAGAATTGTTGTTTCTCACACTTCTATCTTTAGAGAAGAAGAACAAAAGAACATTAAAGCTGCTGCTGCTAAAGCTCAAGATGTAGAAAAAACTACTTTAGGAGATATCGGTGGATTAGCTGAATTAAAGAAGAAAATGGAAGGAAAATAATTCTTACAACTTCTTAAAAATTATAAACCGTTAAGTTTTAAACTTAACGGTTTTTTTAGTTCCCTATGTAACAAATGTTACAGTTAAAGCTATCCCATTTAAAGGTTACTTTCTTAAATAGCTTTATATTTGCTCATCAATTAAAATTAATATGACACTTATTAAATCTATATCAGGTATTAGAGGTACCATAGGCGGAAATACAGGTGATAATTTAACACCTATAGATACAGTAAAATTCGCTGCTGCTTATGGTACATTTATAAAAAAGAAAAACTCAAGGAAAGAAAAAATAACGATAGTTATAGGTCGAGACGCTCGTATATCGGGTAAAATGATAAGTAACTTAGTAGCTAATACCTTAGTTGGTTTAGGAATTGATGTAATCGATTTAGGGTTATCAACTACACCAACTGTTGAAGTAGCTGTTCCTCTTGAAAAAGCTGATGGAGGTATCATTTTAACCGCATCACACAACCCTAAGCAATGGAATGCCTTAAAGCTTTTAAATGGAAAAGGAGAGTTTTTAAATGGTGAGGATGGAGCAGAAATTTTAAAGATCGCTGAAAATGATGCTACTATTGAGTTTGCTCAAGTTGATGACTTAGGAGTGTATAAGAAAAAGAAAGATTATATAAAGAAACACATAAAAGAAGTCTTAAAACTTAATTTAGTAGACGTAGAAGCTATAAAAAATGCTAACTTTAAAGTAGTTGTTGATGGTGTAAACTCTACAGGAGGTATAGCAATACCTGCATTGTTAGAAGAGTTAGGCGTAAACTGTGTAGAATTATACTGTGAGCCAAATGGACACTTTCCACACAATCCAGAACCCTTAAAAGAACACTTAACAGATATTTCTGAATTAGTAGTTAAAGAAAAGGCTGATTTGGGTATTGTAGTAGATCCCGATGTAGATCGTTTGGCTTTAATTTCTGAAGACGGATCTATGTTCGGAGAAGAATACACTTTAGTAGCTTGTGCCGATTATGTATTAGGTCAATTAGGTGGTGGTAATACAGTTTCTAACCTATCTTCTTCAAGAGCTTTACGTGATGTTACTGAAAAACATGGAGGAAGATACACAGCTAGTGCAGTAGGAGAGGTGAACGTAGTACAAATGATGAAAGATACCAATACAGTGATTGGAGGAGAAGGTAACGGAGGTATTATTTACCCAGAATCTCACTATGGACGCGATTCATTAGTTGGAGTAGCTTTATTCTTATCACATTTAGCACATAAAAAAACACCTTGTAAAGAGTTAAGAGATTCATATCCTAGCTATTTTATGAGTAAAAATAAAATCCAATTAACACCACAAATTGATGTTGACAAGATTTTAGAAACGATGGCTAATAACTATAAAAACGAAGATGTAAATACGATTGACGGAGTAAAAATTGATTTTGCTGAGGAATGGGTACATTTACGTAAATCGAATACTGAGCCTATTATCAGAATTTATACAGAAAGTACTAGTCAAGATGATGCAGATGCTTTAGCTAAAAGATTTATCACTGAAATACAACAAATAATACAATAGTTTTTTGAAATTAAAAATAGTAAGTTTATTAATGCTGGTCGCTTCAGTATCAATAATAGCACAGGAGAAAAACGAGGAAATTCTTCCAAAGAAAAAAGTAACTAACAAAGGAAAATTCTTCGTTTATTGGGGATGGAACTGGGCTAGTTATTCTAATTCAGATATTCGTTTTAAAGGAGCTAATTACGATTTTACTTTACAAAATGTAAAAGCTCAAGACAGACAAACAAAATTTTCATTTAATGATTACTTCAATCCAGGAAGAGTAACTATTCCGCAAACAAATTATAGAATAGGGTATTTCTTTAAAGAAAATTACACCATTTCTATTGGGGTAGACCATATGAAATATGTAATGATAGCCGACCAGGATGTAAAGATTAATGGAAATATTAATACAGGAAATGCTAAATATGATGGAACATACAATAATGAAACTATCAATTTAGCCGCTGACTTTTTACGTTTTGAGCATACGGACGGTTTAAATTACGTAAACGTAGAAGTAAAACGTTTTGATGACGTAAGTCACTGGTTTGGTTTAAACTTAGAAAACTTACAAATCAACTTAACAGAAGGAGTAGGAATGGGAATTTTGTATCCAAGAACTAATACAACTTTATTAGGAATGGATCGTCATGATGACTTTCATTTATCTGGGTACGGAGCTTCTATTGGTGGAGGTTTAAATATTACTTTCTTAAAGCACTTTTTTGTTCAAGCTGATTTAAAAGGAGGGTATATTTATATGCCAGATGTTAAAACTACAAGTAGTTCTATTGATTCTGCCTCACAAAGTTTTTACTTTTTTGAAAACACTATTTTAATAGGTGGTAAATTTAGACTTTAATAACAAAGTGTTATAAATGCGTTAATATTATAACTATTTTAGGCTAACAAGTAGTATACTGCTAATTTTACGCAACATTACAAACAACTAGAGATTTCAACTATGGATTTAGAACAGTATTTTGATAAGTTTAGAAAAAATATTGTAGGTATAGATCAAACTTTTCAAACACCTTATGGCGAAAAGAAAATGATTTATACAGATTGGACTGCAAGTGGAAGGTTATATCGACCTATAGAAGAGCAGCTTTTAAATAAGTTTGGACCTTTTGTAGCCAATACTCATACAGAAACTTCAACTTCTGGAGCAGCTATGACTTTAGCTTATCATGAAGCACGTAATATTATCAAACATCACGTAAATGCATCTTCAAACGATGTGTTAATTACGGAAGGATCTGGTATGACAGGGGTTGTAAATAAATTTCAACGTATTTTAGGATTAAAAATAAATGAAAATTTAAAAGAAAACACACAAGTTCCAGAAGAAAAAAGACCTATCGTTTTTGTAAGCCATATGGAACACCACTCAAACCAAACTTCTTGGATTGAAACTATAGCAGATGTGGAAGTAGTTCCTTGTAATGATGAAGGTTTAGTATGTTTGGATAAGTTTGAAGAAACCATAAAAAAATACCTAGATAGACCTATTAAAATTGCTTCTATAGTAGCAGGGTCTAACGTAACAGGCATAAAGACAGACTACCATAAAGTAGCCTCATTAATTCATCGTTATGGCGGTTTATGTTTTGTTGATTTTGCATGTTCTGCACCTTATGTTGATATAAATATGCATCCAGAAAAAGAGGATGAGTATTTAGATGCTATTTTCTTTTCGCCACACAAATTTTTGGGAGGGCCGGGAAGCTCTGGTGTATTGATTTTTAATAAAAAACTGTATAAAAACATGGTTCCTGATAACCCTGGAGGAGGAACCGTTAGCTATACAAACCCTTGGGGACAACACGATTATTTTGACGATGTAGAAACGCGTGAAGATGGAGGTACACCAGCCTTTTTACAAACAATTAAAATAGCCTTATGTATTCAGGTAAAAGACCAAATTGGTACAGATAAGATAAAAGAGCGTGAAGACGAAATCAATCCTGTAATCTTTAATTGTTTAGAAAATTTAGAAGGAGTTAAAATTTTAGCTCCCAATCACAAAGATCGTTTGAGTATTTTTTCTTTCTATTTTGAAAATTATCACTTCAACTTAGTTGTAAAATTATTAAACGATCGATTTGGTATTCAAACAAGAGGAGGATGCTCATGCGCTGGAACCTATGGTCATTTCTTACTAAACGTAGATCAAATAAGGTCAAACGAAATAAAAGGGCAAATTTTAGAAGGTTGTAATACAGAAAAACCAGGTTGGGTACGTTTATCAGTACACCCAACAATTACAAATGAAGAAGTACAATTTATTTGTGAGTCTTTACAAGCATTAGCAAATAATATTGAAGAATGGTCTAAAGACTATATGTACGACATTACTAAAAATGATTATGTACACAAAACTATTGAACCTATTGAAAAACAATTGGTAGCAGATTGGTTTTCGTTATAATATGATATGACACATTTAAATAGCTCTTTTTTAGAAGAAAATTATTCAAAAATTAAAGAAGACTCTATATCTGGAAGGTGGATAACATTAACAGATATAGAGCCTTTATATTTAGGCTTGCAAAACTCTGAGATTCAAACAAAAACTATTGGAGAATCAGAAGAGGGAAGAGCCATTTATCAATTAAAATTAGGAAAAGGAGAAAAAAGAATTCTCATTTGGAGCCAAATGCATGGAAACGAAAGTACAGGCACCAAAGCTGTATTTGACTTTTTAAACTTTATTCAACGTTTTTCTACCCACGAAATAACTCAATCTATTTTAGCTAATTGCAGCATTACTATTGTACCAATGTTAAACCCAGACGGGGCACAAGCGTATACACGTGTAAATGCTAACAATGTAGATTTGAATAGAGATGCTGTAAAGCTACAAGCAAAAGAAAGTAAACTTTTGCGTAGTATTCTAAAAGAAGTAAATCCTGAATTTTGCTTCAATCTTCATGATCAAAGAACCATTTTTGGTGTTGAAGGAACAGAAAACCCAGCAACAATATCTTTTCTAGCTCCTTCAGAAGAAGAAACAAGAACAATTACTGAAGGAAGAAGGGAAACCATGAATGTAATTGTAGCAATGAATAATTTGTTACAAGAAATTATACCAAATCATGTGGGTCGTTATACTGATGAATTTTACCCAACTGCTACAGGAGATAATTTTCAAAAGTTAGGACATAATACTATACTTATTGAAGCGGGTCATTTTGCAAATGATTACGACAGGGAGGAGGTTAGA
Source organism: Tenacibaculum sp. 1_MG-2023 (assembly GCF_030547425.1). Taxonomy (GTDB): domain Bacteria; phylum Bacteroidota; class Bacteroidia; order Flavobacteriales; family Flavobacteriaceae; genus Polaribacter. The sequence goes on along the minus strand of NZ_JAUORH010000032.1, from coordinate 4,470 downwards.
AAATATAACTTTTATGCCCTATTACAGGGGATTTATCACATTTCTTTAGCAAAAAACTTCAATAATTTTGAAAAATACTTTGCTATTCCTAACAATATCAAGAACTTCTATGATGTGATTTATCGATCAAAAAATAATAAAAAAGATGTCGCATATCAGTATGTAGAAAGTATAGAAAATGATAAATTTGCACTCGTTTTAACAAAAGAAGAAGAAGGAAACTTATCTATGTATTTATCCCATAAAGAATTCATAAAAAATAGTTAAAAATTCTTTTTCTATCAAATAAAACTTATTTTTTTTAGAAAAAAATCATATTTTAGCAATATTACTTGAAGAAAACAAAAAGAATGAAGAAGTTCATACTAGATGAGATTGATCATCAAATTTTAGACATTTTAATTGAAAATGCTCGTACACCATTTACAGACATCGCAAAAAAACTGTTAGTATCTGCGGGTACTATACACGTACGTGTAAAGAAAATGGAAGATGAAGGAATTATTCAAGGCTCTACATTAACCTTGAATTATGAAAAAATGGGGTATTCGTTTATTGCTCATGTTGGGATTTTTTTAGAAAAAACATCTATGACACAACATGTGCTTGATAACTTACGCTTAATTCCAAATGTAACCGTTGCATACGTAACTGCAGGAAAGTATAATATTTTCTGTAAAGTGCGTGCTAAAAACACTAATGATGCAAAAGGTATTATTTATAGAATAGATGATGTTCATGGTGTAAATAGAACGGAAACAATGATTGCCCTTGAAGAGAGCATCAATGATAAAAAACGTTTAATGCACGCTATTTTTAAAGATATTTAAAAACTATTTTTATAAAATGTAAAAGGGTAGCAAAAATTTTGCTACCCTTTTTTTTATTGTTTAATTAATTTAACTTTTAAAAATATTAGTTTTTGTTTTTATTTTAAATTCTCAAATTCTTCCTTAGAGATTTCACCAGAATTAATTTTTCTTAACTCTTCCATTTTTGATAAGATAAATTTGTGTAAATCTTCGTCAATATTATCTGGTTTCTTTAAATCCTGACGTAAAGCTCCCGGTAACACATAGTTATCATAGTAATAAAAGAAGTTATAATCAAAACTACTAACAGTTAAGTCATAATCTCCTAGTAAATATCCTAAACGAAAAGCTGAACGACGTTGCGCAGGTGTACCATGGTGTCCAGGGCTAGTTGTATTATAGTCACCAATAGAAGCAGCAAAGTTATATGCTGGTGCTGCTTGTGTCCAAGTAGCGTTGTATCCATTTGGTTTTTTAATATAATAACCTGCAAAACCATCAGCTTCTAATTCAGTTGCTCTAGCTGTGCTTTCTGACCTTGAAGGTAAGTTGTTTTGGTATTGTAACTGATGCCCAATTTCATGAGCTTGAACCATAGCACAAGAAATTCTTCCTCCTTGGCTTAAGGCCATATTATATAATTCTTCTCCAAAAATAACATAACCAGCACCATAAGAAATAGCATTTGCTGTTCCAGAACCTTTAGCAAAATGCAACGGAACAGTACTAATGTTAAATACATCAGCTATTTTAACGTTTTGGTTGTTTAAGAAGTTTGTTTCTGATTGGTTTACAATAGTTGAACCAATGTAAGCGTTTTGTCCCCAGTTACCATCAATATAGCTACATACTTCATGAGAATGGGTGTCAAATAATTTAGCATTTGGATTATCAACAGGGTTAGTGTCGTTATCACTACAGCTTACCATTAATAAGGCTGCTGCTGTTGCTAATATGAAGGGTTTTAAATTTTTCATTTTTCTTTGATTTAAATCATATAAAAAGTTAATTAATTAAACAATCAATAATCTAAGCGTTAAAATGATAAAAATATTGCCTTCTGTTTTAAAAAAACAAAAATCACATAGCTGTTAATTAAGGTTAACTATTGAAAATGAGAACAATAGGAGATACACCTTTTTATAAACTCCAATTAAACTTTTCAAAGATCACATACCAATCTTTAGAAAAATCTGCTTCTATAGATAGTTTTTTATTTGAATAAGGATGCGTAAACTCCAAAGAATGAGCGTGTAAAAAAAGATTTTCACAAGTAAAATTATCAATAAACATTGTATTATGGTTCTTATCACCATACTTTGGATCTCCAATTAGAGGGTGACTAATTTTATTCATATGAATCCGTAACTGGTGTAACCTTCCTGTTTTAGGTAGTAACTTAACTAAACTATATCTTGATGTATCGTAAGGTTTAACAGGAATGTCTACTATAATATTTTTTACAGTAAACAAATGTGTTTCAGCATTTTTATGCACATTGGCATCTCTTCCTTTAACAGGAGAATCTATAATTTTAGTTTCAGGAGCATGACCTCTAACAATTCCGTAATACGTCTTTTGTATTTTGTTCTTGGTAAATAGTTCTTGAAACTTAGCTACAAATTCTGTTTCTTTAGCTAGTAATATAATTCCTGATGTCTTTCTATCAAGACGGTGAACAGGATACATTTTTTGATCGAATTGTTGCTGAATTAGTTGTAACAAAGAATCTTCATCTGCAACGTTTCTTGAATGGTGTGCATGATGCACTACTACATTATTAGGTTTTGATACACAAAGAATATAATTGTCTTCGTAAAGTACATCTAAGTTCATTATACTACTCATTTACGGGTTTTAACTTAGTAAAGTTTAATAGAAGTAAAGACAATAATCCACATATAAAAAAACCTATAAAAAGCGGTAGGGTAGTGGTATCAACATATCTTCCTATTAAAGTAGCAATTGGTACAGCCATAATAGTGGACACAAAACCGTTAATTGCAGCGCCAATTCCTGCAATATGTCCAACAGGTTGCATTGCTAACGCACGAAGGTTCCCAAATAAAAATCCGATTGAAAAAAATTGTAAAGCAAAAAACACCAATAATATTGCAATACTTGGATTTTCTTTTTGATAAAATAATACGATATAAATAACTGGAACTATAGAAAAAATAATTAAAAAGAATGATACAAGTTTATGCATTCCAAACCTCATAACAAATGAACCATTTAAGAAAGTTGCAAAACCAACAGAAATAGCCAATCCAGCAAATATGTAAGGAAACTCATCAACTAATAAGTATTGTTCTTGAAAAATTTGTTGTGAAGCACTTAAATACACCATAAACGATCCAGTAATAAAACCAGAAATTAAGGTAAAAATGGTAGCTTGTTTGTATTTTATAAACTCCTTTAATCCATCAGAAAATAAACCAAAAGAAAATTTAACTCTATTTTCTTCTTTTAGTGTTTCTGGTTGACGTTTCCATAACCAAAACATGACTAAAACTCCAAATATTAACTGGCTATAAAATATAGATTTCCAGCCGTAGGCATCTAACATTAATTTACCTATAGCCGGAGCTACAACAGGAACTAAAATAAATATTACTACTATAAATGACATAATTTTTGCCATATAGTTTCCACTAAAACTATCACGAACCATGGCAATACTTATAGTTCTTGGAGCGGAAAGTCCAATTCCTTGTAAAATTCTTCCGAAAACCATCATTTCAATGCTTGTAGCATTAACACAGACAAAACTAGCGATAACAAAGAGCATAAAACCTCCATAAATAACTGTTTTTCTTCCTAAACTATCAGAAATTGGTCCAGAAATTAACTGACCAAAACCTAAACCTAAAAAAATCATGGTTACTAGTAACTGACTATCATGCGACTCTTTTTGAACACGAATACTAATTCCTATTTGTTCTAACGCTGGTAGTAATGCATCTATTGATAAAGCGACTAATGACATTAAGGAAGCCATTAAAGCAATGAACTCTAACTTTGATTGATTATTTTTTTGCATTAAGCAAAAATACTGCCTTTATTTTGTTTTGAAGTGTGGATTGAAGTTAAAAAAAGGCTGTTTTTTAACAGCCTTAAACAAACAATATCATAACTTTATAAGTCTAATAAAAAGACGCTGTCAAGAATAAAAGTGTAGTAAAACAAAAAAAATGTAAAAGTGAAGGGGCATTTTATTCTAAAACAGCGTCATATACTATATACATCTTACAGTTTATAAAACAACTATAATTTAAATAACCCTACTTTTTTTGTTAAAAATTTTTAAATTTAACCCGTTGTGCATTATGATTTAAAATAAAAAAGTTGTTCATCTTACTGATAATTAGCAACTTGTTTCAGTTACAAAACACTAACAATGAACAACTTAAATGCAAATTACGAAAGAATATTGAAAGTGTTACAAAAAATATCAAAACACCAGATTTTAACCTACCAAAGAAGACAGCCAAAGCTAAATGATTTGGAATTAATAAGTTTAAATCTTACTGCTGAATATATGGGCATTGACAGTGAAAATAATCTGTTCAGACAGCTTCCCTGATACTATTTCATCAAAAATTGAGCGAAGTGTTTATAATCGTAGAAGAAGAAAACTAATCAATCATATTGATAA
>NZ_JAUORH010000031.1 GCF_030547425.1 Tenacibaculum sp. 1_MG-2023 | reverse complement strand
TTTTACCTTCAAATTGTTCCATTTATCAGTATTTTAAAGCAAAAAAATACAGATTTTAAATTAATAAGTCAATAAATTTATTTAAAAACAATACTAAACACACTACTTTTCTCTGGTGCTATGATGCGTCTACTAATAATGAAAAAGCAAACTATCCAAAAGCATATCAAAACTATTCTTTTGCTTTAAAAATTAACAAAAAGGAAGTTACGTTAGTTGTGGAAAAATTAGACTTTGGAAAAACAATGTTTATTGATTTTGGACAAACAGCAGTTATTGGTAACCTTGAAATTCTGTTCGTAGATTTCATTAGAGAATGGTCAGAGGATATAAATGGAAATCAGACAGGTACCTTTAATTCATATAATATTTCATTATCAGAAGGAAGTGAGCAGAAAACTGTGTCGTTTACGTCACTAAATAAGCTTACAGATAAGAAACTAATTATAGAATGGAAGAGTTATAAAATTTTGATTTTAGAAGGTTCGGAAAAAGCACTAAAGCTAATCGTGCATAAAAACGATTCTTAAAAAACTATAGGTAACAAATACGTGTGTATTAATTACGTGCTTAACCACCCAACTAACCTTATACAAACCGTTACCTACAATTTAAAAACCAGAACTACGTTTTAACTTGAATTAATTATAATTCAGAAAATGAGAAAATTAAAATTTTCCTTATTAGTGATAATCTTACTTATAACTTCAAACAAGCTAATCGCTCAATTTGACAAAAAATTAACATCATCGGAATTAGAAAATTGGTTTAAAGCCGATTTAGAACAAGATTCAATTGCAGGAATTAGTTTCAAAAAAGCAAAGGAATTTTTAAAAAACAAAAAAAACGAATCTGTTGTTATTGGAGTCATAGAAACTAGTATAGATATTTCCCATAAAGATTTAAAAGACTGGATTTGGAAAAATCCAAATGAAATAAAAGATAATGGAATTGATGACGACAATAATGGTTATATCGATGATATAAACGGTTGGAATTTTATCGGAAGTCTGACAACATTGAATTATGAACATGAGAGAATCATTATGAATCCTGACATTGTTAAAGATAAATCGTTATTAAAAAAAGCTAAAAAAGAATACAACACTTTATTAAAAGAAATAACTAAAGATTATAAAGACGGAATTAAAACCCTAAAATTTCTAAAAAAAAGACATTCTAGATTTACAGAATATTTCCAAAGAGAAGATTACACTTTGAACGATATACTTAAAATTAAAACAAGTAATAAGGATTTAATAAAAGAAATAAAAAGTATTGAAAAGAGGATTGAATTTTCAAAACGTTATTTTGGAAAAGAAATCAAACAAAATGAGCCCTATTATATAACAAATCAAATTTTATCAACAAAAAAATATATTATAGAAGATAGTTTAATAGTTTCAGGACAGTCAATTAAAACTGATTATAGAAAGAGTTTAGATGATGATTTAAAAAACTTAAATGATAAACAATATGGGAATAATATTATTGACACAAATTTAGATGAAGAACACGGAACTCATATATCTGGCATTTTAGTTGCAAATAGTATTTCAAAAAACTACAGTTTAATGCCATTAAGAATTAATGGAAGTGTTGGAGATGAACACGACAAAGATGTAGCTCTATCTATAAGATACGCTGTTGACAATGGAGCTAAAGTTATTAATGCAAGTTTTGAAAAGTACTATTCCCCTTATAGTGATTGGGTATATAACGCTATAAAATATGCAGAAGAGAAAGATGTCCTAATTATTATTGCAGCTGGCAATTATAATCTTAATAGAGATGAAACTTTAGTATTTCCTAATGACAATAAAGGATTAAATAGTGAATTTACGGGTAATGTAATTGTAGTTGGTTCTTCTAAAGCTAATTATGGAAAGCATATTTTAAGTTACTTCTCAAATTATGGAAAAAACAATGTAGACGTCTTTGCACCAGGAAATAAAATATATTCTATGTTACCAGAAAATAAATATGGATTTAAAAGTGGAACTTCTATGGCTGTACCAATGGTTACAGCAATAGCTGCAACTATTCGCTCATATTATCCAAATCTATCAGCAAAAGAAGTTAAAAAAATGATTCTCAATTCTGGAACTAAAATAGATTTTGAAGTTAATATACCTAGTGAACGGAATAAAAGTGTAAATTTCTCTGAACTTTGCAAATCAAGTAGTATTGTAAACTACTACAATGCTGTTGTACTTGCCGAAAAATTAAGCTTGAAAAAGTAAAAAACTATTGCTAACTTAAAATGTATAACCGCAATTTCGGCTTTGCATTCGCGGACACAACTGTGCTCCCCACATGAACCGATTAACTCTTTAAACTAATATCAAAAAAAAAAGTAAATTAGGACTTATTTTTTATGGGGTATAAAAATGATAACCAACAGCAAAACTTGGCTTTAGTCGAGATAATAGAAACAAATTAATATGATTAAACTATTTTCCTTATTGCTATTAATTTTTAGCTCCTCTATATACTCTCAAAATCACACTATGAATGACACCATAAAATTAATAATCAATAAAAAAACTAAAATAGACGATTCTCTTTCTATCTCATTAAATAGATTCTCACATAAAAACGCAATTAGTGATGAACAAGCCTCGGTAACATCTAGTCATTTAATGCTTTTTAAAGGTGAAACAAAAGACGAAATTATCCTTTCTGCATATGAAAGTGCTGATGAAATTTCTTATCTAAAAAAATATGATTCTATTAATTGGAAAAACTATAGAATAAAACTAAAGCATATCGAATATGATAAATCGGTTGATGTTTTAATTACTAAAAACCATATATCAATAAAAGATAAATTAATTACAGAGGCAAATAAAATTATTGCTTCTAAATACCCTGAATTTGTATTTGACCCTGCCTTATATGAAATTACAGCTTGGAAAAACTCAAAAAAACTATAGTTAAATACAGGCGTATTATTAGGTTTACCCTGTAGGCTTCCCCAGATTAGAACTGCTTAGTTTTCCAAAATTACATTTTTATTTTGTTTTTTAACACCTCTTGTGCTAGCCAGAGAGGTGTTAAGTCTTGCATATTTTACTGGCGGGATTTTACCTAGACTATCGTGTGGTCTTTTATGGTTGTAATCGTCCATCCATATTTTAGTTTGCTCTCGAACTTGATTTAAGTTTTCAAAAATATACTTGTTTAAAACTCCACGCCTGTAAGAACCATTGAAACGTTCAATAAAAGCATTTTGAGTTGGTTTTCCAGGTTGTATATATTTAAATTCTATATGATGCATCTCACTCCATTCTTTTGTGATATTGGCAATAAACTCAGGACCGTTATCCATTCGTATCTTTTGCGGTTTTCCTTTTTTATTAATTAAATGATTGAGCACCCAAACAATACGATTACTCGTTAATGAATAGTCTATTTCGATATGTAATGCCTCTCTATTAAAATCATCAATTACATTAAATGCTCTAAAGTGTCTTTTGTTTTCTAAGACGTCGGTTACAAAATCCATACTCCAAGTATGGTTTAATATATTTGGAACTTCTAGAGGTTCTTTAATTCTTGCAGGCAAGCGTTTCTTCGCCTTCCTTCTTAAGGGAAGTCCTAAGGCTACATAAACACGATGTACACGTTTGTGATTCCAAGGCTTTCCTTCTTCACATAAGCGATCAAAAGCTTTCCAAAATCCTTCTTCTGAATGGTTTTTAGCTTTTTGTTGTAATGCTTTTTCTATAACCTTATCATCTTTAGGCTGTGGCTCATAGTAATACACGCTTTTACTCATATTTAACACACGGCACGCCCTATTGATACCGTAATGAATAAGTTCTTTAGTAATACTTCGTTTACGACAGGGCTTTAGAGCTTTTTTTCTATAATCTCTTTAGCCATCTGGTGATCTAGAGCTAAACTAGCATACATTTGTTTTAACCTATAATTTTCTTGTTCTAGTTCTTTGAGTCGTTTTAATTCTTTTGAATTCATCCCAGCATATTTTGAACGCCATTTGTAAAATGCAGCAGCACTTACACCGTGCTCACGGCTTATCTGGTCAACACTCTTGCCCTTGTCGAACTCTTTTAAAATCTTTGCAATCTGTTGCGGTGAAAATTTACTTTTTCTCATAATACTGTCTAAAGTTAAGATTATTATGCTAATTTTAAACAGTTCGGTTTTTGGGGAAGATTACAACTAGACGAGCTGGTTCAAGAAAAAGTTAAACAGTGGAATAATAACGTTGAAATTAATTCTCAAAATCTAATAAAAGGAACTACAAAGTATGGGGAAACTTATACGTATATCTACGAACATAATTGGAATTCTACACATTATAAAAATACATTAATATACTTTAGGCATAATGATATTGTATATGAGTTCAATTACTCTTCTGGTATTAGATTTTATGAAAAATATAAGAATGATGTGGCTTTCATCTTAAATAATTTAAAATTTAATGAGTAAAAATAGTGCTATACAAATTATCCTACTTTAATTTTTTAAACTATATACCTCACATTAAAAAATGTTAACTTTTTTAGCATAAAAATAACAGTGGCTTTGGTAAACTATCAAAGCCGCTTTTGTATTTTTATCGCTCTTATAAACTGAAAAAGTTAATTTAAAAAACTCTTACTCCTAAATCTTACTCGCTGTATTTTGCTCCTAAAAATTAAAATAATAACAATATCTCATAAATTAAAACTACGCTTAAAAAATTAAACAGCTTATGAAATCTTTATTTTTAAAATATAAAATTGCTTACACTACACTTGCCTTAACTCTATTCCTTTTTTCCTCTTGTTCTAGTGATGATGAGACTCCTGATACTGGAAACGAAGTTTATATTAGCATACCTGACAAACATTTTGAGGCAATATTAGTAGAACAAAAGTTAGATAGTGATGGTAGTATTAATCAAAAAATATCAATAGAAGATGCAAAAAAAATTACTCGTTTAAACTTAAACTTAGATGGTAGTTTTGGTGAAACGAGTGACTTAACTGGTATTGAAGCTTTTTCAAACTTAACGTATTTATCTGCGGCTGGACAAAAGATTAAAGCTATTAACCTAAACTCTAACACAAAGTTAGATACCTTATATTTAAACACAAACTACTTAACTACTATTGATCTTAGTAATAATCCTAATCTTCTTTTAGCTGATATTCATTCCAACGACCTTACCACTATTACAGGCTTAGAAAAAGCTGGTAAGCTTAAAATATTAAATTTATCTTTTAATAAATTAACTCATTTAAATATATCTAATAATTCTTTAGAAGAATTAACTGTAACTAACAATTTACTAACTTCATTTAAAACAGAAGACACCTCAAAATTAAAAAGTGTCGTATTAACAAGTAATAAAATTACTTCTATTGGTATTGATGACATTAGCCCTTTAGAAACATTTTTAGTTTCAGACAATCAAATAAATACTATTAATATTCATTCATTTATCGATTTAAAACATCTGTACATCACTAGTAATTTACTTACTAATTTAGATGTTAGTTATAATTTGAAACTTGAAGATTTAAGAGTAGACAGAAATCCTGATTTAACTTGTATTAAAATTAATGAGAACCAAGCAATACCAACTGTTTATAAATCTGATAGTCAAAAATTAAGTGACACTTGCTTTTAAATTACAAATAGTTAGAATAAAAGAGGTAACTTTATAAAAATGTAACATTTAGGAACAAAATTCTACTTTTTTGTAGTTTTACAATATACTAACTCAAACTTTTATAAACATAGGTCTATGGAAACAGTTACTACTAGGACAAGTAATGCTTTTAGTGATCGTATTAAGCTACCTCTCAACTTTAATACCGCTAAAATGCTTGAAGAGGCTAAAGCTTTACAGCTAGATAATTTTGAATATTACGATGTAATTCCTTTACGGTCACCTGCACATTTAGTGGATACCTCATTACCTTTTCCGCCTCCTGCTGAAGATTATGCTGATGGTTCTTGGACAGATTGGCTAGATACCAATGCTTTAAAAACATCACCATACTTAACTAGTATTATTGATTTTTTTAAAGAGAACACTACTGTGAATTTAGTTAGATTGCTTCGACTAGCACCACATTCAATAGTAAAAGAACATACAGATCCTACTTTAGCTTTAGAAATTGAAAGATCAGTAATTCGTCTTACCATTCCCATACTTAATAATAAAAATGTAACTTTTTATTTAAATAACACTCCTGTATTGATGAAACCAGGGGAATGCTGGTATATGCGACTTACAGGTCCTCATAAAGTTATTAATAACGGGGATGAAGAGCGTATAAACCTCACCATAGATATGACTCCTAATGATTGGATTCGAAAAATTATTAAAGAAAGTCAAGAAAACTCTAATTAAAACAAAAAGGGTACGCTAGCGTACCCTTTTTTAATTTTATATACTTTATGTTTTATTCTAACACTCCCAAGTAACGTTCAGCATCTAAAGCCGCCATACACCCTGTACCTGCAGCTGTTACAGCTTGACGATATTCTTTGTCTTGCACGTCACCTGCAGCAAAAACTCCTGGTAAATTAGTTTTAGTAGATTTTCCTTTAGTAATTAAATAACCTGTTTCATCCATGTCTAAAACATCTTTAAACAATTCAGTATTTGGTTTGTGTCCTATCGCAATAAATACACCTGTTACTGGAATTTCAGTTTTCTCTCCTGTTTGATTATTCACAGCACGAACTCCTTCAACAACATTTTCGCCTAATACCTCATCAATTTCAGTATTATATAAAACGGTGATATTTTCAGTTTTGTTTACGCGGTGTTGCATTGCCTTTGAAGCACGCATATAATCTTTACGCACCAACATAGTAACTTTACTACAAATATTAGCTAAATACGTTGCTTCTTCAGCAGCGGTATCTCCTGCTCCAACGACTACAACATCTTGCCCTTTATAAAAGAATCCGTCACAAGTAGCACAGGCAGAAACTCCTCCACCTATTAAACGTTGTTCACTTTCTATACCTAAATATTTAGCAGTTGCTCCTGTAGAAATAATAACAGTTTGTGCTTCAATCTCAGTCGACTCATCCACAATTACTTTATGAACTCCACCTTCTTTGCCAGAAAACTCGACCTTTGTTACCATACCAAAACGAACATCAGTTCCAAAACGTTCCGCTTGACTTTTTAAATCTTCCATCATTGCGGTACCATCAGTTCCTTTCGGATATCCTGGGAAATTATCAACCTCTGTAGTTGTTGTTAACTGCCCTCCCATTTGCATTCCTGTGTACATAACTGGTTTCATATCTGCTCTTGCTGCATATATTGCTGCTGTGTAACCTGCTGGACCAGACCCAATAATCAAACATTTAATTTTTTCTGCCATTATCTTGAATTTTTGAAGTTACAAATGTAATTTTTTTTTACTTCTATTATCTGCTTTTAAATATATTTTAACTATCACTTTATAAAGTCATGTTATTGAATAAATATTTATTTTTTTATTTGTTGTTTACTTTTTTTTTATACATTTGCAGTCCCAATTAAAAACGGGGTGTAGCCTCTCGTTTTACTCGAGATAAACTATACTACCAATTTTACACTTTTCGGGGTGTAGCGTAGCCCGGTCATCGCGCCTGCTTTGGGAGCAGGAGGTCGCAGGTTCGAATCCTGCCACCCCGACAAAAATTAATACCAATAGAAACTAAAACCTTGTAAATCGTATGATTTACAAGGTTTTATGGTTTTTGGATTATCATAAGAATTGATATATTTTGATTAAAAACGTCAACAAATCGGACAATGGACTTGCAACAAAAAGTCCAATCATTGTTCGAGCAACAATTTGAAGCTGAAAATGAGGGTGGAGATCTGGAGGATGATTTTGAATTCATAGAGAAGAAGTTCGAGAACCATTTCAAAACAGAAAAACGAATCGAAGAAACGACAGTTCCTAAGATAGGATATGAAAAACTGGGAAAAAAATAGAAGCCTAAAACAGGGGTTGGATATTTATTTCTTGGCAGAACTCATCTATAACATAAAAAATCCTGGTGACTCTGTCTGTAAAAACCACGAGCATAAAATTCAGTCAAATAAACTGAAAATCAGTAATTTATTTTAAATTATTCTCTACTTTTTCTTTCTTATAACATACCTTTTTTATATATTTATCCTTACCAAACCTAAACCAAACCTTATGAAAAAGTATTATCTACTACTGTTATGTACATTTGTTGTCTTAGCAACCAATGCTCAGGATACTAACTCCTCTACTCATAGTATCACTATTAACTTCTCTGAGATTGCCATTGTTGACCTCGAAAGTGGCGGAAGCGCAGATATCACGCTAGATGCTACCGCAGGTGTATCTGAAGCAGGTAATCCTGTAAACTTTGGTACTGTTACAAACAATTCGCTCTGGCTGAATTATACCAGTATCCTTGGGAACGAAGCCAACAGATCGATTACAGCTGCTATTACCAACGGAACTGTTCCTGCCGGTATTTCTCTTAATGTTACCGCAGCAGCAGATGCCGGTAATGGAGACGGAACCATGGGAACCTCTTCAGGATCAGTCGAACTTTCAGGCACCCCTCAGAATTTCATAACTGGAATAGGCAGTGCCTACACCGGGAATGGTATCAGTAACGGCCATAACCTTACCTATGTGTTAGGTATTGCTGATTTTAGTGCTTTGGACGCCGATAATTCAGGGGCTTTAATAGAGGTTACTTATACTATTACCGACACCCCTTAACCTTATACCTATGAAATATTTAGGTCTTATAACCTTGTTCTTCATAGTTCAATTTAGTTATGCCAACATAGCTATTTTGAATGGTTTGAAACATGAATATTCATCATCAGGAGATTCAATAAGTGGAGAGATTGATGTGAAAAATATATCTGACGCCCAACAAAAGATTATTTTATATCTTCAGGACATTTTAATCCCCTGCAATCAAGATGTAGTTTTTTCTGAACCCGGAAGTTCTGTGAATTCCTTAAATAATTGGATCTCCATAGAAAACAATGAGGTTATACTTGAACCTGGGGAAGTTCGAAAGATTAAATATAAAATTGTTTTTCCAAAGAACATAACTCCTATGGGGTATTGGAGCATGATTATGGTCGAAGGACAAACCCCTTTATCTGAACAAAAATTAAAGAGCATTGTAACGGTTAGCTCTAAAATACGCTACGGCGTTCAGATTATTTGCAACCTAACCAATGATTTTGACCAAGCGCTGCAAATTGAAGATGCGAAATATAACCCTGTTACCGGCACTGTAGAAGTTACATTATCCAATCCCTCTGATTATGTTGCCAAATCTTCGCTATCTATAGAAATATACAATAAAGAAAGTGAATTAATCTCCGACAAATCTTCCCAGAAGGTGAATATATATCCGGATTCTTGCAGGACTATAAAAATGCCATTGGATGCCCCTAATGACTCGGGTAAATACACCTGTATGATTATAATGGATCATTCGTCTGAACTTACAGGAACTTCTTTTGAATTTATCGTTGAGTAACAACTACGTCTCTGACGTAAAAAACAGTTTATTTGATCACCCCAAAAGGAATAGCAGGCTTTAAAAACATAGGCATCAATAGCCTTTTACTGGTCGTGTTTCTACTTTGTGAACCACTAAACGCTCAGCAAACAGAAATAACCACTCCAAATGACACCATACATATATTGCCCAATAAACGCTATACCATTCCGGTAACCTTTTTTAATCCAACACAATTAAAAGACAGCCTACGCATCTTTTTAAAAGTTCCCGGCACCATATCTGTTTTTCACAATATCCCTGAGAATACCGTTTTAGAGAGAAATTCTAAAAAATTATCATTTATCCTGCTAAAGACAAACTCAAAAGTACGCCCTGCGCTATACCCTCTGAAATTACATTATGGTAACGGAAAAATAAAACGTGTAAAAACCATATACATAAATCTTCAGGAAGAAGAAAGAACAGAGGCTTCAGCTATCTCTTTTCCTGAGGAAGTAAAAAGTGATGAGGAATTTTACATTAAGTATTTAATAAAAAACACAGGAAATATAGCCGACACCTTGCAGCTAACATACACGAATGCTGTTGTTGGAGATGATATAAATAAAACATGGGTCTTAGCCCCTGGCAAGGACCTTTCTATTGAATTGCCCTTCTTCGTACCTGAACAAGGTCTTGGAAAAAGCTATTTTATGGCAGAAACACATTACAGGTCAATACATAACGGAAAATTAACCAAAATCCGTAAAAGCATCCCTGTTTACCACTCTACACATAATAACGATAAAGATCGGTTGACTTTTCCGGTAACTGCTGGAATAAAATATTTTAACAACAGCCTGCCAGAACAGGAAAACCAAAGTCATTTTCAATTTGAGTTCTCCGGCAGTGGATATATTGATACCATTAGGAATAAAAAAGTTGATTTTACGCTCAGGGGACCAAGCACCTTGGAGCAACCCAGGTTTGGCAGTTACGATCAATACAGTGTGAATTATACATCAGAAAAATTGCATGTTGTACTTGGAGATTATCCGTTAAAACTAAATGTTTTAAGTCTTCAGGGCAGATGGGTTAGAGGAGCAGAGATTAAAACATACTTCAATCAGAAAAATTCAATTAAAACCTTTTATGGGAGACCCCGTTTTTTTGCTCCTACGAACACCCTCTATGGGGCAACATACAGTTATACAAACAATAAAAACTTCTCATACTTCCTTGAATGGCTTCAAAAAGAAGAAGATTATAAGAATAAATTACACAATGGATGGATCGGTACAGGCGGTTTAAATTACAAAAGAGAAGGATTTACTTTTCAGGGACTCTTTTCATATAGCAATACTGATGTATACAAAGGTCACGGATTTCAAATTAACCCCCAGTTCAGGGACGACCATATAAATGCCTCTATCGATTACCTGTATGCTTCAAAAGATTTTTTCGGTTATTATAACGATAGCGAGCTTTTAAATGCCCGTTTTCACTATAACTTCCTAAAACGCTTAAGAATCGGTATAGGATACAATCAGGCACAATACAACAGACAGCTCGGGGACCTTGAATTCAACACCCAGCCACAATACAATATGTTGTTTTCAGATGTGAGGTGGTATTTAAAATCTACTAACTATATCCAGTTTAAATTATACAGGAGAAACAATAAGGATCAGGCTGTAAATGCTACGTTCAATTATAAAGAATCTGGTATCAGAGGTATATTAAACTGGAATTTTAACGGGTTTAACGCCAATATTCAAAATACAATCTCCGAAACTGTTAACTACCTGACAACCAAAAACCACAATAGCGGAACCTCGTACAACACCAGACTAGCCCTTACCTATAATCCCTTTAACAGTCTTTCTGTTAAACCGTATACAGAACACCTGGCTACCAATAGATTTAATCAGAGCTCTTCAATTAATGAGACCTATTGGTATTACGGACTATCTGTTAATTACCGTACAGAGAATTTTAATGGTTCTGTTTTCTGGAGAAACTCTTATGCCAAAGACGAGTTGTATAAAGACCGAAGCTTTTTTAATGCCCTTCTAAACTATAACATAAACAAAAGGGGACTTTTATCACTGTCAGGAGGCTACACCGTTTTTCCTTCTCCTCTTGAAAACAAAGACCTTTATTTCAGCCTGGGATACCAGCATCGTTTCGACATCCCATTAGAAAAGAACAGGAATAAGTTTAGCTTAATGGGAGACATCCGGTTTTATGGTCAGCAACTCCTGAATAAAACAGGAATCAGGTTCCGGGTAAACAATGACGAGGTTGCCACCAATCAGGACGGCCATTTTGTAATCAGAAACATCAAAACACCGTCCGTAAGGGTCGATATCGATAAAAACACCTTACCGGCCGGCTATCTTACCTTTGAAAAGTTTCCACAAATCGTAGACCTCATGGAAAATGACGTAACACGGATAAACCTGACCCTTGTTAAAGAAAGCAGCTTAAAAGGGAACCTGTCTGTAAAAAAAGCCCCGTACAGCAAACTCCGAGATTTTAAAATTTATCTCAAACTTTTTAATGAGGATTATCAATATTTTGCCGAGGTAAATAAAAAGAGTATCTTTAGGTTTATGCATATTATTCCCGGAACATATAAACTGGAAATAATTAACAACCTTAAAAAAGATCGTATAGAAATTGTTTCCATGACTGATGAAGTAACCCTTTTACCAGGGAAAACCAAAACCGAGAATATTGAACTAAAAGAAACTGAGCGAAATATCCGCTTTGTTAAATTGAAAAAATAATATGAGGCTGGCTTTTTATATATTGTTGTGTTCTACCCAATGGCTTTTTGCGCAAATTGACAGCGACATTGTTCCTGTAGAAATAAGCCTCCCCCAAATAGCCTTACTTGATATTGAAGATGGTAGTCCTGTAATTTTGAATCAGATCAACCCAACAGAAGCCGGGAACCAACCTGGCTTTGAATCAAATTCGATTCAATGGATCAATTTTACTTCCGCAGTAAGTACCGGAACAACCAGAAATATTACAGCTGCAATTGAAGGGGGAAGTATCCCTTCGGGTATAGCATTACAATTAACCCTATCCGGTTATAGTGGCACCGGTGAAGGAAATCTGGGCACTCCAACGGGCGGAGCTATAACCCTGACAACGTCCCCACAGGATATTATTACGGGCATAGGCGGTGCATATACCGGTAATGGCACAGGCAACGGATACCAGGTCATCTACTCCATTTTATTATCGGACATCAGTTTACTAACCTCAACAGCATCAACCAGTTTCGATGTCGTTTATACCATGACCAGCTTATGAAACAAATACCCCTGTTTATCTTCATTTTTTACACACTATTTTCCAACAGTCAGACGATTACAATTAGCGGGGGAGGCTGGACACCAACCATCTCTTCATCTGACATACTTGATGCCGGCAGTGATTATAACACGAATATTTCCAGCAATACAGAACACTCCACCATTAATATCACCGGGACATCGTTGCTATGTTTAGGCATCCTGGTAGCTCCTGACTATCAAATTCGAATAAACCGACAAGACAATAACTGGAACAACCTATTACAGCTTTTTTTAAGAAGAACAGGAGATGGAGAACCTACCCTATTATGCTTAGGTTGTTTCATAGAAAACGGCAATAATTATATTGAAATTGAGAGTATTGACAAATACTTTTTTAACATACGTGGTTGCTACAGTAACGTCCCTATTCAGTATGAACTTAGAGGCTTGTCCGTCCTTATCCCGCAAGACAACTATAGCACAGAAGTTATTTATACTATAACCAATTTCTAAATTACATTTTTCATAAATAACAAGCCACATTCTACCAGCTCAGAGGTTTTTAGAGTACCGTAAGTCCATATTCCCTCATTTTTTTATAAATGGATAATGCGTCCTGAAGCAGGGTCAATGTAAGTTCTACTGATTTTTTCATTTTAAAAACTACTACCTATCTAAACCTAAAAAATAGGTTTATACATTTAAATAATAACCAACCTCCCTTGCTTTTTTCTAATTAAATTTGTAATACTTTAGTTTATCTTAACTTTCATGAAAACCATACCTATAAGACATCTAAAAGCTTCACAAAAAGAACCAAGTTTACCTGGTAATTTTATGATTAAAAGCCTTGAGGAACTTCTCAACGGAAAGGATATGATTCATGAACTTCACAGACACGATTTTTTCTTCTTTTTAGCATTAAAAAAAGGGGTTGGAAATCATGAAATAGACTTTGTTAGTTATGAAGTAACTGATTATACTTTTTTCATAGTCCGTCCCGGTCAAGTACACGAATTAGAATTAAGAAGTAACAGTGAGGGCTTTATGATTCAGTTTAATACTGATTTTTACTATTCAATTGAAAAAGAGTTTAATTCTTTACTACAAAAAGCTAGTGCTACAAATTATTATCAATTAGAAAAAAATAGTTTTTTAAAATTGAATCTGTTATTAATATCCACTTCTACCGAATATAAAAATCAAGCTGTAGCATATAAAGAAGTTATAAATTCTAACCTTCGTATTCTTTTTATAGAGTTAATGAGATTAAGAAACACTAGTAATAAAACCTCTAATACTAAAGATTCGTATATTCAAGAACGTCTTGAAGAGTTTTTACACTTATTAGAAACCAATATTACTAGTAAAAAGCAGGTATCTCAATATGCTAATATATTGAGTCTGTCTAACTATCAGCTAAATGCAATAACAAAACAAGCTTTAGGTAAAACAGCATCAGAACTTATAAACGAACAAATTATTTTAGAATCAAAAAGATATCTTCTAGCAACGTCTAACCTAGTAAATCAAATTGCTTTTCATTTAGGGTATGAAGATGTTTCTTATTTCATTAGGTTTTTTAAAAAAAATACAGGTTATTCTCCTGAAGCGTATAGAAAAAAACTAAAATAAGTACAATACTACTTTACATTTATCCTATCATAAAATTTTAAACTCACTATACTTTTACATCATATAATTTAAATCAAAATATGATGAAAAAAAGCGATATAAAATATACAGCGTTTTGGGATGAAAGATATCAAAACCTAGATTTTGCTTATGGTAAAGAACCCAATTTATTCTTTAAAGAGGAAGTGCAAAAATTAAAGTCAGGAACAATATTGTTGCCTGCAGATGGAGAGGGGCGCAACGGCGTATTCGCTGCAAAGTTGGGTTGGAATGTTACTGCAACCGATTTAAGTATTGAAGGAAAAAATAAAGCCCAAAAGCTAGCCAACGAATCAGGTGTACCTCTAAAATATATTGTAGGTGATATACAAAAAATTGAATTTCCAAAAGAGTCTTTTGATGTCATCGGCTTAATCTACGCACACTTTTCTGCTTGGAAAATTTCTATCATTCATCAAAAATTAGCCACTCTTCTTAAACCTGGAGGATACATCATATTCGAAGCGTTTAGCAAGAATCATCTTGATTATCAAAAAGATAATCAAAAAATAGGTGGTCCAAAAGATATAGACATGCTATTTTCTATAGAACAAATACAACAAGATTTTGCTGGACTTGAAATTCAAGTCTTAGAAGAAAAAGAAGTCTTTTTAAATGAAGGAGCTTGCCACAACGGAAAAGGGAGTGTAATTCGTTTTATAGGTAAAAAAATTAGTTAAAAATGAGAAAAACACTAATTGTAGTATTGGTTTTTACATTTTTTTCTGCTAATGCTCAAAAAGTCGATCAGTTTAATTCATGGTGGTATTATTCTGGAAAATACCGATTAACTGAAAAATTTAATATTGAAACTTTATACTCTTGGAGTAGACATAATTTTGTTAAGAACTGGCAACAATCAAAATTACGACTAGGTGGTAGTTATGATTATTTAAAAAATGTAAGCTTCGGTGTTGGATATGAATGGGTAGTGCTCTTTCCTTATGGAGCACACCCTGTTTCTGAAAAAAGAACAGAACACAGAGTCTATGAATACTTTAATCTAAAAAATAAAATTAAAACTGTTGCTGTTAATTATGGAATGTTATTAGAGCAACGAATTATGAAAGATAGAATAAGACATCGATTACGATTAATTTTAGGAGTAAAAGTACCTTTAATACAAACAGAAGGTAAAACGAAGTTAGGGTTATCACTTTCCAATCAGGTCTTTTTAGATATTGATAAGTATGCTAATAATAATCATTTTGGACAGAATAGAATTTATGGAGCTTTTGACATTCCTATAAATAACGCTTTTACGTTAAGTTTAGGGTACATGAATCAATACATAATAATAAAAGATAATCGAATTGAAAACGATCATACTTTAATGGTAAAACTATCTCACAAAATTGATTTTAGAAAAAAAAAGAAACGATTTACTTTGTAGTCTTTTTTAGAAAATTCATTATAAAGATTATAAAATTTTAGCAATTGCCTACGAAGCTGGTTTTAAAAGTAAAACCTCTTTTAACCGTGTTTTTAAAAATCATACTGGTTTTACACCTTCTGAATTTCGAAAACAACAATTAAACACACTGGCTGTTTAACTACTTTACCATATAAGAAAACCTTGAAATCAGATGACTCCAAGGTTTCTGTTCTAATATATGTTTCTTTTTTACTTTACAGGGTTAAGCTTACTTATAGCAGTAATCGTTCCTCCTTCTACTTCAATTCCTTGTGTAGCTTTTGCTGTTGTTGCATCTATATTGTAAACATAACTTCCAGTTTTTGTTGTTATACCAATATAAACTATTCCTTCTGCTTTAGATACATAATGCCCTTTTGATGCAATACTTTCTATATCTTCTTTTGTAGGAAGTCCTGTTACATCTGTTAACGTTTTAGCATATACATCTACAATTGCCAAATCTTTTCCAGTACTATATGTACCTTTTGAAGCTGTATCGTGTAAATTTACCAAGAATTTACCATTTCCTAAGTATAAGTGAGAAGTAACGTATCTATTACCTGAAGCTTCTTCAATGTTATAATAAAAAGTTTGGTCAAACGCTGTTTCTCCTTTTTTAATTCTTGTTATTGCTGATGGCTTTGTAGATGTTATTTCTCCGTTAGTTGTTGCTACAGAAGAAGAAAAAGCATAAGCATCTCCTTTTTCATCTACAGACAAACCTTTGTTAAAATAGCGTCCAATATGACTTGTTCTATCGTCATGAATCGTTTTTACATACTCCATTTCTGGATAAGAATACACTGCAATATTAGCTTCATTAGGATAAGCCGTTCCAAATCTATCTGTAGAATTTCCTTTAATTGTATAATAAGGTAAATACACATAATCACCTACTTGCGTTATCCAAGTAAAGAAAGCCAACTCTCCATTTTCTTTATTTGCTAAATCTTTGGTATTAATTTGTCCTTCGGCTACAAATTGTGATGTTCTTGTATCAAGACGATACCAAGAAGCGATAGGTGAATCAGAACTTCTTGATATTTTCATTAACAATAAATCGTCTTTAACTGGAGCAAATGCTTGTACAGTTTCTGACTGAAAATTAGACAATTTATCTAACGTTCCTTTATTATTTAACTGATATGTTGTTACTGCCCCTGGGTTTCCTTGTCCGTATAATAAACTAAAAAACTTATTATTACTGGTTACATAATAACGATACGTTCCATCTTGCTCAATACCGTTTCCTACTGTACTAATTTTTCCTTGGGATAAATTATCTGTTGTAAGTATATAATCTGCAACTCCTTCTGATGCTTTTGGTGTTGCTGTTATTAAGTATTTAGCTCCTTCTTGAGGTGTTTCTCCCTGTTTCGGAGTATCATCATCACTACAAGACGTAAAAATTGCCGCTGCAATAAATAAAGCTGAATAAAGGTTTTTGTACTTCATTTGTTTTAATTTATAATTGTTATTTAATTATCTTCTATATATATGTGTTCTTAAAAAAAAGTGTATTTAATTTTTCCTGTAAAGTTTCTACTGGGTTTTTGTAAACTAAAATTGTCATAAAGCTCAGCATTTAACAAGTTTCTACATTCTAAAGTAAATTGTAGTTTCTTGTTTAATGAGTATGTAAAACTTACATCGTGTGATATTTGTTGAGGAATTTCAAGTTTATTGCTCCCTAAACTTGGCCAGTACAAATAAAAATTATGAACAAATAATAAGTTATAGGCTATGTTTAATTTGTCTTCTTTATTCCATAGATTAGAAAAAGTGTAGCTCACGTCAGCATTTCCAAATAAATAAGGCTCGTTAGGAACTCGATCTTTGTAAACAACACTAACCTCTGTTTGATTATCTTCATATTTTGTGTTATTTCTTAAGTTTTGATAAGTTATGTTTGCCCCTAAAGAGATTTGATTATTAAAGTTATATCTTACCTCTGCTTCTACACCTAGGTTGGTTACACTCCCTAAATTATCCATAACTTGCCTGCTTTGATTTTTATTAAACGTAGGTCTAATAAAATCTTTAGCATCTCTATAAAAACCACTTGCATTGAAATTAAAAGAGTGTTTACTATTTGTATGTTTCCAAAGGCTAACTCCTAAATTATAATTATTGCTACTTTCTGGTTTTAAACTTAAGTTTCCTTCTAAATTAATTACATCTCCATAAAGTTCATTTGCTTCTGGTAAACGATAACTTTTTTCATAAGAAGCTTTTAATTGTATATCATCGTTTACAAAATATGTTGCTGCAAGCCCATACCCTGTATGATTAAATTTATTAACTTGATTTCTATACGCTACATCTCCGTAGTTTCCACTAGGGTTATATGCTTCTGCAAACTTATTTCTTTGATAGTATTTTTTTAAAAAGATTGAAGTATTCCAGTTTGAACTTTTAAAGTCATAGCCTAACCCCATCACATTTTTCATCACTTTTTTGGGGTGTTCGTAAATTTCATTATCTGGATTTAACTCATTATGCCCTACTCTATCAAACGTATTAAGAGTATTACTAAATGTTATTTTATGCTTATTATTTAGTTTATAGTTTAAGCTTGTTGTTGTAACACCTGCGTTATTTTTGTATTTATATAAAGAATACGAACGCTCTCCTCCAGGGCCATCATATTCTTTAAAATCTCCAAACCAATTGTAACGCCTATGCAACGTATCAATATTTTTTTCTTCACCCAAGTTGATATTAGCGGTTAACTTAAAGTCTAAGTTTTTAAATATAAAGTCGTTCTTTTTATACTTTACACTAGGCATTATAATATTACCTTTTGTATGCCAAGCTCCAAACACACTTACCATTCTTGCTCCTGTTTGGATTTCTCTATAACTCTTCCCTAGGGTTATACCAAACAATAATTGATCTGCGAACTTAGTATTTACAAAACCTACATTAAAAATGGCCACTTCGTTATGGTAAGTATCATTAAAACGTTTTACCCTTTGGTTGGGAAAATATTCTCCAGTGTTTAAATCAGATACATCAACGTTTACTTTATAATTGTTATCAGAATAGTTTTGAAAAGCATTTAATTGCGCAGTAAACCCTGATTTTGCTACATAAACAGCATTTACATGTGATCTATGAGTATTAAACGAACCAAAAGAATACGAAGCTTCTAAATGACTTTTTTTATGTTGTTGTGTTATAATGTTTACAGCTCCCCCCAATGCATCTGCTCCTAAACCTATAGGTACTACTCCTTTATATATTTCTATGCGTTCTGCTAAACTTATTGGAATGTTATTAATTTGTAGAGATGAACCAAAATTATCCATGGGCAATCCATCAATAAAAAATCGAACTTGATTTCCTCTAAAACCGTTAAGTGAAAAATTCATTCGAGAACCAACACCTCCACTTTCTCTAATACGTACTCCTGCTACTCTATCTAATGCATGTCCTAAATCTAAAGAGGTATGATGTAACTCCTTAGCATCAACAACGCCTACATTATATGCTTTCTCTTTTACTTTTTTTACGATACTCTTTCCAGTTACAAGTACCTCATCCAACTCTACTGATGATTCTTCTAATTGTATTGATAATACTAGTTCTTCTCCCTCTTCTATCTTAAAAAATAGTTCCTTAGTTTTAAAGCCAACAAAAGAAACTTTAAGTACATGTTTTCCTTTAAGCTTACCTTTAAAAAGAAAATGACCATTTATATCAGTTGAAATTCCTTTATTCGTGTCTTTTATAATGACTGTTGCTCCAGAAATTGGGTTTTTCCACGCATCTACTATTGTTCCTGATAATTTAGACTGTGCATACCCTACGAATAAAAATAGAAGGTTAATCGTTATAAAACTTATTGCTTTCTTAAATATATTCACTTTATTCTTATTTAGACTTAATTGAAATTAAAAACAAAATTACTCTTATAAAACTGTAAGCTTTATACGTTAAACGGATAATTAGCTACGCTAAACGGAGTAAATAATACTGATTATTAAGATGATTCTTTTAAAGCTATTTATTTCTTTTTATTGAGTTATTAAGTTACGTTCTGTTTTATTTGTTTCCAGGTCATAGGCTCATTATTAATCATTCTAATAA